>NZ_VTPU01000010.1 GCF_008274785.1 Halomonas eurihalina
CGAGGAAGAAGCCAAGCGTAAGGCCGAGGAAGAAGCCAAGCGTAAGGCCGAGGAAGAAGCCAAGCGTAAGGCCGAGGCAGCCGCTCAGAGCAGCCTCGATCGCGCCATCGCTGGTGAGGCCGAGGCGGCAGCCAACGCCGAGCAAGCCCAGCAAGCGGCCAATGGCTTCATCAACCTTGTTCGGCAGGCTGTCGAGCAGGCTTGGGTGATCCCGCCTAATGTGGGAAATAACGCCAATGCGCTGGTGGCGATTCGCCTGGGGCCTTCCGGTGAAGTCTTCTCGGCCAGTATCGCCCGCAGCAGTGGCAACAGTGCCTTCGATCGCGCGGCGATCCAGGCGGTGGAGTCCGCCGCACCATTTTCCGAGTTGCGTGAATTGCCCGCGTCGGTCCAGCGGGACTATCGTGAGTTCAACCTCAACTTCCGTCCGGGGGACATTCGCTGATGAGAGCCTTGATGACCACCTGGCTGGCGGCATTGCTGCTATTTTGCACACCGCTTGCTCAGGCCGAACTGACCATCGACATCACCCGTGGCAATGAGCAGGCCACTCCCATCGCGGTGGTACCATTCGCCGAAGGTGCCAATCTGCCCGAAGACCTGGCTCAGATCATTGCCGACGACCTGGAGCGCAGCGGCTACTTCGCTCCTCTCGAACGTGGGGCGATGTTCGAGAAGCCTTCCAGCAGCGATGAGGTGCGCTTCGGCGATTGGCAGGCCCTGGATACTCGCTACATGGTGGTGGGCCGCGTCTCTCGCGAGGGAGAGGGCGTTCGCGTGCGCTACGAGTTGATGGATGTCAGCGGGGAGTCGCGCATGCTGGGCGAGACCGTCACGGCGAGTTCCGGCCAGCTTCGCGCCGCCGCGCACCGTATCAGCGACCAGGTCTTCGAAGCGATCACCGACATTCGCGGGGCCTTTTCCACGCGTATCGCTTATGTCACCTCCGAAGGAGTCGGCGATAACATGTCGTTCAAGCTGTTCGTTGCCGATGCCGACGGTCACAACAGCCAGCAGGCGTTGAGCTCGGACGAGCCGATCATGTCGCCGTCCTGGTCACCGGATGGCAGCAAACTGGCCTATGTCTCGTTCGAGAGCGAGCGCCCAGCCATCTATGTACAGGAAGTCAGCAGCGGTCGCCGCGTGAAACTGACCTCCTTCGAGGGCCTGAACAGTGCACCGAGCTGGTCGCCGGATGGCCGCAAGCTGGCCATGGCGCTGTCCCGCGACGGCCAGCCGGAAATCTATACCATCGATATTGGCTCGCGTGACCTGCAGCGGATCACCAACAGCCCTAGCATCGAGACCGAGCCTTCCTGGTCGCCGGATGGCCGCAGCCTGATCTATACCTCGGATCGTAGCGGTGGGCCGCAGATCTATCGCCAGGCGCTGGGTGGTGGTGAGCCCGAGCGCCTGACCTTTACCGGCAACTATAATGCCCGGGCGCGTTTTGCGCCGGACGGTGAGGCGATTTTCCTGATCCACAAGGGCAATAATGGCTATCAGGTCGCCCGGCAGGATCTGGACAACGGTCGACTGGTCGAGATTAGCGATGCCCAGCAGGCTGAATCGCCCAGTGTCGCGCCGAATGGCACCATGGTAATCTTCGCCACCCAGCAGGGAAGTCGAGGTGTGCTGGGGGCAGTATCCGCGGATGGACGCGCTTCATTCCGGTTGCCCGCAGCTCAGGGTGACGTACGCGAACCGGCGTGGTCACCGTTTCTGAACTGATCGATCTCAGTAGCGCAAGGAGTCCTACAATGCAACTCAAGCCCTATGCCCGGTCCTTGGCCGTCGCCTTCTCCCTGGCCTTCGTCGCCGGTTGCTCCAGCACCGGTGGCACCCAGGATGGTTCCATGTCTGGAAGTGGTACGGCCAGCGGTTCAGGAGCGGGTGCCAGTGGTACCGGAACTGGCCAGGTCAGTGGTAGTGGCCTGGGCGATGGTTCCGGCCAGATGGCCGATTCCCGCATTCCCGAGGTGCGTACCATCTATTTCGCCTTCGATAGCGACGCCATCCGTCCCGAGTTCCAGTCAGTGCTGAATGCGCACGCCCGTTTCCTGCGCAACAACCCCAACGCCAACGTGGTCCTGCAGGGGCATACCGACGAGCGCGGCACTCGTGAGTACAACCTCGCCCTCGGCGAGCGTCGTGCCGGTGCCGTCGAGGACTTCTTGAGCGTAGAAGGGGTTTCTCCGTCGCAGGTGGAAGTCGTGAGCTACGGTGAAGAACGTCCCGCTGCCCGTGGCAGTAACGAGGAAGCCTACGCCCAGAACCGTCGGGTCGTCTTCGCCTACTGAGCCGATTCTGAAAAAATGCGGTGAGAAGCGCGCAAGCGCTTCCCCGTGTGGGCGCCGGCGCGGCGCCCACATCCGCGACGAGGGAATACGCGATGAGACAGAGTCTCAAACGACTGTGCGCGCTGGGCGTCCTCGGATTACCGCTGGCCGTGACATTACCAGCCGTGGCTCAGCAACCGGTGGTCAGGGATCTATCCGCCGGCGACAGTAACAATACTTTCTACGACCAGACCGCCACGCGCGAGGAGGCGGGCGGCAGCCTGGTGCTCTTCAATCGCGTGCAGCGCAATCAGGAAGAGTTGCGTCGACTGCGCGGCCAGGTCGAGGAGCTGCGTTATCAGTTGGAGCAACTGCGCGAGCAGACACGCCAACAATACATGGATGTCGAGGATCGTCTGGCGGCGACCGGGGGAGGTCCTTCGGCCCCGGCAAGCCAAGCATCGTCGCCCAGTGCATCGGACGAGACGGAGTTGGCAACGCCCGACACCTCATCCTCGTCGGACCAGGCTGCCTCGGGCAGTGACAACGCGGGTCGCGAGGCGTACCAGGCGGCCTTCGCCAAGGTGCAGGAGCGGGATTTCGATGCTGCCAAGCAGGCCTTCCAGTCCTTCATCGACGAGTACCCGCAGAGCGGGCTGACCGCCAATGCCTATTACTGGCTTGGTGAACTGCACTCCGCAGAGTCCGAGCTGGATGCGGCGGCGGACGCTTTCGGCCGGGTCATCGAGTCCTATCCCGACAGCAACAAGGTACCGGACGCTCTCTACAAGCTGGGGCTGCTCAAGGCGCGCCAGGGAGATACCGAGGCCAGCCGCGAGCTGCTCGATCGGGTGCAGAATGATTATCCCGACAGCAGTGCTGCCAGCCTTGCCGAGGATTTCCTGAGGCAATCGGGCAACTGACCCGCGCGAGGTGAGCCATGATGCCCTGCAAGATCGATTATGAACCCGCTGATGACCTGCTCGCCGATCGTGTCATCCTCGTGACCGGCGCCGGTGATGGCATCGGTCGAGCCGCCGCCCTGAGCTATGCTCGCCATGGTGCCACCGTGATTCTGCTCGGGCGAACCATCGCCAAGCTGGAGAAGGTCTACGACGAGATCGAGTCGGCGGGCTGTCCTCAACCGGCGATCTTCCCGCTTAACGTCGAAGGAGCGACGCTCAAGGACTTCCACGAGATGGCCGAAACGCTCGATGGGGAGTTCGGCCGCCTGGACGGCATCCTGCACAACGCCGGCTTGTTGGGGCGCATCACACCCTTCGAACAGTACGATCCCGCCTTGTGGGAGCAGGTCATGCAGGTCAATGTCAATGGGCCGCTATGGATGACCCAGGCGTTGCTGCCGCTGTTGCGTGCTTCGCGGGATGCCTCGGTGATATTCACTTCATCGAGCGTGGGACGAAAGGGGCGCGCCTATTGGGGAGCCTATTCGGTGTCGAAGTTTGCCACCGAGGGGTTCGTGGAGGTGCTGGCCGAGGAGGTCGAGCACCTTGGCAGCCTGCGCATCAATAGCCTCAACCCGGGTGCGACCCGCACCGCCATGCGCAAGTCTGCCTATCCAGGTGAAGATCCCATGACCCTGCGAGCCCCGGAGGACATCATGCCCACCTATCTGTGGCTGATGGGGCCGGACAGCCAGGGCCACAACGGCGAGAAGTTCGACGCCCAGCCGCCCCGCAACTGAGCGACGTTGGAGCAAGGCAAGGCTCGCTACCGGCATGCATGGTCGGTGAGCAGGGCCTTTGCCAACTCCTCGGCGGTATCGACGCACAGATCCGCCGACCAGCCGCGATGGTCGTTTTCCACTTCCATGTAACCGTATCCCACCGCCACGGCGGTCATGCCGGCGGCGTGAGCGGCTTCGATGTCGCGTCGATGGTCGCCGACATACCAGCAACGCTCGGGCACAACGCCGAGGCGGCGCGCCGCTTCAAGCAAGGGGGCCGGATCCGGCTTCTTGACCGGCAGATCGTCGGCACACAACAGCACATCGGGATGCAGGCCGAGTTCAGCCTCCACGAGCTCAGCCACTAGAGGGACCGCGTAGGCCCGAGGCTTGTTGGTGACGATGCCCCAAGGGCGTCCCGCCTCCACCCAGGTTTTGAGCAGTCGATCCAGCGGCGGAAAAACGACGCTGTCGATGGCCACCGCTTCGCCATAGCGGGCCAGCAGAAAATCCCTGGCCGTCCCGTGGTCGGGGTGGTCCTTGTCAAGCCCGAGCGCCAAGGTTACCAGGGCACTGCCGCCATTGGACACCTGGGTGCGGATTGTCGGATAGGGTAGGGCCGGCATTCCGTGATGTGCGCGCAGGGCATTGGTGGCACGTGCCAGGTCCGGCGCGGTATCCACCAGGGTGCCATCCAGGTCGAAGAGCAGCGCTTCGGGCTGTGGCAGGGCAGAAGTCAAAGCGCCTCCCGCCGGCAATGCATGAGGTAGTTGACCGAAACATCATTGGCCGACAAGCGGTAGCGGCGCGTCAGCGGCTGATAGGTGAGTCCACTCTGCTCACAGACCTCGAGCCCAGCATCCCGCGCCCAGGCGGCGAGTTCCGAAGGACGGATGAACCGGGCGTAATCGTGGGTCCCTCGAGGAAGCATGCGCAGCAGGTACTCGGCGCCGATGACCGCCAGCGCATAGGCCTTGGGGTGACGGTTGAGGGTCGAGAAGAAGATCTGTCCGCCGGGCTTGGCCAACCGGGCGCAAGCCCGCACGACGGATGCTGGGTCAGGGACATGCTCGAGCATTTCCAGGCAGGCGACGACATCGAATTCCCCTGGATGTTGTTCGGCCATGTCCTCGACGCTGATGCACCGATAGTCGACGTCGGCCCCTGATTGCTCGGCGTGCTGCCTGGCCACGGCGAGCGGAGCCTCGCCAAGATCGATGCCGGTGACAATACCGCCCCGGTGCGCCATGGCCTCGGCCAGAATGCCACCGCCGCAGCCCACATCGATTACCCGCCGCTCGGCCAGTCCCGCGCGGGCATCGATGAAATCGAGTCGCAGTGGGTTGATGTCATGTAGTGGCTTGAACTCGCCGGTGGGGTCCCACCAGCGGTCGGCCAGGGCTTCGAACTTGGCGATCTCCGCCGCGTCGACGTTGCCCATGTGGGACTGGCTTGCCGTCATTGTCCTCTCCATTGGATTTGGCTGGCTCGCCGCGGTGGCGAACCTGGGCTCATTCGGTATCATGGAGCATGATACCCGTTCCGGGGAGCGCATTCCCATGCCGCTTCTCGATTTCATTCGCCCGTGACATGACAAGGACCGATTCATGATCCGCAAGGCTGTTCTACCCGTTGCCGGTTTTGGCACCCGTTGCCTGCCCGCCTCCAAGGCGATTCCCAAGGAAATGATCACCATCGTCGATCGTCCAGTGATCCAGTACGTGGTCCAGGAAGCGGTGGACGCGGGTATTCGCGACATTGTGCTGGTTACCCACGGCAGCAAGAGTGCCATCGAGAACCACTTCGACAAGCACTTCGAGCTCGAGGCCAGCCTCGAGGCCAAGGGCAAGTGGGAACTGCTGGAAGAATTGCGCGCCATCGTGCCTTCCTACGTCAACATCATCAGCGTACGCCAGCCCGAACCGCTTGGGCTCGGCCATGCGGTGCTCTGTGCCCGTCCGGTGATCGGCGATGATGAGCCCTTTGCCGTGTTGCTGCCGGATGTCCTGGTCGACGACAGCGATCTGAGCGGTGGCAACGATCTGGCCGGCATGGTGGCATCCTTCGAACACAGCGATCGCAGTCAGCTGATGGTCGAGGAAGTGCCCCGCGACATGGTGCACAAGTATGGCATCGTGGCACCCGAGGGTGAGGCGCCGGTGGCCGGAGAGGCCTGCCCGTTGGCGGGTGTTGTCGAAAAGCCGGCAAAGGAAGACGCTCCTTCCAACCTGGCCGTGATCGGTCGCTATATCCTGCCGGGACGGATCTTTCCCCTGCTGGCCGAGACGCCCCCCGGCGCTGGTGACGAGATCCAGCTCACCGATGCCATCGAGACGCTGCGCCGCGAGGAGGGCGTGGATGCCTGGCGGATGCGCGGGCGTACCTATGACTGCGGCCACCAGCTCGGCTATCTGGAGGCCATCCTGGCCTACGGGCGTCGTCATCCCAGCTACGGTGAAGGCTTCCGTGACCTGCTCACTCGTTACACTGGCGAGGAGTAAAGGATGCGCGTCGTCGTCATCGGCAGTGAGCTGGCCGCCGCCACGGCGGCGGCGGCTCTTTCCTGGGTGGGGCATGATGTGGTGTGGCGCCCTCACACTTCCTCGGATTGGAATGCGCTCGCGGCCAGTGCCTGGCTGAACAGCGAGCCCGAACTACGATCCAGTCTCGAGGAAGGGCGCCAACACGGCAAGCTCGATATTCTACAACCCGAGGAGGCGATTCCGAACGCGGAGCCATATGAAGTACTGTGGCTGGCTCTCTCCCCGGAGCAGCGCGATGATGGCGGTGACCTGGTCGCCGCCATCACACCCTGCCTGTCGGAATCGGCGGTCCTTATCAACAATTCCACCTTTCCGGTGGGCGAAACCGAAGCGCTGGAAGCTCGGCTCGGCGATGCACGTCGGACTGCCGTGGCCTTGGCCGATCTGCTCGAGGAGGGCCGTGCCTGGGAAACCTTCACGCGACCCTCGCGTTGGTTATTGGGCTGCGATGACGATCGCGCCGAACATCAGGTACGCGAGCTGCTGCGTGCGTTCAACCGCCGACGCGACGTCTTCCAGCGCATGCCCAGGCGGGCCGCCGAGCTGAGCAAGCTGGCCATCAACGGCATGCTCGCCACGCGCATCAGCTACATGAACGAGATCGCCGGCCTGGCCGACAGCCTGGGCGTCGATGTCGAGTATGTACGGCAGGGAATGGGGGCCGATACGCGCATCGGCTACGAATATCTCTATCCGGGCTGCGGTTTCGGTGGTCCCAGCTTTTCCCGCGGCCTGATGCGGCTTGCCGATGTGCAGTCGGCTAGCGGCCGCCACTCGCTATTGCTGGATCAAGTGCTCGATATCAACGAGCACAAGAAGGAGACGCTGTTCCGCAAGCTGTGGGCTCACTACCACGGATGCCTGGAAGGCAAGACAGTGGCCATCTGGGGCGCGGCCTTCAAGCCGGGTACGGCGCGTATCGACCACGCGCCGGTATTGACGCTGTTGCGTGCGCTTTGGGCGCAGGGCGTGCATGTTCGCCTTCACGATCCGGCGGCCATCGCGGCGCTGCGTGACAAGGTCGGCGAACATCCGCTGTTGAGCTGCTTCGATGGAGATCCCCGTGAAGCTACCGAAGGGGCCGATGCCTTGATGCTGGTCACTGAATGGAAGGCGTACTGGAATCCGGACTGGCAGCACCTGGCCTCCCAGCTTGCCGGGCGTCTGTTGCTGGATGGCCGCAATATCTACGATCCCCGCTATGTGGCCTCCATGGGGCTGCATTATCGGGGAATCGGAAGAAGCGCCGATCCATGAGTCAGCTCGATTTGCTCACGACGTAAATCGAGGCCAACTTTTTAGATGAAGGCGCCAAAACAAAACGGCCCCGCCATAAGGCGGGGCCGTTGTCGTTCGCGAGGCCGCGTTGGATCAGGCGAAGTTCTGGGCCACGAACTCCCAGTTCAAAACCTTCCAGATGTTTTCCAGGTACTTGCGCCGCGCGTTCCGGTAGTCGATGTAGTAGGCATGTTCCCAGACATCGACGCTCAGCAGAGGCGTGCGGCCGTGGGCGATGGGGCAGTCGGCATCGTCGCTGTTGATGATCTCCACTCCGCCGTCATCGGTCTTGACCAGCCAGGTCCAGCCGGAGCCGAAATTGCTCATGGCCTTGTCATTGAACGCTTCCTTGAAGTTCTCGAAGGAACCGTATCGAGCCTCGATGGCCTCGGCCAGCACACCACTGGGTTTGCCTTTCCCCTTCGGAGACAGGCAGTGCCAGTAGAAGCTATGGTTCCAGGCTTGGGCCGCCTGATTGAACAAGGGGCCG
This sequence comes from Halomonas eurihalina, assembly GCF_008274785.1. Taxonomy (GTDB): domain Bacteria; phylum Pseudomonadota; class Gammaproteobacteria; order Pseudomonadales; family Halomonadaceae; genus Halomonas; species Halomonas eurihalina. The sequence continues at coordinate 8,278 of NZ_VTPU01000010.1, forward strand.
GAAGACGACGTGATGATCTCTTCCAGTGACTTTTCGGCGTCCGCCGTGCCCTCGATCAGTTGGTTGAGTCGGGTAATGTAGGCCTGGTGATGCTTGCCGTAGTGATACTCGAGAGTTTCGGCGGAAATATACGGTTCCAGGGCGTTCTTCTCGTAAGGCAGTGCAGGCAATTCGAAGGCCATTGTCGGATATTTCCTCGTCGTAACGGTGATCGGGATAAGGCGTCGGGAAGGGAGGCGGAGCTCCGGGGCAGATGTTATATCGGTGCTCGTTGATATTTCACCGTTCGCTCCACCGACAAAAAACTTTACACTATTCAGCGTGCTGTGCCTGTCCACTTGGCAGCATCATATCACCCGCTCCCGGGTGGCCCAATTCCGGTGACGGGTTGCGCAGGCCTTGAGCAAACTCCGGCACAGCCGCACTCATCCGTCTCACCGCCCAAGGAGATCGTCATGGCAGAGCGCCCGGAAGATAGCCGGTTCCACCGACCGATCGTTCCGGACCCGGATGCCAGTCTGGCCGGCCATCGTGCGCCTTCTTATCGTAGGGTTCGCCTATGGCCACTGTGGTGCCTGATCCTGTTGTTGGTGTTGATGCTGGCCGGCCTGGCCGGCGCTGGCTGGCTGTTTCATCAGGATATACAGCAGAGGCTGACCCGCCTTGGAGGCGAGTTGTCCAATGTGCATGCGCGCTTCGATGCCGAGGAAGGGCGTGGCGAGGCGTTGGCCTCGCTCGAGGAACGCCTGGAGGCGCTAGAGACGCACCAGGAAACGGTCGACACCCGCATCGAGGAACGGCTGACACGCTGGGAGGATGAGGTGCTGTCCTCCATCGAGGGTCGTCAGGAAGAACTCTCCGGGCGCGTGTCGAGCCTGTCGGAAGAGGCCGAAGTGCGCGACGAGACCCTGTCAGCAGTGCGTAACTCGCTTGATGCCCTGGAGCGTGCCGGCGAAGAGGGGCGTGGCGCACTGCAGGAGCGTCTCTCCACGCTGGAAGACGCTCTCGAAGCCAACGAGTCGCGCCTCGCCGATCAGGCTCAGCGTGCCGATGAACGCTTTTCGAGCCTGGGTGCCGATCTGCAGGAATTGGATGAACGGCTGTCGGGCCTGGAAGGCGACATTGAAGCCTTCTCCGGTTCGCGAGAAGATGCGCGTAGCCAGGTGGCGACGCTGTCGTCACGCTTGGAGGAAGTACAGATGGAGCTGCGTGATCTGCGTCAGACACAACTGGCGTTGAGTGCTCAGCTGGAAGCCCTGCGGTAGTCATGAGATGTCAGGAAGACTTCGCTATTATGGATAATCGCGTGTTCATACGCCTCGGGGCCGGAGCCCTGTGCCTTGGCGTGGCGGCGCCGGCCCTGGCGCTGGATGCCTCGATCGAGGGCGTCGAGGACAAATTGGCCGACAACATCGAGATATATCTCGATGGCCTGGACGAATCCCAGTACCAGGCCGAACGGCTCGAGGCCGAGGTCCGTCGCCTCGTCTCCGAGGCGTTGCGCCCCTTTGGCTACTACGAGCCCAGCCTGACCGTGCGTTTCGACGATCCCGAATCGCCTACCCGGGTCGATCTGGACATCGACAAGGGCGAGCCGGTGCGCATCGAGCAACTGAATTTCGCGGTGGAAGGGGCGGCTGCCGAGGATTCCCCCTTCGCCAAGGCCATCGAGGCCTATCCGCAGAAGAAAGGGGACGTACTGCAGCACGCGCCCTACGATGCCCTACGCAGCGAACTCTCGGGGCTGGCATTGCAACGTGGCTATTTCGATTGGCGTTTCACCCAACGGCGCCTGGAAGTGCGGCCCTGGGATCATAGTGCCCGTTTGTCGCTAGGGCTGGATAGCGGGCAGCGCTACCATTTCGGCAAGGTCTATTTCCGCGGCCAGCATATCGAACCCGAGCGGCTGCAGAACCTGGTGCCCTTCGAAGAGGGAGCTCCTTATCTCGCCGGCCAGGTAGCGCGTCTCAACCAGAACCTTGGTCAGACCGAGTGGTTCGGCTCGGTCAGCGTGCGACCGCGACTCGACCAGGGGCCACAGGCTCTGGCTCTCCCCCCCCAGGAAGCTGGCTGGTGGCACTCGCTGGACGTCGCGGATATTCCTCCGGCACCACCTGCTCCGCCACGCATCAGCTCGCAGGCCCTGGGCGCCGCTGCCGAGCTTCAAGCACCCGAGACGCCCCAGGTGCCCATCGATGTACTGGTCACACCGGCCGATCGTCACCAGTTCGAAACCGGCATCGGCTATGCCACCGATGTCGGCCCCCGGGCCCGACTCACCTGGAATCAGCCCTGGATCAACCGTTACGGCCACAGCTGGAACCACGACCTTTATGTCTCTGGCCCCGAACAGAAGTTCAGTGGCACCTATACCATGCCGCTCGAGGATCCGCTGCGGGACAGCTACGAACTGCAGTACGGGATTCGCAACAAGGACAGCGAGGATACCGAGTCCCTGGAAGCCAGCGTCGAGTTCGGGCGCCGCTGGAAGTTCGACAACGGCTGGGAACAGTACCTCTATGTACGCAGTACCTATGAAGACTTCACCCAGGCAGGAGAGTCCAACCAGGTACTGCTGCTGTATCCCGGTGTGCGCTGGTCACGGACTCGGACACGCAACCCGACCTTCCCGACCTGGGGGGATCGTCAGCAGCTCACCGTCCAGTATTCCAACGAGGCCTGGGGGTCGGACGCCGAGTTCTTGAGAATCAACGGCGATACCCAGTGGATTCGCATGCTCGGTGACGACAATCGCTTCGTCGGCCGTCTCGGGGTCGGCAGCGTGAGTACCGATGACTTCAGTAATGTACCGCCTTCGCTGCGTTTCTTCGTCGGTGGCGACAACAGCGTGCGTGGCTATTCCTACGAAAGCCTGTCCCCGGAAGACGACGAGGGGCGCCTGATCGGTGGCAAGCAGCGTTTTGTGGCCAGCGTCGAAGCGCAGCGCCGCATCGCTGACAAATGGTGGCTGGCCTCCTTCGTGGATACCGGCGATGCCTTCACCGACTGGTGGCCAGAGCAGCTCAAGACCGGGGCCGGACTGGGGGTTCGATGGATCTCGCCGGTGGGGCCGATTCGCTTCGATGTTGCCCATCCCTTCGATGACGATGATGCCTATCGCATCCACTTTTCCATCGGACCAGAATTCTGAGAGGCCCTCACGTGAGAGTACGTCGTCTGACCTGGGCTCTGGCCCGTCTAGTGATCCTGATACCGCTCTGGCTCATCGGCTTGCTGTCGCTGTTGCTCGGTCTGGCCCTTTCTCCCTGGGGCACAGGCCTGTTGCTCGATCAGGGCCAGCGCATGGGCTTCTACGAATTTTCCCGTGCCGAAGGGGCCCCGCTGGATACTTTCATTCTTGAGGACCTGAGTCTCGATGCCGGTTCGGCCAGCGTGGCGATACGACGGCTGGAACTGGCCTGGGCCGATGATTGCCTGCTCGATGGCCGCCTGTGCCTGGATCGTTTCGTTATCGAGGGGGCCCGAGTGCGCCTCGCCTCGAGCGAAGAATCGTCCCCGGCTGAGGACGAAGCGAGCGAGGGCGGTGGTCTGCCCGATCCGATCGAATTGCCGTTCCCCATCGAGCTGCGTGAGCTGGCCCTGAATGATGTAGAGGTGCGCCTGGCCGACGGCACCCAGTTGCGCTGGGATGAGTTCGAGACTGGCGCGACGGCCGAGTCCGACACCCTGCGGTTGCTGCCGACCCGGCTGGAAGGCGCGCGCCTGACCCTGCCGCTTTCGGCGGGGAATCAGTTGGCATTGAGCGAAAGCGAGCATGACGGGCCAATCCTCACAGCGGCGGCCATCGATGCCTCGATTTCCACCCATTCACCGTTGCCTGCCAGTGCCGCCCCTGAGGCCGCCGGCATGGCCAGCCAGTCGCTGGACGAGAAACCGCGCATCGAGCTGCCGGAAATCCATCTGCCACTGGCCGTCGAGGTGCCGGAACTGACAATCGCGGATGCCGCGGTGGAGGGCGCCTTTGCCTATCAACTCGAAGAACTGGCGCTGAGCGTCATGGCACGCGACCAGGAGATCGTCATTTCCCCGCTGTCGGTGGCCAGCCCGGAGGCCGATGCCAGCCTCAAGGCCCGGATGACCTTGAGTGGCAACTATCCCCTTGAAGCGCAGTTGAATGCCGATCTCTACCTCCCCGAGCGCATGCCGGCCCTGGAAGGCGAACGCATCGAGCTCGGCTTGAGTGGCGATCTTGCCGATCTGCAGGTGGACCTGGCCACCACGGGGCCAGTCGAGACGCGTCTCTCCGCCAGGCTCGATGCCCTGGCGCCGACATTGCCCTTTACCGCCAGCTTCCAGAGCCCCGCCTTGCAATGGCCGCTGCCCGGCGCCGAGAACGCCCCCGGCAAAGCTGCCACGGCAGACGATGCCCAGGATGCCGAAGAGGGCGATGGCGAACCGCCAGCTCCCTGGCGCGCCGAGAATCTGTCGCTCAAGGCCGAGGGTAAACTGACCGACTACCGCGTCCAGCTCTCCCTGGCCGCCGAGGGGCCGCAGCTACCGCTCACCCAGCTCGATCTCAGCGGGCGCGGGGACCTGGCCCATTTCATCTGGGAACCCCTGGCGCTCGAGATGGGCGAGGCCAACGTGACCACCCAGGGACGTGTCGACTGGGCCGACGGCCTGGCCGTCGCGGCCAGCCTGGCCCTGCAAAACGTGAACCCCGAGCCCTTCGTCGAGGGGCTAGCGGGCCAGCTCGACGGTGATGCCGAACTTTCCTTCACCCAGGATGCCGATGGCTGGCGGGTCGAGGTACCGTCGCTGAGCGTGGATGGCACTCTGGCCGATTATCCGTTGAAGCTCGACGCGCAACTGGCCGGCGACAGCCGCATGAACTGGGACATCCAGACCCTCGAATTCCGCCAGGGCGACAACCAGCTCAGCGCCAGCGGTCAGGTGGCACCCGAACGACTCGATGTGAACGCCGACCTGGACATGCCGGCGTTGAAGAGCCTGTATCCGGCACTCGCCGGGGCGCTCTCGGGGAGCATCGATGCCTCGGGTAGCCTCGAGGCACCGCAACTGGACCTGGATCTGAACGGCAACGGTCTCGTTTTCGCCGAGAATCGGGTGGGCTCCCTGAACCTGACGGGCGAAGTCGCCGGACTCGAGGATCCAAGTCTCGACCTGGCGCTGAATGCCAAGGGCGTCGAGGCGGGTGGCCAAGCCTTCGACAACATCGACCTGAACCTCGATGGACACCTTTCGGAGCACCGCTTGACGCTGGATGTCGCCGGGCCAGCGGATGGCTTGCTGTCGTCGTTGAATCTGGCCCTGGACGGCGCCATGGATCGCGACCGTCAACACTACAGCGGCCGCCTGACGCCGCTCGAGGCCGAAACCGAATACGGTAGCCTGGCCCTCGACGACGCCCTAGTCTTCGATGCCGATCTCGCCTCGAGCGCGGTGGACGTGCAGCCATTCTGCCTGCGTCGCGCCGAGGGAGGCGGCCTGTGTCTCGAAGAGTCACTGTCGGCATCGCCTGACGCCGGTCGAGCCGTACTGGCCATCCGCGAACTGCCCATGGACCTGATCAACGACGCCATGCCGCCTGGTTGGCGCGTTGACGGCAGCACCGAAGGCGGCCTGGTCGCTCAGTGGTCGCGCGGCGGCGCGGCCTGGCAGGCCGAGGCGGAACTCGACAGCGAAGTCGAGGTTGCCGGGCAGGACGCCTACGGCAATCCCTGGACGGTTCCCGGCACGGGCCTCAATCTCGACCTGCAGGCCAATCAGGCGCGTGCCGATGTCAATCTGGCGCTGACCCTGGGCGACAGCGGAGCGGTGCGTCTGGACCTGGGGGTCGACGACCCCATGGGCGTCGGCCGTCTCGACGGCAACCTCACTGTCGATGACCTGCGCCTGAATCCCTATCGTCCCTTGGTGACAGACGTGAAGACGCTGGAAGGCAGCTTCGGGGGCAATGTCGAGATCACCGGCAACCGCGAACAGCCACGCCTTGATGGGAGTCTCGAGCTGGCCGGCCTGCAGGCCGCGGGGCTGGGCTTACCGCTGACGGTGGAGGACGGACGCCTGACGGTGAATCTGCAAGGCGACAGGGCCGATATCGACGGTTTCCTGGCGAGCGAACGAGGGCGGCTGCAGATCGATGGCGATGCCAGCTGGCCCTCCGCGGATGCCTGGCAGGCCGCTCTCGACCTGCAGGGCCAGGACGAGCCGCTACAGGCGTCACTGCCGGGCTTCGGGCGCCTGCGTCTGGCGCCGGACCTGAGCATCCAGGCCACCCCCGATCGTCTGCGCGTGCGTGGCGAGGTTCGCATCCCCTGGGCGCGGCTGGAAGTCGGCCAGGTACCGGCGTCCGCGCAATCGGTGAGCCCGGACGAGGTGATCGTCACCCGTGAGGAGGTCGAGGCTCGGGAAGCCGCCGAGGCTGCGGGCGAGTCCACCGCCGAAGCCATGGCCGAGGCCGGCATGGCCATGGATGTGCGCGTCACCCTGGCACTCGGCCCCGACATGCGGCTTTCGGCCTACGGCCTCGAGACGGGGCTGGCCGGTAACCTGGAAGTCCGCCAGGCAGGAGGCCCCGTGCAGATCTTCGGCGACGTCAACCTCGAGGATGGGCGCTTCCGCGCCTTCGCCCAGGACCTGGTCATCCGTGAAGGGATTCTCTATTTCAGCGGCCCGCCCGGCGAGCCCCTGCTGGACTTCGAGGCCATCCGCAACCCCGACAGCACCGAAGACGATGTCATCGCCGGCATCCAGGTCTCCGGACCGGCCTCGAGCCCGAGTCTGAAGATCTTCTCCGAGCCGGCCATGGACGAATCCCGCGCACTGTCCTACGTATTGCGCGGTCGTGCACCTGATGCCAGTGGCGGTGCCGATGGCGCCCTGACGTCGGCGCTGATCGGCCTGAGCCTAGGGCAGGCCGGCGGTGCCGTGGGAGCGCTGGGGGAAGCCTTCGGCATCCAGGACCTGCGGCTGGATTCTGCCGGCAGTGGCGATGACAGCCAGGTCGTGGTGACCGGTGACCTGACGGACCGCTTGAGTGTCGGATATGGTGTCGGGGTCTTCTCTCCCATCGCCGAGCTGACTCTGCGCTACAAGCTGTGGCGCAATCTCTACCTGGAAGCCGTCTCCGGCGCTTCCCAGGCTGTGGACTTGATCTATACCTTCAGCCTGCCGGGTGATCCACCGACACTCGAGTGAATGCCAGCAACAAACGAGGAATGCGATATGAGCGCACAATCCGCAGACGCACCGGTGGGGCGCGACAGCCCGATGGAGATTACCGCCGTGCATGTGGTCAACGGGCGACGCATGACGCCGCCCTGGCCCGAGGGTATGCAGGAGATCGTGCTGGGACTAGGCTGTTTCTGGGGGGCCGAGCGCCTGTTCTGGCAATTGCCCGGCGTGCATGTCACCGCCGTGGGCTACGCCGGCGGTGTCACGCCCAACCCGACCTATAAGGAAACCTGTAGCGGTCGCACCGGCCATGCCGAGGTGGTTCGAGTCGTCTTCGATCCCGCCGAGATCGAGCTCGACACCCTGTTGCGTCATTTCTGGGAAGCCCACGACCCCACTCAGGGAAATCGTCAGGGCAATGACATCGGGCCCCAGTATCGCTCGATCATCCTGAGCGTCGACGATGAGCAGCGTGCGACGGCCGAGCGCAGTCGCGACGCCTATGGCAAGGCCCTGGAGGCGCAGGGCAGAGGGCCGGTCACCACCGAGATCGCACCGCTCGAGACGTTCTACTACGCCGAGGAATATCACCAGCAGTATCTCGACAAGAATCCCGGCGGTTACTGCGGCCTCAAGGGCACCGGCGTTAGCTGTCCGATCGGCTGATGGCGGGCGTCGATGCCCGGGTACTCCAGGCATCGAGTTGTCGACCGACCCGCCGGGCGAGCCAGCTGGCGGGCCGGCCATTCTGCCACTCGACATAACCGACATGACCACCGTGGCGCGCGGTCTCCAGGCGGATGCCGGGACCGAGCGTCAGGCCGTTATACAGCCCCTGTGGCATGAAGGGATCATCGTCGGCATGCAGGATCAGCGTCGGCAGGGCGATGGTCTCCAGCAACGGGCCGGCGGCGGCGCGATGATAGTAGTCGGCCGCATCCTTGAAGCCGTGCAGCGGAGCGGTGATCGCATCGTCGTAGGCACGCAGTGTGGTAAACCGCGCCAGCTCATCACGGCTCAGCGTCAATGGTAGTTCCTGGCGCGCCAGGCGGGGTGCCACCTTGGCCTTGAGGGCTCCGAGCAAGTGTCGTTGATAGACCCTCGCCACGCCGCGTTGCAGGGTATCGGCACAGGCTGCCAGATCCACCGGGGGCGCCACGGCGATGGCACCGGTCAGGCCCAGCGCATTGTCGGTATCCTCGGCGACCAGCTTGAGCAGCATGTTGGCCCCCAGTGAAACGCCCAGGGCGACCCGCGGTGCCGCCGGGTATCGTTGGGCCAGGCTCTCCAGGCACCAGCGGGCATCCGCGGTATCGCCGCTATGATAAGCGCGAGGCAGGCGGTTGAGGCGAGTGCCGCAACCGCGAAAGTGCATCAGTACCGCCCGCCATCCCCGACGCTCGGCGGCATCCAACAGATGACGCGCATAGGGCGAATCCACGGATCCTTCCAGACCGTGGAACAGCACCAGCAAGGGTGTCTCATCGGCAAGGGCCGGGGCATCGACCCAGGCCAGCTCGACGAAATCACCATCGGGCAGCTCGAGTTGCTCCTCGATGAGTCGCGATGCCGGTTGGGGCAGGGCGCGTGGCAGCAGGGTCTGCAGGTGGCGATTGGCGAGCCAGGGTGGCGGTTTGAAGTCGGCGAGGTGGCGTCCGGTGATCATGCTTTGTCTTCCGGCGCGCTGGAATCCTCGCCCAGTGCCTGCCAGAGCACGTCCACGGCCTGATGTTCGACATGACGATGGCGGAACAGGCGAATCTCCAGCGGCACTTCCCAGCGCTCACTGCCCGCGGGCACCAGTTGCCCGGCGGCCAGGGCCGTTGCCACGCTGCGCTGCGGTAGCCATCCGAGTCCATAGCCAAGGCCCACCAGTTCACGGATGTTGCCGCTCTGGATGCTCTCGTTGAGCACGCTGAACGTCGGCGCATCGGGCAAGGCTTCGAGGTGGTGGCGAATGACCGTGTCGATCAAGCCCCGGGGATGATAGGCGATCAGGGGCAACGAACGGCGACCGGTACTTTCCAGATCGAAACGGGGCCGGCCATCGGCTTCCGGCAGCGAGACGGGAATAAGGCGTTCCTGGCCGAGCCGACGATACTCGAAGGCCTCGGCTTCGACTTCCAGGGGACAGTCATTGACCGGCCAGTAGCACAGCACCAGATCGCACTCGTCACGCCCCAGTGCCTGGAAATAGTCGTTCACCAGCCAGGCGGTGGCCCGAAGGTAAGGCTTTACCGGTGGCGGTGTCGACCAGCCGGCGAGCCATTCCGGCAGGAAGTTGGCCAGCAGACTCTGGGGAGCAGCCAGCCGCATCTTGCCGGCCTGGCTTTCGGCGAGGTGCCCCAGGCGTTGCCGGGTGTTGGCCACGCGTTGCGTCACATCCTGGCACAGCGTCAGAAACTCTTCGCCTTCGGGCGTCAATGACAGTGGTAGTGTCTGCCGGTTGACCAGGGTCGCCCCCATCTCCTCCTCGAGAAGTTTGATACGCCGCGAAAAGGTCGGCTGGGTGACATTCTGCTCGTCGGCCGCCCGAGAGAAGTGTCGGGTACGCGCCAGGGCGATGAAATCTTCCAACCAGCGTATTTCCATATCAGTCCTCAAGCCGTCGACCGGTCGGCGGGGTTGCCAGCGACCGGTCACGGCGTTAGACGTTTCAAATGCGTCTCGTAAAGTCGGGAGCGCCCGGATCATCGGGCCCTCGCCGGGATTCGAACGCTTGTATTATGCCAGAAACGCCAAGGACATCAGATACGCCCCTCTTCCACGGCATGACAGGCCACCTGGCCGCCATCGTCGGTGGCGATCAGGGCGGGCACTTCCTCGCGACAGCGGGTGTCGGCGTGGGGACAGCGGCCATGGAAGACACATCCCGAGGGCAGATGGACCGGCGTCGGCACTTCGCCTTTTAGACGAATGTGCTGCGGACGATCGTCTTCGAGTCGCGGAATGGCTGACATCAGGGCCTGGGTGTAGGGATGGCGAGGACGGGCGAAGAGCGTGGCCGTGGGCGCCACTTCACAGACCCGGCCGAGATACATCACTGCCACGCGGGTGCCGAAGTGCTCGACCACGGCGAGATCGTGGGTGATGAACAGGTAGGTGAGATTGTGGCGCTGCTGGGCCTCCATCAGCAGGTTGAGTACCTGAGCCTGAATGGACACGTCCAGCGCCGAGATCGGCTCGTCGGCGACGATGAACTCGGGGTCGACCGCCAGGGCACGGGCAATGGCGATTCGCTGGCGTTGGCCACCCGAGAATTCGTGGCCGTAACGCGGGCCCCAATCCGGATCGATGCCGACCGACAGCATGACCTCGTTGACCTTGTCCTTGATCCGCTGGGCCGTCCAGTCGGGATGATGCAGCCGGATCGGCTCTTCCAGGGTCTGCTGAATCGTCATGCGTGGATTCAGCGACGCATACGGATTCTGGAAGATCATCTGCATGCGTCGGCGATAGGGCAATAGCTGCTTGGTGGAGAGATCGTCGATACGCTGGCCAGCATAGTGGACCTCGCCGGCAGACGGCGTGATCAGGCCCATCACGGTGCGCGCCACGGTGGATTTGCCGCAGCCCGACTCGCCGACCACGCACAGCGCCTCGCCGCGCTGGATTTCCAGATCGACGCCATTGATGGCGTGCACATGCTCCTGATGACGAACCAGCTTGCCGCCCTTGAATTGGAGTTGTTCGAGAAAGTCGCCGGAGAGCGAGAAGCGCTTTTCCAGGCCGCGTAGCGCCAGCAGGGGCTGCGTCGCTTCCGAAACGGGGGATGTGGCGGTCGAATTCATCAGTCTTGCTCCTCGGCCGGAATGCGTTCGCTTTCAATCATTTCGGCGACCATGTGACAGGCAGCCTGGCAATTGCCGGATGTCACGAACTCGGGTACCTGGTCATGGCAGGCCTGGCGACGACTGCCATCGGCGCGCTCGACGAAGCTACAGCGCGGATGGAAGGCGCAGCCGCTCGGCAGGTTGGATAGCGATGGCATGCTGCCGGGGATCTGATTGAGCCGCGAACCGGGCGTGGCCATCTGCGGCAGGGCATTGATCAGGCCCTGGGTGTAGGGATGCTGCGGATCATTGATGATCTCGCGGGTCGGCCCCTGTTCAATGACGCGGCCGGCGTACATGACCAGCATGCGCTGGGTGACCTGACTGACCACGCCGAGATCGTGAGTGATCAGAATCAGGCCGACGTTGTGCTTCTCGCAAAGCTCGAGCAGCAGCGCCATGATTTCGGCCTGGATCGTTACATCCAATGCCGTGGTGGGTTCGTCGGCGATGATGATGTCGGGGTCGAGCAGCAGGGCAATGGCGATGATCACCCGCTGTCGCATGCCGCCCGAGAGCTCGTGGGGGTACTGATCGAGCCTGGCCTCGGGCGAGGGAATCTGGACCTGCTGCAGCTTGTTCAGCGAGATGCCGCGCGCTTCCCGCGTGCTGATCCGGCGGTGGGCCTTGAGGCATTCGACCATCTGCTCGCCAATGGTCAGCACCGGATTGAGCGTCATCATCGGATCCTGGAAGATCATCGACATGCGATGACCGCGCACCTTGCGCAACGCCCGGTCGCTCAGCGTCGTGAGCTCCTGGCCGTCGAAACGGATACTGCCGCCGGCGATGTAGCCTGGCTTGGCGATCAGGTTGAGCAGACTGAAGGCGGCCACCGACTTGCCGGCGCCGGATTCGCCCACGATCCCCAGGCGCTCGCCGCGGTCCAGGCTGAAGCAGACGTCGCGCAGTGCCCTGACATCGCCGCCACGCAACGCGAAGCGCACGTCGAGGTGATTAACGTCGAGTAGAGACATGAGATTCAGCCCTTGTAGAGTCGCGGGTTCAGCACATCGCGCAGCCAATCGCCGAGCAGGTTGATCACCAGCACCAGCACCACCAGCACCAGACCGGGGATCAAGGTGATCCACCAGGAGCCGGACTGCAGATAATCGAAGCCGGATTTGATCAGCGAACCCAGCGACGGCTGGGTCTCGGGCATACCGAGGCCGAGGAAGGACAGTGCCGCCTCCGAGATGATGGCATTGGCCACCTGTACGGTGGAGATGACGAAGATCGGCGACAGGGTATTGGGCAGAATATGCCGGAACATGATCCGCCGGCTCGGAAGGCCCATCACCCGCGCGGCATCGACGTATTCCTTGCCTTTCTCGGCGAGCACCGAGGCACGCACGGTTCGCGCATACTGCGGCCATTCGGCCAGGCCGATGATCAGCACCAGCAGCGGCACCGCATAGTCGCTGAAGGTGCCACCACCGAAGATCGCCTTGAACAGCGCGCCGACCACGATGGCCACCATCAGGGTCGAGAAGGAGAGCTGGATATCGGCCAGACGCATCAGGAAGGCATCGACGCGTCCACCCAGGTAACCGGCCAGCAGGCCGAAACAGATTCCGAGTGTCGCCTGCAGAGCCACGGCGCCAAAGCCGATGATCAGCGAGACGCGCGCGCCGTAGAGAATCGTCGACAGCAGATCGCGCCCCTGGGCGTCGGTTCCCATCAGGTAGGTTGGGTCGCTGCCGTCCACCCAGAAGGGCGGCAGCTCGGAAGCCAGGATGTCGATCTGCGCCAGATCGTAGGGGTTCATCGGTGCCAGCCAGGGAGCCAGGACGGCGGCGGCAACCAGCAGGATGAATACCAGCAGGCTGAGCTGGGCGATCAGGTCACGTTTGAAACTGTAGAGCAGGAAGGAATCGCGAAAGCGCTCCCACCGGCTCGCGGGTCGAGTCGTCAGCGTAGTCATGCGGGTTTTCCTGTCAGCTTGACGGTGGGATTGATCAGGCCATAGATCAGATCGACCAGGGTGTTGGTGATCACGAAGATCAGCCCCACGATCATCAGGTAGGTGACGATCAGAGGGATGTCGGAGCGCTCGATGGCATCGAGGAACATCAGTCCCATGCCAGGCCACTGGAACACCGTCTCGGTGAGGATGGTGTAGGCCACCAGGGTACCGATCTGCACGCCGCCCACGGTGATCACCGGCAGCATGGTGTTCTTGAGCGCATGCAGGAAATAGATGCGACGCGGCGAGATGCCCTTGGCGCGGGCGAACTTCACGTAGTCGGACTGCAGTACTTCGAGCATTTCGGCGCGGATCAGGCGGATGAACAGCGGCAGCATGATCGAGGCCAGCGAAATGGCTGGCAGCACCAGATAGGTCAACCCCTCGAGCGAGGCGAAGTTGGTTTCCCAGGTGCCGAAGACGTGCACCGGATCGCCGCGTCCATAGGCGGGCATGCCGCCCTCGGTACTGATCAGGTCGTTGAGCCAGGCGCCCCAGCCGGTATCCGCCGGAAAGGGCGACCAACTGACGCCAATGGCGAATATCTGGATCAGTACGATGGCGGTGAGAAACACCGGAATCGAGATGCCGACGATCGAGACGCCCATGAAGAAGCGCGACAGCCAGGCGCGTGGTTTGATGGCGCTATAGACGCCGATGGGCACCGACAACGCGATGATCAGGAAGGTCGTTGCGGCGACCAGCTCCAGGGTGGCCGGCAAGTGGCGCAGCACGACGTCAGTGGTCGGCTGGTTGAAGACGTAGGAATAGCCGAAGTCGAAATGCGCGGCATTGACGGCGAAGCGCAGGTACTGCACCAGGAAGGGATCGTTGAGGCCGAGCTCCTCGCGCAGGGCCTCACGCTCGCTCTCTGGCACAGACTGACCGACCATCTGCTGGATGGGGTCGCCCAGATTGTCTTGTATGGCGAAGGCGATCACACTGATGACGAACATCACCAGCAGCGCATGAAAGAGGCGCTTGATCAGAAAAGCGATCATGAGTGGCGTTCCATTTTCGAAGGGGGCTCGTTATTGACAGGGCCCGGTTCAGTCGGGAGCCGAGCACACCGAGACGCGCCCCTTGGCGGGGGCGTCTCGGCATTGGAGTGTCGAGCTGCCGGCCCTGGCTCAGTGCTGCCCAGGTGCCGGTTGGAAGGTGGTTAGTCTTCTTCCTCGACGACGAGATCCCCGAGGTAGGGGAAGTTCATCACGTTGACGATCGGCTCGAGGTCGACGTTGGTATCAGCGGCCCAGGCCAGATCCTGCCAGTGCAGCATGATGACAGCGGCATCGTCATAGACGATTTTTTCGGCCTGCTGGAGCATTTCGGCCCGCTTCTGCTTATCGAGTTCGACGTTGGCATCGGCCACTAGCTTGTCGAGTTCGGGGTTGCAGTAGTTGCTAGCGTTGTACTGGCCGGCACCGGTCTCGGGATCTGGACAGGCCGTCATGTACTCGAAGAAGTTGGCCGAGTCTTCAGTGTCGGCATGCCAACCGAGCATCATCATGTCGGCAGCGCGGTCATCGAGCTCGCCCCAGTACTGGGCCTTGGGTAGGGTCTTGAGATCCACCGTGACGTTGATGCGCGCCAGCATGGCAGCGATTGCCTGGGCGATCTTGGCATCGTTCACGTAGCGGTTGTTGGGCGCCATCATGGTGATCTCGAAGCCATCCTCATAGCCGGCCTCGGCCATCAGTTGCTTGGCCTTTTCCAGGTCGTAGCGAGGCTTCAGTTCAGGATTGTGTCCTGCATAGCCCTCTGGGGAGAATTGGGCCGCCGGGGTGGCGAAGCCCTTCATCAAGCGGTCGGCGATGCCTTCCTGGTTGATGGCATAGGCGAAGGCCTGGCGAACCCGCTTGTCCTTGAAGGGCTCGACACGGTCCTGATTCATGTAAAAGTAGATGATCCGTGTGCCGGTCATGGTGACCAGCTTGGCGTTGTCGTCCTCACGGACGCGTTCCAGGTCGTTGGGCGGCACCGGCGCGATGAAGTCGACATCGCCGGAGAGCAGGGCGGCCACGCGGGTGGCGTTCTCGCTGATCGGCGTCAGCTCGATCTTGTCGACATTGCCCGGGGACTGCTCGTCCCAGTACTCGTCGTTGCGCTCGAAGACGACGCGCACGCCTTGCTGCCTGTCGGTGACCTCATAAGGGCCGGTACCGGACAAGTGGCTAGAGGCATAGGTACTGCCTTGCTTGCTGATCGTCCCCTTGTCCTTGCCACTCTCATCTTCTCCAGAATAGAACTGGCTATCCATCGGGAAGATGTAGGTCGCCAGGTTGAGCAGCAGAGGGTAGGGCTTCTTGGTCTTGATCTCGACGGTATGCTCGTCGACCGCCGAGGCGCTCTCAATGGGTTCGAAGATAGCCTTGAAATCGGGGCTGCGCTTGAGACGCTCGATGGTCCAGACCACGTCCTTGGCGGTGAAGGTATTGCCGCTGTGGAATTCGACGTCTTCGCGCAGGTTCATGCGCAGGGTGGTGTCGTCGACCCGCTCCCAGCCGGTCGCCAGGCGCGGCTCGATCTCGAGATCCTTGTTCCAGCGCACCAGCGGGTCGAAGGTCATGTGCGACAGTTGCAGGATGCCGCCGGAGAGTTGCTGATGGATGTCGAGCGACACCGGGTCGGCGTCGTAGGCCATGCGCAGAGTGGTTTCGGCCTGGGCGGCCGGGGCGAGGGCAGCGGAGGTCATGGCGGCGCCGATGACGCTAGCCAGCAGAGTCTTCTTGATTGTCATGTGTCGTTCCATGCCGGATGGATTGTTATCGGTATCACGGCCGACGGTCGTGATGACCATTATGCTCCATTCACCAACATAGAGAGCTTTGAGGGAAGCGCACAATCGAAATTGTGACACGCCCCATGCGCCCGGCGAATAACGATGCCGGGCGCGAGGAGGGCGCTCAGTCTTCGCTGGCGGGCGTGACGCGATCGATGCGATACAGCTGAGCGACCTGGTCGAGGCCGTGGACACTGCATTCCAGGTCGGTGACGCGCCCATCGCTCAGGCCATAGACCCAGCCATGGACGGAGAGCTCCTGGCCACGTTGCCAGGCACGTTGAATGATCTTGGTACGGCACAGGTTCTTGACCTGGGCCTCGACATTGAGCTCGCACATGCGATCGACCTGCTCGTCCTGCGACAGTGAGGACAGCGAGGCACGATGCTGGCTGTAGAGGTCGCGTACCGAATGCAGCCAGTAATCGACGATGCCGCATTCGCCGCCGGTGACCGCGGCACGAATGCCGCCGCAACCATAGTGGCCGACGATCATGATGTGCTTGACCTTGAGCACATCCACGGCGAACTGCACCACCGAAAGGGCGTTCATGTCGTTGTGGTGCAGCAGGTTGGCGACGTTGCGGTGAACGAACACTTCCCCGGGCGGCAGGTCGATGATCTGATTGGCCGGCACGCGGCTGTCGGAACAGCCGATCCACAGGTATTCCGGGGTCTGCTGCCGTGCCAGGCGAGCGAAGAAGTCGGGATCGTCGCGACACATCTGCTCTGCCCAGGCGCGGTTGTTCTCCAGCAGGGTATCGATGTCATTGCTCATGGTCGGGCTCCGGCAAGGATGGGACGAAAGACGAAGGAGCCTTCTTTTACCGTCAGCGGGGATGCGGGTCAACCGCTCTCCCGGGGCGCCACCTTGGCTGGTATGATCGCGCCATTGCCCACAGGGCCTGGATGATGGGGCCCGACCGTTTACAGGAGAATCGCGTGTCAGATTTCGACTATGACCTGTTCGTCATCGGGGCAGGGTCCGGCGGTGTGCGTGCCGCCCGTACCGCCGCCGCCACAGGAGCCCGGGTCGCCGTGGCCGAGGACCGTTACCTCGGGGGCACCTGCGTCAATGTTGGCTGCGTGCCCAAGAAGCTGTATTCCTATGCGGCTCATTTCCATGAAGCCTTCGAGGACTCCGGCGGCTTCGGCTGGCAATTGGCCGAGGAGCCGTCATTCGACTGGGCGACCCTGCGCGACAACAAGATCGGCGAGATCAAGCGTCTCAATGGCATTTATGGCCGGCTGTTGGACAATGCCGACGTACGCCTGATCAATGGTCGCGCCAGCGTGGTCGACGCGCATCACGTCGAGGTCGGTGGCGAGACGCTCAGCGCCGAGAAGATCCTGGTGGCCGTGGGCGGCTGGCCCTGGGTGCCGGATTTCCCGGGCAACGAGCTGACCCTGAACTCCAATCAGATCTTCGACCTCGATGACTTCCCGCAGCGCTTCCTGGTGCTCGGCGGCGGCTACATCGCCGTGGAGTTCGCCAGCATCTTCAATGGCTTGGGCAGCGAATCCCATCTCGTCTATCGCGGCGAGCTATTCCTGCGCGGGTTCGACAACGAGGTACGCGAATTCACCCGCGACGAGATGGCCAAGAAGGGCGTCAACCTGCACTTCAACACCAACATCGAAACCATCGAGAAGGTGGAGACCGGGCTCAAGGTCACGCTCACCGACGGCCGCACGCTGGAGGTAGACGCGGTGCTCGCCGCCACCGGACGTCGGCCGCATCTGGCTGGGCTCGGCCTCGACCGGCTCGACGTTGCCACCAACGACGATGGCTCCCTCAAGGTCAACGAGCGTTTCGAGACCTCGGTGCCCTCGATCCTCGCACTCGGTGATGTCACCGGTGGCCCCGAGCTGACGCCGGTGGCGCTGGAAGAGGCCATGAAGCTGGTCGAGCACCACTTTGGCGACACCACCCCCGAGCCGCTGGATTATGAACGTGTGGCGACTGCCGTGTTTTGCCATCCGAACATCGGCACCGTCGGCCTCTCGGAAGAGGCGGCCCGTGAGCGTTTCGAGGCGATCCGCGTCTACAGTGCCGACTTCCGTCCCATGAAGCACACGCTCTCCGGCAGCAGCGAGCGCAGCCTGATGAAGCTGATCGTCGACGATGCCAGCGACGTGGTGGTCGGCGCCCACATGGTGGGCGAGGAGGCTGGCGAGATCATCCAGGGTATCGCCATCGCCGTGCGAGCCGGGCTGACCAAGGCACAGTTCGACCAGACGGTGGGCATTCATCCCACCGGCGCCGAAGAATTCGTGACCATGCGTACTCCGACACGCCGCTGACAGCCTTCAGGCAAGCTTGTCACAGTGATGTCATTCGGACGGGCCACCCTCAGGGGTGGCCCGTTGCGTTATACGTATGGCCAGGACGAATGTGGGCTAAACTGGGTTGTACGAAAGAGTTGTACGAAAGTCCTGCATTCGATGCTTTTCCGTACAAGACCTGCCAGAGGACATCCGGCAGTACGGTCGCTGGTGGTCGATGTCGAAAGGGAGGAGAGAGCCGCCACATACGCGGCCTGTGGAGTAGGTCATAATTTTCTATTATGGAACTCAGCGAGCAAGATAACCTGATTTTTGAAATGACCATAAGCGGCTGTTATGATGCCGATCAAATTCGCTACAGCGAACTACGACAATGAACGCAACTACAGAGCCCTTTACGCCCTCCGCCGACCTGGCCAAGCCCAGCGTGGCCGATGCCGTGGTCGGCCATGAGGCCTCGCCGCTCTTCATCCGCAAGCCAAGCCCCGATGACGGCTGGGGCATCTACGAGCTGGTCAAGTCCTGTCCCCCTCTCGACGTCAATTCCGCCTACGCCTACCTATTGCTGGCTACCCAGTTCCGCGACAGCTGCGCCGTGGCAACCAATGAAGAGGGCGAGATCGTCGGCTTCGTCTCCGGTTACGTGAAAAGCAATGCGCCCGATACCTACTTTCTCTGGCAAGTTGCCGTAGGCGAGAAGGCGCGTGGCACCGGCTTGGCCCGTCGCCTGGTGGAAGCCGTGATGACACGCCCGGAAATGGCCGAGGTACACCATCTCGAAACCACGATCACGCCCGACAACCAAGCGTCCTGGGGCTTGTTCCGCCGTCTCGCCGATCGCTGGCAGGCGCCGTTGAACAGCCGCGAATACTTCTCCACCGATCAACTCGGCGGTGAGCATGACCCGGAAAACCTCGTTCGCATCGGCCCGTTCCAGACCGACCAGATCTGAGCCGGGACGCCGCCTTGCCGGCCCGGTACGGGCCGGCGACCTGTCTTCTCGCTTTATCACTTTCATCCCACAGGAGGTCGCAATGCAGACCCAGATTCTCGAACGCATGGAATCCAACGTTCGGACCTACTCCCGCTCTTTTCCGGTGGTGTTCACCAAGGCGCGCAATGCCCGCCTGACCGACGAGGAAGGGCGCGAGTACATCGACTTCCTGGCCGGCGCCGGCACCCTGAACTACGGCCACAACAATCCGCACCTCAAGCAGGTGCTGCTCGATTACCTCGACAGCGACGGCATCGTCCACGGCCTGGATTTCTGGACTGCGGCCAAGCGCGACTATCTGGAAACCCTGGAAGAGGTGATCCTCAAGCCGCGCGGTCTCGACTACAAGGTGCATCTGCCTGGACCGACAGGCACCAACGCCGTCGAAGCGGCCATTCGTCTGGCCCGGGTCGCCAAGGGGCGCCACAATATCGTCTCCTTCACCAATGGCTTCCATGGCGTCACCATGGGCGCGCTGGCGACCACAGGTAACCGCAAGTTCCGCGAGGCCACTGGTGGCGTACCGACCCAGGCAGCTTCCTTCATGCCGTTCGACGGCTACCTCGGCAGCAGCACCGACACCCTCGACTATTTCGAGAAACTGCTCAGCGACAAGTCCGGCGGCCTGGACGTGCCCGCGGCGGTGATCGTCGAGACGGTGCAGGGCGAGGGCGGCATTAACGTCGCCGGCCTGGAGTGGCTCAAGCGTCTCGAAGGTATCTGCCGCGCCAATGACATCCTGCTGATCATCGACGACATTCAGGCAGGCTGCGGCCGGACCGGCAAGTTCTTCAGCTTCGAACATGCTGGCATCACGCCGGATATCGTGACCAACTCCAAGTCGCTGTCCGGTTATGGTCTGCCGTTCGCCCACGTGCTTATGCGTCCCGAACTCGACAAGTGGAAGCCGGGCCAGTACAACGGTACCTTCCGCGGCTTCAACCTGGCCTTTGCTACCGCCGCCGCTGCCATGCGCAAGTACTGGAGCGACGACACCTTCGAGCGCGACGTGCAGCGCAAGGCACGCATCGTCGAGGAACGCTTCGGCAAGATCGCCGCCTGGCTGAGCGAAAACGGCATCGAAGCCTCCGAGCGCGGCCGCGGCCTGATGCGGGGCATCGACGTGGGTTCCGGTGATATCGCCGACAAGATCACCCATCAAGCCTTCGAGAACGGGCTGATCATCGAAACCAGCGGCCAGGACGGTGAGGTGGTCAAGTGCCTGTGCCCGCTGACCATTCCTGATGAAGACCTGGTCGAGGGACTCGATATTCTCGAAGCCAGCACCAAGCAGGCCTTCGGCTGATCGCCTGAGGTGCGCCATCGGGCCTGTCCATGGCATCCTGTATCGGTCGGCCGCGCGCGGCCGACCAGTCATTGATTCACCGGAGAATCGACATGATCGTTCGCAATCTCGAAGAAGCGCGCCAGACCGACCGTCTGGTCACCGCCGAAAACGGCAACTGGGACAGCACTCGCCTGTCGCTGGCCGAGGATGGCGGCAACTGCTCCTTCCACATCACCCGCATCTTCGAGGGTACCGAGACCCACATCCACTACAAGCATCACTTCGAGGCCGTGTATTGCATCGAAGGCGAGGGCGAAGTGGAAACCCTGGCCGATGGCAAGATCTGGCCCATCAAACCGGGTGACATCTACATCCTCGACCAGCACGACGAGCACCTGCTGCGCGCCAGCAAGACCATGCACCTGGCCTGCGTGTTCACGCCGGGCCTGACTGGCAACGAAGTGCACCGCGAAGACGGTTCCTACGCACCTGCCGACGACCAGAAGCCGCTGTAACCCGACATGCTGTAACCCGACACAGTATTCTGCCGTCTCGCACGAGGAGCCCCCGGTCACCGATCGGGGGCTCTTTCGTTGGTCGTTCCGGCGTGGATTGCCAGTGGCTGGACGCCCCGGACGTTTCATGCCTACTATTGCATCATGATTGATTCATCGTCCAGAAGCTTCCAGCCCATCGAGGAAGTCGAGCTCGAGGAAGCTGAGGAGGAAGCTGAGAAAGGGGCATTGCCCAACGACCTGGTCAGCGAGTTGCTGCTCGGCATGCGCCTGAGCGGTATCCAGTATCGCCGCATACAGGCGGCTCCTCCCTTCGGCATCGGGGGCTTTGGTGCCAGCCCGGGGTGGGCCCACTTCCACTTCATCGCGCGAGGGCCAGTGTATCTGCGCAGCCCCGGTGGGGCCGTGCATCGGCTCGAGGTCGGTGACGCAGTGCTTCTGCCGCGCGGCGGCCCACACGAGCTGCTGTCGTCGCCGGAGCAATCCGCCAGCCGCGATATCGCCAGCTTCGTGGCCGCACCGCTCTGCAAGGCCGTCAGCGCGGTGCGCAACGGTTCTCCCGAAGTCTGTCAGGAGAGTGGGGCCGTCATCTTCAGCGGCTGCATGGAGTTCGATCTCGGTGGCATGCATCCGCTCGTCGGCCTGATGCCCGAAGTGATGCGTGTCGATACGCTCCAGGATCGCCACCCGGAGATACTGCCGATCCTCCAGGCGATGGAACGCGAAGCGCAAGCTGAACGGGCAGGCTTCGCCAGCATTCTGTCGCGACTCGCCGATGTCGTTTCCGCCTGCATCGTGCGTGGCTGGGTCGAGTGCGGCTGTGGCGACGCTTCCGGCTGGGTCGAGGCCTTGCGTGACCCACGCCTGGGGCGTGTCATTGCCGCTATGCATCGGGAGCCCGGCCGTCATTGGACGGTCGCCGAACTGGCGAAGCAGATGGGCAGCTCGCGCTCGGTCTTCGCTGAGCGCTTCCTGACAGTCACCGGTCTAACGCCGCATCGTTACATGACCGAGTTGCGCATGCGGCTGGCTACCCAGTGGATCGGACGAGACAGGCAGCCCATCGATGCTGTCGCCCAACGCCTCGGTTATGGTTCCCAGGCCGCCTTCAGCCGTGCCTACAAGCGTATAACGGGCCGCTCCCCTGGAGCGGTGCGTGCCGAAGGGCACCATCGCGAAGGGCCTCGGGCATGACTGCACGACAGTGCCTTACCCTGAGCCTCGCGGATGCCCGGCGCCTGTTGGCAGGCCATCATGGCCGGCCGGGCTCGCTGACGAGCGTGATTCAGCGCCTCGGCACCATCCAATTCGATCCACTCGCGCCGCTCGGCACCAATCCCGACCTGGTCCTGCAAGCGCGGGTGCCGGGTTATCGGCAGGGCGGCTGGCAGGATGCGGCCTATCGGCAGCGGCTGCTGGTCGATGGCTGGGACAAGCAGGCCAGCCTGATTCTGCCCGAGCACTGGTGGGCTCAAGCTCCTTTTCATCACTGGTTCGCCCGGCGTTGGCAACAGCGGGGCGTGGACATCGATTCGCCGGAAGCCCGGGACCTTCTCGATCAGGTAGGCCAGCGGGGACCCTCGACCAGTCTCGAACTGGGTGACCAGCGATCCGATCCGGCCTTGCGTGGCAGCTGGTATGGCCCCAAGCGTTCACGCCATCTGCTCAAGGCGTTGTGGGATTCCGGACGCTTGATGACGCATCATCGCGTCAACGGCCGCCATGCCTATGATCTGCCTGAACGCGTCTTGCCGAACGGCGCTTGCATGCCCCATACCAACGAAGATGATGCGCTGGAGCACTTGGTCGTGCGTCGCGTCCAGGCCGCTGGGCTATTACGGCCAACCGCCGATGCTGCCGTCTGGCTGCTGCCTTGCCAACGTGCCAAGCGCGATCGTATCGCGTCGCGAGCTATCGATCGGGGAAAACTGGTCGAGCTCGACGTGGAAGGCGAGCGCTATTGGGCCACTCCCGAGGCCATTTCGCTCCTGGATGACATCCCGTCATCACCCGGCGGCGAATCGGAATGCTGCATGCGCTTTCTCGCGCCTCTCGATCCATTGATGTGGGACCGACGAGGGATCTCCCGCGTGTTCGGTTTCGACTATGTGTGGGAGGTCTACAAGCCTCGCGAGCAGCGCCGCTGGGGCTATTATGTACTGCCGATCCTGTGGGGCGATCGCTTCATCGCGCGTTTCGACGCTCAATGCCGGGAAGGCATCCTGACCATTCACGCCTGGCACTGGGAGCCCGGCATCGTGCCATCCCGGCTTCCCGAAGGCGCCTCCGAGGCGCTACAGCGGGCCGCCGGCGATTTTCTCGATTACCTGGGAGCCAAGCGCGTCGTGCTGCCCAGGGGCCTGGGCCGTGAGGCTCGATATGCATGGCAAAGGGCGGCCAAATGACATATCGTCCCTTATACTTTCGTAGGCAAACGGATAGGACACACGACCATGAAACGGACCTTTCGCCTCGTCATCCCCGCAATGATGCTCGCCATGCCGATCGCCTTCAGCCAGCTGGCTCTTGCCACCGAGACAATGGACCCGCTTTGTCAGTCCAAGGTCGAAAACATCCAGAAGCAGCTTGGTATCGCCAAGGAGCACGGCAATGAGCATCGCGTACGCGGCTTGGAAAAATCTCTGGAAGGCGTGCGGCGCCATTGCAGCAACGAGCGGGTCATAGAAGACGCCGAAGAAGAAGTCAGCGAGAGCATGGAAGAGGTCCGGGAGCGCCAAGCTGAATTGGCCGAAGCGCAACGTGAAGGCGACACGGACGATATACGCAAGCGCAGCGAAAAGCTCGAAGAAGCCGTCATGGAGCTCGAAGAACACCAGGATGAACTGGAAGCGCTCCAGAACCAGCAATAGACAGCGCCCGGGAAGGATAGGTGGCCATGACGACGGGATTTTCCGCGTATATGGCCACTTGGCACATAGTGATGCTTATCTCTTATTTAACATAATATACATTCTGCGAACTAAGGCTGGAGCTGGGTTTGAAGCGGACTTCACGCCGGCCATCCAGATTAACGATCAAAAATTCGATACATCCTGGTATATACCGTCCGGAAATGGCGCTCTATCCTCCCGAGCCAACGACGTCATTTCTCAAGGACACAGGAGCTATCGATGAACGACATTTCGCCACGAGCTGCGCCGGCATGGAGCGCGGTCTTCTCGATGACGCTGGGTGTTTTCGGATTGGTCACGGCAGAGTTTCTGCCGGTGAGTCTGTTGACCCCCATGGCATCGGATCTCGGTATCAGCGAAGGCATGGCTGGCCAAACGGTAACGGCAACGGCCGTGATCGCTCTGGTGACCAGCCTACTGATCACGGCGGCGACCCGGAGGATCGACCGCCGGCATGTTCTGCTGGGATTCTCGACGTTGCTGATCGTCTCGAATCTCCTGGTGGCACTGGCGCCGAACATGCCGCTGCTGTTGCTCGGTCGCGTTCTGCTGGGCATCGCCCTGGGCGGTTTCTGGACCATGTCGGCGGCCACGGTGATGCGGCTGGTGCCCGAGGAAAGCGTGCCACGCGCGCTCTCGATGATTTTCAGCGGTGTGTCGGTGGCCACCATCGGCGCTGCACCCATGGGCAGTTTCTTCGGCGATATCATCGGCTGGCGGAATGTCTTCCTGATTGCCGCATTGTTTGGCGTGTTGGCCTTGCTGGTGCAATTCGCCACCTTGCCAGGCATGGCCCCGAACGCCCAGACACGCCTGAAAACCCTGGTCGAGGTGCTGCGGCGCCCGATGGTTGGGCTTGGCATTCTGGCCGCCGCCATGATCTTCGCGGGCCATTTCGCCTTCTTCACCTATATCCGCCCCTTCCTCGAAACCGTCACCCGCGTCGACGTGAACGGTCTATCCAGCATCCTGCTTGGATTTGGCCTGGCCAACTTCCTGGGAACTTTCCTGGGAGGCTTCATGCTTGAACGCAACATGCGTTTCACGCAGATCGTCATGCCGGCGACGATGGGAATCCTTGGCCTGGGACTGTCGGGCGTCGGCGGCATTCCCATGGTCGATGCACTGATGGTGGCGCTCTGGGGCATGGCATTCGGTACCGTTCCTGTCGCCTGGTCCACCTGGCTGACCCGCACGGTGCCCGATGAAGCCGAAAGCGCAGGTGGCCTGCTGGTGGCGGCGATTCAGTTCGCGATCGCCAGTGGCGCGGCCATCGGCGGCCTGGTCTTCGATACCAGCGGTGCCATCGGTGTCTTTGCGGTGAGTGGCGTCGTGCTGCTGATGGCGGCACTGCTCATCCTGTTCGGTGTCAGAACCCAGGCTGCCATTCCGACCTGATCGACACCATCAATGCATACTTGGGGCGCCATCATGGCGCCCTTCTTTTGCTCGTCATCAAGTCCTTCCCGTTCATATTTTCTGCTTGTCCAGCCTCTCGGCATGCGTTGTCCTACGGATCGTGCTCGGTTGACAGGCCCCTCTATCATGCTGGTTCGGGCCATCATCGTGGACAGCAGGAAGCCGGCTCCTTATCATCTCTGCAGCTCTTTTACTCGTTCACGTCAGTGCAAAAGGACACCCTCAATATGCCGAATCGCCCAATGTTGGTGCTATCGCTCTTCGGGTCAATGGCATTGCTCGGGGGCTGCGCCCACCTGTCTCCACAGGAGGAAACGCCGCCGCCAGTGACGGCAGCACAGTTCGAGGCCGGCATCCAGGGGCTGGAAAGCAGCCTTGCTGCTCGTTGCGAGAATCAGTCGCACCTGCTGTCGTTGCAGCGGATGGAACAGCGGACGCTGACGGCTGACGTGCGCGAGGTGGGCAGCTTGTTACGAGGCCTGCGCGGCGATATTGCCGCTCTTGATGACAACAATGACGAGCAGACCACCAAGGTCGTCACCGAGTGCCGGGCGGCCGATGACAGGCTGGCCAACAAGGAGCTCCTGGGTCGTAGCGAATGGATCGGCCTGCCGAACGTCGGTACCTATTTGCAGGCACGCGTGGATTCCGGAGCGGATACCTCGTCGCTCAGCGCCAGGGAGATCACCAGTTTCGAGCGGGATGGCGAAGATTGGGTACGCTTCAAGCTCGGCCTCGATGACGATGACAGTGTCGTCGATACGGTGCGCGGCAGCTGGGTCGAGGCACCGGTGGAACGCCGTGTCCGAGTCACACAGGCAACCGGAGAGGAATCCCGCCCAGTCATCGAATTGCTGATGACCCTGGGGCCGATCCGCGAAACAGTGGAATTCACGCTGACGGATCGCGCTCATCTCGATTACCCAGTTCTGCTCGGGCGGCATTTCCTGATGGATATCGCCATCATTGATGTCGCCGAGGACTTCCTCCATGAGCGTCCCAAGTTTCCCGATACGTCTGAACAGACGGACGCCGCCGAGCCGGCAGAAGACGAAGCACCCTGAGACCTGATATACGGATGTATTTCACCCTGATTTACCAAGGAAGTTGAGATGTCCCGACTGCCCTTCTATCTGATCGTTGCCTTGTTGCTGGTTGCCGGCATCGGTTTGAGCATTCATCGCCATGTCCAGTTCGAGGTTCCCTGGACGCCGGGCGAGCAACGACAGGTCTGGGAAATCGAGGCGCAGGTCAACTTTGTCGCCGAGGGTGGCCCCGCCAAGGTGGAAATGGCACTGCCCTCCACCCAGGAAGGCTTCCGGGTGCTGACCGAGCACACGGCTTCCCCCGGCTATGGTCTCTCGTTTCTCGAGGAGAACGGCAGCCGCCGCGCCCTCTGGACGGTCCGCGAGGCCTCCGGCAATCAGCAGCTCTATTACAGTAGCCGTATCCAGGTTGCTCCCCAGGCCCGCGCATCCGAGACTCCTCCTCCTTCGCTCGAACCCGATGTCGTCTGGGAGCGTCCTTACGATACGGCAGCCTCCCAGGTCATCGACCGCGCCTGGTCGCGCAGTGCTGATCCTTTTACCTTCACCCGCGAACTGGTCCGCGAGTTCAGCGAAGAGCGCCAGGGGGAAAACGCGCGCTTGCTGCTGACACAATTCGATCGTGTGCCACTGCTGGTCCGTCTGCTTAACCAGGCCGGTGTCCCGGCACGCGAGGTCAGTGGCCTGATGCTGGAGGATGGGCGACGCCGACAGAGCCTGACGCCCTGGATCCAGGTCTACGACGAAGATGAGCAGTCGCTCTTCAACCCGGCTACCGGCGAGCAGGGACACCCCGACAATCTCCTGTTGTGGGAGAACGCCGGCAAGTCGGTGCTTGAGGTTCAGGGCGGCACTGACTCTCAGGTCTATTTTTCCATGCTGTCGCGCAATCAGCCTGCCGGGGCCGCCGTGCGCAGCCGCATGGCCGAGGCTTCCGACACCATCCTCAACTTCTCGATCCACAGCCTGCCCCTCGAGGAGCAGGCGCTGTTCCAGACGATTCTGTTGATTCCCATCGGGGCGCTGGTCGTGGTCCTGTTACGTGTGCTGGTTGGCATCAAGACCTCGGGGACCTTCATGCCGGTGCTGATCGCCCTCGCCTTCATCCAGACCACTCTGGCCACCGGCCTGATCGGCTTCCTGCTGGTGGTGGCCGTGGGCCTGGTCATCCGTAACTATCTGTCCTATCTCAACCTGTTATTGGTGGCGAGGGTCACGGCGGTCATCATTACGGTGATCGCCATCATCTCGCTGTTCTCGGTGCTGTCCTACCGCATCGGGCTCAATGCCGGCCTGACCATCACCTTCTTCCCGATGATCATCCTCTCCTGGACCATCGAACGCATGTCGATCCTCTGGGAAGAGGAAGGCCCCAAGGAAGTCCTGATCCAGGGTGGCGGTAGCCTGTTGACCGCAGTACTGGCCTATCTGGCCATGAACAATCCCTGGATTCGCCACATCACCTTCAATTTCCTCGGCGTGCAGTTGATCCTGATGGCGCTGATTCTGATGCTTGGCAACTACACCGGTTACCGCCTGCTGGAACTGCGTCGCTTCAAGCCGGTCACGGAGGACTGAGCCGATGTGGACAACCCCCAGCAAGCTGCACGCCAAGGGCATCATTGGCATGAATCGGCGCAACATCCGCTATATCGGCCGCTACAACGACCGGCGGCTCTATCCGCTGGTCGATGACAAGCTGCAGACGAAACTGCTCGCTCAGCGCTACGACATTACCACGCCGGCGCTGATCGGCACGGTGTCGACCCAATTCGGCATCAAGCGCATGCGCGATATGCTCGATGGCCACACCGGGTTCGTCATCAAACCGGCCAAGGGCAGTGGCGGCAAGGGCATCCTGGTCGTCGAGCACATCGAGGGCCAGCATTACATCAAGCCCAGCGGAGCCCGCCTGACACTCAAGGATGTGGAGCGCCATGTGTCCAACATTCTCTCGGGGCTTTATTCGCTGGGTGGGTCACCGGACGTGGCGCTCATCGAGGGACTGATCAATTTCGACGAGACCTTCAACGAGTACACTTACGAAGGCGTGCCGGATATTCGCGTCATCGTATTCAAGGGCTACCCGGTCATGGCCATGATGCGACTTTCCACTGCCGACTCGGATGGCAAGGCCAACCTGCATCAGGGGGCGGTGGGCGTCGGCATCGACATAGCTTCCGGCCAGGCGATACGCGGCGTGCAATTCGACCGTTCACGTCACGACCACCCCGATACCGGGCACGAGCTGGCCAGCCTGCGAATTGCCAACTGGGGCACTTTGCTGAAGCTGGCGGCGAGCTGCTACGAAATGACCTCGCTGGGCTATCTCGGCACCGATATGGTGCTGGATCGCGATCATGGCCCCATGTTGCTGGAACTCAACGCGCGCCCTGGCCTGGCCATCCAGATGGCCAACGGCGAGGGCCTGCGTAATCGCCTGGATCTCATCGAGCAGCAGCCCGATGGGCTCGATGTCGAACAGCGGGTGGAATTTGCACAGCATCACTTCGCACGACGCAGCGAGCTGGATGCCAGTCGAGCGGCATCGACACAAATGGAATCGGCATGACACTGCTGCGTGCGATACCTGGCGATGGCGGTGTGCGGCGCGTAGAATGGGCCATCCACCCCGAAACCGCATGGCCAGCATGACCGATTCCCGCGCCTTGATGGACCAGGCAGAGCGACAGTGTCGTCGCCGTGGCGTCCGTTTCACGCCCATTCGCCAGCGAGTGCTGCAGATAATCGCCGACACGCGCGGCGGGCTGAAGGCCTATGACCTGCTCGACCGCCTCGCCACCGAGCATGCCTCTGCCCGTCCGCCCACGGTATATCGCGCTCTGGAATTCCTCATCGATCAAGGCCTGGTGCATCGCATCGAGTCGCTCAACGCCTATGTGGCCTGCCCGTGCCCCGAGCATGCCCACGGCTTTCAGCTTCTGATCTGTCGAGACTGCGGCCGTGTCGAGGAGCTTCACCTCGACGATATCAACGAGCAGTTGGGCCAACGCGCCCATGAGCTGGGCTTCACGGTGCAGCGTCAGACCATCGAG
This sequence comes from Halomonas eurihalina, assembly GCF_008274785.1. Classification (GTDB taxonomy): domain Bacteria; phylum Pseudomonadota; class Gammaproteobacteria; order Pseudomonadales; family Halomonadaceae; genus Halomonas; species Halomonas eurihalina. The sequence continues at coordinate 37,533 of NZ_VTPU01000010.1, forward strand.
CTTCTCGGCCGTTGTGATGACTGCCATGCGGCCCCCCAGACCTGCTGAACCAAGCCGGAGCAGCCTCCATGTCAGATGTCTTGAAAGCGCTGGAAGGCGCCGCCCCCGATACTCGTCGCCCGCTCGGCGAAATCCTCGATGCTGTTCGTTTCAACGAGGCCGGCCTGATACCTGCCATCGCCCAGCAGCATGACTCCGGCGAGGTATTGATGATGGCCTGGATGAACCGGGAAACGCTGATGGAAACCCTGCGGACGGGGCGTGTTTGCTACTGGTCGCGCTCGCGTGGCAAGCCCTGGCGCAAGGGAGAGTCCTCCGGGCAACAGCAGCACCTGCGAGCGGCGAGCCTCGATTGCGACGGCGATACCTTGCTGCTGCAAGTCGACCAGACCGGACCGGCCTGCCACACCGGGCGTCGTAGCTGCTTCTACGTGACGCTCGATGCAGATGAGGCTCGTGTCACCAGCGAGCCGATGATCGACCCTCAAACCCTTTATGGCGACAAGACGCCCCACTGACGCCATGCACGTCCTCATTCGCGGCCTGCGCGCCGGGCTTGCCTTCATCATGATCGGCCTGGTGCGCCTCTACCAATGGCTGATCAGCCCCCTGCTCGGCCCACGCTGTCGTTACTGGCCAAGCTGCTCCCATTACACTATCGAAGCCCTGCGTGTACACGGCCCACTGCGCGGCGGCTGGATGGCGATGCGGCGCATCCTGCGCTGCCACCCGGGTGCTGCGGGGGGCATTGACCCCGTACCCGGCGGCCCCAGCGAACGGTTATGCCAGGAAGACCCCGAACTGGATGACGATTTCCGCTGCCGATAGCGAAAGCCCCTACTGCCACCGGTTCCATCCTGCTCTGGAGCCGCCAAGACGATTGCCCCGTCGAAAAAACGATTATGGCAGGATGGCAGACCAGGTCACGCGGCCTCTTGCTCGGCGACGCGGTAGATACGTTCGAGCATGGCGTTCAGGCCGTTGCTGCGGGTTGGTGATAGGTGCTTGTCGAGGCCGAGGTCCTTGAGAAAGTGCGGGCTGGTCGCCCGGATGTCCGCCGGATGACGGTCATTGTAGATGCGCATCAATACCGCGATCAGCCCCGAGACAATGGCGGCATCTGATACGGCATCGAAATGCAGCGCCTCGCCGTCGCGACGATGGTGCATCCAGACATTGGACTGGCAGCCCTGGATCTTGAGCTCCTCGACTTTCCACTCCTCGGGGAAGGACGGCAACTGCTTACCCATGTCGATGATGTACTGGTAGCGGTCCATCCAGTTGTCGAACATCTCGAACTCTTCGAGCAGTTCCTGCTGGGCCTGTTCGGCGGTGATCTCTGTGCTCATGAGGGCTCCTGATAGCTTCTGAACGTATTATACCGGTTGCTCCCCCGCTCCGTCCGCCCCCTCTTCATCTCGAGGCGCCAGGCCATGCCGCGCCTGCTGTCGATGCCATTCTTCGGCCTCGGCATGCAAGTAGCGGGCCGTGGTATCGAGCCGGGAGTGACGCGCCGTCTCGGCGAGATAGCGCAGCTCGATACCGGCCTGGGCCTGATGCGTCAGTGCCGTATGGCGTAGCCAGTGCGGCGTGGCGCGTCGCAACTGCGCCACCTCGCGTTCTGCTTCGCTGCCGAGTTGCTGTTCCAGTGCGATGGCCGCCTGCTCGAAGGTGGCCCGAATCAAGCGGTACAGGTGGTTGTCGCCCACACTGCGCCGTCCATCGAGCCCCCGCAGCAATGGCGTCGACTCGTCGGGTGATGGCTCCGGCGGGAGTCCCAGGGTGGCGCGCCAATCGGCTAGCAATCGCATCATGTCCGGCGGCACGGGGATGCGCGCGATCTTGGCGCCCTTCCCCGTCACTCGCCACCACCAGCGGCCCTCGCGTCGTTCGAAGTCGTCCATCCGAGCGGCGGTCATCTCACCGATTCGTGGTGCCAATAGATAGGCGAAGCCAAAGACCAGCCGCCGACGCGCCCAGATGAAATGCGCACGCTCGGAAGCCTGCTCCGTCAGCGGCCGGTTCAGCCATTGCCAGAGCCAGTCCCACAGCGGTCGCTCCAGATAGCGCTCGATCGCGGCTTGCCGATTGTCCAGCCGTCGCCGCTTGTCACGCATCAGGCGAAACGGATTGTGGTCGAGCCATCCCGCCTCGACCAGCCAGGCACAGAGCCCTTGCAGAATAACCAGGCTCTGGCGTCGGCTCGACGGTGACAAGGGGCCGCGAAACGGCCGCCAGCGCAGGTCCTGGCGCGGCCGGGTCGGCCCGATCCAGCGTTCTCTCGGCGCTGGATCACCGAGAAAGGCCTCGAAGGCGTCGAGATGATCGCGCCGTAATTCGATCAGCGACATGCCCCGCTCGTCCAGCCACAGCAACAAGCGCTCGGCCTCGCGCCGATAGGCTCTCCGGGTATTCGGGCTGGCGCGATACTCCTCCAGCCAGAGCGCTACCGCCTGGACATCGCTGGTGGCCGCGATACGCCCTACCCCGCTTGTCAGGCCGCCGCCCAGGGGCGTGACGCTTGATTCGTAAAGTCCCGTCCCGATCTCCGGGGCCACGGGATAAGCCGCTTGCGGCGATTCTCCTTCCATCAGGACGGGCTCCTGCGCACCATTCGACTGCTTGCTCTGCCTGACTCCAGTGTCGCGCTGTAAGCACTAATAATCAAGATAAGGCGCGTAATCTTGATTATATGGCGGATACAATAAATAAAATTACATTATCCATAATACGTAATAAGCTTTATCTTCGCTCCGGAAGGCGCTATCCTGCGCTCATTGATCGGGCGGCCTGCCGCACCGATAACCCTGTGACGAGGAGAACCCCATGGCACGCACCGGTGTGCGATACGAGGATGTACAGCGCGCCATCGACTCCCTGATGGCCAAGGGCGAAGCCCCCAGCGTGCACAAGATTCGCGAGACGCTCGGCACGGGCAGCTTCACTACCATCAGCGAGCACCTGCGCGAATGGCGCCGCCTGCGCGAGGAGAATCGTGACGTGCCGCCACCCCAGGGCATGCCCGCCGAGCTGCAGGAGCTGGCCGAGACGCTCTGGACCCAAGCCCAGGAAGCGGCCAATCAGGCACTGGCGCACTATCGCCAGGAAGCCGATTCACGCGTTGATGATGCCCGCCAGCAGGCCGCCGAGGCTGAACGTCGCGCCGAGGATGCCGAACAGCGTGAAACCGCCCTGTCGGCACACCTGACCCAGATCGATCAGCGCCTCGAGCAGCGCACCTCGGAACTGGCTCAGTTGCGCACAGAGCACGAGGCGCTTCAGGAACGGGAGGCCCGGTCGAGGGATCGTCTCGATGAGCTGGTGCGGCGCCTGGAAGCAGCCGAAGAGCAAGCGAAACACCGCGAACAGGCTCATCGACAGGCATTGGAGGAACAGGCCGAGGCGCACCGTGAGCGCCTGGCGCAGGAGGAAGAGCGCAATGAAACCGCCGAGGCGCGCCTGATGGGGCTGCTCGATCAGGAACGCCAGGAACGCCAGGCGGCCGAAAAGGCCCATGCCGGCCGGGAACAGCGCCTGACGCGCCGACTGGAAACCCTCCAGGAACAGCAAAGCGCCCTGCAGACAGATCTCGCTGCTGCCCGCCAGGCACAGCACGACGCCGAACAGGCCCGGGGCAATGCCGAGCAACGCGAGGCCGCCTTGCGCGACCAGCACGAACAGCTCAATGCGCGTTTCGAGCAGCAGGAACAGCGTATAGCGGAACAGACGGAACAATGGCGCGAACGTGAGCGCCACTTCGAGCAGCGGCTATGGGCCTCGCTCGACGCCATGCGCGAAGAATGGCGAAGTGAAAGGACCGCCGCGCCCGGGGACGAAAACGACACCCCAGACGCAACGAACCCCGCTTGAGCGGGGTTCGAGGAAAAGAAGAGCCCCGGATAGCACCAGGGCATGGGGTGCGCCGTGTTACACAGACTTAAAGGTACACAGACTTAAAGGAGCGCTGAGATATCGAGCGCAGCAATAAATCAGTGTCTCCTTAGCGATAATAGGCATTGGTGGTGTCGGTATGGTCGGTGACGTCGCGGATACCGGAGAGCTCCGGAATGCGCTCCATCAGCGTCCGCTCGACCCCTTCCTTGAGCGTCAGGTCGACGGCGGCGCAGCCCTGGCAGCCGCCACCGAAGGCCAGCACGGCGATCTGCTCCTCGGTCAACTGCACCAGCTTGATCTCGCCGCCGTGGGCGGCCAACCCGGGGTTGATCTCGCTGTAGAGCACGTAGTTCACGCGGTCCTCGAGGGGGCTGTCCGCGTTGACCTTGGGCATCTTGGCGTTGGGTGCCTTGATGGTGAGCTGTCCGCCCATGCGATCGGCATTGAAGTCGACCACGGCTTCCTCGAGGAAGGGCACGCTGTTCTTGTCCAGGTAGACGGCGATCTTCTCGAGCTCGATTCGCTCGTCGCTGGGCTCCTCCTCGCCGGGCCGACAATAGGCCAGGCAGGTCTCGGCGTAGGGGGTCCCCGGCTGTGTAATGAAGATACGTACGGCGATCCCCTCGACGTTCTGCTTGGCCAGCAGTTCGGCGAGGTAGTCCTGGGCACTATCGGTGATCTGGATGCTGTCGCTCATGATGCTCTCACTGGTCTGGCCCGACCGGGGATGAGGATAACGGACGTGGCCGGGAATAATCGGTGTTTTCCCTAATGGTAAGCGAGCGATGGCGTCGAGACAATCCCGAGTGATTTGCTGGGTCTTTGATGCCCTGCCGCCGGGTCGCACCATTTGCTACCATAGGGCACCTATCCGGCATGCCACGCCGAACAAGATAAACACGCCTACGCATGCTGCGTGGTGCTCGAACGCTTGTCCCACTTCTACGCTGGAGATCACTCCGACCCATGGCCGACGTCCCCGTATCCTCGTTTGCGACTCTTACTGACAGCCTCGCCGGACGCATCCTGATGCTGGATGGCGGCATGGGCACCATGCTGCAGAATGCCGGCCTCTCTGAAGAGGACTTCCGGGGCGATCGGTTCGCGGATTGGCCGACGGACCTCAAGGGCAACAACGATCTGCTGGCGCTGACCTGCCCCGACCTGGTAACGCGCATTCATCGTGACTATCTCGAGGCCGGCGCGGACATCGTCGAGACCAACACCTTCAACAGCACTCGGCTGTCCCAGGCCGACTATGGCATGGAAGACCTGGTACCGGAGCTGAACCGCGAATCCGCGCGGCTGGCCCGTGCCATCTGCGATGCCGTGGCCCAGGAAACCGGCGTACCGCGCTACGTGGCGGGCGTGCTCGGGCCGACCTCGCGCACGGCCTCGCTGTCTCCGGACGTCAATGACCCCGCGATGCGCAACGTCACCTTCGACGAATTGCGCGACAACTATCGCGAGGCCGCCGAAGCGCTCATCGAGGGTGGCAGCGACCTGATCCTGATCGAGACGATCTTCGACACCCTCAACGCCAAGGCAGCCATCTACGCCCTCGAGGAATTGTTCGAGGCGCGTGGCGAGCGCCTGCCGGTGATGATCTCCGGGACCATCACCGATGCCTCCGGGCGAACCCTGTCGGGCCAGACCACCGAGGCCTTCTGGAACTCGGTGCGCCATGCCCGGCCGCTGTCGGTGGGCCTCAACTGCGCCCTGGGGGCCGAGGAACTGCGCCCCTACGTCGAGGAGCTCGCCAAAAAGGCCGATACCTTCGTCTCCGCCCACCCCAACGCCGGGCTGCCCAACGAATTCGGCGAGTACGACCAGACGCCCGAGGAAATGGCGGCCATCGTCGCCGAGTTCGCCGCAAGCGGGCTGGTCAACATCATCGGTGGCTGTTGCGGCTCGACACCCGAGCACATCGCCGCCATCCATCGGGCGATCCGCGATACGGCACCACGCCGGATCCCCGAACGTGCCCTGGCCTGCCGGCTTTCCGGTCTCGAGCCGTTCAACATCGAGCACGACTCGCTGTTCGTCAACGTCGGCGAACGCACCAACGTCACCGGCTCGGCACGCTTCAAGCGCCTGATCAAGGAAGAGGACTACACCACTGCCTTGGAGGTAGCCCTGGAGCAGGTCGAGAACGGCGCCCAGGTCATCGACATCAACATGGACGAGGGCATGCTGGAGTCCCAGGATGCCATGGTACGTTTTCTCAACCTGATCGCCGGCGAGCCCGACATCGCCCGGGTGCCGATCATGGTCGACTCCTCCAAGTGGGAGATCATCGAGGCCGGCCTGAAATGCATCCAGGGCAAGGCGGTGGTCAATTCCATCTCGTTGAAGGAAGGCGAGGATGCCTTCCGCGAGCAGGCGACCAAGTGCCGCCGCTACGGTGCCGCGATCGTGGTCATGGCCTTCGACGAGCAGGGTCAGGCCGACACCTTCGCCCGCAAGGCCGAGATCAGCCAGCGAGCCTACCGTCTGTTGGTCGACGAGATCGACTTCCCGGCCGAAGACATCATCTTCGACCCGAACATCTTTGCCATTGCCACCGGCATCGAGGAGCACAACAACTACGCCGTGGATTTTATCGAGGCGACTCGCTGGATTCGCGAGCACCTGCCCCACGCCATGGTGTCTGGCGGCGTGTCCAATGTCTCTTTCTCATTCCGCGGCAACAACGCGGTGCGCGAGGCGATCCACTCGGTGTTTCTCTACCATGCCATCCGCGCCGGCATGACCATGGGGATCGTCAACGCCGGTCAGTTGGCGGTCTATGACGACCTGCCCGACGAGTTGCGCGAAGGCGTCGAGGATGTGGTGCTCAATCGACGCGATGATGCCACCGAGCGACTACTCGACCTCGCCGACAAGTACAAGGACGACGGTAGCGGCGCCTCCCGCAAGGAAGACCTGGAATGGCGCGGCTGGGAGGTCGAAAAGCGTATCGAGCACGCCCTGGTCAAGGGCATCACGGCCTACATCGAGGAAGACACCGAGCTGGCCCGGCAGCGTGCCACGCGCCCCATCGAGGTTATCGAAGGCCCCTTGATGGACGGCATGAACGTGGTCGGCGACCTGTTCGGCGACGGCAAGATGTTCCTGCCCCAGGTGGTCAAGTCGGCCCGCGTGATGAAACAAGCCGTGGCCTACCTGATCCCCTATATCGAGGCCGAGAAAGGCGAAGAAACCCAGGCCAAGGGCAAGATCGTCATGGCCACGGTCAAGGGGGACGTCCACGACATCGGCAAGAATATCGTCGGCGTGGTTCTGCAGTGCAACAACTACGAGGTCATCGATCTCGGCGTGATGGTGCCGGCGGAGAAGATCCTGCAGACCGCCCGCGAGGAGAACGCCGATATCATCGGTCTTTCCGGCCTGATCACGCCCTCGCTGGACGAGATGGTCCACGTCGCCAAGGAGATGCAGCGCCAGAACTTCGATATTCCGCTGCTGATCGGCGGGGCCACCACCTCCAAGGCACATACCGCGGTCAAGATCGAGCCCGGCTACGAGCACCCGGTGATCTATGTCACCGATGCTTCCCGCGCCGTGGGCGTGGCCGGCAAGCTGCTCTCGCCCGGGCTCAAGGAGGGCTATGTCACCGAGATCCGCGAGGAATACGAGAAGGTTCGCGAGCGTAACGCCAAGCGTCGCCCCAAGGCCGCCGAGATCAGCTATGCCGAGGCCTGCCGGCACAAGCCGGCCATCGACTGGCAGGATTACACGCCGCCACGTCCGGCGCTGGCCGGCCTTGAGGTCTTCGAAAACCATGATCTGGCCCCCCTGGTCGAGCGCATCGACTGGACACCCTTCTTCATGAGCTGGCAACTGGCCGGCAAATACCCGCGCATCCTCGACGACGAGAAAGTCGGCGAAGCCGCGCGCAATCTCTTCGACGACGCCCAGGCCATGCTCAAGCGGTTGATCGACGAGCGCCTGGTCGAAGCCCGAGGCGTGATCGGCATGTGGCCGGCCAACACCGTCGACGACGACATCATCGAGGTCTATGCCGACGAGGCGCGCAGCGAGGTGATCGAACGGCTGCATCATATTCGCCAGCAGACCACCAAGAATCGCGAAGGCGTGTGCTATAGCCTGGCCGATTTCGTAGCACCCAAGGACAGCGGCAAGCCTGACTGGATCGGCGGTTTCGCGGTGACCACCGGACATGGCGTCGAAGAACTGACAGAGCGCTACAAGGCCGCCGGCGACGACTACAACGCCATCATGGTCCAGGCCCTCACCGACCGCCTCGCCGAAGCCTTCGCCGAGTACATGCATGAGCGCGTGCGCAAGCAGTACTGGGGCTACGCGCCCGACGAGACGCTGGACAACGAGGCGCTGATCGCCGAGAAGTATCGCGGCATCCGCCCGGCCCCCGGCTATCCAGCCTGCCCCGATCACACCGAGAAGGCTACGCTGTTCCGTCTGCTCGAGGCCGAGACGCATAGCGGCCTCTCGCTGACCGAGAGCTTCGCCATGTGGCCGGCGGCAGCAGTGGCCGGCTGGTACTTCGCGCATCCGCAGTCGAAATATTTCTCCACCGGAAAGATCACCCGCGACCAGGTCGAGACGCTGGCCGAGCGCAAGGGTATGTCGCTGGCCGAGCTGGAACGCTGGCTCATGCCGGTGCTGTCCTACGATAGCTGACATGTCGGAGCGTACCAGCCGACACGCATGCTCCGGTGCCGAGATCGCCGCGCCGCTGCCCAGCGGCGGTGACAGGCGGCGCGTCATCCTGCGTCTCGCCCTGCCGATCATCGGCGGTATGCTCAGCCAGAGCCTGCTGAACTTGATCGATGCCGCAATGGTCGGCGCCCTGGGCGAGATCCCGCTGGCCGGTGTCGGCATCGGTGGCTATGCGATCTTTCTGATCACCGCCGTGGTGTTCGGGCTTTCCTCCGGGGTGCAGGCGCAAACCGCCCGGCGGCACGGCGAGCAGGCATGGGGCCAGCGAGCCCAGGCCCTGAATGCGGGGCTCGTCATCGCCCTGGTGGTTGCCATTCCCCTGACCCTGCTTTGCCTGTGGCAGGCACCACGGCTGATGTCCTGGATCAACCAGGACCCGGCGGTGAATGTAGAAGCCGTGGCCTACTTCCGCTGGCGCGTGGTGTCGCTGGTTCCCGTGGCCATGATCTTCTGCTTTCGCGGTTACTGGAACGGCATCCAGCGCACTGGGCTCTACCTGCGCATCATGCTGGCCATGCACCTGGTCAACGGCCTGGCCAGCGTCGGGCTGATCTTCGGTCTCGCGGGGCTACCCGCCATGGGGGCCGCCGGCGCCGGCGCGGGGACCACGCTCTCACTTTACGTGGGGCTGGCAATCTGGTCCTTCTATAGCCTGCGACACGCCATGGCCAGCGGCTTTCTCGCTGCCCGTCCTCACCTCGAGACCCTGCTGACCACCCTGCGACTGGCCATTCCCCATTCCTTCCAGCAGATCTGGTTCGCCGCCGGCTACGCGATGCTGTTCTGGATCCTCGGCCATATCGATACCGCCAGCGTGGCGGTGGGTCACGTGCTGGTGAACCTCTCGCTGCTGCTGATACTGCCCGGCGTCGGGCTGGGCATGGCGGCGATGAGTCTGGTGGGACAGTCCCTGGGCCGCCAGGATCGGCGCGATGCCCATCGTTGGGGATGGGACGTAGTGCGCGTGGCCTTGCCATGCCTGCTGCTTCTGGCGCTGCCCTTGTTGGCCTTTCCCGAGGCGGTTCTGAGCCTGTTCCTGCACGATGCCGAACTCATCGCCCTGGGACGGCTTCCCCTGCAACTCACGGCACTGATGATCGTGATGGATGCCGCGGCTCTGGTATTTGCCCAGGCCCTGCTCGGCGCTGGTGCCAACCGCACCGTGATGACCACCACTCTGACCCTGCAATGGCTAATCTTCCTGCCGCTTGCCTGGTGGGTCGGCGTGCACCTGGCATTCGGCCTGGTCGGCATCTGGTGGGTACAACTCGGCTATCGCTGTCTGAATTCCGCCTGGTTCGCTGTTATCTGGCAACGTGGCCGCTGGGCAGCACTCAGCGTATAAGGAAACGGAGACAGCCGCCTTGCAAGACAGGGATACTACCGCTCATTCCATTTCGAATATAAACTATGCACATTTATTCTTTTCTCGTATAAAGATCACCCGGTAAGCTATTCGCAACCGTGCCACTTCCCTATTGCAGGAAGGCGTTGAATGTATCGCTACGACAACCATGACCAAACCCTGGTAGACGAGCGCGTCGCCCAGTTTCGCGACCAGATGCGCCGTTACCTGGAGGGCAAGATCAGTGATGAGGAGTTTCTGCCACTGCGCGTGCAGAACGGCCTCTATATCCAGCGCTACGCTCCCATGCTGCGTATCGCCATCCCTTACGGCATGCTGGCTTCCTATCAGCTGCGCAAGCTCGGCGAGATCGCCGCGCGTTACGACCGTGGCTACGGTCACTTCACTACGCGCACCAATCTGCAGCTGAACTGGCCGAAGCTCGAGGACGTGCCGGACATCCTGGCCGATCTGGCCAGCGTGCAGATGCACGCCATCCAGACCAGCGGCAACGATATCCGCAACACCACCACCGACCAGTTCTCCGGCATCGCCGCCGACGAAGACGTCGACCCGCGCCCCTGGTGCGAACTGGTCCGTCAGTGGTCGACCTTCCACCCGGAATTCGCCTATCTGCCGCGCAAGTTCAAGATCGCCGTGACCGGCGCGGAAGAAGACCGCGCGGCCATCCAGGTCCACGACGTGGGCCTGCGCCTGTGGCGCGACGAGGACGGCGAAGTGCGCGTCAAGGTACTCGCCGGTGGCGGCCTGGGACGCACGCCGATGATCGGCGGCGTTGTGTGCGAGGACCTGCCCTGGCGCCACCTGCTCACCTATCTGGAAGCCCTGGTGCGGGTGTACAACCAGTTCGGTCGTCGCGACAACAAGTTCAAGGCGCGCATCAAGATCCTGGTCAAGGCGCTTGGCATCGACGAATTCCGGCGTCGCGTCGAGGAAGAATGGGCCCATCTCAAGGATGGCCCCCAGACCCTCACCGAGGACGCGGTATCCGCCGTGGCCGAGCACTTCGTCGACCCGCCCCGTCGTGAGGTCGCCGAGGACGCTATCGAGGCCTACGAACGTCTGCGCGGGGAAAACCGTGCCTTCGCACGCTTCGTGACCAACAACGTCACCGACCACAAGGTCGCCGGCTACAAGGCCGTGACCCTGTCGCTCAAGCGTCACGACCACTCGCCCGGCGACGTGACCTCCGAGGACATGGCCGCGGTGGCGGACCTGGCCGATGAATTCGGCTACGGCGAACTGCGCGTCACCCACGAGCAGAACCTGGTGCTGACCGATGTGCCGGTGGATCGCATGGAAGAACTCTGGCAGCGCCTCGATGCACTCGGCATGGCCAATCCGACCGTGGGCACCCTGGCCGATCTGATCTGCTGCCCCGGCGGCGATTATTGCTCGCTGGCCAACGCCAAGTCGATTCCGGTCGCCCAGGCCATCCAGGAGCGCTTCGAAAATCTGGATTTCCTCTACGACCTGGGCCCGCTGGAGCTCAACATCTCCGGCTGCATGAATGCCTGCGGCCATCACCACGTGGGCCATATCGGCATTCTCGGCGTCGACAAGAAGGGCGAGGAGTACTACCAGATCTCGCTCGGCGGCAGCCAGGGCAACGAGTCTTCGCTGGGCAAGATCCTCGGCCCCTCCTTTTACCGCGAAGATGTGACGGACGTGATCGACAAGCTGTTGAAGGTTTACATCGGGCAGCGCAATCCCGACGAGACCTTCCTCGACACCTATCGTCGCATCGGCCTGAAACCCTTCAAGGAGCAAGTCTATGCCTGAACAGCAGCGTACCCTGATTGCCGATCGCCGTGTCCAGGATGATGACTGGGTGTTCCTTGAGGAAGGCGCGGAACGCCCCGCCGGTGCGCGCGCCATCGTCGCCCTGGCGGAGTGGCTGGATGCCCCGAGCACAGACGCCGCCCCGCTGCTGGCCAGCGATACTGAACTCACGCCCGAGCTCGCCGGGCAACTGCTCGAGGCTCCGCTGATCGCCATCGACTTTCCCAAGTTCACCGACGGCCGCGGCTACAGCATCGCGCGTCTGCTGCGCGAGCGTTACGGCTACACCGGGCAGATTCGCGCCGTGGGTGACGTGCTGATCGATCAGTTGTTCTACATGTCGCGGTGCGGCTTCAACGCCTTCCTGCTGCGCGAAGACCAGATCGTCGAGGACGCCTTGAACGCGCTGGATACCTTCAGTCTGAGCTATCAGCCCGGCACCGATACCGCCGAGCCGCTGTTCCGGCGCCGGATGCGTGAGGCGCAGCGCGAACAAGCCGTCGCCTGACAGCGTCGCGTGCAACGGCCATCAAACTAGCGGCAATGCCCAAAGAAGCCGGCCACGGTGGCCGGCTTTCTCACGTTTAGCGTCTCTCAAACCCACGGCGCTTGCCCGTCGTGTCGAATGGGAAGCCCATGTTATCGTCGCCCTCGTACGCTAGGCCGCTGGTGCCGACAAGATGAGACTTTCACGCTACGAGACCGATCATGATAACCCCTCGCCGCTTGGGCCTTTTGAGCGTATGTTGCGCCCCTTTCGTCATTGCCGGCTGGTTCTGGCTGACCTGGCTCAGCCCCTGGACCTATGAACGCCCCGATTCGCTCCCGGAGGTGGCCAGCGGCGAACACCATCTCTTCGTTTACGGCACCCTGCGTTACGCCCCGATTCGCTGGCTCGTCTATGGTCGAACCGGTAACCCGCAATCGGTCGAACTGCACGGTTACCAACGCCAGGGTCTCGACCTCGCGCCGTCCGCAGGAGACAGCGTCGAAGGGCTCATGCTGACGGTCAACGGCGAGGAACTGGAACACCTCGACCGCTACGAACGTCTGGGGATTCGCTACCTTCGTCAGGAAGTCACGCTCTCCAATGGGCAAGAAGCTTGGGTGTATCGACGGATGGAATCTTCGCGGTGAGATTTGTTTTACAGCATATAAGATAACGGTATAAATCGAAATTATTTTCCCAGGGAAGTCCTGAGTACACCACTCTCATATAGACGATATGGCTTCGGCATGAGACGACCCTGACAGGAGGACGTCATGGATTCTGAACTGACACTACTGGAAATGTTCACCCGCCTGACGGCGGCCTCAGGACTGGCGCTGGTGCTCGGCATCGAACGTGAATTCCGTGGCAAGCCCGCCGGACTGCGATCTCACATGCTGGTCGCGTTGGGAGCGGCCGCCTTTCTACTGGTCGGCCTGGAAATTCTCTTTTCCACCACTGGCAACGACCCGACAGCGCGCATCGATCCGACCCGAATCGTCGAGGGCGTCATCGGCGGCATCGGCTTTCTGGGCGCCGGCAGCATCATCCGCAGCGGCACCACCGTACAGGGCATCACCACGGGTGCTTCGATCTGGCTGGCCGGCGCCATCGGTATCTGCGCCGGCGTCGGCGATCTTGCGTTGGCGACCATGGTCACGCTGCTGGCATTGATCATCATGACGGTGCTCGGCGCCATTGAGCGTGCCCTGCCCTGGCATAAGCGCGAGGAATGAGCCGAGTGAACAGCGGTGTTGTGGGGCTGAGTGGCGACGGCCTACAATGGCTCCGCGCCATTCGACCGACCATAAGGCCCCGCCATGCTGACCTTGCTGCACAATCCACGCTGCTCGAAATCCCGTCAGGCCCTGGCACTGCTTGAGGAACGCGGTGTCGACGTTCAGGTACGCCGCTACCTGGACGATCCGCTCGACGAAAAGGAACTGCGCTCCTTGATGTCACGACTGGATGCCGATGGCACCGCGCTGGTGCGCACCAATGAAGCGGAATGGAAGGCGCTGAATGCCAGCGTCGACGATCCCGACCAAGTCGTGCAGGCCATTGTCGCCTATCCGAAGATTCTGCAGCGCCCGATCGCCGACGACGGTCAGCGCGCTGTAATCGGACGCCCCCCGGAAGACGTTCTCGGTCTGCTCGGCTGACCCGTTCCCCCTTCTTTTCGACTCAGGAAGCCGCATGTCCTCCCAGCCTTATATCCTGATTCTCTACTATTCGCGCCAGGGCGCGACCCGGGCCATGGCCGAACGCCTGGCCGCCGGCGTCGAGTCGATGCGCGGCATCGAGGCCCGCCTGCGTACCGTCCCCCCCGTTTCACCGACTTGCGAAGCGGTGGACCCGGAGATCCCCGCCGAAGGAGCGATCTACGCCGATCTCGATGACTTGCGCCATTGCGCCGGCCTGGCTCTCGGCAGCCCGACTCGCTTCGGCAACATGGCCGCACCCTTGAAATATTTCATCGACACCACCAGCGAACTCTGGCTGGGAGGCGCCCTGGTCGATCGCCCGGCCACGGCCTTCACCTCCACTTCCAGCCTGCATGGCGGCCAGGAAACGACGCTGATTTCCATGCTGCTGCCCCTGCTGCACCACGGCATGGTCTATGCGGGATTGCCCTACAGCGAGGTGGAATTGATGGAGACCCAAGCCGGCGGGACGCCCTACGGCAGCAGTCATTTGGCCGGCAAGCGCAGCGATCGCCCACTGGACGATCACGAGCGTCGCCTGGCCTTCGCCCAGGGCAAGCGCCTGGCAAGGCTGGCATTGGCACTGGAGCGCTGCGGGGAGGACACATGAAGCGCTGGCTGGAAAATCTCGAGGCACGCGAGGGATTGAGCGTTCTGGTGACCCGCTGCCGGCGCCTGGTCATCGGCAGCTATGCGATACTGATCCTGATGATGGTCTACCGTGGCGTGGCAGTGGAAAGCGATGCCAGCCGCATCGGCCCCATGGTGGCCTTCGTGCTGCCACTGGTGCTTTTTCTGCCCTCCATCCTGGCCAGGCGCGCGCGCGGGCATGCGTGGCTCGCCTTCGTCAGCCTGCTCTACTTCGCCCAGGGCGCCATGGTCGCAGGCCTGCCCGGACAGTTCGCACGAGGTAGCCTGGAAGCGCTGGTCTCGCTGGCCCTGTTCGTCGGGTGTACGGGATACGCCCGCTTTCGCAGCCGCCAGGTCAAGGCCGAGGCATGATCCGACCCGTACCGACCGATGACACTGCTCCAATCATGCCTTGAGCTTGGTACGCCAAGCGGCGACCATGACGGAATATTCTAGGAGAACGCCATGACACGAGATATTGCCGATATACGGCGCGACTATGAAGGCGGTCGGCTCGAAGAAGACCAGGTACCCGACCAGCCCTTGTCCCTGTTTGATGAGTGGCTGGCCCTGGCCCTGGAGTCCGAGGGGGACGACGGCAATGTCATGACCCTGGCCACTGCCGACAGCCAGGGCATGCCCCATGCTCGCGTGGTGTTGCTCAAGGATTTCAGCGAACAGGGGCTGGTCTTCTATACCAATTACCAGAGCCACAAGGGCAGCGAACTGGCCAATGTGCCACATGCCGCCCTGGTCTTCTGGTGGCCGTCCCTGGGCCGGCAGGTGCGCGTCGAGGGCCCTGTGGAACAAGTCAGCGATGCGGAATCCGACGCCTACTTCGCCAGCCGCCCCCGGGCCAGCCAGCTGGGCGCCTGGGTCGCCACCCAGAGCGTGGTGATTCCGGGCCGTAACTGGCTCGAGGAACGCGAACAGCGCTTCCAGCGAGCCTATGAAGGCCAGGAGATCGAGCGGCCCGGCCATTGGGGCGGCTATCGTGTGGTACCGGAAATGATCGAGTTCTGGCAAGGACAGCCGAGCCGCCTGCACGACCGTATTCGCTACGAGCGACGCGCCAGCACCTGGAGCCATTTCCGGCTGGCTCCCTGACAGCGGAGGCGCCGGTCAATCCGGCAGCGCCGTCTCGAGACGATGGCGCTGCCATTCGCTCTGCGGTTCGTTGAGGCGCAGCACGGCATCCACGACCTGTTCTTCCATGTTGTAGCGTTGACGAAAGCCGAGCTGCTTCATCAGTGCACGCATCGGATGGTTATCGGCCATGATCTGGCCGACCATCTCCAGGGTGCCAACCCCCTTGCTGTAGCGGATCATCCTTTCCATCAGCAGCTTGCCGATGCCCAGCCCCTGCAGGTCGTCGCGGATGATGATCGAGAATTCGGTGCGAATATTGTCCGGATCGTTCCAGACCCGCACCACGCCCAGCATCTCCTTGGTCCCATCGTCGAGCAGGTGCTCAGCGATGAACGCCATCTGGCGGTCATAGTTGATATGCGAGAGCATCGACAGGTCTCGCTGTGACAAGTCCGCCTTGTGGTGGAAATAGCGGAACCGGATGCTCTGCTCGGAAAGCTGGGTGTGAAAGCGCGTGATCAGCGGCGCGTCCTCGGCACGAATCGGTCGCACCTCGACGTCCCAGCCATTGCCGAGCGTCACCCATTCGCGCAGTTCCTCGGGATAGGGCATGATCGCAAAGCGTGCCGGCTCGCCGAGATCCATGGCGAAATCCACGGCCACCAGGCCATCACGATTGAGCAGCACCGGGTTGAGTTCGAGCCCATTAAGCGCCGGCAGATCGCTGGCCATCTGCGAGAGCTTGACCAGCAGCTCGCAGATGCGCTCGATGTCCCGTTCGGGATCGCTCGAATGCTCGCGAATCAAGCGCGCCGCATGGGTTCGTCCGACCACATCCGCCGCCAGGGACATGTTCAATGGCGGCAAGGCCACTTGCCGATCGGCCAGGATATTGACCTTGTAGCCACCGATACCGAACACGATCAGCGGCCCGAACACCGGGTCCCGGGTGATACCCGCGCACAGCTGCATGGAATGCTTGCCGCGCTGCATCGCCTGGAGGCAATACTCGCGAATGACGAGATCGGGAAACTTCTCGCGCACCTTGTCACCCAGCCGGATCACCCCTTCGGCCACCTGTTCGGGTGTGGCCAGATCCTGCAACAGCCCTGCCGAAAGCTTGTGCGGATGGCGTCGATACCGAAAGGGACGACAATTGCCATCGTGCACCACCTTGAGCGCCATGGGCCCGTCGAAGCCTTGCGCGGCCTCGTCGGCCTGTTCGGGCGACTGCAGATAACGACTCGGGGCGGGAGGAATGCCGTAGGTCTCGAGTACCCGCGACACCTCGGAGTGGTCGAGACTCTGACGCCCCTCGGCCCGGGCGCTGTCGATCAGTTCGCGGCAATGGGCACGGATCGCCGGCGTGGTATCGAAAGGCAAGCTCGGCGGCGTTTCCTGGAGCAGCAACTGCACTCGCTGGTAATCGACCATGTGCATGAAGGCCTTGATAGCCTTCTCCGGCGAGATGTAGGTGGGAATTCCCGCCTGATTGCACTCATGCCGGGCCGATAGAGCTTCCTCCAACCCCATCCAACTGGTCAGCAGGTTACGCTTGAACCGCTTGCGGGCCTCGATAACGGCTCGTGCCGTGTCTAGCGACGGTGCCAGTCGGGTCGGCGCATGCACCACCAGCACGGCATCGACGCCAGGGTCGGCGGCGACCAGTTCCAGGGTCTCGACGAAATCCTCTGGCGTGGCAAGCCCCCCGAGATCCACCGGATTCTCGCCTGGCTTGCTGCGGTCCCGGTGTTCCTGCCGAAGCCTGCGCTGCGTTGCCTCCTCGAAGGTCGCCAGGCGACCGCCGGCACTGATCAGCTTATCGATGGCCAACATCGCCGGCCCCAGGCCATTGGCAACCACCGCCAGACGATCGCCGCGCAGCGGCTTCATGCGCGACAACGTCTCCAGGGCATCGAACAGCTCATCTGAGTCATCGACGCGCACCACCCCGGCACGCGCGAAGGCGGCATCGAAGACCTGGTCGCGGTTGGCAACGCCCGGTGTCGGCGGCAAATTCGAGATGTCCGATTCCGCGGTGCGGCCGCTCTTGATGGCCAGCACTAATCGATGACGCGAGGCATCGCGCATCGCGGTCATCAAGTGCTGGGCGTCGAGGATGCGCTCCAGGTGCAGCAGGATGGCCTGAGCCGGCGCGTACTGATTGATGTAGTCGATCAGGTCCGGCAGCATCACGTCGACGCTGTCGCCCAGCGTCAGCAGATGTGAAAAGCCGATGCCACGCCCCGCTGCCCAATCGATCATGGCATTGCCCAGCATTCCCGACTGCCCCAGGTAGGCGACGCGACCACGCTTGACCGGTTGACTGGCGTAGGAGGCGTTGAGCTTGCGACCCGGCACGATCAACCCCATGCACTCGGGACCGAGCACGCGTATGCCGGAGGCCCGCGCCGCACCCAGCATGCGCGAGCGCACCGATCCTGTCTCACCACAGGGATCATCGAGATGCGCGCCACCCGACAGCACCAGTGCCGCCCGTATCCCGAAACGTCCCAGCCGCTCGATCATGGCCGGCACCGTTTCCACCGGCGAGCAAATCACCGCCAGGTCCGGCACCTCCGGCAGGCGTGAGACACGACTCACGCAGGGTTCACCGAACACCTGCTCGTAGCCCTTGGGATTGAGCGCCCAGATCGCGCCGGAAAAGCCTCCCTCACGCAGATTGCGCAGCACCAGCCCCCCCATGGAGTGAGGTTTCTCCGACGCGCCGACCACCACAATGCTGCCCGGCTCGAAGAAGTGGGAAAGAAAGCGGGTGCTCATCGGATGCTCCATCGGCTGGATGTTACAAGGTTTTTCCCTATGTACGACTTATTGCCAGTGTCATGCAAGGACTCCCGCCCCCTATGGTAGGCGCAACTCAGCGGAGGGCACGCATGATCACGGCCTATATCACCCACCCCGACCATCCCCGACACTACATGGGGCCCGAACATCCCGAGTCGCCCCAGCGGCTGGATGCCATCCGCGCCCGCCTGCTGCGCTCGGGCATTCTCCAGCAGACCATGCAGTCCGAGGCGATCGAGGCCAGCGCGGCACAATTGCAGCGTGTCCATCCCGAGACGCACCTGCGCACTCTCGAGCGTTGCTTGCCGGAGCAAGGCATCGTACCGATCGACGGCGATACCCTGATAACCCCCGATAGCCTGCGCATCGCCAGGCTCGCCGCCGGTGCGGCGATCAAGGGCATCGATCGTGTCTATCGGCATCAGGCGGACAACGTCTTCTGCGCCATGCGCCCACCCGGCCACCATGCCGAGGCCAACGACGCCATGGGCTTTTGCCTCTACAACAATGTCGCGGTGGCCGCCGCCCATGCCCGGAGCGAATATGGCGCGCGTCGGGTGGCGATTCTCGATTTCGATGTCCACCAGTGCAACGGCACCATCGATATTTTCCAGAACGACCCGGGCGTGCTGATCTGTACCAGCTTCCAGTATCCCTTCTATCCTTGGCGCTATCTCGACTGCCGAGCTTCCAACATCGTCAATACACCACTGCCGGCCGGCACCGACGGCCCCGCCTTCCGTCGCGCCATCGAAGCAAGCTGGCTGCCCGCCCTGCACCATTTCAAGCCCGACCTGGTGCTGGTCTCGGCAGGCTTCGATGCCCACCGCGAGGATCCCCTGGCCGAACTCTGCCTGGGCGACGAAGATTTCTACTGGGTGAGCCGCCTGGCCGTGGAGATCGCCGAGCGCTATGCCCAGCGCCGACTGGTCACGGTTCTCGAGGGCGGCTACGCGGGCGACGCCCTGGGGCGCAGCACCGAGGCCTATCTCAAGGCCTTGCTCGGCCTGCCCTTCGATTGAACCACGCCGTTTCCCAGCATCGGGAAACACGACCGGCAACACCTGGCGGTACCGACATGTCGCCATCGGCCAGGTACGGGTCGCCGGGACTACCCGACGGCCCGGCTGGTTATGGTAATCTGGCGGAAACTCCGTTTCCGATAGTGAATTCCGATGACCGCCAGCAACGATCAGGACGCCGCCCTGCGCATTGCCTCCGGGCGCAAGCCATTCGTCGAGCCCTTGCGGCTCGGCGAACGGCTCAAGGAGATCCGCCTGGCCAATGAATGGACCCTGGGCGATGTCAGCGAGCGCACGGGGCTGGCACGCTCCACCCTTTCCAAGATCGAGAACGACCAGATTTCACCGACCTTCACCGCGGTGCAGAAGTTGATCAGCGGCCTGGATATCGACCTGCCGCAGCTACTCAGCCAACCGCGGACCAAGACGCGCACCATGGGCCGCCGAGACCTGACGCGCCGCGGCGAGGGTCAACAGCATCCCACCCCGACCTACGAGCATGAGCTGCTCAGTTGCGAACTGGCCCAGAAGCGCATGATCCCTTTCAAGACCATCGTGCGAGCGCGTCGCTTCGAGGAATTCAGCGAATGGGTCCGCCACGACGGCGAGGAGTTCCTGATGATCCTCGAGGGCGATATCCTGCTGTTCTCCGAGTTCTACGAGCCGCTTCAACTGGCCAAGGGCGACAGCATCTACTTCGACAGCGACATGGGTCATGCTCTGGTCTCGGTCAGCGAAGAGGACGCCGTGGTGCTGTCAGTGTGCACGCCGCGGGATGGGAATTGACGAACAGCGTACCTCCTTCGGCAAGATATCGAACCTCTACTCAATGGAGCGACACCATGCAGGACTTCGACGACGCCACCCGTACCGAACTCGAGGCCGCCGCCTTTCGCCGCTTGCTGAGCCATCTCGACGAGAACAAGGACGTTCAGAACATCGACCTGATGATCCTTGCCGACTTCTGCCGCAACTGCCTCTCCAAGTGGCTGGTGGCCGAGGCCGAAGCGCGCGGCGAATCGCTGGATTACGAAGCCGCCCGCGAGTATGTCTACGGCATGCCCTATAGCGAGTGGAAGTCACGCTATCAGGCCAAAGCCACGCCGGAACAACTGGCCGCCCTCGAGGCTCGCCAGGCCGCGAAGCGCGAACGGGGCGACGAAGAATGAACGAGGCGATGATCCCCCTGAACGTGGCGGTACTCACCGTCTCCGACACGCGCACCGAAAAGACTGACCGCAGCGGCCGGACCCTGGTGGAACGTCTCGAGGCCGCCGGCCACCGGCTGCACGAAAAGCGCATCGTCGTCGACGACGTCTACCGCATTCGCGCCCAGGTGGCAGCCTGGATCGCCGAGCCCGAGGTGCAGGTCATCCTGACCACCGGCGGTACCGGCTTCACCGGGCGCGACTCCACCCCGGAAGCCGTCGACGTGCTGCTCGACAAGCGGATCGAAGGCTTCGGCGAGCTCTTCCGCCACCTCTCCTGGCAGGAAATCGGCAGCTCCACCGTGCAGAGCCGCTGCCTCGGTGGCCTGGCCAACGCAACCGTCATCTTCTGCCTGCCCGGCTCCACCGGCGCTTGCCGCACTGCCTGGGACGGCATCCTCGCCGAACAGCTCGACAGCCGCCATCAACCCTGCAACTTCGCTAACCTGGTGATTCCGGAACGAGGCCAGCATGTCTGAAGCCGCATCCCTCCAGTCGGTGGAAGCCGGCCTAGAGGCCCTGCTCGAGGGCGTCCCGGTACTGCCGACGGAAACCCTGCCCTGCGAACGAGCGGCACGCCGCGTGCTTCCGGCCGATGTCACCGCCCGCCTCGACGTGCCGCCTTTCGACAACAGCGCCATGGACGGTTATGCCCTGCGCCATACCGATGCCGGACGCGTCCTGCCGGTTTCCCAGCGCATCACCGCCGGCGCGAGCGCCGAGCCCCTGGCACCGGGCAGTTGTGCCCGCATTTTCACCGGCGGTGCGATGCCTCGAGGCGCCGATTGTGTCGTTCGGCAGGAAAACGCCGAAGTCACCGCCGATGGCATCCGGGTGCCCGACGACATCCCCGTCCATGACAATGTGCGTCATCGCGGCAGCGACGTGCGCTCGGGCACGCCATTGCTGAGCGCCGGCATGCGCCTCGATGCCGCCGCCCTCGGCCACCTCGCCGGGCAGGGCATCACCGAGGTCGAGGTGCGCCGCCGTCCACGCGTCGCCCTGCTCTCCACCGGTGACGAGATCGTCGAACCCGGCCAACCACTGAAAGCCGGCCAGATCTACAACAGCAACCGGCCCATGCTGATCGAGTTGCTCGAGACCTTCGGGGCCGAGGTCACGCATCTGGCAACGGTGCCGGACGAGGCCGAAGGCACCCGCAAGGTACTCAGCGAAGCGGCACGGGACGCCGATGTCGTCATTACCACCGGCGGAGTCAGCGTCGGCGAGGAAGATCACGTCAAGGCGGCGCTCGAGTCGCTGGGTCGTCTCGATCTGTGGAAGCTGGCCATGCGTCCGGGCAAACCGCTCGCCCTGGGCCGCCTGCCCGACGACAATGGCGGCGAGACGCGCTTCGTCGGACTGCCGGGTAACCCGGTTTCAAGCTTCGTGGCGGCCTGGTTGTTCCTGCGCCCACTCATCGGCGCCTTGCTCGACTGCCCCGAGCTTGGGCAGTTGCCGCGGCTCACCGCCCGGGCCGACTTCACGGCACGCACGGGGCCACGCCGCCACTACATGCGCGTGACACTGGCATTTTCTGCAGAGGGGATCGTAGCCCAAGCCTTTCCCGACCAGAATTCCGGCGTGCTGTCGTCCTGTGTCGGTGCCGACGCCCTGGCGATCATCGAGCCCGACTCGAGTATCAGCGCCGGCGATTCCGTCGACTGCCTGTGGCTGCGCGGGGCTTGAAGCCTCAGGGAGATACGCCCAGTTCGGCCTCAAGATCGTCCCAGAGCGATTCGAAATCTCGAGCCAGCTGGATATAGTCGCGCTCCATCCAGGGCACCAGTCGCGCCAGTTGATTGGGGCCGTCGATGCGGCGGCCCAGGCCTGCCACCGCCCGGCAGGTGAAGGAGAAATCGGCGTATCCCCTCAGCCAATCCTGGCTTATCAAGGCCGGCATCATCGCCTCCAGACGACGCGGCGCGACACGGCCGTCCAGCACTCGATAACAACGCCCCACCAGGGCATCGCGTTCGCCGACCTCCAGGTGGCGGGCCAGGAAATGATCCCACAATAGATCGAGGGCGATGCCCGCATAACGGCGCTGCGGCGTTGGCGCCCTCGCCCGTGCATCGCGCACGATCGGATGCGCATCCACATAGGCATCCACGCGGCGGTGGTGACGGATACCACGGGCGATCTCCGGCCCCCAAGCCTCGAAATCCACGCCCTTGACGCCATCGGCAATGAGGTTGCCGTACAGGAAGTCGTCCGTCCCGCCTCTTGCCAGCCAGCCATGCGCCAGAAAATTCATGTCACAGACAATGGCTGGGTTTGGGCAACCCCGCCAGACGAGCCGCCACCTTGGCGGGACTGCCAGGGAACAGTCGCATCAGATGGATAGAGCGCCCCTTCTCCGGGCCCAGGGCACGCCCCACGGCCTTGACCAGGGGGCGCATGGCAGGCGCCATCTCATAACGCGCATAGAAGTCGCGTAGCACTTCGATCACCTCCCAGTGCGCCTCATCCAGCGTGATGCCCTCTTCATCGGCCAGCGCCCTGGCGACATCGGGGGTCCACTGTTCGATCTCGACGAGATAACCTTCGGGATCGAGGGCCACATTCGTTGTGTCGGAAACAATAAGATAACGGTATATTTCTGTGGTTGCCATCAATACCAGCTCAAGGTTCGTTCAGCCTGCTCGGTCAAGGTCACGAAGCCGTCGACATCCACCACCTTCACCCGCTCATCGTGGCGCCCCATGAGACCACGGGCCTCGAGATCGTCGCGCAGGGCGTAGAGTCGCCCCTCGATATCCGCGAATCCATCGACCTGGGACGGCAGTGCGCCCTGCACGCCGTCTTCGATGAGCAGCAACCGATCTTCGGCCGTCATGGCCGAGAGCGCCTGTTCGACCGCTCGCCCGGCATCCGGCGCTCGGTTCACGATATGCAGTTTCATAGATTCCTCGTCGACGAGACCCGGGACACTAGAATGTCAGTACCAGGGCATTGCGATCCACCAGTTCCGCGATGGCCGCAGCATCCAGGCAACGCGTCTCCAGCAGCAGATCCTGCTGTTCGAGGCCATAACGTTCCATGGCCCGCCCTTCAACATACAGCGCCTCGATATCGTACATCTCGAGCATCTCGAGCGTCGGCCCCGTGCCCTTCTGGCCCAGTGCTCCCGGTCCCTGTCCCTCCAGCAAGGCCAGGACACCCTCGCCCATGAACAGCAGCGCCACCTCTCGGCCGAAAGCGGCGCCCACCAGGGCGGCATCGAGACCTTCCCGCAGCCAGCTCGTACCATGAGGGCCATGGCGAAGGATCACCAGCAGATCGCCATCGGGCGTTTGCTCATCACGCATCATCATTCCTCTGGACGGTGCTCCTAGGATGCAAAGGTCACCAGACGGTCACAGTTCAGCCCCAAATCGACGAGTTGGCCGAGCCCAGTCAATTCGAAGGGAGCTTCCACACTGTATCCCGATTTGCCATGCCGGCTCGCTTCCCGCTCATCCATCAGCCCACGTCGCAATGCCGCCGCAATACAGACCTGCAGGGCAACGCCGTGTTCGGCGTTCAAGGTTATCCAACCATCCACCAGATGGGGTTCGTCCTGAGGGGGAGCGGCAAGCCTGGCAGCGTTGTAGACGCCGTCATGGTAGAAGAAAACAGTTTCCAACTGATGCCCCCGCGCCAGCACCGCACGGGCGAAACGCAGTGCCGAATGGCTGGCCTGATCGCTGTAGGGAGCGCCCATCAACAGGATCGCATAGCGCATGATACATCTCTCTGAACGCGCTGGCCCCGCCGTAGCGGGGCCAGCATGGCAGTGGACGTCCGAGTCGGATCAGTCCTGACTCATGATACCTAGGATGGAGAGCAGGCTGACGAACAGGTTGTAGATGGAAACATACAGGGTAATGGTGGCGAGAATGTAGTTGGTCTCGCCGGCGCGATGCACGATCTCGCTGGTTTGATAGAGAATCGCCGCGGCGGAGAAGAGCACGAAGCCGGCGGAAACCATCAGCGAGAGGCCGGGAATCTGCAGGAAGATGCTGGCCAGCATGGCAAGCACCAGCACGATGGCCCCGGCCAGCAGGAAGTTGCTCAGGAAACTGAAGTCCTTGCGGGTCACCAGTGCCACGGCTGAGAGGCCGAGGAAGGTAAGGCCGGTCATGCCCAGCGCGGTCATGATCAACTGAGCCCCATTGGGCAGGGTCAGGTAGGCGCTGAGGAGCGGCCCGAGGGTAAAGCCCATGAAGCCGGTGAAGGCAAAGGTCGCGAGCAGGCCGAAGGCAGAGTTCGCGGTCTTGTGGACCAGGAACATCAACCCATAGGCACCAATGAAGAACACCAGAATGTTCATCTGCTGGACGCCCATCGCCACAGCAGCGCCAGCCGTCACGGCCGAGAACAGCAGCGTCATCGCCAACAGTCCATAGGTGTTGCGTAGCGTCTTGTTGGCACTGACGCTTCGTGACTGCTGGTGTGTCACGTGAGTGTCTTGGTAAGCCATTGATCCAGAGCTCCCTGTTTATAATGATCCAGGCAATCGACACAGAATGCCCCGTGAAGGTTCCCGACGCAAGCGCCCATCGAGCAGCTCCGCCGCTCCCCTCCAGGAGCGGCGCCTCGTCGTCCTGATAGACAATACAAGAGACGCTTCCTTGCAGTATACGGCACACGCGCTCATTGCATAGGTAACATCTTGATCGGCCAGGGCTCTTGACTCATCGAAAAATCTTGGTAGGATACACCGCCGTGAGCCGGAGGGATGGCAGAGCGGTTGAATGCACCGGTCTTGAAAACCGGCGAAGGCGCGAGTCTTCCCAGGGTTCGAATCCCTGTCCCTCCGCCACCTTCTTCAAGGGAATCAGCTACTTAGCTGGTTCCCTTTTTCATTTCAGCGCTCTCCAGAACCCCGCTTTCTATTCTTCAGAACCCCGCTTTCTATAACGTCTATAACAGACCCCGCCAACTGGCCACTTGCAGGGGCCGGGCTACCATAGCTATCTTCAGACCGCCCGGCCTGGTGAACCACTCACCGGGAATTGACCCCCTATGAGTCCTACCAGGCCGGACCCACGAATACACATATCCAGAACAACTCGGTGTTCAGAATTCCGCCCTGGCTGAATACGCCAAATAGGGAGAAACGAGTCGCCATGGAGGTGACGGCCCTTTGGATCAGAAGGAAATAACCTCGCCGTCAGCGGGGATCACGACATGATCCTCGATGCCCTCTTCCTGCACATAGTCGGCCAGTTCGTTACGGCTTAGCGTCATGTGATTCACGGCATCCATATGCACCGTGATGATGGTGGCATCTGGGGCCGCCTGGTGGGTACGCAACGTACCTTCCTTACCCATGATGATGGGGTCATCTTCGAAGCCGGTTACCTCGGCAGCGCCGGTATTCAACACGATCACCTCGGGGTTGTAACGCTCCAGTGCCCGCTCGACCTCGTCACGCCAGACCGTATCGCCAACTACGTAGGTGGTCTTCTGTCCCGGCGCCTCGAAGACCACCCCCATGACATCACCGAGCGCCTGGGCCAGTTCGGGGATAGCATAGTGGGCATCGGAGCCGTGCTGACCGCCCGTCTTGTGGAGCTGTACCCCGCCGAACTCGGCATCACCGTCAAGGATGCGCACATTACTAAAGCCCTGGGAGCGAATCAGCTCGGCATCGGCGACATTCTGGGCAAACAAGGGGATGTCCTTCGGCAGCAGCTCCTGAGCGGCAGCGTCCCAGTGGTCGAGATGGGTGTGGGTGACAATCACGGCATCCGCATCATCAATCACCTCCTCTGCTGGCATTGGCAGTTCAACCAGAGGGTTGCGCAACTCGCTGCGGTAGGTGTCCTCGAAACCTGGATAAGCACCCTGCTCGGCCAACATTGGGTCGATCAGGAAGGTGGTATCCCCATAGGAGATCTTCACCGTGGCATTGCGGATCTGCTGTAGCTGCTGCGCTGTTTCCTGAGAGGTCGAGTCCGCGGATGCACTGCCAGCGATGAGAGCCGTGCTCAGGGCCAGGGAACAGGTGAAGGTTTTGTTCAGCATATGGATGCTCCTTTATTACCTTGCTGGGATGATGGCAAGCAGTCTAGAGGGAGCCGGCAGAGTAAAAAATTGGCCTGAATGACAATATTCGAAAACTTCGGGCCACGATGCCATAATCAAGATGAACGCATCCTAGGAGTCGCGCCTTGTCCCCGCCCAGTGTCGGATTGATCCTTCATCCGGGCATCAGCCCCTTTCATTTCTCGGTGCCCTATACGGTATTCGGTATAGCCTTGTCCGATCGCCCTCTCTTCGATCTATCCATCGTGGCACCAGGAGGAAAGCCACTGGAAACCGAGCGGGCGATGACGGTACGACCCGATGGCGGCCTGGAGTTACTGGATAGAGTGGATATCGCGGTGGTGCCTGGCTGGCATGACCTGAATGAAGCGCCGCCGCCAGCGTTGGCCGAGGCACTCATCCATTGTCATGAACGGGGCGCCCATGTGGTGGGACTCTGTTACGGTACCTATGCCCTGGCTTACGCCGGACTGCTGGACGGCAGACGGGCGTCGACCCACTGGTTGGCCGAGCAGGACTTCAGCGACCGCTTCCCCAGCGTCAAGTTGGACACCAATGCGCTCTACGTGGAGGAGGATCGTCTGGTGACATCGGCCGGTACCGCCGCTGGCCTGGATTGCTGCTTATTTCTGGTGCGCGAATATCACGGCGCACAGGTTGCCAACAAGGTAGCCCGTGTCATGGTGGTCCCACCGCATCGTGAGGGGGGACAGGCACAGTTCATTGAGCAGCCGGTTGCCACCTCCACCCAGAACGCTCAGATCAACCGTCTGCTCGACTACCTACGCGAACACCTGGCGGAATCGCACACCATTGACGAACTCGCTGCCCGTACCGCCATGAGCCGACGAACCTTCACACGCCATTTCCACAAGGCCACCGGCATGACGGTGGTGGAGTGGCTAGTGAGCGAGCGGTTACGGCGTGGACGCGAGCTATTGGAAACCACGTCTTTGTCGGTAGAAGCGATTGCGGAAAACATTGGTTTCCACACGGCGACATCGTTTCGGCAACATTTCAGGCAACGCCATCAGGTCAGCCCCCGCGACTGGCGCAAGACCTTCGGCGAGACCACCTGATTATTTCGAGCCTAAAGAAGCTGAAGACGTTCCCCTCCTGCTATGCCCTGAATCGCCCCGGCTTTCTCGGAGCCTCGTTGGTTTGAGACAAGCCGCCTTCTTGGCCTAACCCTGTGGCTCATAATACAGCGCTTCTCGCTTGGCCGGTGGTATGTCGCCGAACAGCAAGCCCCCAACACCGGCACGCCGCCTCGAGTATGAGGCGGCGTTTCACTGGCCGCCGGATAATCATGATGCAGCGACAGACACATGTACCGGCATCAACGGATTACCTCCAATCGCCGCTTTTAGCGACTCACCGCTCATGAGCGGCCTTGCTTGCTGCCTCCCTTCAAGGACGCCGGCGCAGCCGGATATGCGATAGCCTGGTCGCGGCCTTGCGCAGGACGTTCCATACTCCGCGAAACAGCTTGGCAAACAGCGCGGCGCGTGACTGAGCGTTGCGTTGTTCGATCGCCCGCATCCTTGGATCCGGATTATGAAATGCCATAAGCGATCCCCCTTCTCGTCCACGCAGACTACCATTCTCAGTCGTACACATGCGTTAGTGAAGTGCTATATCTCGATACCACCAGTGACCAGCCCGTACACGCCGCCAATGGCCAACAGTGCAACCACAACGAAGACAATCAGTTCATGGGGTTTGAAGACGCGTAGCTCCCGCTCCTTTCTTGCCCATAGCACCGATCTGGATTAAATGGACGCACCAGTGTGGTTCAAGAATTGTCTCCAATCAGATAGCACCTCTAAAAAATAGTGAGTGAATTTCAAGAATAGCGAGTGGATTTATCGTGAAACTGAAGATAAACCTGTGCTCATGATAACTATGATCACAGTTACCACCTTTTCACCACCCCCCTGTCCCGCAACATGACACCCCATCGTGAACCGGCAAGGAGCACGCAGCATGATCGAATGGGTCAGTCAACACAGCAGTTTCCTGCAAGTTGTCACGAGTGTCGCGACGCTGTTGGTCTGGATTTTCTATGCGCAGATGCTGATGGCGGGATACATACGACAACGCCGGCCCAAGGTGGTCATCAACCAGGTCATGGGGCTATCGATGAAGGGGCGCTGCCTGATCAGCAACATGAGCGCCGAGCACATCCATATCGAGTCGGCCCATGCCCGCTTGCATAGCCACGAGGGAGTCAGGTGCTGCACGGTGTCGGAAATGGAGCGAGAGGAAGACGAAACAACGCCCGCATCGTTACAGGGCGGCACCCTGCAAGGTCCGTTGTCATCGGGAGGCTATATCGATGCCGGCGAGATCCAGCACCTGGTGAACCGCGCGCGTCAGGCCCCCATCGAGGACAGCTCGACACTGTGCCGAGACGGGGATGCTCCTGACGTACTCGAGCTTCTGGTCCTGTATATCTACAGCTCGGCACCCGGCATCATGGGCGCCAGCCGCCAGTTCGTGTTCGATGACGACGGCCAGGCGACACCAGCCCATCTGGAGACACGGCAGCATCGCAACTGGCTTGATCGCAGGAGAATGTCGACACTCTATCGTGCTTATCTGGACCGCTAATACCGATACGACGCCATCATGGCCCTATCACTGCATTTGTGCTGCAAGGTTCTGGCATAATAATGGTGGTATCAGGCGACAACCCCTGATACCGGGCCATATTCACGCACTTACACAGTTTCATTACCGAGGGATAGAAATGGACATCATCCGCATCATTCTCGCCATCATCCTGCCGCCAGTGGGCGTCTTTCTTCAGGTCGGCTTTGGCCTACACTTCTGGGTGAACATCCTGTTGACGATTCTCGGCTATATCCCGGGTATCGTGCATGCGATCTGGATCATCGCCAGGCGCTAAAAATTGCGCGGCCCCTTTTCTCGGGGCCGCAGCTACTTCATCAATGAGACTCTTCCGGCGAACTCTCGCGCTTAGGTTGCCGACGCAGGTTTTTGGTCCAGCGTTGTTTAGCATACTTACGTAGATTAGCCACATTATCGGTTTCATCGACGATGTCCTGGCCAAGAATCGTCTCGATGACATCTTCCAGGGTAATCAGTCCCAACCATGTGCCCAGGTCATCATAGACGACACAGAGGTGCTGCTTGTCGGCCACCATCATCGTGAACACCCTCTCGACACTCTCCTCGGCAGATACCGATTTGGCCGGGTGCATCAGCGACTTCAGGGTAGTCTCGGCGTCGGCATGATAAGTATCCGCCTTATGCACATAGCCCATGGCCTGCTCACCACCATCCATGACGGGGAAGCGCGTAAAGGCAGCGTCACCCAGGGCCTCGTTGAACTCGGCCACGGTCATCTGCGGCTTGACGGCCATGCAGACAGTACGCGGCGTCATCACACTCCGCACATCGATCTCATGGAGATTGAGAATATTGGTAATTACCCGGGCCTCATCGGCGTCCAGCGCCTCCTCCTCGAGTCCAATCTGCGCCAACGCCTTGATTTCACCACGCATATCGGTGTCATCGACGTCCCGGGAGATGCGACGGGTAATGCGCTCGGAGAGCCAGACGAAGGGCTTGAGCAACCAGACCATCCCCTCCAGCATTGGTGCGGTGAACCCCGTCAGCGGACGCCAGTAGGTAGCCCCTATGGTCTTCGGGATGATCTCGGACAGCACAAGAATGAGCAGCGTCATCACCGCCGAAGCCACTCCCAGCCAAGCCTCGCCGAACACCACCGTGACCTGGGCTCCCACCCCAGTGGCACCAACGGTATGCGCCACGGTATTGAGCGTCAGAATCGCCGATAACGGCTGATCGATGTTCTGTTTCAAGCGTGATAGCCGGCGATGCAGCGCTGGGCGAGAGTCCCGTAGCTGCGCTACATAGCTCGGTGTCATGGATAAAAGCGCTGCCTCGAGCAGCGAGCAGAGAAAGGAAACGCCAACGGCAGCAAGGGCAAAGAGAATCAGCAGTATCATGTGGCCTCGAAAGGAATCCAGCGGAATGCCACCAGACGGTGGCAATCAATCATCTCCCATCCCTTATCACCACACAATAGACCGGGCGCCCTGGAAATGTGACATTCGTTGACGCAGACAAGCCATCCCGACATGGACAGTGCCACGCCGGTCGGCCAGACTAATCTGGCCAATCCCTTATATGGCAAGCCTACGTCAACAGATCAGGAGGATCGTATGGGCATCATTTCTTGGATTATCTTTGGCCTCATCGCCGGTATCGCAGCCAAGTTTCTTATGCCTGGCAAGGATGGCGGGGGCATCATCATGACCTGCATTCTGGGCATCGTCGGCGCCGTGGTGGGTGGTTGGATCAGCACCCTGCTGGGCATGGGCCAGGTGAGCGGTTTCAATATCGGCAGCTTCGTGATTGCCATCATCGGCGCACTGGTGGTGCTCTTTATCTACAACAAGGTCGTCAAATAAGACCAGCCGAGGCCGGTCAATGCCGGCCTCTTCTTTTTCTTTCAGTAGCGTTTTTCAGTAGAGCCTCAGCCCCACCTGGGTCACCCGGTTTCCCTCCATTTCACTTACGACCCAGTGAATACCGTGCCAGTCGACATCGTCGCCCACCACCGGATGCCCCCCCACGCGCAGCGAGACGAACTCGGCCAGCGTCATGTCCTGCTCTCCAGGGCTCAGCGTCAAGCCGTAGGCGTCGGCGATATCACCCATGCGTACCTCGCCGGAGAAGGTAAAGGTGCCGAAGAAGGCCTTCTCGCGTCGGAGCCTGGCATCGCCATTGAACAGCTTGTTGAGCGCCGGCAAGTCATCGGTACGCCCGATCACACAGAGTACGTCGCCCCGACACAAGCGGGTAGATCCCTTGGGGTGCAGCATCACGCTGTCGCGGAACAGCGAGGCGATCAAGGCACCGGAAGGAAAGCGCAGCAGCCGAATCGGTACATCCTCGAGATCGCTGTTCTCCACCTCATAGACGAACATCTCGAAGTCGTTTTCGGCCTGGATGCCCAGAGGTCCACGCCGATTGGGTGTCACCATGGGCGGCAACAACACTCGCATCCGCCGTGCCATCCACGGCAGGGTTCCCCCCTGGATGAGCAGTGACAACAGCACGACCGCGAAAGCGACATTGAAATACAAGGACGCATTCTCGACGCCACCGATCACCGGAAAAATCGCCAGCACGATCGGTACCGCCCCACGCAGCCCCACCCAGGCAATGAAGGCAATTTCTCGCCAACGGAAACGAAAGAACGGCGTGATGGCCAACAGCACGGCCAGCGGCCGCGCCACGAAGATCAGCGCCAAGGCCACCAGGGTAGCGGGCAAGGCATATTCGAGCATCTCGCTGGGTGTTACCAACAGGCCCAACACCAGGAACAAGCCGATCTGGCTCAACCAGGCCAGTCCATCGTGCACCGGCAAGATGAAATTGAGGTGGCGCCCCGGCCGGTTGCCGATCATCAGGCCGGTGAGATAGATCGCCAGGAAACCGCTCCCGCCCAGGGCACTGGTGACACCGAAGGCACAGAAGCCAAGCGCCAGGGCCAACAGCGAATAGAGACCGGGTTCCAGATCCAGCCAGCTCAACAGACGTCCAGCGACCCAACCGGCCCCGATGCCGATGACGATGCCCAGGCCGAACTGCTGAACGAAGAACAGCCCGGTCTCCCAGACGCCTCCGATATCGCCGGTCAATGTTTCCACCAGCATCAAGGTCAGGAAGATGGCCATCGGATCGTTGGTGCCCGACTCGATTTCCAGCGTCGCGCCAACCCGCTCATTGAGGTTGATGCCGCGCCCGCCCAGCATCGAGAACACCGCCGCGGCATCGGTTGAACCGACGATGGCGCCGACCAACAGCCCCTGCATCGGCGTCAGGCCGAAGACCAGCATGGCGATGCCCCCCACCAGGCCGCTGGTCAGCAAGACCCCCAGGGTTGCCAGGCTCAAGGCCGGCTTGAAACCGACCCGGAATGTCTTCAGTCGAGTGCGAAGGCCGCCGTCCAGCAGGATCATCGCCAAGGCAAGGTGGCCGATCACAAAGGCCAGTCCATAGTCATCGAACTGGATCCCCATTACACCTTCTTCGCCAGCCAACATGCCAAGGCCGAGAAAGATCAGCAGCAATGGCACCCCCACCAATGTCGATAGTCGGCTGGCGAGAATACTCAAGGCGATGAGAAAACCGCTGAGTAGAAAAAGGGTATTGATCGAATCCATGCGCCTTACCCTAGAAAAAGAAAATTGATTATCTCATGACCATTAGCATGTCGCGATGCCGACCCAACCGATGCTGGCCAGGCACCGACCGGCGCCGATAGACTAGCGTCGATCGCTCGCACCGGGGAACTGAGCACGCAGTGCTGCCATTCCCCGGCCGCCTTGTCGAGCTACCGATCAGCGCGACAAGGCCGAGCCGGATATCATCGCTGGAGTCACTGCCATGTCGTCACTTCGCCGGTCGCTACTGGCGCTAGGTTCTCTGCTGCTTGTCGGCTGCCTGCTCGTCCCTCCGCTGGCCATGGGGATGGAGGAAAGCGATGTTACCAAGCCGCGTTATCCACCGTTGAACACTGAGGTCATGGTACCTGAGGTCATGGTACCCGATATCACGCCAGCGGCGTCGATCGACCCGCTGGCGCGCTACCGCGGCCTGCCCAGTGGTCCTGCGGTGGATACGCCGTCACGCCCCATCGCGCCCGCCATTGCCATGGGGCCGGCGGAGCCCATCGCACCGCCGCCGGTCGATCAGCTGGAGGTCTCGCTGGACTGGTACCCCAGTCCACAGCACGCGGCGCTTTACGTGGCCAAGGCCCTCGACATGTTCAAACATCGCAGGCTCGACATTCGCCTCTCGACCCCCGCCGATCCCGAAGTGCCGACCAAGCTGCTGGCCGACTCTCGGGTCGACCTGGCCCTGACCCGCCAACCCCTGCTCCATCTGCAAGTCGATCGTGGGATACCGCTGGTGCGAGTCGCCACGCTGGTGGGAGTCCCGCTGACCGCTCTGGTCGTGAGGCGCGATACCGGCATCGAGTCACCCGCGCAACTGGAGGGGGCCCGCATCGGCCACGCCGACCAGGACGCAGAACAGATCCTGCTGCCCGCCATGCTCGCCGATCACGACGTTTCCATGGACAGTCTCGACACCCCGAACGTTCACTACCGGATGGAACAAGCCATGCACGAGGGACGCGTGGACGCCATCATTGGCGGCATGCGCCACCTGCTGCCCCGCGCCCTGGCCAACGATGGCCTGGCCACACGCAGCTTCGCGGTGGAGGATTACGGCATGCCGCGGCACGACGGTCTGATCCTGGTGGCCAACCGCAACGAGCTGAAACGGCAGCGCTCAGCCATTCAGCGCTTCGTATCGGCGCTCGAGGAAGCCACGGCCTGGATTCTCGAGCATCCCGACGAAAGCTGGCGGCTGCTCGCCGCTACCGAACCGACTCTGGATACTCCCGTCAACCGCGACGCCTGGCCGGAAATACGGGCTCGCCTGACCCAGACCCCTAGCGCCTTGAGCCATGGGCGCTATCAGAATGTCGAGCACTTCCTCTTCGAGGCCGGCCTGGTGGAAAACCGCCATCCTGTCTCACGGCTCGCCGTGGACATCAACACGCCTTGAGTCACTTCACCCCATCAAGGAAGTGATTGACCGCCGCCTGGAATGCCTCGGGTTGCTCGGCATGCAACCAATGTCCGGCCTCCAGGGTCACCAGCTCGGCATCAGGCAGGACACGACGTAGCCCGGGCAGCATCTCGTCGGTGACATACCGGGAACGCGAGCCACGCACCACCAGTGTCGGCCCCTCGAAGGCGCCCTCGCCAGCCGGCTCGGCCATGATGGCGTCATAATCGTCCTCGATCTGGTCGAGACCGATCCGCAACCGAAGCCCGCCCTGCTCGGCACGCTCCAGATTGGTGGCCAGAAACAGCCGGGTGGAGCGTTCATCGACATGCTCGGCGAGCAAGGCATCGGCCTCGCCACGGGTCGTCGGCGCCCCGCTCTCGAGATGTCGCAGCCCGGCGAAGATAGTGTCGTGATCATGGCCATAGGCCTGTGGCGCGATATCGGCAACGATCAGAGAAGCCACGCGCGACGGCGCGAGTCGTGCCACGCTGATCACTACCTTGCCGCCCATCGAATGGCCCAGCAGATGGGCCTTTTCCACATCGAGCCGGTCCAGCAGTGCCATCAGATCCTGGGCCATCGCCTCGTAACCCATGCCCTCGACATGGGGAGAGCGACCATGATTGCGCAGATCGACGGCAATCACTCGCCGAGATTCACGCCACTTCTTGATATGCGAACGCCAATTGTCGGCACTGCCCAGCAGGCCATGGACCACCACCAGCGGCACCCCCTCGCCACCGGTATCGATATGGTTGAGCGCGACGGGCATCGTGGTCTCTCCTTGTGCGGTCGAAAGCGAAAAAGGGGCGAATTCAAGAACGGGCGCGGGCCTGCTCGGGCGTCAGATCCTCACCACCAGTCATGGCCACCAGGCGACGCGTCAACCAGCCGAGCAGCACACCGTACAGCGGCAGGAAGAGCGCCAGGCTGATGCCAAGTTTAATGGCATAATCCACCCAGGCGATCTCGGGCCAGTTGGCCGCCATGAACGGATCCGGGCTGCGATGGAAGGCAATCGAGAAGAACGCGAAGGTATCCGCCAGGTTGCCGAACAACGTGGACATCGCCGGTGCCACCCACCAAGTGCTCAAGCGGCGCAGACGGTCGAATACCGTGACATCCAGCAACTGCCCGACGACATAGGCCATGAAGCTGGCAAGCGCAATGCGCGCCACGAACAGATCCCAATGCGCCAGTGCCTCGAAGCCGGCGAAACCGCCGCGGGGAAACACCACCGATATCCCATAGGACACCAGCAGGGCCGGAAACATCACCCGAAAGATGATGGCACGGGCCGGCTCCTTGCCGAACAGGCGCACCGTCAGGTCAGTGGCAAGGAAGATGAAGGGAAAGCTGAAGGCGCCCCAGGTGGTATGCAGGCCGAACAGGCTGAACGGCAACTGGACGAGATAGTTACTGGCCGCAATGACCAGAATATGGAAGACGACCAGCAGAGCCAGGCAACGACGGGTCTGGGCGGCGGATAAGACGAACATCAAGGCAGCCTTTTTGGCGGGAGGGGTGAGGGAACCCTCATGGTGATGGGTAAGCCGAGAGCGACGGCGTGAACGCGCGCATTATACGCACCCACCGGCAGCCAGCCAAATGCCCAGAAGCCTGCCATGCCCGGGTTACTCCATGCGGGCCCGTGCCGAGTCGCCAACATCGTGTTGTCGCATCGCATCCAGCACCGAATCGAGGCCCGCCGGATCGTCGATAGTCGAGGGCACCCCGTAGGCCTGGCCATCAGCGATGTTGCGCAACAGCTTGCGCAGGATCTTGCCGGATCGCGTCTTCGGTAGCCGGTCGACCACCAGCACCTGCCGAAAACAGGCAACCGGTCCGATCCACTCGCGCACCCGCTCGATCAGCTCGGCCTCGAGCGACGTCTCATCCGCGGTAACCCCATCCTTGAGAATGACCAGCCCTACCGGCACCTGCCCCTTGAGCGCGTCCTGAATGCCGATGACCGCACATTCGGCCACGGCGGAGTGCCCACCGACCACCTCTTCCATCTCGCCCGTGGACAGACGGTGTCCCGCCACATTGATCACATCATCGGTCCGGCCCATGATGAACACATAGCCGTCTTCATCGACATAGCCCCCGTCGCCAGTCAGATAGTAACCCGGAAAAGCCGCCATGTAGGCCGAGCGGAAGCGCCCGGCATCCCGCCAGATACCGCTCAGGCAGCCAGGCGGCATGGGCTCCTTGATCACCACGGCCCCCTGCTCCTGCGCCATGGTGCGGCGTCCTTCGTGGTCCAGTACCTGAACATCAAAGCCCGGCACGGGCACCGTCGCCGATCCCGCCTTGACCGGCATCGGCTCCAGCCCCAGGAGGTTCGCGGCCACGGGCCAACCCGTCTCGGTCTGCCACCAGTGATCGATCACCGGCACATCGAGCCTTTCCTGGAGCCAATAGAAGGTCGGTGGATCCAGACGCTCCCCGGCCAGGAACAGCGACTCGAGACACGACAGGTCATGGTGGGCAAGCCACTTGCCCTCCGGGTCCTCCTTCTTGATGGCCCGAAAGGCGGTCGGCGCGGTGAAGAAACTCTTTACCCGATATTCGGCGATCAACCGCCAGAAGGCGCCCGCATCCGGTGTTCGCACCGGCTTGCCCTCGTACACCACCGTAGTACAGCCACGCAGCAAGGGCGCATAGACAATATAGGAGTGACCGACCACCCAGCCGACATCCGAGGCCGAGAAGAACACCTCGCCCGGCGCCATGTTGTAGACCCGCTCCATCGAATAGTGCAGCGCCACGCCGTATCCCCCGGTATCGCGGACAACGCCCTTGGGCCTGCCGGTGGTTCCCGAGGTATACAGGATATAAAGCGGATCAGTCGCCTTGACCGGCACGCATGCCGCCGGCTCGGCTACCGCCTCGAGCATTTCCCAGTCGTGGTCTCCGTCACCAAGCTCGGCGACATGCAACTCACGCTGCAGCAACACGCAAGCGGTCGGCTTGTGCGCGCTACGCGCCAGCGCCTCATCGACGATAGGCTTGTAGGGCACGACTCGATCAACCTCGATCCCACAGGACGCCGTCACGACGACCTGCGGTTCGGCATCCTCGATGCGGACCGCCAGCTCATGGGGAGCGAACCCGCCGAACACCACCGAATGCACGGCGCCAAGGCGAGCGCAGGCCAGCATGGCGACCAGCGCCTCGGGCACCATCGGCATGTAGATCACCACCCGATCCCCATATTCCACGCCCTGCCCGCGCAGCGCGCCGGCGAAACGCGCCACCCGGTCCTGCAACTGGCGATAGGTCAAGGTCCGCTTGTGGCCGGTAACCGGCGAATCCCAATAGATTGCCGCCTGCTCTCCCCGCCCCTGCTCGACATGATGGTCAAGCGCGGCATGGCACAGGTTGAGTTCACCATCCTCATACCAGCGGGCATGTCCCTGATCGTCATATCGCAGGATGGCCTGAGGCGGCGAGAACCAGGGCAAGCGAGCAGCCTGCTCGGCCCAGAAGGCTTCAGGATCATCAATGGAGCGGCGAAACTCGTCTTGATAACGCTGCATGCGGCACCACCTCTCGTTTCGTTCGCGCGTTCGCGGCTATCGTTGTTCATAGTTCGTTATGTCACCGATTGTTGACACCCTAGAACAACATTGCCCCGAAAGTCCTCAGACCATCGGCTAGGATTCGACAAAAGAACGAAACTTTCCGACAGGATTGTCGACAAAAAACACAGGGGGACAGCATCCAGCCGCCGAGCCAGACATTAAGTCAGCGTTGAATCGCGGGCGCTCAAGTTGGTGGGCTATAGTGAAGAGAAACTAGTTGAGAAATGCCTGAATCAGAAAACCGAGATAACAATGGCATCCGGTGGAGGGTTGCCTGACGACCCATGAAGACCCGGTGACCGGCGAGGGAGACTGCGGCATTGGGCTCGCTAGCTCGAGAGGACACATCATGACCAACGCTCAGCGCCAGGCGAAGCGCCTGCTGGATGGAGGCGATGCGGTAGTCGACCAGGCAAGCGCACTACTCAAGGCGATGGCCAACGACAACCGCCTGCGAATCCTCTGCCTGCTGGTCGGCGCGGAACTGTCCGTGACCGAGCTCAACCAGCGACTCGCCCTCAGTCAGTCTGCTCTTTCGCAACATCTCGCGATACTTCGCCGGGAGGAACTGGTCGCCACCCGACGCGCCTCCCAGACGATCTATTATTCGCTGCATGGAGAGCGTGCCAGCACCATTATCGAAGCGCTCGGCAAACTGGACGTATAACGCACGAACTCCCTCAGCGTTTCTGCCAGAGGCTGGCATCGAGCGCTTCCACGCCGCGCTCGACACTGCGCTCGATGCCATGCGAGACCGACAGACCAAGACGCTCGGCAAGCCCGCGCCGCGCCTGGATACTCAGGGCGATGACCCTGGCATCATTCATGCGCTCGGCGAGGTAGGCCTCGCTGGTTCCGATTTCATCGATCAGCCCTCGGGGCAACGCCTCGGTACCATGCCAGGCCTCGCCGGTGGCCACCGCCTCGATATCCAGCTCCGGCCGACGCTCGGCAACATAACGCTTGAACAGTTCATGCACCGTATCCAGCTCGGCCAGGAATTTCTTCCGGCCTTCCTCGGTATTTTCGCCAAATACCGTCAGGGTCCGCTTGTAGTGCCCCGCGGTGAGAACATCCACGTCGATGTCATGGCGCTTGAGCAGGCGATGGACGTTCGGCAACTGCGCGACCACCCCGATCGAGCCCAGTACGGCGAAGGGCGCGGCACGCAACCGATCGGCGCAGCACGCCATCAAGTACCCCCCGCTGGCCGCCACCTTGTCGACGCATACCGTGGTCGATAACCCCGCCTGACGCAGTCGGTCCATCTCGGCGGCGGCATGGCCATAGGCATGCACCAGCCCGCCCGGTGATTCCAGGCGTACAACCACTTCATCACCTTCGCTTGCAGCATCCAGCACGGCGGAGATTTCTTCTGCCAGCCTGCCAGTGGCACTGGCCTTGATATCACCATGAAAATCCAGGACCCAGACCGTTGGCCGAGACGCATCGCCGCCATCGCCTTTCTTGCCACGCGCCTTGTCGTCGCGGCGAAATGACTTTGCCAATCGCTTGCGTACCGTCGGCTCGCTAGCCGCCATGCGCAGACGCCGAGAACGCCGCCGGCGCCGGGCATTGAGTTCCTCCAGCTTGATCTGACTGCGATCCTCGCTGCCGCCGGAGCGGGCCCTCATCACCACCGCCAGCACCAGAGCAACGATCACGACCAGTATCAGCAACTGAGCCAGGAACATGCCGAGTTCACCCAACCATTCATTCACGATGTGACTCCTTTGTATATTTCGCCTACATGCTGACGTCAGTTGTCATAATGGCTCAAGCCGGCTTGATTAAAACAAGCGTTTTAAATACGCTGACACCACCTTCCAACACCATGACCCAAAGGGACCCCACGATGTCCACCTTCGACAAACTTCAAGCGCGTTTCGATCCCCAAGCCGCCCAGGGCATGAACGACATCTTCCAGTTTCACTTCAGCGACGCCGAGGATCACTACCTCAAGGTCCATGACGGCGAGCTCGAGATCTGTGTCGGCGAGCATGAGGACCCTTCGGTCAGCCTGAGTCTGAGCACCGAGACATTGAAAGGCGTCATGTCCGGGGAGATCAACGGCATGACCGCCTTCATGACCGGCAAGCTGAAGGCCTCCGGCAATGTCATGCTGGCCACCAAGCTGACCAGCCTGTTTCCCACCGATTGAACCCTCGCCCACCAGGGGGCGTCGGTGTCTCAATCCCGGACGCCCACCTCGGCGAGATGCGTATCGATCAGAGCGCGGGAGATGGAATACGACGGTGGCAGCTTGGGCAGTTGCCCGGGCGTGAACCAGGCGGCGTCGCTGATTTCCACGCCATCGATGCGAATCCGCCGGCTGGCCGCTTCGGCGAAATACCCCAGCATCAGTGAGTGTGGAAACGGCCAGGCCTGGCTCTGGAAATAGCGTAGCCGTCCCAGCGCCACCCCGACCTCTTCCTCGACCTCGCGACGCACCGCCTCCTCGGCGGATTCGCCGGGCTCGATGAATCCCGCCAGGGTCGAATACCGGCCGGTGGGAAAGCGCGGGCTCCGCGCCAGCAGCATCGACTCCCCGTGGGTCACCAGGGTAATAATGCACGGCGAGATGCGCGGGTAATTACGCTGACCGCACTGTGCGCACTGCATGGCGAATTCGCTGTCGAGGCGCGACGACGGCGCCCCGCAGCGGCCGCAGAACCGATGATTGCGCAACCAGGCGCCCACTTGCAGCGCCGTGGAGACCAGAGAAAACCAGTCGCCGGGCAGTCGGTCCAGCCAATCGCGGCCTTCCAACCAATCATCACCGGCATGTTGTTCCAGGGACAGGCCCACCGGCTCCCCCCTCCACCAGCAAAGCGGCTGCACATCCGGGTGCCAATGACTCGAAGGCTGCAACGGCCCGCCATCCTGGCCAGGCGCGATACGCCCCTCGGCGAGCCGGATCAGACGCCCCACCGAAGCATCATGGGGCAGCTCGCGCCTGAGCATCAGCGACTCTCTCCCGGCGCTCCGGGCCACCCTTCCAGGCCGTCCCAGCGGCACTCTCCCGAGGCCTCACGGATGCCGCCCAGCTTGTCGCGATGCGCCTGCCATTCCGCCTCGTCCGGCTGGCGTACGCACAGCTGGCCCGGCGACAGCGACAGGCGCCGAATCCTCAGGCCGCCACCGTTGTCGCTCTTCACCGCATCATCGCCGGCGGAAGCATCCAGCGACAGTGCGGTCTGCCCCCCGGTCATCGCCAGATAGACAT
Organism: Halomonas eurihalina; assembly: GCF_008274785.1. Classification (GTDB taxonomy): domain Bacteria; phylum Pseudomonadota; class Gammaproteobacteria; order Pseudomonadales; family Halomonadaceae; genus Halomonas; species Halomonas eurihalina. Next base: position 78,722 of record NZ_VTPU01000010.1, read on the forward strand.
CGGCAAGGATCTCGGCGTCTAGCAGGGCGCCGTGGAGCACGCGGTGAGCGTTCTGGATCTCGTAACGCTTGCAAAGCGCATCCAGGTTGTTGCGCTGGCCGGGGTGCTTGTCCCGGGCCAACTGGAGCGTATCCAGAATGCGGCAATGCTCGGCTACCGGGCCCAGCACCGGCTCCCCGCGCGCCTTATTGAGCCTGGCGAGTTCGTGATCGATGAAGCCCACATCGAAGGGCGCGTTGTGAATGACCAACTCGGCGCCTTTGATGAAGGCCCAGAAGGCATCGGCCACCTCGGCGAACACCGGCTCGTCGGCCACCTTCTCGTTGGTGATGCCGTGAACTCCCACGGCCTCGGCCTCGATGTCGCGCTCGGGATTGATGTACTGATGATAGGTGTTACCGGTCAATCGACGATTGACCATCTCCACCGCACCAATCTCGATCAGGCGATGGCCTTCGCGAGGATCGATGCCGGTGGTTTCGGTATCCAGGATGATCTGACGCATGTCGTGTCTCGTGCTCGCTGCTCGGCGTTGTGGAAAGGGCGCCTCAGGCGCCGGCCTGCATCTCGTCGATCGCCTCATTGGCCAGGGCATCGGCCCGTTCATTGCCGGGGTGGCCACTATGCCCCTTGACCCAATGCCACTCGATGCGGTGACGCTGTGTCTGTTCGTGCAGGTCGCGCCACAACTCGGCATTCTTGACCGGCTTGCGCGCGGCGGTCTTCCAGTCGCGCTTGATCCAGCCGTGTATCCATTCCGTGATACCCCGGCGCAGGTATTCGGAATCGGTCCATAGCGCAATCCGGCACGGTCGCTTGAGGGCTCGCAGCGCCATGATGGCAGCCATCAATTCCATGCGATTGTTGGTGGTCTTGGCTTCCGCACCCTTCAGAGCCTTTTCGTGCTCACCGCTGAGCAGCAAGGCTCCCCAGCCACCCGGTCCCGGATTGCCTCGACAGGCCCCGTCGGTATAGATCGTCACATCGTTCAATGCCACCTGGGGCGGTTCGTCATTCACCCTCTCATTCACCCTCGGTCACCTTCTTGTCCGATTGTCGCCCGATTCGCGTGGCGCCACCCAGGGCGGAGCCCGGTAGCGACGGTGCAAAGGACATCTTCCCGCGCCGCGGCTGGGCCAGTTGGGAGCGGCGCCGGGCATGGATCATGTAGCCGTCGCTCAGCGGCAGGTTATGCCGCCGCCCGACGGTCTCCAGCACGGCATTGCGCGCCAGCCCGCCGGGCAGTCGAAAGCCGCAGTAGTCTACCCGTTGCGTCTCGAAGTCGACAAACGTCAACCAGTCGCGTAAACGAGCCGGACTGCGCCAGCGGCCCTTGCCAGGAAAGTAGCGGCGCCGCTCGGGCCACAGCCGGGACCACCCCGCGATGCCGAACGGCGACCAGCCGAACAACACCAGGTGCCCCTCATCCGCCGTGACCCTCGCCGCCTCCTGCAGCACATGATGAGGGTTCGGCAACACTTCCAGCAGATGATGCACGACCACCAGGTTCAGGCAGCCATCGGGCAATGGCAGGGCATCGGGGGGACACACCAAGGTCGATGGCGACTCGACGAGCGCCTCCGTTGGCGCCCAGCGTATAGAGTGATGCACCGGACACATGTCCGTCAGCACGGGGGCAAAGCCGAGCTCCAGAGCATGAGGACCAAACCAGCGCTCGCACAATGGCCCGATGCAGGCTCGCTCGGCTCGCCAGACGGCCTGACCCGAGGCGCTGGCCCAGTAGCGGCGCCCTTCATTGGCCAATCGCGCCAGTGCCATCGCCTCCTGCTCATTTGACATGATCCGCTCTTCTCTCCACAGTTTGTACTTTTTGCGATTTGCCTCGGATCAGGCGCTCTCGACACCGTCGAGCCTGGTCAAGGCGCGAGGATAACGAGTTCATGTTGAGCGTGACACCCATTCCAGCCTTCAGCGACAACTATATCTGGCTATTGCGTCAGGATACGAGCGACAGCGTCTGCGTGGTCGACCCTGGCGATGCGGCTCCGGTAATCGAGTGGTTGGAACGCGAGGGACTCACGCTTGGCACGATCCTGATCACCCACCACCATCCCGACCATACCGGCGGACTGGCGGAGCTGATCCAGCGTTACTCTCCCCGGGTCATCGGCCCTCACAACCCGGCGATCACCGGCATCGATGAACGCGTCGGCGATGGTGACGAAATCCGGGTCATGGGACGCCTGTTCGAGGTCCTGGAACTGCCCGGCCACACCCTCGACCATATCGCCTTCTTCACCGCTGGTATACCGCCTCTGCTGTTCAGCGGGGATGTGCTGTTCAGCGCCGGCTGCGGGCGCCTGTTCGAAGGCTCGCCGGAGCAAATGCATCAGTCCCTTTCGCGCCTCGAGAGCTTGCCCGAAGAAGCCCTGGTATTCGCCGCCCATGAGTACACGCTGGCCAACCTGCGATTCGCCAAGGCCGCCGACCCGGGCAACAAGAGCGTGATCGAAGCTGAAAATGAATGCCTGCGCGCCAGAGAGCTCGAGCGTCCCACGCTGCCCAGCACTCTGGGCCGGGAGCGTCGCATCAACCCCTTCCTGCGCTGCGGCGAGGACGGAGTCCGCCAGGCCGCAGCAGCGCATGGCGACACTGATACTGAACTGGCGACCTTCACCACCTTGCGCGCCTGGAAAGATTCCTTCTGAGTACCCCTGTTGAAAAAGACCGCTGGACGACCGGCTCAACACCACGCGTGCCGAGCCCCGGCGCCCCGGAGACCCTTGCATGACCTACCACACGATGCGACGACGCCTGTTCGGATTCGCCAGTTCTCTGAGCCTGCTCGGCGCCCTGCTGACCACCGCTCCCTACAGCCTGGACAGCCAAGCCGCCACCTTGCCTGCCGAGCGCACCTCGCTCGGCGGCGCTTCGCAGAATGATGCCGCCCTGACCCGCACCCACTCGCGATCGCTGGCCACCTTCTGGGGAGCTCTCGATCTCCAGCCCAAGGATGCCTGGAAGCGCCTGCGTGCCAGCTTCGAATGGAATGACCAATGGCGTGCCGATGCCGGCCACGCCAGGGTCCAGCACTGGATCGACGAGTATCGCTCGAACCCGGGCAATATCGCCGAGATCACCGAACGTGCCCGCCCCTGGTTGACCTGGATCATCCAGCAGGTCGAAGCTCGCGGACTCCCTGGCGAGATCGCCCTGATCCCCTTTGTCGAAAGCTCCTTCGACCCCGAAGCCCGCAGTCACTTCGGTGCTGCCGGCCTGTGGCAGATCATGCCGCGCACCGCAGAGGCTCTTGGCCTCAGGCGCAGCAACGCCTGGGATGGTCGCCTCGACGTCGTGCGCTCAACAGACGCCGCCCTGGACTACATCGAGATGCAGGCCGACCAGTGGTACGAAGGGGATATCGAACTGTCCCTGGCCGCCTACAACGCTGGTGCCGGCACGGTCAACCAGGCCCTCCGCGTCGCCCAGTCACAGGGCAAGGTCGGTGAATACTGGGACCTGAACCTACCATCGGAAACCATGGACTACGTCCCCAAGTTGCTGGCTATCGCTGCGATCATCGCCGAACCCGAGAGCTATGGGGTCAAGCTTCCCGATATCGAGGGAGGACCGGCCTTCGCCCAGGTGCCGGTGAGCCGCCGGGTGACCTTGAGCGAGGCCGCGCGGCTGGCCGGCGTATCCGAACAGCGCCTGGCCGAGCTCAACCCGGGACTTCGCGCCAAAGTCGCGCATCCTGGCCAGGTCGACGATCTGCTGGTGCCGATGGGACACGCCCAGCGCCTCGTGGCCGCCCTCGGGACTTCACCAATGAACGATGCCAATGGCACCACCGACATTCATGTAGTCCAGCGCGGTGACACCTTGTCTTCCATCGCCTCCAGGCATGCTGTGGCGGCCACGGATCTCGCTCGCTGGAACGGCCTGGACCGCCCCGACGCTTTACAACCGGGGCAGCAACTGACACTTTCCGGTAGTTAACACTGAAGCGCGCCACGTCGAGCGCGCTCTTGACGCTGGGAATGGAACTTCACCGATGTTGCGATTGCTCCTGCTACTGGCGACCCTGGCCAGTTTCCCCGTGCTGGCCGCCGATCCTGGCGAAGTCCCCACTCGGCACGCGCTCGCCCTCTACGACGAGCCGGCGCTGGGTGAGGATTTCAGCCACTTTCCCCATACCGACCCGAATGCCCCTGTCGGCGGAACCCTGTCCCGCGCCGCCACCGGCAGCAACTTCGACTCGACCAACCCCTATATTATCCAGGGCACGCCGGCCGCCGGGCTCAGCAATATCTACGACACCCTGCTGGTCAGCAATCCGAACGAGCCGTTCACCATGTACGGCCTCCTGGCTTCCGGTATCCGTCTCGATCCGCAAAGGCACTGGGTGGAGTTCGACCTCAACCCCCAGGCGCGTTTCCACGACGGCACGCCAGTCACCGCCGAAGACGTCATCTTCAGCTTCGAGACACTCACCGAGCACGGCCAACCCTTCTATGGCGCCTACTACGCCGGCGTGACCGATGTCCACGCCGTAGACGAGGACACCGTGCATTTCGACCTGGCCGACAGCGAGTCCCGCGAGCTGCCGCTGATTCTCGGCCAGCTGCCGGTACTGCCCGCCCACTATTGGCAGGAGCGCGACTTCACCCAGCCCACCCAGGATGCCCTGCTCGGCTCGGGGCCTTATCGAATCGCTGAAGTCGACCCCGGCCACCGCATCGTCTATGAGCGAGTCGACGACTACTGGGGCCAGGACCTCCCCGTCAATCGCGGCCGCCACAATATCGGTCGGCTCGTCTTCGACTATTACCGCGACGCTTCCGTGGCCATGGAAGCCTTCAAGGCCGGCAACCTCGACCTGCGAATCGGCTCCTCGGCCCGCAACTGGGCGACCGGCTATGACTTCCCCGCCGTCGATGCCGGCTTCATCAAGCGCCTGGAAATCCCCGACGGCCAGCCCGCAGGCATGCAGGCCTACGTCATCAACCTCCGGCGAGACAAGTTCCAGGACGTGCGCCTTCGCGAGGCCCTGAACCTCGCCTTCGACTTCGACTGGCTCAACAAGAACCTCTTCTATGGCGCCTATCAGCGCACTCACAGTTACTTCGCCAACTCCGAAATGGCCGCAGAGGGGCTGCCCAGTGACGCGGAGCTGGCACTGCTCGAGCCCCATCGCGATGCCCTGCCCGAGCGCGTCTTCGATTCGCCCCTGCCCATCGGCATGCCCGAAGCGCCTCGTGCCCGCCTTCAGCGCGCCCATGAGCTGCTGACCGAGGCCGGCTACACCTATCGAGACGGCCAGTTGATCACGCCGAACGGCGAGCCCCTGCGACTCGAGGTACTTCTGCACGACACTCGCTTCGAGCGCATCGTGCAACCCTTGCTGCGCAACCTGAAACGGCTGGGTATCCAAGGCAAGATCCGCGTCGTCGATGTCAGCCAGTACCTCAACCGCCGAGGCAACTTCGACTTCGACATCATCGTCGGCAGCTTTCCGCAATCGGCGAACCCCGGCAACGAACAACGCGACTTCTGGGGCAGCAAGTACGCCAACGCCCCGCAGAGCCGTAACCTCATCGGACTCGAGAGCCCGGTCGTCGACGACCTGGTGGAACGGCTGATCGCCGCCGATACGCGTGCCGAGCTCGATACCGCCGCCCGGGCACTGGATCGCGTCCTTCGCTGGGGCTTCTACGTGATTCCCCAGTGGCACCTGCCGGCGACTCGAGTGGCGTTCTGGGACAAGCTCGGCTGGAAGGAACCCTTCCCGGAGTACGGCCTGGACCTGGATGCCTGGTGGATCGACCCGCAGCGTGCCGGCGAAGTCGAAGCCCGTCAGAACGGCGGTTAGACTGTCAGCCAGATTCGTCCATCACGCCCTTGAGGAGCCGCCGTGGCCGCCTATACCCTGCGCCGCCTGTTGCTGATGATTCCCACACTGCTGGGGATCCTGCTGCTCAACTTCATCATCGTCCAGGCCGCCCCGGGCGGTCCCATCGATCAGATGCTGGCGCGCTTCGAGGGGCTGTCCTCGCAATCCAGTACCCGCCTCGAAGGCGATGGCGGCGAAATCGCCTCGGGCGATGACTCCCGCGGCAGTCGCGGCATACCGCCGCAATTCATCGAACGCCTGGAGACCCAATTCGGTTTCGACAAGCCGGCACCGGAGCGCTTTCTCGACATGCTCGTCGACTACGCCACCTTCGACCTCGGCGAGAGCTTCTTCCGCGGCAAGGCCGTCACGACCCTGATCCTCGAACGCCTGCCAGTCTCGATCTCGCTGGGTCTGTGGACCACGCTGCTGGTCTATCTGATCTCGATACCGCTGGGCATTCGCAAGGCCCTGGTGCATGGCTCGCGCTTCGATATCTGGACCTCGGGACTGGTCATCGTCGGCTACGCCATTCCCGGCTTCCTGTTCGCCATTCTGCTGATCGTGCTGTTCGCCGGCGGCAGCTACTGGGATGTCTTCCCGCTACGCGGCCTGACCTCGCCGGATTTCCCCGAACTCTCGACCTGGGGCAAGGTGAAGGACTATTTCTGGCATATCAGCCTACCGGTCGCCGCCTCGGCCATCGGCAGCTTCGCCACCCTGACCATGCTGACCAAGAACAGCTTTCTCGACGAGATCCACAAGCAATACGTGCTCACCGCCCGCGCCAAGGGCGCCAGTGACCGCCGTGTGCTCTATGGCCATGTCTTCCGCAATGCCATGCTGATCATCATCGCCGGCCTGCCTTCGGCATTGATTGGCATCTTCTTCACCGGCGCGTTGCTGATCGAGGTCATCTTCTCCCTGAACGGCCTGGGCCTGCTCGGCTTCGAAGCCGTCATGCAGCGCGACTATCCGGTGATCTTCGGCACGCTCTATCTCTACACCCTGATCGGTTTGATCCTGAAACTGATATCGGATCTGACCTATGTCTGGGTCGATCCCCGCATCGATTTCGAGACCCGGGAGTCCTGATCATGACACATGCCGCCAAGTCTCGCTTGTCTCCCATCACTCGCCGCCGGCTCGAGGTCTTTCGGCAGAATCGCCGTGCCAGGTTCTCGCTCTGGCTATTCCTGGCGCTGTTTGTGATCAGCCTCGGCGCCGAGCTGGCGGCCAACGACAAGCCCCTGCTGATGCAGTATCAAGGCGACTGGTATGTGCCGGTGCTGATCGATTACCCCGATACCGAATTCGGCGGTTTCCTGCCCACGCCGGCGGACTATCGCGATCCCTTCACCCGGGACGCCATCGAGGCCGACGGCTGGATGCTCTGGGCGCCGATTCCCTATGCCTACGACACCCTGGACATGACGCTGCGTCACCCCGCGCCGTCGCCACCGGACGGCGAGCACTGGCTGGGCACCGACGATCAGGGCCGAGACGTCCTGGCGCGGGTGATCTACGGTTTCCGCCTGTCGGTGATCTTCGCGCTAGTGCTCACCGCCGGCTCCATGGCGCTCGGTGTGCTGATCGGCGGCGTTCAGGGGTATTTCGGTGGCAAGATCGACCTGGTCGGACAACGCCTGACCGAGATATGGTCAGGCCTGCCGGTGCTGTTTTTGTTGATCATCCTGGCCAGCATGGTCGAGCCCAACTTGTGGTGGCTGCTCGGCATCATGCTGCTGTTCTCCTGGCTGGGGTTGGTCGACGTGGTGCGCGCCGAGTTCCTGCGCGCTCGCAATCTCGAGTATGTGCGCGCCGCCCGCGCCATGGGACTGCCCTCACGGCTGATCATGTGGCGCCATGTACTACCCAATGCCATGGTCGCCACCCTGACCTTCATTCCCTTCCTGTTCACCGGCGGAATCACCACCCTGACCGCTCTGGATTTCCTCGGCTTCGGCCTGCCGCCGGGCTCGCCTTCACTGGGTGAACTCGTCGCCCAGGGCAAGAACAATCTCCAGGCCCCCTGGCTCGGTATCACGGCCTTCATGACCCTGTCGATCATGCTCTCGCTGCTGGTGTTCATCGGCGAGGGGCTACGGGACGCCTTCGACCCGCGCCACATCCAGCATGCCGCCACCGGCACCGCCCCGAGGATTCCGCACCATGCCTGATGATCAGCCCCTGCTCCAACTCGACGCGCTGACCATCGCCTTCGATGGCACGCCGGTGGTCGATGCGCTGTCCCTGGAGGTGCACCGCGGCGAGACACTCGCTCTGGTCGGCGAATCCGGCTCGGGGAAGTCCGTCTCGGCACTCGGCACGCTGGGACTGCTGCCCGCCAATGCCTCGCTCACCGGCGGACGCCGGCTCGACGGACTCGATCTGTCTGGCCTGTCACAGCGTGACTGGCGCCGAATACGCGGCGGTCAAGTCGGTTTCATCTTCCAGGAACCCATGACCTCGCTCAATCCGCTGCATAACGTCGGAAAGCAGCTCGGTGAAGTGCTGCGCCTGCATCAGGGGCTCACCGGACAAGCCGCCAGACGACGCAGCCATGAACTGCTGGAACGCGTGCGCCTGCCGCGCGCCACGGAACTGCTTGACGCCTGGCCCCACCAACTTTCCGGAGGCCAGCGCCAGCGAGTAATGATCGCCATGGCCATTGCCAACAACCCTCGACTGCTGGTCGCCGACGAGCCCACCACGGCGCTGGATGTCACGGTACAGCGCGAGATTCTCGCCCTGCTAGCCGAACTGCGCGATGAGCGGGAGATGGGCATGCTGTTCATCACCCATGACCTCAACCTGGTTCGCCACCATGCCGATCGCGTGTGCGTCATGCACCAGGGACGCGTCCAGGAAACCGGCACGGTCAGCGACGTCTTCAACGCACCCCAAAGCCCCTACACACGTACATTGCTGGACGCCGAACCGAGCGGCCGCCCCGCGCCTGTCACCACCCGGCCAGCCCTGATCGAGGCGCACGGGATCGGGGTCAGCTTCCAGCGCCCCAAGCGCCTTTTCCAACGCCGTCCCCCCGCCTTCGAGGCGGTCAAGCCGCTGGACCTGCATGTGGCGCCCGGCGAGACCCTCGGCATCGTCGGTGAATCGGGGTCCGGCAAGAGCACGCTCGCCCAGGCATTGCTGCGCCTGGTGCCGAGTCGTGGCAGCCTCGAGTTTGACGGCACTCGGCTGGACCAACTGCATGGCGGCGCCCTGCGACGCCAGCGGCGACGCTTCCAGGTCGTCTTCCAGGATCCTTTCGGCTCGCTCTCGCCACGCATGCCAGTGTCGGACATCATCAGCGAAGGCCTACGCTTCCACTATCCCGAACTCGGGGCCGACGAGGTGGAGAGGCGCATCAACGACACTCTCAAGGAAGTCGGCCTGCCCGAAGGCTGCGCCTCCCGCTACCCGCACGAGTTTTCCGGCGGCCAGCGCCAGCGTATCGCTGTCGCACGCGCCATCATCATGGCGCCCGAACTGGTCGTACTGGACGAACCGACCTCGGCGCTGGACCGCAGCGTCCAGGCGCAGCTCGTCAACCTGCTACGCGAACTGCAACGCCGGCGTGGCATCAGCTACTTGTTCATCAGCCACGACCTGGCGGTCGTCCGCGCCATGGCGCATCGAATCCTGGTACTCAAGGATGGTGAAGTGGTGGAAAGTGGCGACTGTCTCGATGTGCTGGAACGGCCGACCAGCGCCTATACCAAGGCCTTGGTCGAGGCCGCGGGCCTGCGGGAACGCTCCTAATACCAGAAGGCCAGCGACAACGACCCAAAACTATCGGACTCGGGCTGGGCGTGAAATTCCTTGGTCCGCCAGGCATGGGTGACGGAAAGCTGCCAGCGATCCCAGTTGAAGGCCACGCCGACCAGGGCATCGCCGACCCACTCCTCGCGATCGACGGAATGACTGTCCTCGAAGGTATTGCCATCCAGCAGCAGGTTGTGAGCCATGTAGCGCCCCTCCAGGGCCGCAAAGGCATACCAGCCGAAGCCTTGGTCGGGGAGAAAGAATGACCGCCCTCCCTGGGCCGGCGCGATCGATGGAATACCGAAGCTGCGACTCAGGTTCTCGCCAATGCGCACCCCGCCGCCGGTCGCGCCATAGGTATAGAGATTTCCCAAAGCGAATCCCAGACTCGGTCCATACTCCACTTCCAGGCCGTTCAACGCGCTACGAGCGATCCATGACGTCTTGTAGGACATGTTGACGACCGGCTCATTGTGCAACTGATACTGCCAGCCTTCGGGTTTTTCGGAGTCGAGCACATGGTGCAACTCGCGCTGGATGGTCTCGCCACCGGCGGCCGGACCGACGATTCCCGCATCGAAGTTCAGGCTACGCAGTCGCCGCCAGTCATCATGGGACTCACTGTCGAAGAGCGACACACCTGCCGTGAATAGTCCCGCATAGGGCCGGTCCGATACATCCAGGGACTTCTCACCGATATCGATAGGCGTATAAAGCTGATGCGAGAGTCGGTAGGCGCCACCGTCAAGACTGTTCCTGGACCACCCAGGCAAACGATCGGCCAGATCGTTCAGCCAATGTTCCGGTGATGTCTGGAACGCCCAGGTGGCCTCCAGTCCATTGGTGTAATGCCCATCCGAGCCACCGGAGTAGATATCGTTCTCGCTCTTGAGTGTGAAGAGCCCATCGGCGTTGGCAGGGCCTCCCGCCACCAGAAGCAGGATCGGAAGCCAGGCAAATGCGCCAGGGCGAGCGGAAACAGGAAGAAATGACATGCATGAACTCCGGCCGGATATATACATACATCAGCGAATGTAATAAATTAGAATGCTAACAAATCCTGCCACCAAGTTCCATATCTTCAATCTGCAAGATAACGGTATAAACATTACTGGCTCTTGAATCGTGAAACGTTAAATCGGCGATGCCTGGCCGCATATATGGGCTGGCCTATACTGGCTCGTAGGGAACCAAGGGCCGAAGAGCGCCATATGCGCCGATTCATCTTGTTGTCATGGCAAGGCATGCTACTACTGATCCTGCTCGGCCCTATCGCCGCTCCGGCTCAAGTATCGACGATCTCGCTGACGGACGGCTGGGAATACCTCTGGGGGGACTCTCCTATCGCCGACGATGGCACGCTGGTCTGGGCCAGCGGCGAGCCTGCCGATGCCAACTGGCGATCCATCGACTTCCCTTCCAATCCCCCCGATCGCAACGGACGCCACCATGCCTGGTTCCGCACCACCCTGCCGATGGATGGAGAGTGGCGGGACCCCGTGCTCTATATCTACAGTGTCGACCTGATCGTCGAGGCCTATCTGGAAGGACAGCGAATCTATCGCTACGGCAATTTCAATGCCCGTGGCGAAGGACATTTCGCCGGCTGGCCATGGCACATGATCGAACTGCCCCAGGATTTCGCCGGTAAGCGCCTCTACTTCCGCATTTATTCGAATTACACCGATATCGGCCTGTGGGGTGAAGTAAAACTCATGGAGCACGCCGAATTGCTCGGTTACCTGTTTCGATATTCGGCCGTCGACCTGATCATCAGCATTGTCTGCCTGTTGCTTGCCTTTCTGGCCGCTGTCCTTGCGCTGATCCAGTCCGGTACGCGCTATAACTTTCCCCCTATCGCCCTGTTCTCGTTCGCCTCGGGCCTCATGATCCTGGCCGACACCCAGGTCAGCCAATTGCTGCTCAATATCCCCCTGCTATGGGACTATCTTGCCGCCGGCGGTTACTACACGCTGCCGATCGCCATCGGCCTATTACTGGAACACTGGTACACCGACACCCGCATGCGGCTGATTCGTCGCATCTGGCAGGCCCACCTCCTCTATCTGATCGCGGCGCTCAGCGTGGCACTGGCGGGGTGGGTCAACCTCTCCACCACTTTTCCAGTCTTCGACCTTCTGCTTGTCACAAGCCTCTGCCTGCTGATGGCCGTCATCGCCCCACGCTTACCACGACTCAATGGAGAGCAGCAAGCCATCCTGGGCAGCTTTGCGCTTTTCGACCTGCTCCTGCTCGCCGACATGGCCGTCGCTCATGGCCTGCTGCCCTGGACGCGTGTACCGGTCAGTAGTGGCGCCCTGATCTTCGCCCTTGCCCTCGTGGCGATCTCGCTACGCGAGTACAGCCGCACCCACAAGGAGCTCAAACGCCTCAACCTGCGCCTGGAACAGGAAGTCGCCCAGCGCACCGGCGAACTGCAGACCCTGGTGAAACGGCTCGAAAACTTCTCCTACACCGACCCGCTCACCGGACTGCACAATCGTCGCTATTTCAACGAGTTACTGGAGCAGTCCGCCGCTCAGGCTCGCCGACAGGGGTATTCATTGACCCTGGTGATGATCGACATTGATCACTTCAAGCGGATCAACGACCGTTACGGCCACGAAGCTGGCGACAGTGTCCTGGCAACCATCGCCCAGCGTCTGACCCAGTACTTTCGGGAAGCCGATGTGATCTGCCGGCTGGGCGGTGAAGAGTTTGCCGTACTGATGCATGGCACCGAAGCCTATGATGTCAAGGCACGCACCGAGGCCCTGCTCGAGACACTGGCCTGCACTATCCAGCATCACCAGGAGATGCCGCTGGGCCCCGTTACCATATCCTGCGGCATCGCGTCCTATCCCTTGCATGCGACCGACCCTCTGGCGTTGGTAGGGCTCGCCGACAAGGCGCTCTATACCGCCAAGCATGCAGGTCGGGCACGGACCCACGTCTATGCCTGATGTCAGTTACCCTCAGAACAACGCGACTTCCTCGGGGGTCAGCTCACGCCACTCCCCTGGCTCCAGGGTATCGTCGAGCACCAGGGCGCCCACCGACTCTCGATGCAGCGTCTCGACATGGTTGCCGATGGCGGCAAACATCCGCCGTACTTGGTGGTAGCGTCCCTCATCGATGACCAACCTGACATGATGATCGTCCAGGCATGTCAGCTCGGCCGGGCGGGTCGGCTCGTCCTCGCCCTCGAGCTCGATTCCTTCGGCAAAGGCTTGCGTCGCGCGCAGTGCCGCATCGCCTTCCAGGGGGCGAGCCAGGTGGGCCAGATAGGCTTTCGAGCAACGCCGCCGCGGTGAGGTGATACGGTGCGACCACTGACCGTCATCGGTGATCAGCAGAAGTCCCGTGGTCTCGACATCGAGACGCCCGACCGGCTGCAAGCGTTCGAGCTTGGGGACATCAAGCAGGTCCACCACGCGAGGATAGAGCCCTCGCCGCGCCGTGCATTCCACGCCCTCGGGCTTGTTAAGCATGATATAGCGCGTCCCCACCAGGGACAGGCGCTCGCCCAGCCAGGTGATTCGGTCGGTCTCTTGCACATGGCGGGCCGCCTTCTTTTCCAGCTCGCCATTGACGCTGACCTCACCGCGGATCAAGGCCCGCTTGGCCAGCCCGCGCGTCAGCTCGGTACTCTCCGCCAGAAAACGATCCAATCGCATCAGTCACCGACTCCGTCCGAAAGGGTAAAATGGTCGGCATCACGCCAGGCGGGAAACTTCTCGCGAAATGCCTGCAGGTCTGTCAGCGATAGTGTGCCGGTCTTCACGAAAGGCAGATCCCTGGGCTCGTCGATCAGCGCCTCGCCCTTGGCGTCGACCAGCATGGAGTCGCCGGCATAGCCGAGCCCCTTGGCATCCTCGCCGACGCGATTGACACCGATCACCGGGCACAGGTTCTCTACCGCGCGAGCCTGCAGCAGCACGCGCCACGGATGACGACGCGGCGCCGGCCAGTTGGCGATGCACAGCAGGGCATCATACTCGAAGTGTTCGCCCGGGGCAGGCTGCTGACGCAGCCATACCGGGAAGCGCAGGTCGTAACAGACACTGAGCAGGATCCGGAATCCCTTGAGCTCGACGATCACTCGCTCGTGGCCCATGGCATAACGTTCGTGCTCGCCGGCCATGCGAAACAGGTGGCGCTTGTCGTAGGTGACCAGGCTCCCGTCCGGTCGCGCCCAAATCAGACGATTGAAATAATCGTCGCCCTCGACCACCGCCACACTACCGGTGACCACGCACCCACGTTGCACAGCCTGTTCGCGCAGCCAGGCGACGGTCGCGCTCTGGTCCATGGGTTCGGCCATTTCCCGCGAATTCATGGTGAACCCCGTGGCGAACATCTCCGGCAACACGATCAAGTCGGTCTGGTCGCCGTCGAGCTCGCCCAGCGTCTCCTCGAGCATCCGGCAGTTGGCATCGGGATCTTCCCAGCGCAGATCGCACTGCACCAGGGTCGTTCGCAGCTCGCTCATACAGGGACTCCATCATCTCGGAACGGGGTTGTCTTCAGCCTAACCGAGACACCGGCATCGCGCAGCCATGGCATCGAAGCGATACCGGTCCTATGATAGGTCGGACATTTTTAGGAAGCTTAACATGCCAAGGACTCAAACCGTTTCTCCCGACGCCACCAAGGGAGTCGGCTTCGGCCTCGCCGCTTACCTGATGTGGGGATGCTTCCCGCTGTTCTTCGCTTTGTTCGAGGGCATCCCCGCCTATGAGGTGCTCATCCATCGAGTCCTATGGTCCTGCGTGTTCCTGGTGGGGCTGATCACCATCCTGCGTCGCTGGCCACCGGTGGCCGAGGCCCTGCGCCGTCCGCGCCGGCTGGGACGGGTACTGGCCTGCGCGGTGTTGATCGGGCTCAACTGGGGGCTCTACATCTATGCCGTGGAAAGTCGCCAGGTGCTCCAGGCAAGCCTCGGCTATTTCCTGACGCCACTGATCAACGTCACGCTCGGCCTGCTGGTACTGCGCGAGCGCATGCTCCGCCTTCAGGGCGTCGCCGTGGCACTGGCCGGCATCGCCATCGTCATCCAATTGGTGATGCTTGGTGAGATCCCATGGATCAGCCTGGCCCTGGCACTGTCCTTCGGCACCTATGGCCTGCTGCGTAAGCAGGTACCACTGGATGGCCTCTCCGGCCTGTTCGTCGAAACCCTGCTGCTGATGCCGCTCGGCCTGCTGGCACTCGCCTGGCTCAGCGAAGCAGGGCTGTCCCACTTCCTGGCCGACCAGCGCAGTACCCTGCTGCTGATTGCCAGCGGCGTGATTACCGCATTGCCCCTGCTGGCCTTCGCCGGCGCGGCACGGCGTCTACGCCTGGCGACCCTGGGCTTTCTGATGTATCTCAACCCGACCATCCAGTTCATGATAGCTTTGCTGGTCTTCAACGAACCCCTGACACCGACACAATTGGCGACCTTCATACTGATCTGGTTCAGCCTGGCCCTTTACTCCTGGACCGCCTGGCAAGGCCGCCCGCAAGAGACAAAAGAAGCCTGATACGGCTCACCGCCACAGGCATGTCGAATACACTCAGCAAGCCCATGGCATGCCATCGCTGACCGTCAGCCACGGATCGTTTAGTCTATTAGACGCCCTGGTTCCCGATTCCCCACCTGCGACTGGTCCGGATGCTCAAGAAATACCTCCCGATACTTACCTGGCTCCCCCACTACACCCGTCGCCTGTTCGGCGCCGACTTACTGGCGGGTGTGATCGTCACCGTCATGGTGATTCCCCAGTCGCTGGCCTATGCCATTCTCGCCGGCCTCCCGGCGGTCGTCGGCCTCTACGCCAGCATCCTGCCGCTGCTGGCCTATACCCTGCTCGGCACCAGCCGCACCCTGGCCGTCGGGCCGGTGGCGATCATTGGCCTGATGACCGGCGCGGCGCTCTCCAGCGTGGCACCACTGGGGTCACCGGCCTATCTCGAGGCGGCCCTCACCCTGTCGCTGCTATCCGGGGCGATGCTGATAGTAATGGGCATACTGCGCCTGGGCTTTTTCGCCAACTTTCTCAGCCACCCAGTGATTGGCGGTTTCCTTTCCGCTTCAGGGCTGCTGATCGCCATCAGCCAGCTCACCCACCTGTTCGGAGTTGATGTCACCGGCTATACAGCCCTTTCGCTGCTGACAGGGTTGGCCACACACCTGGGTGCATTGCATTGGCCAACGCTTGCCCTGGGCACCGGCAGCCTGGCGTTTCTCATCCTCATGCGACGTTACGGCAAGACGCTCCTGACAGCGATCGGCATGTCCAAGGGGCTGGCCGCACTCTGCGCGAGGGCCGGCCCGGTGTTCGCCGTCATCATCACCACCCTGCTCAGCTGGTGGCTCGACCTGGGGAGCCACGGCGTCGATGTAGTCGGTGATATACCGGGAGGACTGCCCCCCCTGACTTTTCCGACTGTCGACCTGCCACTCTGGCGGGAGCTGCTGGTACCGGCCTTGCTGATCAGCGTGGTCGGTTTCGTCGAATCGATCTCCATGGCGCAAATGCTGGCTGCCAAGCGCCGCGAGCGTATCTCGCCCAACCAGGAACTGCTCGGCCTGGGCGGTGCCAACATCGCCGCCGCCCTCTCCGCCGGCATGCCGGTCACCGGCGGCCTGTCGCGCACCGTGATCAACTTCGAGTCCGGTGCCCGAACCCCCATGGCTGGAGCCTTCGCCGCACTCGGCATCGGTCTGGTCACTCTGGCCTTGACGCCACTGCTTCAACACCTGCCTATCGCCACCCTCGCCGCCACCATCATCGTGGCCGTGCTGACCCTGGTCGACATTCCCTTGATCCGGCAGACCTGGCACTATTCGCGCAGCGACTTCTCGGCCATGGCCCTGACCATACTGTTGACGCTGACCGAGGGCGTCGAGGCCGGCATCATCAGCGGTGTCGCGCTCTCCATCGGGCTCTTCCTGTACCGTACGAGCCGCCCGCACAGCGCCCTGGTGGGCCGCATTCCAGGTACTGAACACTTCCGCAGCGTCACGCGGCACAGCGCCGAAACTCTGAGCCACCTGGCGCTACTGCGGGTCGATGAAAGCCTCTACTTCGCCAATGCGCGCTACCTGGAGGACACCGTCTATACCTTGGTGGCCAGCCGCCCGGAACTGGAACACGTGGTACTGATCTGTTCGGCGGTGAACCTGATCGACGCCTCGGCGCTGGAAAGCCTCGATGCCATCAACGCACGCCTCAAGGACTCACGTGTCACCCTGCACCTGGCCGAGGTCAAGGGGCCAGTGATGGATCGCCTCAAGAAGAGCCACTTCCTCGACGACCTGTCCGGTCGTGTCTTCCTGAGTACCTATGCGGCCTGGAGTGAATTGAAGCGGCGGGAAGAGTAACGCCGACGCGATGATCGTCACGCACTGGCCTGGAGCGACATAGGGTCGCGCCTTCGAGCGAGGCGAAGACAAGGCGTCATCGGTTATCATCTTCAGTTGTCTTGATCGCGGAGCCACCATGCACGCCCCCCTGCCACTGCCGCTTTCCACTCCGAACCGCAACCTGGTCCGCCTGACCATCGTCCGGGGCATCACCTGGACCGGTTTTCTGATCGGTGTCGTCATCGGCATCGCCGGACTCGGTTTTGCACTGGACATCCCGGCCGTGATCGCCGTGATGGCGGTGATGAGCCTGATCAACATCGGCACCTGGTGGCGTCTCGGCCGCCCCTGGGCAGTGACACACGGCGAGTACCTGGCTCACCTGCTCGCCGACATGCTCGGCCTGACACTGCTGTTCTATCTGATCGGTGGCTCCACCAACCCCTTCATCGGCTACTACCTGGTGCCGGTGACCATCGCCGCTGCGACCTTGCCCTGGCGCCATGCCTGGGCGGTCGCCGCCGCCGGCATGGCCGGCTACAGCTTCCTGATGTTCTTCTACCATCCCGTGCCGCAACTCGGCATGCCTCACGCCGAAAGCTGGATCAACTTGCATACCCTGGGCATGTGGCTCAACTTTGCGCTTTCGGCTGGGCTCGTGACCTTCTTCATCTACAAGATGGCGCGCGCACTGCGCAATCGTGAACAGTCGCTGTCACGCACTCGCGAGTCGGCGCTGCGCAACGAGCAGGTTCTCGCTGTAGCGACCCAGGCCGCCGGCACCGCCCACGAGCTGGGCACACCGTTATCCACCATGGCGGTACTACTGAGCGAAATGCGCGAGGATGCCGCCGACAATGTGCAATTGAAAAAGGACATTGACCTGCTCCGCGAACAGGTCGACACCTGCAAGGCGCGCCTTCGCCACCTGGTCGACAATGCCGACCGTCGCCGCATGGCCAACGCCGAGGTGCGCGATGCCAAGGAATGGCTGAACAGCGTGGTACAGCGTTGGCTGGTACTGCGCCCCGATGTCGACCATCGCCTCGAGATCCCCGAACGGCGCGGTCAACCCAAGCTCGCGGTGGATACCACCCTCGATCAGGCGCTGACCAACCTGCTCAACAACGCCGCCGACGCCAATCCCAACGATATCGCCATCCACATGGACTGGAGTACCGAAGAAGTGGTCATCGACATTCGCGATCATGGCCCCGGGGTTGCTCTGTCGATCGCCGATCAGCTCGGCGAGACCTTCGTCTCCACCAAGAGCAAAGGCCTCGGTATCGGCCTGTTTTTGACTCACGCCACCATCAATCGCTTTGGCGGCGGCGTGAGCCTGTACAATCATCCACAAGGCGGCACCCTGACCGAGGTCAGCCTGCCTCGTAGCGACACCTCGGCCTGACCGACGCCCGAACGAGGATCGACCATGCAAGAGACACCCCAACGCCTGCTGATCGTCGACGACGACGAGATGTTCCGCCATGTGCTGCATCGTGCCATGACACGGCGCGACTTCGAGGTCCTCGTGGCTCACGACGGCACCGAGGCCCTGGATCTGGCACGCCGTTACCAGCCCGAGTTCGCGACCCTGGACCTCAAACTGGAACACGAGTCGGGACTCAAGCTGTTGCCGGAGTTGCTGGAGCTGGTGCCGGATTGCCGGGTGGTGGTATTGACGGGCTATTCGAGCATCACCACCGCCGTCGAAGCCATCAAGCTCGGTGCCGTCAACTACCTGTGCAAGCCGGTCGACGCCGATGAAGTGCTGGCCGCCCTGTCCCGGGAAGACGGCAATCCGGAAGCCGAAGTGGCGGACACGCCGCCCTCGATCAATCGCCTGACCTGGGAGCACATCCAGAAGGTGCTGCAGGAGCACGACGGCAATATCTCGGCCACCGCCCGGGCGCTCGGCATGCACCGCCGAACCTTGCAGCGTAAGCTGCAGAAGCGCCCCGTCAGGCATTAAATGTCCGAAACGTATCTGCTCGTCGACTTTTCAGACACTCGCCAGGGGTTGCTCGAGCGATGCCAAGCGGGGAGCATGGCATCGCCTCTTCTTACATGCCCTTCGGCGCAAAGATGCCCGGTGCGTTACGCCAGTATCCCTTGTAGTCCATGCCATAGCCGAACACATAGCGGTCAGCGACCTCGAGGCCGCAATAGTCGGCCTTGAGCCCGGGCACCGCCTTGCGATCGTGACGCTTGTCCACGAGCACTGCCGTGGTGACACTCGCCGCACCGGCCTCGCCGCAGTAATCGAGAATGGCGGCCAGGGTCGCGCCTTCATCGAGAATATCGTCGACGATCACCACGTGCCGTCCGGCCATGGGAATCTCCGGCGACACGCGCCAGAACAGCTCGCCGCCGCGCGTCCCACCACGATAGCGGGTGGCATGCAGATAATCGACTTCGAGGGGAAAGCCCAGGCGGGTCAGCAGGTGTCCGGTGGTAATCAAGCCACCGTTCATCACGCAATAGAAGACCGGCAGGCTGTCACCAAGATCACGGGCCAGTTCTTCGGCCATGCGGTCCAGGGCAACCTCGACCTCCTGCTGGGAAATCAGACAATCGGCGCTGTCCATGACCGCGCGCATGTCGGCCAGGGACGGGAGGGCATCGGCATCGAGTTTAGGCATCGAAGGCTCGTTGTTGCAGTATCGAAAAGGAATGTCAGTCGGCGGCCATGGCTTCGAGACGCGCATGTACGCGACGCCAGCGAGCCAGTGCGCCTATGGCGTCGAGATCGGGGCGGGAACGGGCGTAACGCAACTTGGCGGATCGTTTGGAGACCTGCCCCTGGCAGGCGTCCAGCACGTCGAGAGCGGCTTGACGATCATTGCATACCAGAAGGGTGTCGCATCCCGCTTCCAGGGCCAAGCGGGCTCGCTCTGCCGGTGTCCCGGCGGTGCTGGCCCCAGCCATGCTCAGATCGTCCGAGAAGATGGTGCCCTTGAATCCCAGACTTTCACGCAGCATACCCAACCAGACCGGCGAGAACCCTGCCGGTCGGTGGTCGAAATCGGGGTAAACCACATGCGCCGGCATCATGCCATCCAGTTGCGATGCCAGGGCGTTGAACGGCACCAGGTCACGGGCACGCAGCAACGCCAGGGAACGCTCGTCCACGGGCAATTCATGGTGAGAATCGGCAGCAACACCGCCATGGCCGGGGAAATGCTTGCCCACCGCGGCCATCCCGGCTTCGTGAAGCCCTGTGACGAAGGCTCCGGCCAGCTCGCTCACTACTTCCGGCGAACCACTGAAACTTCGGTCGCCGATGACCGATGAGACACCACTGTCGACATCGAGTACCGGCGCGAAGCTCAAGTCCAGGCCACAACTCGCCATTTCCATGCCGAGCAGCCAACCGGCATCCTGACACAAGCGCCGGGCAACCTCCGGGGCGGCCTCGTATTCGGCCCCCAGGCGAGCCATCGACGGCAGGCGCGTCACGCCCTGGCGCAGGCGCTGCACCCGGCCGCCTTCCTGATCGATGGTCACCAACAGCTCGGGGCGCACCCGCCGAATCGACTGACACAATTCGCGTACCTGAACGGCATCCTCGACATTGCGGCCGAACAGGATGATGCCTCCCACCGAGGGATGTCGGAGAAGCTCCTGTTCCTCGCGGTGTAGCCGTGGGCCTTCCAGGTCCAGCATCACCGGTCCAAGCGTCTGGGTCATGGTCGCGTTCCTGACGTTGAAGAGGGCCAGATTCTAGACCATCCCGCCTCGACGCGACAGTCCGGGCCCGTCCGGCTTCAGCAAGGCGGACAACACCTCAACATGGCCCGTACAATAGCGGGGACATCACGGAAGGAGATACCATGCCCGGCAACATTCCCACGTTTCTGCTCTGGCTGCTCGTCGCCCTGCTTGGCCTGAGCCTTGGCAGCTTCCTGAACGTGGTCATCACCCGCCTGCCGGTGATGCTGATGCGTGGTTGGCGTGCCGAGGCCCGGGCCGCCTTGTCGCTCGACCCTGAATCATCGCCACGCTTTGACCTGTTAGGCCCGCCATCGATGTGCCCACGCTGCGAGGCACCCATCGCCTGGCGACACAACCTGCCGCTACTCGGCTGGATCGGGCTGCGTGGCCGCTGTGCCCATTGCCAGAAGCCGATCAGCATCCAATACCCGTTGGTGGAACTCGCCGGTGGCCTCTTCGCTCTGGCGGTCCTGGCGCTTCAAGGACCAACGCTGGAAGCCGTCTTTATCTTCGCAGCCTGCCTGACCCTGCTCGCGCTGGCGGTCATCGACCTGCGACTACAACTCCTCCCGGACATCCTGACCCTGCCACTGCTCTGGGCTGGCCTGCTCTATCACCTGCTCTTCCAGCCCCTGGGCTTGCCGAATGCCGTGCTCGGCGCCATGCTCGGCTATCTGTCGCTATGGGCCTTCCACGGCCTGTTCCAGCGCGTGACCGGCAAACGTGGCATGGGCCACGGCGACTTCAAGCTGCTGGCGGCACTCGGCGCCTGGGTCGGCTGGCCCTATCTGCCCTTGCTGCTGGTGCTGTCCGCCGCAGGCGGCGCCCTGTTCGGCCTGGCCTCCCAGGCTCTCGACCCCAGCCGACGCGGCCAGCCCATGCCATTCGGTCCCTGGCTCGCGGTGGCTGGCTGGATGATGCTGCTGGCTGGAGAGCCACTGATGGCCTTGTATCTCCAACGGATCGCATGACATGACCACAAGAAGACCTCTGATCATCGGCGTCACCGGCGGCATTGCCTCGGGCAAGTCCACGGTGGCGCGCGCCTTCGCACAACATGGTATTCCCTGGGTGGATGCCGACGACGTCGCCCGGGAAGTGGTCGCACCGGGCGAGCCGGCGCTGGCCGAGATCCGCCGGCGCCACGGCCCCCGAGTGCTGCTCGAGGATGGCCACCTCGATCGCCGGGCTTTGCGTGACATTGTCTTCGCCGACGAGGCCGAACGCCACTGGCTGGAATCCGTCACCCACCCCCGCATCCGGCAAAGACTCGGCGAATGCCTGGAGGACTTTCGTCAGCGCGACGTTCCCTACGCATTGCTGATTTCCCCGCTACTGTTCGAATCCGGTCAGCACGAGCTGGTCGAGCGCTGCCTGGTCATCGATGTCCCCGAATCGCTGCAGATCGAACGCACTGCGCGACGTGATGGAGTCGACGAGGCCCAGGCACGCGCCATCGTCGCGGCACAGATGCCCCGCGACGAACGCCTGTCCCGGGCCGATGACATTCTGACCAACGAGGGTAACGAGCAGCAGTTGGCCGACCGGGTTGCCGAACTCGATCAGCAATATCGAACCCTCAGTGGATTGCCCCCGGCACGCTGATTCGTCATCCTTGTCATTGATCCGTCACTGCCACCCGCGACGAGACCCCTTATGTCCGAGCCCCATACCGATCGTCCCCTGGAAATCGCCTGCCCCCAATGTCGCAAGAAAGTCCTCTGGACGGAGAGCAATCCCTACCGCCCTTTCTGCAGCAAGCGCTGCCGACTGCTGGACTTGGGTGCCTGGGCCGATGAGTCCCATCGTATCGCCGGTGAATCTTCCATGGATGAAGCCGATATCGATGCCATGCTGGCCCGCGCCGACCGTGATGACTCGATGACGTGACGCTGATGACACAAGCTCAGGAATACCGGCTGCTGGCAAGACTGGAGGCCGTGTTCGACTGCCTGGTCGAGCAGGCCGAAGCCCTGGTCGATGCCTGGCGACTCTCCAACGCCGAAGGCTGGGCCCTCGATTCTCCCCAGGTGGACGCAGCCTGGTTGTACCGCGCATTGCTCGACTTCTGGTATCAGGATGGGCAGGACGGGCGCAGCACACGCAGCTACATCGGCGTGCTCGCCGCCAATGAGGCGGTCATGGAGAAACTCGAGCGGGTCAACAGCACCAAGCGAGCCTTCGCCGAGCTGCTCGCCGAGATACGTCGAGAAGTGCCGAGCCTGATTCCCGAGATCAAGGCAGTGCTACCCTTTCGCCACCCCGCCCTGCACGATCACCTACGGGGTGTCGGCCTGGCACGACTCCACCTCAAGCAATGCTGGCGGGCCATCCCGGCGGCAGCGGCGGAAGTTGCTCGCATCCGGCTGACCTGGTACGCCAGCGGGCGCTCCATCAAGCGTCTCAGCGTCCAGGACGCCGAGCGCATGTTATTGGCGCTGGATAGCGAGGCGGATCATATCCGCATCCAGTTGCGCACCCTGGCCGGGCTACCCGATTACGAACCCTTGGCCCAGGTTCAAGCCCAGGCTCCCCTGATGCGGGCCAACCTGTTCTTTCGGGAACCACTCGATGACGGCCACTCACGGCAGGTGAAGAATATCGCCTTGCCCCTGTTCGTCCCGACGACCAATGGCCGACTTCCGAACATCAATCAGCCCCCTCTCCATCCCCCCGAGCGTCGTACCAGAGCGAAACGCAGCGACGCCCGTATCGAGGAGACTCCGTTACTACCCAGTCTGCGGGTGTATCGGTATCGAGACGGGTAGGATCAGGCGATCCTGCCCAAGGACTTCAAGGTTTCCAGAAGGTGGCTGACGCTTTCCGCGGGCTGTGCATAGTCCTGCATCAACGACTGGAGCCGACGCTCGAACGCGGCTTCACGTTCACGCAGGCGCTCTTCTTCATCCAGTGCCTCAAGAGAGCGCACCGGGGGGCCGGTGGGGATGTCCAGAGCATTGTCAGGCTGTTCGAGCTCACGCAACGCCTGTGAGAAAGCATCGTCAAGCTCACGGAACTTGCGCAACTTTTCACGCTCATCCATGGGTTTTCGTGAATTCTGATATTTCATTCGCTACCGATCGATTTCTGGCAACACAGCGAAAGGAAAATGGCACGGGACACTGCCCGGCCGAATAAGGCATGAACCGGCAGTATACCCGCTCGGACAACAACTATCATCTATAGTTGCCTGACCACCGGCAGGCGTAAATGCCAGGACACTATCGACAACGACGCCGGCTCGAGCCCTGCCATCCTGCAACCAGGTCAACCGCCCTGCCGCACATGACCGTCACTCTGTGCCGGTACGCTCGGCACTATGTCGCCAGGCCCGGAAGACTCTGATCACTATATTTCATGTTCACACCGACAGTGATCAACATGACACATCTGATGACCACCACCGCCTTGCTTCGTCGAAGGCTTGAAAACTTAAAAAGCTCAAGCTTTAAACTTATAACAAAAACAGCACTGTCACACATTGGCGACAGTGCTGCGGGGAAACCCACCTACTCACCCACGATATATTCACAGGCAGCAGACGAGTATGATCACTCTTCTACACGAACCAACCAGGATTCGACGGTGTCTGCGCCAAACTCATCTTTCCAGCTCTTGAGCGTCTTCTGGTTGCCACCGCGCGTCTCGACGACTTCACCGGTATTTGGGTTCTTGTAGATCTTCAGCTTGCGCTTGCGTCGACCGCCACCGGCAGCCGCAGTGCTCTTGGCAGCCGCGTTGCTGCCTGACTTGGGACTGAGCAGTTCAATCACATCAGCCGCACTCTTGCCGAACTCATCCATCAGCTCTTGCAGCTTGTTCTTGAACTCGATCTCCGCCTTGAGACGCTCGTCGTTCTCGAGCTTTTCCAGCTCGGCTTGCAGCTGCTTGAGCTGCTCTTCCTTCTGCATGTAATTGCTGAGCAGTGAGGACATCTAGATATTTCCTTGATTTTTTACGGGATGGAACACTTCGGGACGGCTGTTATTATCGCGTTTAATAACTCGATAATCAACGCCTTCTTTCGTGCTTCCACTCAACACTATATAGGCTTTTCACCAATCCATCATGTCCCGTTCGTAAATATAAGTAACGATTAAAGTGAAAGAGAGATGCTTAACCCCATAAACACGCCAAGATTCATTGCCAATAACTATCGAGCCCAGCATGCCTGGATACTTGTGAAGCACAAAAAAACACCGCCCAAAAGGGCGGTGTTTTCGAGATGGGACTCCTCGACGCTAGCGTCGCAGGATCAGTCCTGGCCCATCTGCTGCTTGATCAGATCACCGATAGTGGTCGGGCTATCACCACTTTCGGCATCCTGCTCACGCAGCTTGCTCATGTTGCGACGCGTATCATCCTGATCCTTGGCCTTGACGGACAAGCTGATCTGACGGTTCTTGCGGTCCACACCGACGATGCGCGCCTCAACGCTGTCACCCTCGTTGAGCACGTTACGAGCATCCTCGACGCGATCGGCGCTGATCTCGGAAGCTTTCAGCACGGCGACAACATCGGTAGCGAGCTCGACATGCGCTTCCTTGGCATCAACTTCGACCACACGGCCGGTGACGATGGAGCCCTTGTCATTGACGGCCAGGAATTCGGCAACCGGATCGGTATCGAGCTGCTTGATACCCAGCGAGATGCGCTCGCGCTCGGGATCGATCGACAGGATGACGGCTTCGGCCTCGTCGCCCTTCTTGAACTGACGAACAGCTTCTTCGCCGCCTTCGGTCCAGGAAATGTCGGACAAGTGCACCAGACCGTCGATACCGCCTTCCAGGCCGATGAAGATACCGAAATCGGTGATCGACTTGATGGTACCGGAGACACGGTCACCCTTGTTGTACTGACCGTTGAAGGTCTCCCAAGGATTCGCGGTGCACTGTTTGATGCCCAGCGAGATACGACGACGCTCCTCGTCGATATCCAGCACCATGACGTCCACGTCGTCGCCAACCTGGACGACCTTGGACGGATGGATGTTCTTGTTGGTCCAGTCCATTTCGGAGACGTGGACCAGGCCCTCGACACCCTCTTCCAACTCGGCGAAGCAGCCGTAGTCGGTGAGGTTGGTGACGGTGGCGTGCACCTTGGTGCCTTCCGGGTAACGATCCTTGATGTTGACCCACGGATCTTCGCCCAGCTGCTTCAGGCCCAGAGACACGCGGTTACGCTCGCGGTCGAACTTGAGGACCTTGACGTTGACTTCGTCGCCGACGGCCACGATCTCGCTGGGATGCTTGATGCGCTTCCAGGCCATGTCGGTGATGTGCAGCAGGCCATCGACACCGCCCAGATCAACGAAGGCACCGTAGTCGGTAAGGTTCTTGACGATACCGATGATCTGCTGGCCTTCCTGCAGCGTGGCAAGCAGAGCTTCGCGCTCGGCGCTGTTCTCGGCCTCGAGCACGGCGCGGCGGGAAACCACCACGTTGTTGCGCTTCGGATCGAGCTTGATGACCTTGAAGTCGAGCTCCTTGTTCTCGAGGTGCGTGGTGTCGCGCACCGGACGCACATCGACCAGGGAGCCCGGCAGGAAGGCGCGGATGGAATCCACATCGACGGTGAAACCACCCTTGACCTTGCCGTTGATCACGCCCTTGACGATCTCTTCCTTCTCGAAGGCAGCTTCCAGAACCTTCCACGCCTCGGCGCGCTTGGCCTTCTCGCGAGACAGACGCGTCTCGCCGAAGCCATCTTCAACGGCTTCCAGAGCGACGTGGACTTCGTCGCCGACGGCGATGGTCAGTTCGCCGTTGTCGTCGCGGAACTGCGCCGCGGGGATCTGACCTTCAGACTTCAGGCCGGCATTGACGGTGACCCAGTCACCTTCGATGTCGACAACAGCAGCCGCGACGATAGCGCCCGGCTCCATGTTGATGTCTTGGAGAGACTGTTCAAACAGTTCAGCAAAGCTTTCGCTCATGATGTTCCTACGTGATCAACGTTGAGTGCGACCGAAGCCGCTTTCCTCCGCACCACCAGCGAGTGCGGGCCATTTCAGACTACCTTCGGGGATGTTGGCGCTGGTTCGACCTGGACGGGCTCACGGAAAACAAATGCCCTTCCACGTCATCACATCTTGCCGAAGGCGCCGCAAGGGAGCTCAGGCATCCGGTATCAGGCCCTCTCGGGCCAGCAATGCCGTCAGCCGATCCACCACTTCCGGTATCGTCAGGCTCGTGGTATCCAACGTGACGGCATCATCTGCCGGCACGAGTGGCGCCACGCTGCGCTGCATATCCCGTGCATCGCGTGCCTGAATCTCCTTTAGAAGACTCGATAGACTAGCATCCACCCCGGCCTCTCGCAACTGCAAGTGGCGTCGTCTGGCGCGCTCCTCCGCCGAGGCGGTAAGAAATATCTTGAGCGGAGCCTCCTGGAAGACCACCGTTCCCATGTCACGCCCATCGGCCACCAGACCGGGGGCCTGGCGAAAATCCCGCTGGCGTTGCAGCAAGGCGGTACGCACCTTGGGCAACGAGGCTACCCGTGAAGCGGCATCACCGACATCCTCGGTGCGGATATCACCGGTCACTTCCTGCCCCTCGAGCACCACCCGGCCTTCACCATCCTCGGCCAAGAAGACCACATCCAGCTCGGCGGCGAGCCGCGCCAGGGTCAACTCATCATCCAGCGCGACACCATGACGGATGGCGGCCAGCGCGGTGAGCCGATAGAGCGCACCGCTATCCAGCAGATGCCATCCCAAGCGCTCGGCGACAAGCCGGCTGATCGTGCCCTTGCCGGCACCACCCGGGCCATCGATAGTCAGCACCGCAGCCTGTTCCGTCATGCGTCCTCCTGTTGCGCCTCGATGGTCAGCCCAACGCGCCTCGCCAGCTCGATGAACCCCGGAAATGACGTCGCCACATTGGCACAATCATCAATGGCGACCGCGTCACTGGCCCGCAATGCCGCCACGGCGAAGGCCATGGCAATACGATGATCGCCCAGGCTGTCGACCCGGCCACCTCCGTAACTCGGCCCTTCGTCATCCTGGCCTTCGCGACGGCCGACGATATCGATGCCATCGTCATACAGTCGGTGCTCGACTCCCAGAACCGCGAAACCATCAGCCATCGCCTGGAGCCGATCGGACTCCTTGACCCTCAACTCGGCGGCATCGCGCAGGCGGGTCACGCCTTCGGCGTTGGCCGCGGCGACGAATAGCGCCGGAAACTCATCAATGGCCAATGGCACCTGGTCGACCGGAATATCGATACCCTTGAGCGGCGCATGACGAATATGCAGATCGGCCACCGGCTCGCCGCCCACTTCGCGCTCGTTCTCAAGGCGAAGGTCGGCACCCATCAATTTCAGGATATTGATCACGCCGATGCGGGTCGGGTTGACGCCGACGTGCTCAAGCACCAGGTCGGAGCCCGGCGTGATCGCCGCCGCCACCAGGAAAAAAGTCGCCGAGGAGATATCGGACGGCACATCGATCGGCGCCGCGGAGAGCCTGCCACCGCCTTCGAGCCAGCAGGTATCGCCCTCGCGCTCCACCCGATAGCCGAAGCCGCCGAGCATACGCTCGGTGTGATCGCGCGTCGGCGCCGGCTCGCGCACCCGCGTCTCGCCCTCGGCATAAAGGCCGGCGAGCAGCAGGCAGGATTTCACCTGGGCACTGGCCATCGGCATGTCGTAGGTGATGCCCTGGAGCGCCTGCCCGCCACGCAGATTGAGCGGCGGACGTCCGCCCTCGGCGGTCTCGATCACCGCCCCCATCTCGCGCAGCGGATCGGCGACCCGCCCCATGGGCCGCTTGGTCAGGGAGACATCGCCGGTCAGTTCGGTATCGAATGCCTGGCCGGCCAGCAGGCCGGCGAAGAGCCGCATGGCGGTTCCCGCATTGCCGACGTACAGCGGCCCGGAGGGTGCCTTCAAGCCATGCAGGCCGACGCCATGGATCGTCACCCGCCCCTGGTGCGGCCCCTCGATGGCGACGCCCATCTCGCGAAACGCCTGCAGGGTGGCCAGACTGTCTTCCCCTTCGAGAAAGCCCGACACTTCGGTAACGCCTTCCGCCAGGGCACCGAGCATGATGGCGCGGTGGGAGACCGACTTGTCGCCGGGCACGCGGATGCGGCCCCGCACCTCGCCGCCGGGGCCAGCCCGGTAGCGCAACGTCGCTTGTTCTTGCATCTGGTACTCCGCCTGATAACTGCTCTGGTTCAGTAGAGAATCGAAGTAACGCCGGGCATGGCTGGCTCGATCGAAGGTCGACAGCATGGCGTCGGCATCGCCATCGGCGACGGCTTGCCGCAAGCGAGCGAGCCCCGCCTCGAAATCGTCGAGGGCAGCCAGTACCGCTTGCTGATTGGCAGCAAAGATATCGCGCCACATCACGGGATCACTGCCGGCAATACGGGTGAAGTCACGAAAACCGCCGGCGGCATAACGGAATATCTCGAGTCGATCGTCCTGGCGCGCCAGGGTATCCACCAGCGAAAAGGCCAACAGGTGCGGCAGGTGACTGGTGCGGGCCAGAACCTGGTCGTGGCGCTCCACCTCCATCTCCAGCACCTCGGCACCAGCGGCCTGCCACAGGGCTCTCACCCGGGCCACGGCGCTCGGCGCGGTGGTCGTGGCCGGCGTCAGGATCACCTTGTGTCCCACATAAAGGTGCGAGTCGGACGCTGCCACCCCGCTCTTCTCGGAGCCCGCGATGGGGTGCCCCAACACCAGGTTGACCGGCAGTCGACCGAAGGCCGCCTCGGCCGCTTCACGAATGGCGCCCTTGGTACTGCCGACATCGGTGATCACCAGCGACGGATCATCGGCCACGCCCTGCTCCGCCAGCGCCTCGAGCACCTCGCGCATGGCCAGTACCGGCACCGCCAGCACGATCATGCTGACCCCATCGAGCAACGTTGCCAGGCGCGTATCGCCTCGTTCGATCAAGCCCATCTCGACGCCCCGGGCGATTTCGTCGGCGTCCGGGTCGCAGGCGAGGATCTCCCCCTCGAAGCCAGCGTCACGCAAGGCAGCCGCCAGGGAACCACCGATCAGGCCAAGACCGACGATCAGCAACCGGGACTCGCGAACCTCATGCGCCATGCCTAGAGCACGCCTATCGGAAAGGAACCGAGCACCTTGAGCTCGGCGGCCCGCATCTGGACTTCCTCGAGTACCGCAGCGACACGCGACTCCTCGCGATGTCCCTTGAAGTCGATGAAGAAGACATAGTTCCAGACGCCACTGCGCGACGGCCGAGTCTCCAGGCGAGTCAGATCGATCTGGTGACGATGGAAGGGCTCCAGCAGGTCATGCAGCGCCCCCGGCTCGTTGCGCATGGCCACCACGATCGAGGTCTTGTCGTCGCCGGACATCGGCACGTCCTGATTGCCGATGATCAAAAAGCGCGTGGAATTGTCGGGGCGATCCTCGATCTTCTCGGCGACACGCGTCAGCCCATAGAGCTTGGCGGCCATGTCACCAGCAATGGCGGCACTGTGCCACTCGGTCTTGACCAGCCTGGCCGCTTCTGCGTTGGACGACACCGGCACTCGCTCGGCTTGCGGATAGTGAGCATCCAACCACTTGCGGCACTGCGCGAAGGATTGGGGATGCGAGTAGATCCGCGAGACCTTGTCACGCCGCGTATTGTCGGACACCAGCAGGTGATGATGAATGCGCAGCACGACTTCGCCACAGATGCGCATGCTCGAATCCATGAAAGAATCCAGGGTGTGGTTGATCACCCCTTCGGTGGAGTTCTCCACCGGCACCACGCCATAATTGACGGCACCGGCTTCCACCTCGCGGAAGACTTCGTCGATGGCCGCCATCGGCAGGCTGATCGCGCTTTCGCCGAAGTGCTTGAGCGCGGCCTGTTGCGTGAAGGTGCCTTCCGGCCCCAGATAGGCCACCTTGACCGGCTGCTCCAGCGCCAGGCAAGCCGACATGATCTCGCGGAACAGCCGCGCCATTTCCTCGCTATCCAGCGGGCCGTCGTTGAGCGCCATGATGCGGCGCAGCACCTGGGCCTCCCGCTCGGGACGATAGAACACCGCCTGGGGATCGTCCTTCGTCTTGGTCTCGGCCACGCTACGAGCACACTCGGCACGCTCGCTGATCAAGCGCATGATGTCGGAATCGAGCTGGTCGATGCGCTGACGCAGCCCTGCGAGGTCCTTGGGGGTGTCGCTCATCGGTTTCCCCTGATTATCAGATTCTTGCCTATACCGGCCGTAAGCCGTAAGCCGTAAGCCGTAAGCCGTAAGCCGTAAGCCGTAAGCCGGCCAGAAAATCCCCCCGAAACTTCCGGGAACAAGGTTTTTGTTTTTTCTTACAGCTTAAAGCTTATGACTTACAGCTCCGGGCGCAGCCCGGTTATAGCTCCGGGCGAAGCCGGGGCGGGTTTCAGCCTCGACGCTTCTCGAAGTCGCTCATGAAGTCTACCAAAGCGTCCACGGCCGCTTCCGGCACCGCATTGTAAAGACTCGCGCGCATACCACCGACGCTGCGATGCCCCTTGAGATTGAGCAGCCCCGCTTCTTCGCTCTCGGCCAGGAAGGCCTCGTCCAGGCGCGAGTCGGCCAGCACGAAGGGCACGTTCATGCGCGAACGATTTACGGGCGCGATCGGATTGGAATAGAGCTCACTGGCGTCGATGGTTGCGTAAAGCTTGGACGCCTTGCGATCGTTGCTGGCCCCCATGGCGACCAGCCCACCGATGTCATCCTTCAGCCACTCAAACACCAGCCCCGCCAGGTACCAGCTATAGGTGGCCGGCGTATTGATCATCGAGCCCGCCTCGGCGAGAGCCCGGTAACTGAACAGGCTGGGCATGTCGGCGCGCGCCCGGTCGAGCAGGTCATCGCGCACGATGGCCACCACCAGACCGGCCGGCCCAATGTTCTTCTGGGCACCGGCATAGATGACCCCGAAGCGGGACACATCCAGCGGCCCGGAGAGGATGCTGGACGACATGTCACAGGCCAGCGGCACCTCACTGCCATCGCGGCGGCGCAACCCTTCCGCGCCACCGGGGGTATAGTCGAACTCGAGCCCACCGATGGTCTCGTTGGCGGTGTAATGGAGGTAGGCGGCATCCTCGGACAACTCGATTTCCGACTGCCGGGGCACGGCCGTATGGCCATTGGCTTCGCTGGAAGCCGCTACCACCGCATCACCAAACAGGTGACGCGCCTCCTTGATGGCCTTGCTGCCCCAGATACCTGTCTGCACGAAGTTGGCCGTGCCACCGGCGCCGAGCAGGTTATAGGGCAAGGCGGCGAACTGCTGGGTCGCCCCTCCCTGGGTGAACAGCACCCGATAATTGTCGGGAATGGCCAGCAGTTCCCGCAGGTCGCGCTCAGCCCGCTCGGCGATGGCCACATAATCGCTGGAGCGATGGCTCATCTCCATGACCGAAAGACCGCGCCCCCGGTAGTCCAGCATTTCGTCGCGGGCTCGCGCCAGCACTGCCTCGGGCAACGCAGCCGGCCCGGCACAGAAATTGAAATGACGTGTCATCAGCGTTGTGTGTCCTCTCACTCGTCCGAGGGCTGGGTCGTATCGCCCTCGCCATCCTCTTCCAGCTCAGCCTCCACGACGTCCACTTCCTCCGGCTCGTCGACGCGTACCGTCTTGACCAGCGACTCGCTCTCGCCCAGGCGGATCAGCATCACACCCTGGGTGTTGCGCGATGAAATGGAGACTTCATCGACCCGAGTGCGCACCAGGGTGCCCTTATCGGTGATCAGCATCATCTCGTCGGAGGCGTAGACCTGCATGGCAGCCACCAGGGAACCGTTACGCTCGCTGGTCTGCATGGCGATCACGCCCTGGCCACCGCGACCACGCAGCGGGAATTCCTCCAGACGAGTGCGCTTGCCATAGCCATTCTCCGACGCCGTGAGGATATAGATCTGGCCGGCATCGAGCGGCTCGGCACTCTGCACTTCCGTCTCGTCCTGCTCCTCGGCGTCGATACGTTGACTCCGCGGAATGATCAGGCTGATCACTTCGGCATCATCGAGCAGGCGCATGCCACGCACACCGCGCGCGGTCCGCCCCATGGCGCGCACATTGGACTCATCGAAGCGGATGGCCTTGCCATTGGAAGAGAGCAGCATGGCGTGGTCCGAGCCACCGGTAATGGCCGCACCCACCAGGCGGTCGCCCTCTTCCAGATCGATGGCGATCAAGCCCACGCTGCGCGGACGCGAGAACTGCGCCAGGCTGGTGCGCTTGACCGTGCCCTTGGCGGTAGCGAAGAAGATGTAGCTGTCCGGATCGTAATCGCGCACCGGCAGGATGGCATTGATCGCCTCGTCCTCTTCCAGCGGCAGCAGGTTGACCAGCGGCTTGCCACGCGAGCCGCGGCTCGCCGCCGGCATCTCGTAGACCTTGAGCCAGTAGACCTTGCCGCGATTGGAGAACAGCAGCACGGTATCGTGGGTCGAGGCCACCAGCAGGTGCTCGATGACGTCTTCGTCCTTCATGGACGTGGCCGACTTGCCTCGACCGCCGCGCCGCTGGGCCTGGTAATCGGAAAGCGGCTGGGTCTTGGCGTACCCCGAGCGCGACACCGTAACCACCATATCCTCCTCGGCAATCAAGTCCTCGATGGACAGATCGAGGTGGCTGGCCTGGATCTCGGTGCGGCGCGACTCGCCAAACTGGTCGCGTATGGCCGTCAACTCCTCGCGAATCACCTCGAGCAAGCGGTCGGCGGATGCCAGGATCGCGGTGAGTTCGGCGATCTTCTCCAGGATACCCAGGTACTCGTCGAGCAGCTTCTCGGTTTCCAAGCCGGTCAGGCGATGCAGACGCAGTTCGAGAATCGCCTGGGCCTGGGCCGGCGAAAGCCGGTATTCCTTGCCCGCCGTGTCCAGGCCGAAACCTTCCTCCAGGTCTTCGGGCTTGCAGGAAGTGGCGCCGGCGCGTTCCAGCATGCCGGTCACCTGACCGGGCGCCCAGTTCCTGTCAAGCAGCTTCTCCTTGGCCTCATTGGCCGAGGGCGAAGCCTTGATCAGCTCGATCACCTCGTCGATGTTGGAGATCGCGACTGTCAGGCCTTCGAGGATATGGCCACGCTCGCGGGCCTTCTTGAGTTCGAACAGAGTCCGGCGAGTCACCACTTCGCGACGGTGGCGAATGAACGCCTCGAGCACCTCCTTGAGGTTGAGCGTGCGCGGCTCGCCGCCGTCCAGGGCCACCATGTTGATGCCAAAGACGTTCTGCAGCTGCGTCTGGGCAAACAGGTTGTTGACCACGACATCGCCGGACTCGCCGCGCTTGACCTCGATGACGACCCGCAGCCCGTCCTTGTCGGACTCGTCGCGCAGCTCGGCGATGCCCTCGATGCGCTTTTCCTTGACCAGCTCTGCGATCTTCTCGATCAGACGAGCCTTGTTCACCTGATAGGGCAGCTCGGTGACGATGATGTGGTCGCGGCCGGTCTTCACGTCATGCTCGATGGTGTGGCGGGCACGCACATAGATGCGACCACGGCCGGTACGATAAGCCTCGAGAATCCCGGCCCGGCCGTTGATGATGCCCCCGGTGGGGAAATCCGGCCCGGGGATGTATTCCATGAGGTCATCGACGGAGAGCGTGTAGTCGTCGATCAGGGCCAGGCAACCGTCGATCACCTCCACCATATTGTGGGGCGGAATATTGGTCGCCATGCCCACGGCGATGCCCGAGGAGCCATTGACCAGCAGGTTGGGCAGCTTGGTCGGCAGCACATCCGGGATGCGCTCGGTGCCGTCGTAGTTATCGACCCAGTCGACGGTATCCTTTTCCAGATCCGCCAACAGTTCGTGGGCCAGGCGCGCCATGCGCACCTCGGTATAACGCATGGCGGCCGCATTGTCGCCGTCGATGGACCCAAAGTTGCCCTGGCCATCGACCAGCACATGGCGCATCGAGAAGTCCTGCGCCATGCGCACGATGGTGTCGTAGACGGCGCTGTCGCCGTGGGGGTGATACTTACCGATCACATCGCCGACGACACGCGCCGACTTCTTGTAGGCCTTGTTCCAATCATTGCCGAGCTCGTGCATCGCGTACAGCACGCGCCGGTGCACGGGTTTCAGGCCATCACGCACGTCAGGCAGCGCACGGCCGATGATCACACTCATCGCGTAATCGAGGTACGACTGCTTCAGCTCGTCCTCGATGTTGACTGGCAGAATCTCTCTGGCGATGTCACCCATGGGTCGTCGAATCCTTTGCACTGCGACAGGTAAACGCGTCACGAGGCCGTGACACAGGGAGCGCTACCGTCGAACGACGACATGGATAAGGCTAGGCATCTCGCGGGCAAGCCCATCGAGCCATCTGCCTCACCCTTCCGTCAGGTCTTCGGCGACTCCCTGGCGCGTCATATCAGCGCCACAGCATACCATTCCGGGCGAGGCAAAGCAGCGGGCTATTGCGCGATTACCAGCGGCGCCATGAGATCGCGCAATTCACCCTCGATGGCGACGGCCTTGTTGCTCCTCACATCGAGAAGCACGAAGGTCAGGTCGGCACTGGCGACCAGCTTGTCATCGCGGTCGCGACGCACTTCCTGATGCATCCGCGCGCTGCGCGTGCCGAGTTCGGCCAGCCCCGTGACCACCTTCAGGTCATCGCCGGCCAGCGCTGCACGCCGATAGTCGATGTTCAGATTGACGGCCACGAACGCCACATCGCCGCGCTCGATGATACCGGCCAGATCGGCGCGCTCGTCGAAATAGGCCCAGCGCCCCTCCTCCAGGAACTCCAGGTAGCGGGCATTGTTGACGTGGCCATAGCCATCCAGGTGATAGCCTCGTACACGCAAGCGAATAGTGGACCAACGCGAATCCATGGGTGATACCTCTATATCAGGAAAGACTCGATTCTAGCCATGGCGGCACCATACACTCAAACTCCCGTTTGAATCGGCAATCCCTTGAGCACCGCTGGCACCGCCGCCTCCCTTTCGCCATAATGTGCGTCCTTTGCATGCAGGAAAGGCTCCATGTGGTTCAAGCACTTGCATCTGTATCGCCTGCACGGCGCCCCCGAACTCGATCCGAGCGAGCTGGAAACAGCGCTGGAAGCACAGGCCTTCCGCCCGCTGGGAGGTAGCGAGGCGCGTCGCCTCGGCTGGTGCGCCCCCGCCGGGCGGGCCAGCACCCAGCGGCTCCACGAACTCCAGGGCCAGCGACTGCTGACGGCGCTGCGCCAGGAACGCCTGCTGCCGGCTGCCGTGGTGCGCGAGGAACTCGAGGAGCGCGTAGACGCCCTCGAGACCGCCGAAGGTCGCAAACTGCGACGTCAGGAAAAGCTCGCCCTCAAGGAACAGATCTACGAGGAATTGCTGCCACGCGCCTTCGTGCGCAACCAGAAAGTCGACCTCTGGTGGGACACTCGGCGTGGCTTGATCGCCATCAACACCAGCAGTCGCAAACGCGCCGAAGAGCTCCTCGACCTGCTGCGCGAGACACTGGGCACTCTTCGCGTCACTCCCTTGGCGAGCCAGACACTCCCCATGCGCGCCATGACAACCTGGCTCGGCGACCCGGCCTCACGCCCCGCTGATCTGCAGCTCGGCGATCAGGTAGAACTCAAGGCCAAGGGCGATGACGGCGTGCTTCGGGCTCGCCAGGTGGATCTGGACAGCGACGAGATCCAGCAATTGCTGGAGAGCGGCCGACAGGTCAGCAAGCTCGCACTCGCCATCGAGGGCCGCCTGAACTTCGTGCTGCACGATGACCTCGCCGTAAAAGGCCTGAATTTCGACGATGCCCTGATCGACGAGGCCTCCCAGTCGGATGACGGCGACGACGCCGTGGTTCGCCTGGAGACCGACTTCCTGCTGATGACTCAGGCGCTGGCCGAGAGCATCGAGCGACTGATCGCCTGGCTGGGCGGTGAATCCAGCCCGGCGAACAACGCCCCATCCGCATGACCGATACCGACCACGGCCGCATCCAATGAACAACACGCAAGCGACACTCTCCGACGATCCCTGGGCCGAGATTCGCCCCTATCAGGACGAGGAGGTGGCCGATGTCCTCGCGCGACTGGCCAGGGACCCGGAACTGCTGGACGCGCTCACCCGCTTCCGGCTGCCGCGCCTGGCCCGGCTGATGCCACGCCTTTCCCGCGCCCTCGCCAGCTTTGCCATTCGCCGCGAGGTACGCGGCGTCAGCGACATCAGCGCCTTTCAGGATCGCATCGCCGACTACATGCAACGCATGATCCGCAACTCGACCACCGACTTCCGAGTCGATGGCCTCGATCAACTGGATCCCAATACCGCCTATCTGTTCATCGGCAACCATCGCGACATCTCGCTCGACCCGGCCTTCGTCAATTACGCCCTCTATCTCGCCGGGCGCGACACGGTGCGCATCGCCATTGGCGACAACCTGCTCCAGAAGCCATACGTCAACGACCTGATGCGCCTCAACAAGAGCTTCATCGTGCCGCGCAGCGCGCGCGGCAAGCGCGCCATGCTGGCCGCCTACCAGAAGCTTTCTGCCTATATTCGCCACTCCATCATCGAAGACAATCACTCGATCTGGATGGCCCAGCGCGAGGGGCGCGCCAAGGACGGCATCGACCGCACCGACCCGGCCATCATCAAGATGCTGACCATGGCGCGGCGCGGTGCGGAGCGCCAGGCGGGCACCGGCGAGGCCATTGCCGAACTGCGCCTGGTGCCCGTATCGATCAGCTACGAGTACGACCCCTGTGACGTGCAGAAAGCGCGCGAACTGCACGCCATCAATGCCAGCGGCAACTACGAGAAGAGCGAGTTCGAGGACATCCGCTCAATCGTCGCCGGCATCACCGGCCAGAAAGGCCGCGTCCACCTGCGTTTCGGCACGCCGCTGAGTGCCGACTTCGACAGCCCCGAAGCCGTCGCCGAGGAGATCGACCGTCAGGTACTCGCGGGCTATCATCTGTTCCCCAGCCACTATCTGGCACTCGAGGCGCTGGGCGATGCGCCGCACCTGCTCGATCTGAGCGAGGTTACCGATGCCGATCGCGCCCGCTTCCAGGCTCGTCTGGCCGAAGTCCCCGAGGAGCTGCGCGACTGGTGGCTGACCCAGTACGCCAATCCGGTCCGCAACTGCGCCACCAGAGAGTGACGTCCCATGAGCACCGCCCAGGAACGTGCGGCACAGGCACGCGAAGCCCACAAGGTCACACTGCTCGGCGCCGCTGTCGACCTGGTAGTGGGACTGGCCAAGCTGGTCGCCGGCTGGCTGGTCGGCTCGGCCGCCTTGATCGCCGACGGCATCCATTCCTTCTCGGATATCGTCACCGATCTCTTCGTGCTCGCGGCCACCCACTTCGGCCGCCAGGCGCCGGACCACGATCACCCCTATGGCCATGGCCGCATCGAGACCCTGGCCACCCTCTGGCTCGGCGGCATGCTGATCTTCGTCGCCGGCGGCATCGCCTGGGCCAGCCTGGCCCGCCTGCTGGCCGGTGATGTCGCCACGGCCCCCGGGCTCTGGGCCATCGGCGTCGCCATCGTCGCACTGCTGGCCAAGGAATGGATCTTTCGCTATACCCTGCGCATTGCTCAGCGTATCGACTCTCGATTGCTCGAAGCCAACGCCTGGCACTCGCGCTCCGACGCGCTCTCTACGCTGGTCGTGCTGATCGGCCTGCTGGCGGCACAGATCGGCATCGGCTGGATGGACGCCGCGGCGGCCATCGTGGTCGGCGTGATGGTCGGCCAGGTCGGCGGGCGCCTGCTGTGGGAATCCGGCCAGGAACTGGTCGACACCGCCCTGCCCGAGCAGGACCAGGCTACCCTCTACGATGCCGCCATGGCCGTTCCCGGCGTCGAGGGCGTGCACGACCTGCGTACTCGACGGATCGGTGGCGAGGTGCTGCTCGACCTGCACATCGTGGTATTCCCCAGGGTGACGGTCTCGGAGGCCCACGAGATCGGCAACGAAGTCAGTCGTCGATTGCGTGGCGTCTACCCCAACCTGTTCGATGTCACCTTCCACATCGACCCCCAGGACGATGCCGGCGAAACCGAACACAGCCTGCGCCCCGGCCTGCCCCTGCGCGCCGACATCGAAGGCATCCTGAACGAGGCCTGGCATGGCCTGTCGGCCTGGCACGATCGAGTGGCGCTGGATCTTCACTACATCGATGATCATGTCGATGTCTCGGTCTATGTTCACTCCCTGCCCGAAGGCCAGGATCTCGATGACGCCGCCCAGACCCTGCGCGACGCCTCACATTCACTGACCTGGGTGGGCCGCCTGCGGGTCTGGCAGGGGCCGGGCAAGAGCTGAGACTCACCACCTGGATGTCCCATGCCAAGAGACAATCATGATATCGTACCGGCAGGTAATGACTGTCGCGTACAAGGAGAGCGCCATGTCCTCATCGGAGATTCAAAAGACCCGTGTCATCAATGAGCTACGCGGCTTCATCAAGAAGCTGCTACAGGATCCCCGGATCATGGAGCAGTCCCTTGAGATCACGCGCCACGAGCTCACCAGCGACGACCAGAGCGACGCCATGACCCGCATCGCCAACCGGATCTCGGATACCACCAGCGTGCACATCCCGGATGACCCTGCCGAACACTCCGAAGCGGACAAGCTGTTCCTGGAGTTGCTCAAGGAGGTCGTGAACGAAGAGCAGGCCCTGTATTAGGCACTGTCCGAAAAGTGCCTACGCTCGGTTATACGACGTTGAAAATCCGCTCAAATGCTCATTTACTCCTTGTAAACTCCGCGTTTTCGCAAATTTTCGCCTTGTCTAACCTTCGCTCGTCGACTTTTCAGACAAGGCCTAGGAAAGCGCTTCCTTGGATAGAGAACGGCCCTCCGCACGACCCGCTCAGCGGAGGGCCTGCGCCGCAGCGGCTCGGCTGGTAGAATACGGCGACACTTTCTTCTTGCACTGTCGCATGACCTACCTGATCAAGCTCTACCCCGAGATCACCATCAAGTCCCGCTCCGTGCGTCAGCAGATGACCCGTTGCCTGACGTCCAACATCCGCAATACGCTGAAGCGTCACGACGAGGGCGTGCGCGTCCGCGGTCGCTGGGATGCCATTCAGGTACGCCTCTCGCCCGACCTGGATGCCGCACGAGTTCGGGATGCCGAAAGCGCGCTGACGCGGATCTCCGGCATTCACCAGATACTGGCCGCCGAGGAAATCCAGATCGACGACCTGACCTCGATCGCCGAGCACGTCGTGCCGCTCTGGGGCCCGGAGATCGCCGGGCAGCGTTTTCGCGTCAAGGCCAAACGGCGTGGCCAGCACGATTTCAGCTCGATGGATCTCGAGCGCTACCTGGGCGCGCGCCTGCTCGAGGCAGCGCCGGACGCCCAGGTGGATCTGACCACGCCCGAGGTCATCGTGCCGGTCGAGGTCACCCACAACCGTCTGCAGTTGATTCGCGCCAAGTGGCCAGGGCTCGGTGGCTTTCCCATGGGCATTCAGGGACAGGTCCTGAGCCTGATCTCCGGCGGCTTCGACTCCCCGGTGGCGGCCTGGCGCATGATGCGCCGTGGCGTCAAGTCGCACTTCGTCTTCTTCAACCTCGGCGGCCCCGCCCACGAGGCGGGCGTTCGCGAAGTGACGCATCATCTCTGGCAACGTTACAGCGCCTCGCATAACGTTCACTTCATCTCGGTGCCTTTCGAAGGCGTGATCGGCGAAATCCTCAAGACCATTCCCGACGGCCTGATGGGCGTGGTGCTCAAGCGCATGATGGTCCGCGCCGCCAGCCGGATCGCCGAGCGTGCCGACATCCCCGCACTGGTCACCGGCGACGCCATCGCTCAGGTTTCCAGCCAGACGCTATCCAATCTGGCGCTGATCGACGCCGCCAGCCCGATGCCGATACTTCGCCCGCTGCTCACCGAAGACAAGCAGGCGATCATCGACCAGGCGCGACAGATCGATACCGCCCGTCACGCCGAAGTGATGCCGGAATACTGCGGCGTGATCTCAAAGCGCCCGCACATCAAGGCTGATCCGGCCAAGGTCGCCGAGGCCGAGGTAGACTTCGATTTCGGTGTTCTGGACGCCGCCATCGAAGAAGCCGTCACCACGCGCAGCAACCGCCTGCTGGAGCGCCCGGCCCCGGTGTCCGACGACGCCTTGCTGGTCATCGACTCCCCGGAAGCGCTGGGTAGCGTTGATGCTCCCTGCGTGATCGACATCCGCGCGCCGCACGAACGCGAGGACGCCCCGCTGGAACTCGACCGGGTACCGCAACTGCAGATCCCGTTCTACGAGCTTCAGGAACGCGCCCCGACGCTCGACACGGACCACCACTACCTGCTGTTCTGCGACCAGGGCGTGATGAGCCGCATGCAGGCCCTGCATCTCATGGACCGTGGGCTGCGGCACTTCGGCATCTACCGTCGCCCCTGAAACGTCGGGTGCAGCCACCCTGCAAAATGCTACAATCCCTGATTTCACGGACATTTCTCGTGGCGACTCCGGCTCCAGGAGACGTCGAGTCGCCACGTCACGCTTCACGGGAAACCCAACGTCGCCATGTCGAATACCGCTCCGCGCAAGATTCTGGTCACCAGCGCCCTGCCCTACGCCAACGGTGCCATTCACCTGGGCCATCTCCTGGAATACATCCAGACCGATATCTGGGTGCGCTTCCAGAAGAGTCGTGGTCACGACTGCCACTATGTGTGCGCCGACGATGCCCATGGCACCGCCATCATGTTGCGCGCCGAACTGGAAGGCATCACCCCGGAAGCGCTGATCGACCGAGTCTCTCGCGATCACCAGGCGGATTTCGCCCTTTTCGGCGTGGGTTTCGACAACTATCACTCGACCCACTCCGAGGAAAACCGCTATTTCAGCGAGTTGATCTACACCCGGCTGCGTGAAAAGGGGCATATCGCCACCCGCGATATCGAGCAGATGTACGATCCGGAGAAGGGACTCTTCCTCGCCGACCGCTTCATCAAGGGCACCTGCCCCAAGTGCCGGACCGATGACCAGTACGGCGACAACTGCGAGGCCTGCGGCGCCACCTACACGCCAGCGGAGCTGATCGATCCCGTCTCGGCGATCTCCGGGGCCACGCCCGAAGTACGCAGCTCGACCCACTACTTCTTCAAGCTGCCCGACTTCGCCGACTTCATGCATGAATGGATCAATGACGGCCACGTACAGCCCCAGATCCGCAACAAGCTGCTGGAGTGGTTCGAATCCGGCTTCAACGAATGGGACATCTCCCGGGATGCGCCCTACTTCGGCTTCGAGATTCCCGACGCGCCGGGCAAGTATTTCTATGTCTGGCTCGACGCGCCGATCGGCTACCTGGCGAGCTTCAAGAACCTCTGCGACCGCGAGGGCATCGACTTCGACGCCTACTGGAAGCGCGATTCCGAGGCCGAGGTCTACCACTTCATCGGCAAGGACATCGTCTACTTCCACGCCCTGTTCTGGCCGGCCATGCTGCACGGTGCCGGAATGCGCACACCCACCGCGGTGAACTGCCATGGTTTCGTGACCGTCAACGGCGCCAAGATGTCCAAGTCGCGCGGCACCTTCATCAAGGCTGCCACCTACGCCGAGCACCTGAACCCGGAGTACCTGCGCTACTACTTCGCCGCCAAGCTTACCGCCGGCGTCGACGACCTGGACCTCAACCTCGAGGACTTCGCCCAGCGCGTCAATTCGGATCTGGTCGGCAAGGTCGTCAACATCGCCAGCCGCTGTGCCGGCTTCATCAAGAAGCTCGGCGGCGGCAAGCTCTCCGCCCATTGTGCCGAGCCCCAGCGCCTGGCGCGCTTCATCGCCGCCGGCGACGAGATCGCCGAACACTACGAGGCCCGGGAATTCGGCCGCGCCATGCGCCGCATCATGGAGCTCGCCGACGAGGCCAACACCTACATCGCCGAGGCCGAGCCCTGGGTGCTGGCCAAGCAGGAAGGCCGCGAGCAGGAAGTACTGGACATCTGCTCGGTGGGCATCAACCTGTTCCGACAGTTGATGGTCTACCTGGCCCCGGTGGTGCCGAGCATGGCCGAGGACGCCCGGCAATTCATGAAACTCGAGACCCTGGCCTGGGACAGCCGCCAGGATCTGCTGCTGGATCACGAGATCGCCAAGTTCAAGCCCCTGATGACGCGTGTCGAAACCGACCGCATCGACGCCATGATCGAGGCGTCGAAGGAGGATCTGGTGGAAGAACAGAAACTCAAGGAAACCCCCAAGGGCCCGCTGGCCGACGACCCCATCGCCCCGCAGATCGCCTTCGACGACTTCACCAAGGTCGACCTGCGCATCGCGCGGATCGCCAAGGCCGAGTACGTCGAGGGTGCCGACAAGCTGCTGCGCCTGACCCTGGATATCGGCGGTGAGACCCGCAACGTCTTCGCCGGCATCCGCTCCGCCTACGCGCCCGAGGCGCTGGAAGGCCACCTGACCGTGATGGTCGCTAATCTGGCGCCTCGCAAGATGCGTTTCGGCGTGTCCGAGGGCATGGTGCTGGCCGCCGGCGACGACGACGGCATCTACCTGCTCGAGCCCCACTCCGGCGCGCAACCCGGCCAGCGGGTAAGGTAAGCCTGCGCGGTGACGGAACAGCCGACCCTGATCGAGGCCATCGACGCCACACTGCCGCAGACCCAATGCGGCAAGTGTGGCCATGATGGTTGTCGTCCCTACGCCGAGGCCATCGCCGAAGGCGAGCCGATCAATCGCTGCCCGCCCGGCGGCGACGAGACCGTCGTGCGCCTCGCCGAGTTGACCGGCCGCTCGACTCTGCCCCTCGAACAGCCCGCCCAGTCGCCGCTGGTCGCCCGGATTCGCGAGGACGAATGCATCGGCTGCACCAAGTGCATCCAGGCCTGTCCGGTGGATGCCATCCTGGGTGCCGCCAAGCAGATGCACACGGTGATCGAGAGCGAATGCACCGGCTGCGAACTCTGCGTGGCACCCTGCCCGGTCGACTGCATCGACCTGCTGCCGCATCCCGAATGGCAGGCGGCCAGCGACGAACAAGCGCAGCGCGACTACCTGGCCAAGCGCGCCAAGCTGGGCCGGCAACGCCACGACGCCCGCAATCGGCGACTCGCTCGCCAGGCAGAGGAAAAGCGACGACGCCGCGCCGAACGCCAGGCACAACGCACCGCCCCTGCGAGTAAACCGGCCGAGGCGGCGGCGACATCTTCGACCAGCCTGCGTACCACCCGGGCCAGCCTGCTCGCCAGCCTCAAGCGCGTCGATCGACAACGCCAGGATGCCAGCCTCACCGATGCCGATCGCCGTGATCTGGAACGCCGCGCCGAAGAACTCCGTTCACGCCTTGCCGATATCGACCGCCAGTTGGCAGAAGGCACGGAAAGCGCAGCGCGGCCCGCGTCGTCCGATCGCCAGCGGCGCTTCGCGGTCAACGCCGCCGAACAGGCCCGGCGTCGCGCTCGCCAGCAACTGGCCCACGCCCAGCGTCAGGGCGACGACGACGCCATCGAGGCCGCCCGTGACCAGCTCGCACGTGCCGACCGTGTGCTCGAACAGGCCCGCGAGGCCCTGGCCCCTCCTTCTCACTGATCAACCCCGAACCGATCTGTCATGAACGCTCAGAAACGCCACGAGATCTTCGTCAGATTGCGCGAGCACAACCCCGAGCCGACCACCGAGCTCAACTGGGAAACGCCTTTCGAGCTGCTCACCGCCGTGCTGCTGTCCGCCCAGGCCACCGATGTGGGCGTCAACAAGGCCACCGCACGGCTGTTTCCGGTCGCCAACACGCCCGCCGGCATCCTCGAG
This sequence comes from Halomonas eurihalina, assembly GCF_008274785.1. GTDB lineage: Bacteria > Pseudomonadota > Gammaproteobacteria > Pseudomonadales > Halomonadaceae > Halomonas > Halomonas eurihalina. Next base: position 123,146 of record NZ_VTPU01000010.1, read on the forward strand.
CTGGGCCTGGATGGCCTGAAGGAGCACATCAAGACCATCGGCCTCTACAACACCAAGGCCGAGAACCTGATGAAGACCTGCCGCCTCCTGGAAGACAAGCACGGCGGCGAAGTGCCCCGCTCGCGCGCTGCCCTCGAGGCCCTGCCCGGCGTGGGTCGCAAGACCGCCAACGTGATCCTCAACACCGCCTTCGGCGAGCCCACCATTGCCGTGGATACCCACATCTTCCGGGTTTCCAACCGTACCGGCCTGGCCAAGGGCAAGAACGTCAACGAAGTCGAGCAGAAATTACTGCGTCACGTGCCCAAGGATTTCCGCAAGGACGCGCACCACTGGCTGATCCTGCACGGCCGCTACACCTGCGTGGCGCGCAAGCCGCGCTGCGGTAGCTGCGTGATCGAGGACCTGTGCGAATACCCGGACAAGGTCGATATATGAAGCCCGGCGCCCACCCATCCCCCTGACTCGCACCACTCTCGACCGGCGGGCCGATAGCGATATCGATAGCGGCACTTCCTACATCACAATCCCCCGGACTCCAGATGATCGGCCAGGGTCTCGAGTACCGCCATGCCCTGCACATCTGAGGGCAGCCAGGGTAAATGCGGCCGCGGCAGGTGTGAGAAGTCCTCATCGATGCGCGCCAGGTAGCTCGCCTCCTGGCGTCGCCGCGCGGCCAGGAATTCGCCATCGGCGTCCGCCGGCAATACCCGATTGACCAGCGCCGCCGCCACCGGAATGCCCGCCTGCTCGAGCGAGCTCACCGCACGAGCGGTCTCGAGAATCGGCAAACGCTCCGGGGTCAGCACGAACAGGAAGGCATTGGCCTCGGCATCCTCGATCCGCCGTCGCGCCTGGTGAAAGAGACGGCGACGCGCCAGCAGCGTCTCGGCGATATCCCGAGTACGCGTATCCAGGCTGTCACGTTTGCCTTCGGCGCCCTCGTCGAATGGCGAATCCAGGTCTCGGCCGGAGCCGGGCGTCAGGTGATCGAGCACCTTGCCCAACTGCTCGGACTTGCGATTGTGGGCCAGCAGGCCATCGGTCCAGGCCGCCATGGCCTCCGGCAGGCTCAGCAGACGCAGGGTGTGTCCAGTGGGCGCGGTATCGAAGATGATCAGGTCGTAGGGAGTGTCATCATCGGTCATCAACCGCGAAAGGCGCTCCAGCAAGGCCGCCTCCTGGGTGCCCGGCGACTGCCGCGACAGCCGCATCTGGCGCTCCAGTTCATCCATCATGCCCGGCGCGGCGTACCGGCGCATCTGCGCGGTCACCCGGGAGAGATGGGCCTCGACCTCGACATCCGGGTCGATCTCCATGGCGTCCAGGCCCGGCCTAACACGGCGCGGCGTATCGCCCAGCGCGATGTCGAAGACATCACCCAGGCTGTGGGCGGGATCCGTCGATGCCACCAGGACACGGCGACCGCGACGCGACGCCAGCACACCAAGGGCGGCGGCGACCGACGTCTTGCCGACGCCGCCCTTGCCGCCCACCCACAGCAGGCGGCGTTCGAGCAATTCCCTCATCGACTCATCAGGCATGATCGGCACTCAACAACAGCGGAAATCATCCAGCGGCGAGCGCTCCATGCCCATCCGCTGGTGCCAGTCATGGAAGCGCTCCATCAGCAACGGCTGCAGCTCCAGGGTGTAGTAGCCGACCGGATTCGGCATGCCCATCAATTCCGAGAAGACCAGCAGCATGAACAGGTCGTCTTCATCGCGACGCGCCCGGGCAATGGCGCCCCGGTATGGCGCCGAATAGGCTTCCTCGGCGAAGTGACGGGCTCGCCCCAGCCAGCGCCGCCAGCGCTGGGCCAAGGCATCATCCCGAGCATCGCGCATCGTCTCCTCCCGCCTTATTTGGCTGCCTGGACTTCGCCGCGCAGGCGCTTGAGCGCCGCGGTGCATTCCATGGCCACCAGCACCGACGCGATCAGTACCACGATATCCAGCCCCAGCAGGAAATAGTTACCTGCCTCGTAGAAGCTTCTTAACTGGGCCAGCAACGCCAGCACCGTCACAATGACCAAAAAGATCAGGGGCACCAGGGTATACCAGACAGGCCGCCCCTTGCGCATCAGCATCACCGAGACCACCAGCAGCGTCAGCCCCGCCAGCAGTTGGTTGGTGGTGCCGAACAGCGGCCAGATGATCAGCCCACCCGAACCATCGGCGCCGGCTCCGAAGGCCAGGATCAGGCAGGATCCCACCGCCAGCAGCGTCGCGACCGCCGGCTTCTTCATCCAGGCCAGGTCATAGATCTCGCCCCATTCCTGGAAGATATAGCGCTGCAGTCGCAGGCCGGTGTCCATGGTGGTACCGGCGAACAGCGCCGCCATCACCGTCAGCAGCGTGGCCGCCGTGGCTTCCGGAATGCCGATGCCATTGTGGATGATGAAGGCGCCACCCTCGACGAAGGCATTCACGCCGCCCTGGCCGAAGGCATCGTACATCGCCTGCCAGTCACCGAGGCTGGCAAAGCCGGCGGTGGCCGCCAGGATCGCGCCCAGCGCCAGCATGCCCTCGCCGACGGCACCGAAGTAGCCGACGAAGCGTACATCTTTCTCGCTGTTGAGCTGCTTGGAGGTGGTGCCCGAGGCGACCAGGCCATGGAACCCGGAAATGGCGCCGCAGGCGATGGTCACGAAAAGCAGCGGGAACAGCGAAGGCGTCCCGGCCGGCACATTGCTGTTGATGCCGGGCGCGACGATCTCGGGGTTGAGCACCGCAATCGCGCCATAAAGGATGATCAGGCCGATGAACAGCTGCAGGCCATTGATGTAGTCGCGAGGCTGCAGGAGCATCCAGACCGGCAGCAACGAAGCGATGGCGGCATAGCCGAACAGGATCAGAATCCATATCGCATTGCCCGGCATGAACCCAACCTCGGCGGGCATCTGTACGGGCACCGACGGCCCGATGCCGATCAGCGCATAGAGTGCCAGCACACCGAGCAGCGAGACCAGGCCAAGCCCGATGATGCGCCGGTAGATCAACTGGCCGATAACCAGCGCCACCAGGATGGCCCCCCACACCGGCACCACGGCCGAGGGAAAGTCCATCATCAAGCCGGCGATCACCACCGCGAAAACCGCGTTGACCATCAGCAACAGCAGGAAGATGACGATCATGAAGACGCTTCGCGCCCGGGCGCCGACCACCTCGCCGGTGAGCGCTCCCACGGAACGCGCCCGGTTGCGCACGCTGGCCCAGACCGCACCGGCATCGTGAATCCCGGCGAAGAAGATGGTACCCAGCACGACCCAGAGAAAGGCCGGCAGCCAGCCCCAGATCACCGCGATGGCCGGCCCCACGATGGGCGCCGCCCCGGCGACCGAGGTGAAATGGTGCCCCCAGAGCACATAGCGATTGGTGGGGACGAAATCGACGCCATCCTCGAACTCGTGGGCAGGCGTCTGGAAATCGGCGGTCAGGCGGAAGACCTTCTCGGCGATGAACTTCGAGTAGACGAGGTACCCGAGTCCCATCGCGCCAAGGCCCACGACCAGAAGCAGCACGGCACTCATGCGCGGTTGTCTCCTTGGAGCAGGGTGCGAGGATGTAAAGGGATCTTAATTAGCAAGCTTTGTATTATGCGACGGATCGCCGCGCAAATCCATTGCGCCCCCCCCCTGGAATGGAGCCAACACGCGGATTTTCGCGGCATATTAGACCAAAGTTGCAGCGTTTGATGATACCGTTCACACCACCGAGAACTCGCCTCCCCGCTCGATGGCCCGACGATACGCCTCGCGCTTCCGACAGCGCGACAGGAAATCCGCCAGGTTCGGCAAATTCGCGAAACCGCCCCGGCTCTCCAGCGCCAGGATCGGAAAGCTCATCTGGATATCAGCCGCCGAGAAATCCTCCCCGGCGAACCAGGGCGACTCGGCCAGGGCCTCGTTCCAGAAGCTCGCCAGCTCGCGCAGCCGTGGCCCGAGGAAACGTTGCTCGACGCCCTTGGCGAATTGTCGCCCCAGCGGGCGCATCAAGGCCGGCACCGGCGGCTTGTCCAGCCGCGAGAAGACCAGACGCATCACCAGCGGAGGCATCGCCGAGCCCTCGGCGTGATGCAGCCAGAAACGATAATGCTCGCGTTCGTCGCTCCCCGCCGGCGGCGCCAGTTGCCCCGACTCGTCGTAACGCTCCACCAGGTATTCGAGGATGGCCCCCGACTCGGCCACCGCCCGGCCATCACGCCCCTCATCGGTGATCACCGGCGCCATGCCCAACGGATGCACCGACTTGAGCGATGCCGGCGCCAGCAACGTCTCGGGATCGCGTCGATAGGTCACGAGCTCGTAGTCGACGCCGAGTTCCTCGAGGCACCAGATCACCCGCTGCGAACGCGAGTTTTCCAGATGGTGGACATGAATCATGCAATTTCTCCCTAGCCAATGTAGCCGCCAGTCTAGGCATGGTTGGCAATGTCGACGAGCGCCGGGCTTGGCCCAAGGTCGTCTTTGCCGCCCGCCGCAGGGCCACTAGACTGCCGGGAAAGACCCCGCCAATCACAACGAACGCAAGAGGGAACGCGCATGGCCCGTGTGCTGGTGGTCGACGATGAGCCAAATATCGTGTTGTCACTGGAATTCCTGATGGAACAGGCCGGTTTCGAGGTTACCACCGCCGAGGATGGCGAGACCGCCCTGCGTCTCATCGCCGAAGGCGCTCCCGACCTGGTGCTGCTCGACATCAGCCTGCCCGGCATCGGGGGCTTCGAAGTACTCGAACGGCTGCGCAGCGATCCCGCTCATCGGCATCTGTCGATCATCATGCTCACCGCCCACGGCCGCGAGGTGGAGCGTGAGAAGGGGCTGGCACTGGGCGCCGACGACTATATCACCAAGCCCTTCTCGACCCGTACGCTGGTCGACAAGGTTCGGGCCCTGCTCGACGGTGGCGCCTGATGGCCCGGCGTGCGTCAGGCCTGCCCCGCCGCCAGCGCCTGGTGGGCCTATGGCTGCTGTTGAGCGGCATCGGCCTGCTCGGTGGCGCGCTGTTCGCCGCCTGGCTGGACAGCCTCTACCAGCCCCAGGGCATGGCTCGCTTGATTTTGTGGCTCGGCTGCTTCTCGGGGGGCGTCACTCTGTTCGCCGCCGGCTTCGTCCTCGAGCGTTGGCTGTTCACGCCGCTGCGTCACCTGCAAGGCCAACTGGCCCGGCTGGCCGCCAATCCCGATGTCCCGGACGTCTCGCCGCCGGAAGGCTGGCTGCGTGGCCTGGGGCCTGACCTGGAACGCGTTCACGCCGCCTGGCGAGATGACCGGCAACGGCTGGCACATGCCCACGCCGATGGCGCACGCGAGGCGACACGGGTTCGCCAGCGGCTCGAGGTCCTGCTGCAGACCCTGGACACGCCGCTGCTGCTCTGCGATCGCCATCAACGCCTGCTGCTCTACAATCAGGCCGCCGAGCGCCTCTTCGCCGCCCACCCCGGCCTGGGACTGGGCAAGGTGCTCGGTAACCTGCTGCCGGCGAAGGGACTGGTCGATGTCATGGCCCGACTGCCCGACGACGGCAACTGTCGCGAGGTGCTGATTCCCCACGACGACCACTGGCTGCACGTCAACCTGCGTCGGGTCTCCGGCGACGAGACCCTGCTGACATTGACCGACGCCACCCTGACCTGGGCCCGCGAAGTCGGCCCGCAAGCCGAACTCGACAGCCTGCTGCCGGCATTGCGACGCCATGGCGCCGGCCTGATCAGCGCCGCCGACGCTCTGGCCCATCTACCCGGTGGCGACTCCCCTGAACTGCGCCGGCGCCTGGAAGCCGTCATCGACGAAGAAGGGGATGCCCTGGGCGCCAGCCTGGAACGGCTGGGGACAACGCATGATGCCTTGCGACGCCAGGGCGAGCGTCTGGTGCCTCTCTGGTCCAACGATCTCTGGGCGGCGCTGGGCGAGCGCCTGGCCGCGCCGAGCGTTACGCCCGTGGGCATGCCGGCCTGGCTCAAGGGCGACGCCCCGGTGCTGCTCGAAGTCCTCGCCAGCCTGCTCGAGACGCTCGCCGAACATACCGGCCTCGGCGCTTTCGACGGTGAGCTGTGCCTCGGCAACCGCCGGGTCTACCTGGATCTCTGCTGGCGCGGCGAAGCGCTTACCCAGCGTCACCTCGACGCCTGGCGGCATCGCCGCCTCGAGCGCCTCCCCCACTCACCCAGCGCCGAGGACGTGCTGCGCCAGCACGCCAGCGACGTCTGGAGCCTCAGCGACGGCGACGGGGCCAGGCTACGCCTGCCCTTGCCAGCTCTGTCCCGGAGTGCAGCCCCTCGCCCCGAGAGCCCGCCACGCCCGGAATTTCATGACTTCGATATCGCCAACCTGCCGGCTCCGGACACCGATCTTGCCAGCCGTGCCCTGCGCGACCTGGAAATCGTCGCCTTCGACACCGAGACCACCGGCCTGGCCCTGCGCGAGGGAGACCGACTAATCAGCCTGGGCGCCTGCCGCATCGTCAATGGGCGCGTCCTGGCCGACGAGGTCTTCGAACAACACGTCAATCCGCGCCGGCCGATTCCCTCGACCAACACCGCCATCCACGGCCTGAGCGACCAGGATGTCGAGGACGCGCCGACGGCCGAGCAGGTCCTGCCGCATTTTCGCGACTATGTTGGCAGCGCCGTGCTGCTGGCCCATAACGCCGCCTTCGACATGCTGGCCATCCAGCCCGCAGCCGATACCTTCGACATGCCGGTGCTCGATACGCTCTTGCTGTCACGCGCCCTCGACCCGGGCCTCGAGGGGCACGACCTCGACAGCCTGGCGACGCGTTACGGCCTGCGCTTTCCTCCCGGCACCCGCCACACGGCACTGGGCGATGCCAGAGTCACCGCCCGACTGTGGCTGGCCCTGCTGCGGCGACTCGAGGCCAGAGGCATCGAGCGCCTGTCGGATGCCCTGGCCTTCCAGGCCGATGTCCTCGACCGGGAGGACGCCTGCGCCCCATGAATGCCCCACACCGCAAGGAGCGCCTCGTCGCCCTGATCGCCCTGGCCACGGCGCTGTTTACGCCGCCGCTGCTGCTGATAGCCGATCGACTCGACGGCGGCCTGCCGCTCTATCTCTTCCTGGCCTGGGGCCTCGTCATCGGCCTGATGGCCTGGCTGATGGAAGACCGACGCGGGGAGTAAAGGCCCATGAGAGACGATGTCGTGGTCCTGGCGATCGCCTTCGGGTATCTGGCGCTGCTCTTCATCATTGCCGCCTGGGGGGATCGCCGCGCCGAGCAGGGGCGCTCGGTGATCGGCTCCCCTACCGTCTACGCCCTTTCCATCGCCGTCTACTGCACCGCCTGGACCTTTTACGGCAGTGTCGGCCGCGCCGCCGAGGCCGGACCCGGCTTCCTGCTGATCTACCTGGGACCGACCCTGGCGATGCTCATGGCACCGCTGGTGATCCGCAAGATGGTGCGCATCGCCGCCACCCATCGCATCACCTCCATCGCCGACTTCATCAGCGCTCGCTATGGCAAAAGTGCCGGGCTCGGTGCGCTGGTCGCCGTGATCGCCCTGATCGGCACCACGCCCTATATCGCCCTGCAGCTAAAGGCCATCACCCTGAGCCACGCCGTGCTGGTCGACTACGCGCCCGAAAGCCCCATGGCCACCGCCGAGTCGAGCTTCTGGGCCGACCGCTCCTTCTGGGTGGCACTAGTGCTGGCCGTATTCATCATTCTCTTCGGTACTCGCCACCTCGATGCCAGCGAACGCCATGAGGGCATGGTGGCCGCCATCGCCTTCGAGTCGCTGGTCAAGCTCGCCGCCTTCCTGGCGGTGGGTATCTTCACCGTTTTCGTGCTCTACCAGGGGCCCGGCGATCTTTTCCGCCAGGTCGCTGCCACCCCGGCACTCACCGATGCTCTGAGTCTTGAGTCGGTTCCCGGCGGCGCCCTCGGCTGGGTCGGCATGCTGGTACTGGCCTTCCTGGCCTTTCTCGGCCTGCCCCGCCAGTTTCAGGTGCTGGTGGTGGAAAATGTCGACGAGCGGCACATCCAGCGTGCCGCCTGGTTGTTCCCGCTCTATCTGCTGGTCATCAACCTGTTCGTGATTCCCATCGCCATGGCCGGCCTGCTCGGGGGCACCGGCGAGGACCCGGACAGCTTCGTGCTAACCCTGCCCATGGCGGCGGGCGTCGATGGCTTGCCGGTGCTGGTCTTCATCGGAGGCCTCTCGGCCGCCACCGGTATGATGATCGTCGAAACCATCGCGCTGTCGACCATGGTCAGCAACCAGTTGGTGATCCCCCTGCTGCTGCGTTCGCGTCATCTGCACCGAGGCCAGTCGGGCTCCCTGGCCAACCGCATCCTGGGCATCCGACGCATCGCCATCCTCGGTATCCTGCTGCTGGGCTACAGCTATCACGCCCTGATCGGCGATGCCTACAGCCTGGTCACCATCGGCCTGGTGTCTTTCGCTGCCGTCGCCCAGTTCACTCCCGCCCTGCTGATCGGGCTCTACTGGCGCAGCGCCAACCGGCTCGGCGCGGGACTGGGCATGACCGCCGGTATCCTCATCTGGGCCTGGACCCTGTTGATCCCCGGCTTCGCCCAATCGGGCTGGCTGAACGCCGACCTGCTCACCCAAGGCCCCTTTGGCATCGATTGGCTGCGTCCCTACGCACTGTTCGGCCTGGAAGGCTGGGATATCTACACTCACTCGCTGTTCTGGAGTCTCACCGCCAACATCGGCCTGCTGGTCGGCGTGTCGCTGTTCAGCCGAGCCTCGCCACTGGAACAGACCCAGGCTGCATTGTTCACCGAAGCCCTGCATCCTCGCCTCGACCAGAGCTCGCTATGGCGCGGCCATACTCTGCGGGGCGAACTGCGCGCCCTGCTCGACCGTTACCTCGGCACCGCCGCCACCCAGCGCGTCTTCGCCGACCATTCACCCGACGACGCCGACGACCAATCGGCCTCCACTGCCCTGGTCGCTCGTGCAGAGCAGGCCCTGGCCGGCGCCCTGGGCAACGCCTCGGCCCGGGTGCTGATCGATTCGGTAGTACGCGGCGAGGCACTGGATCTGGACGCTATCCTGCGCATCCTCGACACCACCTCAGAAACGCTGGAGATGAACCGGCGCCTCGAACAGAAATCTCGGGAACTGGCACGCATCGGAGAGGAACTTCGCGAGGCCAACGCGCGGCTGCGTGAACTCGACCGCCTCAAGGACGAGTTCGTGGCCATGGTCAGTCATGAATTGCGCACGCCCCTGACCTCGATCCGCGCCTTCGCCGAGATTCTGCGCGATAACCGCGAACTGCCCGAACAGCGGCGCGAGCACTTTCTGGACGTGGTGGTAAGAGAAAGTCAGCGGCTCTCGCGCTTGATCGAGGAAATCCTCGACCTGGCGCGCCTGGAAAGCGGCCGCCTGACGCTGGAGCCGCAACGGCTGGACCTGGTGGCCCTCACCCGTCAGGCCCTGGAGGCAATGCATCGCCCTCAGGAGGAACGCGGCATTACCCTGGAAACCACCTTCGAGGTCGATACCGCCGAGGTGATCGGCGACCCGGACCGCCTGGAGCAGGTCATCATCAATCTGATCGACAACGCCGGTAAATTCGCCGACGCCGTGGCTCCCCGAATCTCACTGCACCTGACACGCCACAAGCACGGTTTCCGTCTCGCCGTGGCGGACAACGGCCCGGGCATCGACGAAGCGGAGCGTGAACGGGTCTTCGAGAAATTCCACCAACTTCCCCACGCCGAAGTCGGCACCATGCGAAGCCGTCCTCGCGGCAGCGGACTCGGCCTGCCCATCAGCCGAGGCATCGTCGCCCACCTCGGCGGCCGGCTGTGGATCGAAGACGCCCCCGAGCTCGGCGGCGCCTGCCTGGTGATGGAACTGCCGGAGGCACCGCACGACGTCGATGACCGGAAATGATCGGCTTGGCGGCAACGCCGATGGCTGGGCGTGTCGATGGCCTCGCCCGACGAGCTTCATGACGGGCAGGAACGGAAAACGGCGCCACTGAGGGCGCCGTTCGCATCATGACGAGAAGCGAGGAAGAGGTCGTAGCAAGCTAGTGCGAGTCCTCGAACAAGGCATCGCCCAGTTCGTCGATGAGCCGCTCGGCCTTGCTGACCATCAGCGCATCGCAGGCTTCCCGGCCCGGTACCACGTCGGAACGCTCGAAGCGGTGCTCCAGGGGTTCGCCTCCCTCCGGGTCGGGCTTGCGAATCCAGCCGCTGACGCGGAACTGACCGCCCATGTCCTCGGCCTGGGGAACGATCACGTAGCCCTGATATTCCACCGGCTCGCCCTCGACGGACTTCGAGCCGGAGCGGGACTCGCCCGCCCCCTGGCCGAACAGGCCGGATAACAGTTTTTTCAACATTGAAGCCTCCCAGGACGATGGCGCCGATCAAACTGACACCAACTCTTCCAGATGGTAGGAAACAACTGATTTATGTTGCGAGCACAGCAATAAATCAGCGTTTCCTTAGTCCTGCTGGCGACCTTTCCCCGCCGCAATCCGCAGGCGCAAGGCGTTGAGCTTGATGAAGCCTTCGGCATCCTTCTGATCATAAGCGCCGGCGTCGTCCTCGAAGGTCGCGATGGACTCGTCGAACAGCGAGGCGTCGGAGCGACGGCCGGCCACAGTGGCATTGCCCTTGTAGAGCTTCATGCGCACCACTCCGGACACGTACTTCTGAGTCTCGTCGATGGCAGCCTGCAAGGCGCGACGCTCCGGGCTCCACCAGTAGCCGTTGTAGATCACCTTGGCATACTTGGGCATCAGCTCGTCCTTGAGGTGCGCTTCCTCGCGGTCGAGGGTGAGCGACTCGATGGCGCGATGCGCCTTGAGCATGATGGTACCGCCCGGCGTTTCGTAGCAGCCGCGAGACTTCATGCCGACATAGCGGTTCTCGACGATATCGAGACGGCCGATGCCGTTGTCGCCACCCAGTTGATTGAGTTTGGAAAGCACGTCGTGCGGGCGCATCGGCACACCATCGATGGCCACGATGTCGCCGCGCTCGTAGGTCAGCTCCACATAGGTCGGCTCGTCCGGCGCGGCCTCGGGAGAAACGCTCCAGCGCCACATGTCTTCCTCGGCCTCGACCCAGGGATCCTCGAGGTTGCCGCCCTCATAGGAGATGTGCAGCAGGTTGGCATCCATGGAATACGGCGACTTCTTCTTCTGGCTGGAGAAATCCACCGGGATGTCGTGCTGCTGGCAGTAGGCCATCAGCTTCTCGCGAGAATTGAGATCCCACTCGCGCCACGGTGCAATCACCTTGACGCCGGGCTTGAGCGCATAAGCCCCGAGCTCGAAGCGCACCTGGTCGTTGCCCTTGCCGGTGGCGCCGTGGGAGATGGCATCGGCGCCGGTCTGGTTGGCGATCTCGACCAGTCGCTTGGTGATCAGCGGACGGGCGATGGAGGTCCCCAGCAGGTATTCGCCTTCATAGATGGTGTTGGCGCGGAACATCGGATAGACATAGTCACGCACGAATTCCTCGCGCAGGTCCTCGATGTAGATTTCCTTGACACCCAGCGCCTCGGCCTTGGCGCGCGCGGGCTCGACTTCCTCGCCCTGGCCGATGTCGGCAGTGAAGGTCACCACCTCGCAGTCATAAGTCTCCTGCAACCACTTGACGATGACGGATGTGTCCAGGCCGCCGGAATAGGCGAGCACGACCTTCTTGACATCGGACATGCTGGGGAGCTCCTCTAGGTGAACGGTAACGTCGTGAAACCTCGATTATAGCGCGCCACACCACCTGCGAATACCGGCGACGGGACGACGCGCCACCGAAATGCTAGACTCTCGCGTCTTGGGGCTTTTGTGCCCAGCTTTTCTCGTGCCCAGGACAAGGAGAGGTGCATGACCGAGGCGGTCACCCGCGAACTCATGGCGCAGCGCTTTCGCAGCTTCCTGCCCGTGGTGGTGGACCTGGAAACCGGTGGTTTCAACGCGCAGGGCGACGCGATCCTCGAGATCGCCGCGGTTACCCTGACCATGGACCCCGAAGGCAACCTGATGCCCGACGCCACCTTCGCCTACCATGTCACCCCTTTCGAGGGCGCCAACGTCGAGCAATCGGCGCTGGATTTCACCGGCATCCGCCTCGACGACCCACTGCGCCGGCAAGTCGCGGTCAGCGAAGCCGAGGCGCTGGGGGAAATCTTCCGGCCGGTACGCAAGTCCATCAAGGCCCATGGTTGCACCCGTGCCATCCTGGTCGGGCACAACGCCGCCTTCGACCACGGCTTCCTCAACGCCGCCGTGGAACGTTGCGCTATCAAACGCAACCCCTTCCACCCGTTCTCAAGCTTCGATACGGCCTCGCTGGCCGGCATGACATACGGCCAGACCGTGCTCGCCCGCGCCTGCCGCGCCGCCGGCATCGAATTCGACAGCAGCGCCGCCCACTCGGCCCGCTACGACACCGAGCGCACCGCCGAACTCTTCTGCACGATGATCAACCGCTACAAGGACCTTGGCGGCTGGCGACTCGCACAACGCGAGCAAGGGGTCGAGGAGCCGTAAGACATAAGCCCGAAGTTTGAAGAACGCCGCTTCGCGGCTGGAAGAAAGAAGAAGGAAGTCCCCCAAAGCTGGAAGACAGCATGCTGGGCCTTGTCCTAAAACATCACCCCCTCCGCAGCACTGCCACGGAGGGGGTGACTTCCAACTTCCAGAAGCGAAGCGACGCTCTTCCCTCTTCAAGCGGCATAGCCGCAGTCTTGCCTCTTCCAGGCGCGAAGCGCCGCTCTTCGAGCTTCAGCCTTCCGGTTGCTCGTCGTCCTGGTGCTTGGCGGCGGTTTCCTTGATCAAGGTCTCGAGCTCGCCGTTCTCATACATCTCGACGACGATGTCGCAGCCGCCAACCAGCTCGCCTTCCACCCACAGTTGCGGGAAGGTCGGCCAGTTGGCCACCTTGGGCAGCTCGGCGCGGATGTCCGGGTTGTCCAGCACGTTGACGAAGGCGAAGCGTTCGCCGCAAGCCATCAGCGCCTGGACGGTCTGGGCGGAGAAACCGCATTGCGGTAACTGAGGCGTGCCCTTCATGTAGATCAGAATCGGATTCTCGCCGATCTGCCGTTGGATGTTCTCGACAGTAGTGCTCATGTGCTTTCCCTCTGGATCGCGTTGTTGACCATGGCGCCAGGGCAATACCCGAGCACGCCGGTTGGCCTTATGATGGAGCCATTCTACTGATGCAAAGCGCATTGCGCATCCCCCGTGGGCTGGCTAGGATGGTCGTTTTTCTCGCGGAGCGATGCCATGGCCACTCGCCATTTTCTGACCCTGCTCGACCTGAGTCCGGAGGAATCTCGTTACCTGGTCCAGCGTGCCATCTCGATCAAGAACGGCTTGAAGACCCATGGTCCGACCTATACACCGTTCGCCAATCGAACCCTGGCGATGATCTTCGAGAAGTCCTCGACTCGCACCCGGGTCTCCTTCGAGACGGCCATGGCCCAGTTCGGCGGCCACGCGCTCTTCCTGTCCCCGCGCGATACCCAGCTCGGGCGTGGTGAACCCATCGGCGATACCGCCCGGGTGCTCGCCGAAATGGTCGACATCGTGATGATTCGTACCTTTTCCCACCAGGGGCTCGAAGAATACGCCGCGGCCAGCGACGTTCCGGTGATCAATGCCCTCACCGACGATTACCATCCGTGCCAGCTGCTCGCCGATGTCATGACCTGGACCGAGCTGCGCGGCAATGTCCGGGGCCGCAGCGCCGTGTGGATCGGCGATGGCAACAACATGTGCCACTCCTGGATCAACGCGGCACGACAGTTCGACTTCCAGCTGCGCATCTGCTGCCCGGAAGGCTACGAACCGCGCCAGGACATCCTCGACGCCGCCGGCGACCGCGTGACCATCCACCGCGATCCGATGTCCGCCGTGGAAGGCGCCGACCTGGTGACGACCGACGTCTGGGCCTCCATGGGCCAGGAAGAGGAACAGGCCAAGCGCGAGGCCGATTTCGCCGGCTTCCAGGTCAGCGAGGCGATGCTGGACCACGCCGCCAGCGACGTGCTCTTCCTGCACTGCCTGCCCGCCCACCGCGGCGAGGAAATCAGCGAAACCCTGCTCGACGATCCACGCGCCGTAGTATGGCAGGAAGCCGGCAACCGCCTACACGCCCAGAAGGCATTGATCGAATTCCTGCTACTGGGACGCGTCGAGTCCTGAACGCCCGCCTGGCAATGACGGCCAAGTAATGCTCCTCTCCATCGCCCCGGCTTCAAGCCGGGGCGATGCGTTGCTTACCGCAAGACGTCAGCGCGCCAACATTTCGGCGTGTTAAATCAAGTCGACGTCGCCTTTTGCATATTCGGTTTCGCCATCTTCGCGGACACTCCTCTCAGGCTTACAGAGGAGGTCCATCATGAACCGCAACGTCATCCTGACCTGCGCCGTCACCGGCGCCGGCGACACCACCGGCAAGAACCCCAACGTGCCGGTGACCCCCAAGCAGATCGCCGACAACTGCATCGAGGCCGCGCGCGCCGGGGCCAGCGTGGCGCACATCCATGTGCGCGATCCGGAAACCGGCGGCATCAGCCACTCCCTGGATCACTTCCGCGAAGTGATGGAACGCGTCCGCGAGGCGGACACCGATATCGTCATGAACATCACCGCCGGTGGCGGCGGCGACTGGATTCCCGACGCCGAGAACCCGACACTCGGCGGTGCGGGCACCGACATCCAGACGCCGGCCCAGCGTCACGAGCCGGTGGGTGAACTGCTGCCGGAACTCTGCACCCTGGACTGCGGCAGCCTGAACTTCGGCGACATGGTCTACATCAACACCGCCGACTGGCTGCGCGAACACGCCCGGCTGGTGCAGGCCGCCGGCGTCAAGCCCGAGCTCGAGTGCTTCGATCTCGGCCATGTCTGGTTCGCCCGCCAGCTCCAGCAGGAAGGACTGATCGACGGCGACCCGCTGTACCAGCTCTGCCTGGGCATTCCCTGGGGCGCCGAGGCCGATACCGAAACCATGCTGGCCATGCGCAACAAACTGCCGGAAAACGCCAACTGGGCGGCCTTCGGCATCGGGCGCCATCAGATGCCGATGGTCGCCCAGGCGGCGCTGCTCGGCGGCCACGCCCGGGTCGGCCTGGAAGACAACCTCATGCTGGAGAAAGGCGTGCTGGCCACCAACGGCCAACTCGTCGAGAAGGCCTCCGGCATCATCGAAAACCTCGGCGGCCGCGTCATGACGCCGGCCGAAACCCGCGCTCACCTGGCACTGCGCGACCCAAGCACTGGCCAGGCCGCCAAGCAGACCGTCGGAGGTGAAGCATGAGCCAGCAACTGAGCGTCATCGGCACCGGCGTCATCGGCAATGGCTGGATCGCCCGGGCTCTCGCCCAGGGCTGGGACGTGGTGGCCTTCGACCCGGCGCCCGAGGCCGCCGAGCGTACCCACGCCTTCGTCGCCAATGCCTGGCCCTCGCTCGAGGCACTGGGCCTCGCCGAGGGGGCGAGCCCTTCTCGGCTGCGCTTCGTCGACAGCCTGGAAGCTGCCGTCGAGGGCGCCGATTTGATCCAGGAGAACGTGCCGGAACGGCTCGAACTCAAGCGCGAGATCCTCGCTGCCCTGGATGCCGCCGCCGCGCCGGGCGCGATCATCGGCTCCTCCACGTCCGGCTTCAAGCCCAGCGACCTGCAACGCGGCTGCACCAGGGCACCGGGACGCGTGATCGTCGCCCACCCCTTCAATCCGGTCTATCTGCTGCCACTGGTGGAGCTGGTGGGCGGCGAGGCGACGGTGCCCGCACAGCTCGACACCGCCCGTACACTCTATCAGGCACTGGACATGCGCCCACTGGTGGTTCGCCGCGAGATCGAGGGCCACATCGCCGACCGGCTGATGGAAGCGCTGTGGCGCGAGGCGTTGCATCTGGTCAACGACGGCGTGGCAACCACCGAAGAAATCGACGCCGCCGTGGTCTATGGCTGCGGCCTGCGCTGGTCACTGATGGGCACCTTCCTGACCTTCCATCTGGCGGGAGGCGACCAGGGCATGCGCCACATGCTCGAACAGTTCGGGCCCGCCCTGAAACTGCCGTGGACCAAGCTCGAGGCGCCGGAGCTGACCGATGACCTGATCGACAAGGTCGTCGAGGGCTGCGAGCACCAGGCAGCAGGCCGCCCGGTGGACGAACTCGACCGTCGCCGCGACGACTTCCTCGTCGAGCTGCTCGGCCTGGTGAAGAAGTACTGGCCCGAAGCCGAAGGCCTGGAGGGCAGAATCTGATGGCTCTACTCGAGACCCGTGTCGACCCTCAATGGGTCGACTACAACGGCCACATGAACGATGCCGAGTACGCCCGAGCCTTTTCCCTGGCGGTGGAAGCATTGATGGACCGACTCGGCCTCGACGAGAGCGGCCGGGCGCGTCATGGCTATACCCTCTACACCCTTGAGACGCATCTGTGCTATCGCCGCGAGGCTCACGAGGGCCAGGCACTGCACCTCGAGGTGGCACTGCTCGAACGTGACGCCAAGCGCCTGCATGTCTTCTTCGAGATGCGGGACGACGAGAACAACCTGCTGGCCACCAGCGAGCAGATGCTGATGGGCATCGACAGCCAGGCCGGGCGGCCAGCGCCCTTCCCAGCCGAGGTGGACGAAGCCGTCGAGGCACTGCCCCGGGCCGAGCCCGATGCCTGGCCGGAGCTTGCCGGCCGACGCATCGGCCTGCCCCCAGCCAAGCGCTGAACGACACCTTCATCGAGCTTCCGCCCGGTCGTGGCCGGGCGGAAACGGGATTCCCGGCCCGAGGTCCGGACCAAGAGGATATTGCTTATCGCTACTTCAACGCCTCCCACTCCGCCCGATGCACCGCAAGGCGACACCGCCTCGAGCAGTGTGACATCGACGGACTACATGGTGACCGAACTGTCGCAGAAGGGTCTTTTCCAGGGAATGCACAAGGGAATGACCCTGACCTCCGCCACCCTGGTCCTGGCCTTCGTGCTGTTCACTGGCCTCGGCCCTCAACTGGCTGGCGAGATATTCGGCACGGCGCGCACCTGGATCGAAAGCACCTTCAGCGGCTACTACCTGGTGACCGTCATGCTGTTGCTGGCGGTCTGCGCTTTCATCGTTGTCAGCCGCTTCGGCAGTATCCGTCTGGGCAGCGACGACAGCCGCCCAGAATTCAGTAATTTCGCCTGGTTCTCGATGCTGTTCTCCGCCGGCATCGGTATCGGCATTCTCTTCTTCGGTGTCGCCGAGCCGGTCTTCTACCTGGACGACAGCGGCGCTTTCGGCTATCCCAACAATCCCCACGCCGACATGGCCGGCGCCACCGCCATCGGCCACGAGCGCGCCATCGACGCCCTGCGCGTCTCGGTGTTCCACTGGGGACTGCACGGCTGGGCCATCTACGTCATCGTCGGCATGTCACTGGCCTATTTCGCCTATCGGCGTGGCCTGCCCCTTGCCTTGCGATCGGCCCTGTACCCCTTCATCGGCGAGCGCATCTACGGTCCCATCGGCCACCTGGTCGACATTCTCGGCGTGCTCGGCTGCGTATTCGGCGTCGCCACCTCCCTGGGGCTCGGCGTCAGCCAGATGGCCGTCGGCCTGCAGCGCCTGGTGGGAATCAGCGACGGCCTGGATACTCAGCTCATCCTGATCGCCGGCATCTCACTCATTTCCATTCTCTCAGCAGTGTCCGGCGTGCAGAAGGGCATCAAGCTCATCTCCGAACTCAACATCTGGGTCTCGGTGGTGGTGGTCGGCGCCTTCCTGCTGGGCGGCCCCACCCTGTGGCTGGTCCAGGCCTTCGGTGCGACCCTGCTCGACTACGCCGCCAACGTCATTCCCATGGGCCTTTGGTATGCCGACGAGCCCGGGCCGGCCGCCTGGCAACAGGCCTGGACCATCTTCTACTGGGGCTGGTGGCTGGCCTGGGCACCCTTCGTCGGCCTGTTCATCGCGCGCATCTCGCGGGGCCGCACCCTGCGCGAGTTCGTGCTCGGCGTGCTGCTGGTACCGACCCTGATCATCTTCGTCTGGCTGGTGATCTTCGGCGGCAATGCGCTCTACCAGGAACTCCACGCCACGGGCGGCCCCGGCAATGCCGGCATCATCGAGCTGGTCAATGCCTGGAACCTGCCGGCCGCGCTGTTCGCCAGCGCCGACGGCATCGCCGGCACCGGCACGTTGGGCTGGACTCTGTCGGCACTGATGGTGTTTCTGCTGATGAGCTGGTTCGTCACCTCGTCGGATTCCGGCACCCTGGTGCTGACCACCATCCTGTCGCTCGGCAACGACCATCCTCCACGGCGCTTTCGGGTCTTCTGGGGCGTGGTGATCGGCCTGGTCGCCGCTGTACTGCTGGTTGCCGGCGGCCTCAAGGCACTGCAGACCGCCCTGATTGCCGCCGCCCTGCCGTTGAGCGTGGTCATTCTGGTCATGACCGCCGGCGTGCTGGTCTCGTTGCTGCAGGAATCGCGCCGGCCGCGCGTGGTGAACGAGTGATGCAGATCGATGCCTTTCGCCGCTGCTTCGAGCGCGGCCTCGACGCCCTCGCCGGGCTACCCATCGAGGCGGCCTGGCGGCGTTACGATGCGCTTTGCATCGGCTTCGCTCCTGCCGACCCCGCCGGCATGACAATCACCGACGAGCGCATCGCCGGCATTGACGTGCGACGCTTCCAGCCAGCCGCCGTCGGGAGAGGCCCGGTACTCTATGCCCACGGCGGTGGCTGGAATCTTGGTTCAGTGCGCAGCCACCACGGCATCGCCGCCGACCTCGCCGAACGACTGGGGCTCGACGTGATCAGCGTCGACTACCACCTGCTCCCGGAGGCCTCCTACGCCGAGGCCCTCGACGACTGCCGTCGAGTGGCCGAAGCCTGTGCGCCCGTAGCCCTGGTCGGCGACAGCGCCGGCGGACGGCTGGTCATGGATGTCGCTCGGCTGTCGCCCTGGCGCGGCGTACTGGGCCTGATCTACCCACCGGTGGGCCGGCCGACCCCGGAGACACTGGGAGCGGACGCGCCACTACTCTCGCGGGACGATATCCTGACCCTGTGGCGCACCATCGCCGGCGACGTGCCGATGCCAGACGACGCCTCACCACCGACCGTGTCCCTCGAAGTGCTGGCGGTGGAGCACGACCCGCTCACCCGACCGCTCGAGATGGCCATCGCCGCCTGGCGTCTCACCGGCGCCAGCATCGGTTATCGATGCGCTCCTGGCATGCTGCACGGCGCCCTGCACGCCCATGCCGAGCTGCCGGCGATGCACGACGCCTGGCGGGATTTCTGTCAGGCCCTGGCAAACCGGCTGGCATGAGACCGCCGCACGCCGCGCCAGCTACAAATTCAATTTATATCAGCGGATAGAAATGATCGATTGTGCCGCCATTCCCGCCTGTCTAGGCTGCAGCAGCAGTGCCATGCCGCCTCGCGCATGGCATCGAGGCCATCGCTTTCACCAAGGAGTTCCACTCATGTCGTCCCGACTGCTTCCCCTCGCACTCGCTGTTGCCGCCGGTTCCGCCCAGGCGGCGGCTGACCCTTGCAACGACACCACCATGGACCAGCAGGTCGAGACACTGATGACCCGCCATGACATCCCAGGCATCTCCGTGGCCATGGTGGATCATGGGAAAGTGTGCGTCAGTCATTATGGCGTGGCCTCCCGGGACACCGGGGCTGTCGTGGACGATGCCACCCTGTTCGAGATCGGCTCGGTCAGCAAGACCTTCACCTCGGTACTCGCCGCCTGGGTGCACCAACAGGGTGGATTCAAGTGGAACGACACCGTCGCCAGCATCGAGCCGGACTTCGATGGCAGCCCCATAGGCGAGGTCTCCATGATCGAACTGGCGACCTACACGGCCGGCGGCCTGCCGCTGCAATTTCCCGAAGGTGTGACGGCTCATGACGTCCATGATTATTACGCGAGCTGGCAACCCGAGTATTCGCCCGGCACCCAACGCCTCTACTCGAACCCCAGCATCGGCCTGTTCGGCGAGCTGGCGGCCCGGAGTCGCGACATCACCTTCGAGGCGTTGATGCAAAAGCACGTCCTGCCGGCGCTCGGGCTGGAACACACCTGGCTCGAGGTGCCGGAAGGCCGGGCACGCCACTATGCCCAAGGCTACAATCGTGACAACGAGCCGGTGCGGGTCAACCCCGGCGCCATGGATGCCCAGGCCTACGGTATCAAGACCACGGCGCTGGACCTGGCGCGGTTCGTCCAGGCCAACATCGACGCTCATCAACGTGACGACTCGATCTCTCGGGTACTGCTGGAAACCCAGCACGGCTACGCTGCCGTCGGCGACATGCAGCAGGGCCTGGGTTGGGAGAGTTATGCCCTGCCAGTCACGCTCGACACCCTCCAGGCCGGCACCACCTCAGAGATGGCGCTGTCGCCTCAGCCCGCCAGCCTGCTGGGCACCGAGGGCGACCCGCAGCCACAGCGCTGGTACCACAAGACCGGCTCGACCGGCGGGTTCGGGGCCTACGCCGCCTACATGCCAGCCCGCGAACAGGGCATCGTGATCCTTGCCAACAAGGGCTATCCCAATGGCAAACGTGTCGAAGCGGCCTGGCACATTCTGACGTCGCCGGATCCCTGATCGAGACGCGTCTTCGGCGCGACCCAACCCAGGACCAACTCGTGTAGCCGCTCCCGGACATCGCCGGACCGAGCCTCATTCCTTTCGGATCTGTCGGGGGGAGCGGCCATAATGTCCGCGAAATGCCCGGGCAAAGCTCGAGCTCGAGCCGAAGCCACAGGCCAGCCCCACAGCCAGGACGTCCAGTTCGGTCTCCTCGAGCAGATAACGGGCCCGCTCCAGTCGCAGGCTCAGATACCAGTCGCGTGGCGACTGCCCGAGTTCACGCTCGAAGAGGCGCTGCAACTGGCGCAGCGAGATACCGCTGCGTCGTGCCACCTCCACCAGGGGCAACGGAGACTCCAGATGCTGCTCCATCAGCTCGACGGCCTCCACCAGACGGCGGCGATGAGTTCCCAGGCGACGCGCCAGGGTCATGCGCTGCTGGTCGCGGCGCGTACGGATGCGCTCGTGCACCAGTTGCTCCGAGACATCGATGGCCAGCTGGTTGCCATGGCGCCGGGCAATCACATCCAGAGCCATGTCCATGGCGGCCGCGCCTCCGGCGCAGGAAAAACGCCGGTGGCCGAGTTCGAACAACTCGTCCGAGGTTGCAATGGTTGGAAAGCGTTCCTGGAAGGCCGGCAGGCTCTCCCAGTGGAGGGTGACCCGCTCGCCTTCCAGCAGGCCGGCGGCGGCGAGCAGAAAACAGCCAGTATCGAGACCGCCCAGCACACAGCCCGCCTCGTCGAGGCGATGCAACCAGCGCATCAGGGCACGACTCAGACAGGCTTCCGGATCGAAACCGCTACAGACGGCGAGCGACGGGAGGTGATGCACCGCCTCGATGGACTGGTCGGCGAGCAGCGTCATGCCGTTGGAGGCGGTCACCGGCTCGCCGTCCTGGCTGAGCAGCGTCCAGTCGAACAGCGGCCGGCCGCTGATGCGGTTGGCGATGCGCAGCGGCTCGACGGCCGAGAAGAAGGCCATCATGGAGAAGCGCGGCAATAGCAGAAAGCCGACGAGCTCCGGCGTGGGTCCGGTGTAATCGAGGCGCATGACGGCAGGCCAAGGGAGAAAACGAGCCGGTCATGATGACCGGCTCGTTCCTGTCGAGCAATATGACCTCAGTCGAAGTGCGCCTTGACCGCCTCGATGGCGGGGCGGCCATCGCGCGCCTCGACACCCTCGAGCCAAGTCGCCACGGTGTCGTAGTGCGCCGGGATCCATTCGCTGGCCACCTCGTCGGCGGACCGCTCCTCATAACTATAGGCATGCACCCAGTCGTTCTGGTCGGTAGTATCCACCACGTACTGGGTCATGAAGCGATGGACATCGCCATCGCGTTCCTTCAGATCGCCCGGCACCACGGTCCAGACCGTGCTCTCGATCTCCGCCACGCCGGCATCATCGGCGCCTTCGAGATAGACGAGATCGAAACTGACATTCATCCAGTGCGGCTCCCAGCCAACGAAGGTCACCCATTCGCCATCGCGCATCTTCTGCTCGGCCTGGGCGAGCATCGCCGCCGTAGAACTCTCGCGCAGCTTCCAGTCGCCGAGATCGGCCAGATCCTCATCGATGGCCGCATTGAGAGCGGTATTGATGCCGGTGCCCGCCTCAATGCCCAGGATGGTAGCGTCGAAGCGCTCGCGTTGGGCATTCAAGTCCGCCACCGACTCGACACCGGCTTCGTAGACATAGCGCGGCACCACCAACCCGGAAATCGCCCCCTGGATATTGGCGGCGGCCTTTTCCACCTTGCCGTCGGCCACCAGGGGTTCGACCATGTCGGTCTGCACTGGATACCAGCCGCCCAGGTAAGCATCCAGGTCGCCCTCGGCAACGCCATTGAGGATCACGCTCACCGCCAGTTCCTCCTGACGAGTCTCATAGCCCATGGCCTCCAGCAGCTGGGCGGCGACTTCGGACTTGACGGTAACCCCCGGCCAGGGCGGTACACCGAGGCGCACTTCCTCGAGATCGGCCTGGGTCAGGGGCGCGACCAGGGACGTCAGCGCCAGGGTGGCGCCCAGCAGGTGGCGACGACAGTGCGAAATCGGCATGGTGAACTCCTGTTGCATAGGGAATGCCTCCAGTCTGACGTCTTTCGTCAGGGCAACTTTGCGAAAGTCGACCCATAAGCGACACCATGCGACATGCCCGATGCATCCTCGCTTCCATTGCAACGGCTCCGATGCCCTCTACAATCGTCTTCCCGATTCAACGCCCAACGGCCAGGTCCGACTGCCATGCGTCTACAGCCCCAGGTTCCCGAACCGGAATCCATCGGCTTTCTGCTGCTGCCGCGTTTCGCCATGGTGGCCTTCTTCTCGGCTATCGAGCCGCTGCGCATCGCCAACCGCATCAGCGGTCGTACGTTGTTCCACTGGGATGTCATCAGTCGTGACGGCGGCCCCGTCACCGCCTCCAACGGCATGCCACTCGCCGCCACCTGGTCGTTGCAGGACGCCCCTGAGACGCCGAGCCTGGCGGTCTGCGCGAGCTTCGCCCCGGAACAGGCCCTCGATGGCGAGCTACTGGAGTGGCTGCGCTCGCGTGCCCGAGCCGGCTGCGTGCTGGGCGGCATGGATACCGGCTGTTTTGCGCTCGCCGCCGCCGGCCTGCTCGACGATCAGACCGTGACCCTGCACTGGGAGTCGCTGCCCGAATTCCGCGCGCGATTTCCCGGGATCGAGGCAGTCGAATCGCTCTACGAAGTCTCGGCCGAAGGCTTCTCCTGCGCCGGCGGCAGTTCGGCCATCGACATGAGCCTGGACCTGATCGCCCGTCGACACGGCAACGAGCTGGCCGCTCTGGTACGCGAACAGCTCGTCCACGACCAGGGGCGCCTGCCCGCCAGCCGGCAGCGCCACGTCGCACGGCCGATCGGCGATGCCGACCCGATGCTCGACCGGGCCATCGCACTGATGGAGACCCACCTGGAAGCCCCCCTGGGCATCCAGGCGCTGGCCGATGAACTCGGCCTCTCCTGGCGCCGCCTCGAGCGCCTCTTCGAGCGTCACCTGGGCCAGACACCGCGGCATTTCTACCTGGAACGCCGCCTGGCCCATGCCCACCAGCTACTGATCGACACCCGCCACAGCGTCATGGACATCGCCCTGGCCAGTGGTTTTGCCTCGGCCTCCAGCTTCACGCGGGCCTTCCGTCGTCGCTACGGGCTGACGCCCAGCCAACTGCGGCAGCGTTGACCGGACGCCTCGACTGTCGAATCGTGCATAGTCGATGTCGAATCGGGTCGCTTGCGATCGCACGGCGGCTGGCACTCTGGGCGCCACTCGACACCGCAGCCCAGGAGGTTCCATGACGACCGACACCACCCTTCCGCTGACGCCGGATTACGATGCCTGGCCGATCGAAGCCCGCCTCCAGGCCGTGGAAAGCTCCCCGCGCCAGGTCTCGGTGCGCTGGAGCGACGGCCGGGTCAGCCGTTATCACAGCATCTGGCTGCGCGAGAATGCCGCCGACGAGACCACCGTCAATCCAGCAACCCGCGAGCGCATCCTCGACCTCTCCACCCTGCCTGCCTGGCCGGAGATCGCGAATGCCGAAATCGACGGCAGCGGCGCGCTGTGCATCGATTTCGTGCCCGAAGACCGTCGCCTGCGCTTTCACCCCGGCTGGCTGCGTGCCCACGACTATGACAATGCCACCGACGAGACCCCGCTGGTCCCGGTGACCACCTGGCGCGGCGGTCCCGGCGAGCGACCCGACAGCCTGGACGCCAGCGGCCTGCTCGATAGCGAACCCGGCGACGACGCCGAGGAAGCGATCCTCGCCCCGGCGCTGGAGGCCATTCTCGGCAAGGGACTGGCCCGTCTGCGCAACCTGCCCACCGAGCCCGGCTCGCTGGAAGCCATTGCCCGGCGCATCGGCCCGGTACGCCCCACCAACTTCGGGCAGTTGTTCGACGTGCGCGCCAAGCCGGAACCCGACTCCAACGCCTATACCTCCATCGCCCTGCCGCCCCACGTGGACCTGCCAACCCGCGAGTATCACCCCGGGCTCCAGTGCCTGCACTGCCTCGAGAACAGCGTGGCCGGCGGCGAGGCGGTGATGCTCGACGGCTTCGCCGTGGCCGAGGCGCTGCGCGAACGCGACCCGCAGGCCTACGCCACCCTGACCCGCGTGCGCTGGCGCTTCGCCAATACGGCCCGCACCACCGATCATGTCTGGCACGCGCCGATAATTCGCCTGGATGCCCGAGGCGAACTACTCGAAGTGCGCATCGCCGATTTCCTGCGCGGCCCCCTGCAGACCGATTTCGCGGAGGTCGAGCCGGCCTACGACGCCCTGATGACCCTGCAACGCCTGCTGCGCGAACCCGAGTTCGCCATTCGCTTCACCTACCAGCCCGGCGATCTGGTGATCTTCGACAACCGGCGCCTGCTCCATGCCCGGGATGCCTTCGAAGGCGACAGCGGACACCGCTGGCTGCAGGGGTGCTATCTGGAACGCGACGAGATCCGCTCGCGCTACCGCATGGTCCAGCGCGCCCGGCGTCAACGACGGATCGGCGCCGAGGGCTGATATCAAGTGGATGCCGGGCACATCCCGAAGACGCCAACCCCCTGGCCGAAGAACCAGGGGGTTGTAAAGCCCCGACAATATGCGGGGTTGGTCGGCAAGTTGAAGCTAGCCAGCGCCGACGGTGATCGCAGCGAAGCGTAACGCGTCAGTAAGCCTCCTCGTAGACTGCCATCACCTCCTGTGGTCCCTTGACCGGCCTGGCGTTGAACATGATAGCGGCATCCCCCATGGCATGGGCCGCCAGGTTCGACAGATTGTCCCGTGGGACGCCGAGATCGCTCAGATAGCGCGGATGGTCAACCGACTGCATCAGCGCCTCCACCGCTTGGGCCGCGGCCAGTCCCGCTTCGCGCGCATCCATCCCGGTGGTCTGCACGCCAAGCGCTTGGGCCGCCAGTGCCAGCTTGTGGCCGGCATGGTCGACGTTGAAGCGCATCACACGAGGCAACATGATACCGCAGGCCAGACCATGTGGAATGTCATGGATTGCACCCAGCGTATGGGCCATGGCATGGGCCAGGCCGACTTGCGCCACATTGAATGCCCAACCGGCCATGGTGGCCGCCAACTGAAGATTGGCGCGCGCGGCTTCGTCATGGGGCTTTGCCACCACCCGGGGCAGGTTCTCGCTGATGAGGCGGATGGCCTGCAGCGCCTGACCGTCGCAAATCGGCTGCGAGCGTGTACTGGTCAGCGCTTCGATAGAGTGAGTCATGGCATCCAGTGCCGTGGTCACCGTCATGCGATGGGGCAAGCCAAGGGTGAAGCGAGGATCGAGAATCGTGCTGTTGGGCACGATGTGCGGATCAAGAATATAGACCTTGCGTCCCACCGCCTTATTCTTTATTACCGCCACATTGGTCACCTCGCTGCCAGTCCCGGAGGTGGTGGGGATAGCAATATGAGGGGTCTGCGGTTCCTGCAATCGCAGCATGGCCATGTGATCGTTGCACTTGCCACCATTCTTCAGCACGACACATACCGCCTTGGAAGTATCGATTACGCTGCCCCCGCCAACGCTGACGATGGCATCTGCCCCGCACTCCCGGGCATAGGCCGCCGCCGCATCGACAGTATCCAGTGACGAGTCCTGTTCTATACGGTCGTAAACCCCAACACAGAAATCATCCAGCGCCTCTCTGACCAGCGTGGGCAAGCCCGTCGCGTTAACGCCCTCATCCGTCATGATCACGGCGCGCTTGCAACCCAGCTTGACCATCTCCTTGTAGATGGCCGGCAGGCTGCCGTGACCCGAGATGATATTGGTAGGCGCATTGTACTGGACGAAGGGAGTCTTCTTGTCATCCGACAAAATGGCCATGGCCGGACTGGCCCCGACCGACGCGTAGGCGCTGACATGGACCCGCTTGACCTGAACGAACTCCGACAGCCCGGAAGCTCCCATCTCGCGCCCGAAACCAGACTGCTTGTAGCCACCAAAGGGGCAGAAGTCACCGAAAGCGTGGTAATTGTTGATCCACACCGTACCCGTGCGTAACTGGGTGGCAACACGCTGCGCCCGGGCATTGCTGCCGGAATAGACGCCTCCCGCCAGGCCATAGATGGAGTCATTGGCAATGGCCACGGCTTCTTCATCGCTGTCGAACCGGATCACCACGACCACCGGGCCGAAGATCTCTTCCTGGGCGATACGCATGCGATTATCGACATCCGTGAAGATCGTCGGCGCATAGTAATGGCCACCCGAAATACCGGGCACCTCGACCCGATGTCCACCGGTCAGCAGGGTAGCCCCCTCCTCCAGCCCCAGCTTGACGTAGCCTTCGACGGTCTCGAGCTGTTTGCCACTGACCAGCGGCCCCAGGTGGCTCTCTGGCGAGAGCGGATAGCCGACCCGAAGGGCTTCGGTACGCGCCTTCAACTTATCGATAAAGGCGTCATAGATCTTCGATGACACCAGCAGCCGGGTACCGGACTCGCACACCTGCCCCTGATGCAGAAAAGTACCGAAGACCGCTCCCTCGACAGCCGCATCCAAGTCTGCATCGTCAAGGATGATATTGGCTGACTTGCCTCCCAGCTCCAGCGTGACACGCTTCGTGGAGTCGGCCGCCAGCTTCATGATGTTGTTGCCAACGCTGGTGCTGCCGGTAAAGGAGATCTTGTCGACATCAGGATGAGTGCAGAGCAGATTGCCCACTTCTCTGCCTTGACCGGTAATGACGTTGATGACCCCCTTGGGGATGCCTGCCGCCTTGGCGGCCTCGGCAATGATCAAGGCGGTAAGCGGTGTCTGGGTCGCCGGTTTCAGCACGATGGTATTACCCATGATGATGGCATGGGATATTTTCCAGAAAGCCATGCTGGCCGGGAAATTCCAGGGGATGATCCCGACACAGACCCCGATCGGCTCGCGACGGATATAGTCACGCCCCGGCGCCCCCACATTTCCGGAGTAGGGAATCTCTTCCTCCCAGGGAAAGCTGTTGGCCGAGTAGTGAGCCAAATTACGCAGCAGAGCGGCGCCGTTGGCAGCCCAGAACTTCGACAGGTTGATCACGTGGCCGGCATCCATGGATTCAGCCATGGCCAGACGACCGGCCAACTTAGTCACGTGATCAGCAAAGTCATAGATTCTTGCAGCGCGCTCCTGTGGTGTCATCTTCGGCCACTCACCGTGATCGAAGGCCCAGCGCGCCGCTTCAATGGCCCGCAGGGCATCTGCCTCCCCGGCCTGAGCCACCGTTGCGACCGGCTGCTCATTACCCGGATCAGTCGTAGTGAAGGTTCTGCCATCGGCGGCATCGACGAATTCACCGTCGAGAAAGAGCTGGTAGGAATCCATGGGGTGCATACCTCCTGATTGCCGGCTCCGTCGATCACACAGGTTCGAGGCTGCCGGCAATGACGCATTGTGATTGTGTTTGGATCGCCTTGCCTGGAAAACCCTACCAATGCCCTCTGAAACGACAAAGCAAATAGGGGTGTTTCAATAAAATTGATGTTTTACACTGAAACACCAACTGCTTCTTTCGCAGTGAAGAATAAAGGTTTGCCATACGCCCACAGGAGCACACCAATGATTGAGAGCAACCGCCAGGAAGGCACTGAGAACCAGCGCGCCGCATCGGCCATGCTGGCGATCTTTCCTACTTCCGACAGCCTGATGGACTTCGCAAAGTCGGGCGATAACGCTCCTCTGCTGGAATCTCTACTCGCCTTCGCTCAACGCCATGGCCTATTGGACAGCCCCGACATCGACGCATTGGTTCGCTTTATCGATGAACACGACAACGGCAAGCCGGAAGAGCGACCCGCCAAGGGCAAGCCACACACCCTGGAAGAGCTGCTCGACAAGCGGCAGCAACATCTCTCCTTGAGCTTCTCGATGCGAGCCTGGACCGAGCGCATCAATACCTTGCTCGAAAAGCAGCAAGTGGCCCTACCCAGAGTCAGCAACTCAATGCTGACACGCCTGAAAAGAGAGCCGGCCGACAACCTGCATAAACAGAACGTGCTGCGAAGCCTGGCTTTCTGGATAGGGCATCAACGTGGAGAGCTGGCCAGGGAGTGGCACTTCGAGGCGTTACAGGCGCTTTGCCAAGCCAGCAGACGCACCGAAAACTTCAATGCCGGCGTGCGCATGGGATTTTCTCTCAGCAGCCGTGGTGACCTGATCGACAATCCAGTCGTCAGTTGGTTAAAACGCACCCTGAAGCGCCATCTCGACCAACAGGATGAAGGCTCACCTGGGGGACGATGGAGCAAAGTACACTCGCACGATATCACCACTCTCTATATCGACATCCCCAAGCAGCTCGATGCCAGTACCCCGCTCGCCTATCGCCAATGCCTGCGCCGAGCAGTGTCCCTCGCCCACAAAATGGCCATCAGTTGGGCTCTGTCGGAACACTCAAGCCACAAGCGCTTTCTCTCTATCGGCCTGACAACCGGGACGTTTTCGAATCTTGACGGATATTTGCTGCCGCTACTCGGGGCCGAGCTGCCGGGCGACCCCGTGATCCGGGTGTCGAACTTCACCCGCCAAAGTTTACTGATCAACGATATCAGGGTCATGTACAACGAGCGCCCCACCGAAGTGACGCTCTTCAATGGTGAAGTTCTGCCGATCTGGCCACTGACCGCCCTGTGGAGCTTCATCTATTTTGATTTCGCTCCCGAACTCCAGAACGACCCGGCGCTCAGTCCTACCGAGGCAAGTTTCGAAATCGACACCTGGCAATCCCGTCATACGGATGACGCCAAGGATGCCATCAGTGCCTTCCTACGAACGCCCCATAACGCCATGCTGGGTATCGAGATCGCCAAGACGCTCTATTATCGCCACCGCTTTGCCGAAGCCTGCGACATTCTGCGTATCGTACTCAGTCTCGATCCACACTCCATCGTGGCCCGTACCCTGCGCATGATGATTTATCGCAACATGGCCGTGGAGTCCCCGACCCTCTCCGGTGCCGAAGCGCTGTTTCGAATGGCCGCCCAGGATGCCTGGTACACTCGCCAGCACACCCCGTCACTGACAGAGGATTATTACTGTGAAGTCGGCGTACTGGCATTGGCTGAGGCCCTCACACTCGCCAAATTCTCCCGAGCTGCGGGCAACGATGCCAGACCCGCACACTCTGCGGCGACACGCCTGCAGGCCCTGCTGGAGCAGGCCGGAGATCTTTTCGAGAAAGGCATGGCGATCTCGCCTGCCGGACTACGCTCAAGCTTCCTGCTGGCCGCTTCCCGACTGCTGAGCGCGCTTTTCCACGCAGACGGCGATCTGCTGCTGGAGGGTAAGCACCAAGTGGATATCAGCCGCGAACTGGCCACGGAGCAGACCATGAACCTGCTGAGACTGCGCGGCTATGACGTGGATAGCGCTCCCACACCGGAGGGGAACCGATTGATCGAACGCAAGTTTCTCGACAAGATCACCTTCCACAACGACGCCATTGACCTGGGAGCTTATCAACCCACCTCATGCTACACGGCCGCCGTGGCCCTCTGGGACTTCACTCCCCAGCGCACCGCAGGCCTGGCCCGCCAGGCCTTGGTACTGATCGAACAGGCCCGAGCGATGGCACGCGAACTCACCCGGAGTGGCGTTCATATCTACTCATTCAGCCGGATCCATGGCGAGATTCTCACACCCGCCCGCTTCCTCAAGCACATGGATAATGCCGAGCGGAGCATTCGCCGCGCGGCCGGTAACGCCATCGAGACGCAACCCGACCACTGGCCCTTGCCAGCGACCGAGCGGGTCGAACTGCTACTGATGGCGAATTTTCCTTCATTAGAGTGACAACAGTGGCGATGCCTAGCCATCCTGCGCAAGCTGGTAGGCGGTAACGGCCAGCAGGCCGGCACGCTCACCCACCTGACGGGCGTTATCGGAGCTGGCATTGCCCTGGAGTGCACGAGAGAAAACTCCTTGAAGAATAGCGGCCAGCCGAAATAGCGAGAAAGCCAGGTAAAAATTCCAGTGCTGAATACCGCGGCGTCCAACCCTGCGGCAGTACTCTTCGATCATCGCGGCTTCAGAGGGAATGCCTGCCGCTTCAAGATCGAGCCCCTGCAATCCCTTGATGCCGTTGTGGCCATGAGGAAGATGATAGGGGATACAGCAATAAGCGAGGTCCGCAAGAGGGTGTCCCAATGTGGCAAGTTCCCAATCCAGCACCGCCACCACCTTGGCCTCGTCGGGATGAAGGATGAGATTGCCGATACGATAATCGCCGTGCGCGATACTGGTAGCGGCATCATCGGGAATATTCTCGGGCAGCCACTCCATCAACCTCTGCATGGCAGCCGCTCCCTCGGCCCCTCCGGCGGGCCTATCGCACGAGGCCCGATACTGCGTTGACCAGCGATGTATCTGCCTGGAATAGTAGTTTTCCGCCTTGCCAAAGCTCGACAAGCCCGCCTGCTGCCAATCCACACAGTGCAGATCGGCCAGCGTTTCCAGCATGGAGGCGTATACTCCTCCGCGCGCTGTCGTCGACAACCCAGCCAGATCCGGCATCTCAAGCACTCGACCCTCGACATGATCCATGACATAGAAAGGCGTTCCGATAATCTCGCTCTCCTCGCACAGCAGGCGAGTCACCGGAACAGGAACGCCCGAGTCCTGTAGTGCACGCATTACCTGATACTCACGCTCAACCTGGTGAGCCGATGGCAGCAGCTTTCCGGGTGGCTTCTTGCGCAAGACATAGCGGCCTGCTGGCGTGGTCAGCAGAAAGGTGGGATTGGATTGTCCCCCCTGGAACTGCTGGATCGACAGCCCCTCCCCGACACCGGGTAGCTTGTCGCGGAGATAGCATTGCAGGGCCGCTTCATCGAACCGGTGACTCTCGCGGACCGGTGACAGGACAGGTTGGGATTCACTCATGCTGGGCCTCATCAGGAGATGGTTTCGCCGCCGTCGGCCACGATGACCTGACCGGTGACATAGCTCGACATGGGACTGGCCAAGAAGAGCGCCACCCCGGCGATATCCAGCGGCTGGCCAAGGCGGCGCAGCGGCGTGCTCGTCTCGACGCGCCGCCGGCGTTCCGGGTCTTCCACCAGGGCCTTGGCAAAGTCAGTTTCCACCACCCCGGGTGCAATGGCATTGACGCGGATACTGTCAGGCCCCCATTCGACGGCCAAGTTGCGCGTCAACGCAGCCTCGGCCGCCTTGGACATGCCATAACAGCCGATGCCCGTACTGCCGCGAAGAGCAGCGATGCTGGAGAGCATGATCACGCTTCCCCCGCTCTGCTCCGCCATCTTCGGCAATACCATGTTGCACAGCCAAAAGGTGCTCTTTACGTTGGTATCCATGATCTTGTCGTAGGCCTCATCGGTGAGATTCGACATGGGGCCATACAGAGGATTGGTGGCCGCATTGCAGACCAGAATGTCGATTTGCCCCCATTCTTCCAGGGCACGTGCCACTACGTTCTCGAGCTGGGCCTTGTCACCAATATGACAGGGTACCGAGATAGCCTCTCCCCCCTGCTCGCGTATTGCCTCGGCCACTGCGGCGCAGGCTTCCGGCTTACGACTGGAGACCACGACCTTGGCCCCGTGGTGAGCGTAAGCCTCGGCAATACTGCGCCCAATGCCACGGCTACTGCCGGTAATCAGCGCCACTTTCCCTTCGAGATTCAAGAACTCCGTCATATTCACTCCAATTGAAACTAGTGCGATCAAGACAGGCAATTGCCCTGTCAGGGTATGAGCAAGGTGAGCGATTGCGCCGCGCAGGCCGGCGTCTCCTGCCCCTCCAGTTCGATGTCGATATCGGTTACCAGTTGATAGCGCCCCCCCTCCTTGGAATGAACGGCCTGCGGGACGAAATGTGCACGAATCCGGCTTCCACACAGCACCGGCTGAATAAAACGTACCCGATTCAAGCCGTAGTTGAGCTTGCTGTGAAACCCATCCATGCGGAAGCAGTCATCCGCCATTGCGGCGACCAGGGACAGCACCAGGTAACCGTGTGCAACAGTCGTCCCAAAGGGGGATTCACGAGCGGCCCTTTCGACATCGCAGTGGATCCACTGATGGTCGCCGGTTAACTCGGCAAAGGCATCGATTCGCTGCTGGTCGATCTCGAACCAGCGACTGATAGCGAGAGTGCTGCCCAGGCTTTTTTCGAGTTCGCTAAGGGAATGGATAACCTTCAAAGGGTTCGCCTCATGCGGTTTATAAAATACAAGACCAATTTAGCGGAACTTTATTCCGCATAGCGATCTAAAGTGTTACCTTGGAAATCAGGAATGTCAATCGAGCACGTCCTCCCGGTTTCACTCCTGAGAGGAATACGGCGCACGCCAGGCAAGCACCGAGCAGATAGGCGAGAAATGACAGAACTGATACTGATACGGCACGGGCAAGCATCGTTTGGCAGCAGCCACTACGATCGCCTCAGCGACAGGGGGCGCCAGCAAGCCCAAGCGCTAAAGAACCATTGGCAACGTATCGGCTGGCGCTTCGACCGGACCATCAGTGGCACCTTGGAACGTCAGCTAGATACGGCCAAGCTGGCCAGCCATGCCCCGGCCCTGATCGTTCAGGACAATGCCTTCGACGAGTACTGTGCCCAAACGCTGTTGCACCACCATGGTGGGCCGCCCCCCTTTGAAACACCGTCGCCACGTGACGCTCGACACTTCCATCTGCAATTGGAAGGGGCGCTGCGCGGCTGGATCAAGGCTTCGTCCCACACCTCGTCCCCCGAACCCTGGCCACACTTCAATGGCCGTGTGAACGACCAACTGCATCAGCTAGCGAGAACGGCTGACGTTGATGAACGTCTCGCGGTTTTCACCTCGGCAGGCGTTATCGCCTGTGCCGTGGCCAGTGTGCTGAACCTTGGCACAGAGGGCTTTCTGGCTCTCAATCGGCGCCTATGGAATGCATCGGTCACGCACCTGGCCTATGGCCGGTCCGGTTTTTCGCTGCTCGGATTCAATGATGTGGGAGCCCTGCGCCTGGCAAGTCCCGAACTGGTCACCTACCGCTAGCAGAAGGAAGTGTCATGAATCATCGCTTTACCGACAGGATCGCCATCGTCACCGGCGCGGCCAGCGGCATCGGTCGCGCCATTGCCCAGCGTCTCTACACCGAGGGAGCGAGCCTGATGCTGGCCGATCGCAGCATGGAAGGCCTGGATGCCCTTCAGCAGCATTTCAATGATGCCTCCCGGGTGGCCATCCAGGCCGTGGATGTTGCCGATGAACAGCAAGTCCAGCAGATGGTCGAGGCCACTCTCGAGCGCTACCAACGCCTTGACCTGCTATGCAACAACGCCGGCGTAGCCAGCAATCGCAACATAGCCACCGAACAGGACCGGGAAGACTGGCAGCGAGTGCTGGAGGTCAACCTTCTGGGAGTGGTCAACGGCACCAAGCACGCCTCGCGCCACATGGTGGCAGCAGGTCGAGGCGCCATCGTCAATACGGCCTCGATTGCCGGAATGCGCTCAGGAGCGGGCGGTAACGCCTACAGTGCCTCAAAGGCTGCCGTACTCAATTTCACCCAGACCACTGCCTGTGATCTTGGCCAATATAATGTTCGCGTCAACGCCGTTTGCCCCGGGCTGATCGAAACCGGCATGACCCGGCCGTTCTTCGACAAGGCCCGAGAAAAAGGCACCATGGATCGCCTTGGCGCGCGTTGCGAGCTGCTCCGCTACGGTCGCGCCGAGGAAGTGGCCTCGGCCGTCGCCTTCCTGGGGAGTGACGATGCCAGCTTCATTACCGGACAGGCACTTGCCGTCGATGGCGGAAATACCGCGTCTCTCAACATGCCTGGCATGAAGGTATGACGACGACTCCATCTTCAGCGAAAAAAAAACCAACCAATGACAAAACCGAAGCAACAAGGGTATGCGCCATGACTTACACCGACCTCCCTCCTTTCAAGCAGAATGACTGGGAGGCGCCCGCGGTTAGCGTCGAGGTACTCGACTCGGGTGTCCAGATCGTAAACTCACCTCGCAAGCCGCTAGCGGTGGCCGGCAACCTGGTCGAGGTGCTTGCCAGAGCGGCTGAAAAATACGCAGAACGCACCTTCCTGGCACAACGGGACAGCGACCGCACCTGGGCGCGACTCAGCTTCAAGCAAGCCGACGAGCGCTCCTCTCGAGTGGCCCAATGGTTATTGTCACTGGAGCTTCCCGAAGCAACGCCGGTCATGATCCTTTCGGAAAACTCGCTCGAACACGCCCTGTTCATGCTCGGTGCCATGAAAGCCCGGCTACCGATCGTCCCCGTATCGCCCGGGTATTCCCTGATGAGTCGCGACCATCGCAAGCTGCGTCATATCCATTCGCTCGTAAAGCCGGGTGTCGTGTTCGTGCAGGATGCACAACGCTATGCCAAGGCCTTGCAGACATTGGAATTAGGTGACACTCACCTGGTCGCTGTGACCGGACATGGCGAGAATGAATCGCTCACTCCATTCGCCAGGATTGAGGCAAGCAAGGCCAGCCAGGAGGTAGCGGCATCCTGCGCGGCCATCCAGCCCGATACCGTTGCCAAGATACTGTTCACTTCCGGTTCGACCGGTGAGCCGAAAGGCGTCATCAATACCCATCGCAACCTCTGCTTTACCCAGTCGACTCTGGGCAGGATCGTTCATATCGATGCCGACAATCGTCCCCCGGTCATGCTTGACTGGCTACCCTGGCACCACACCTTTGGTGGCAACCAGAATTTCAATCGTAGCCTGCGCTACGGCGGTGCGCTTTATATCGATGACGGCAAGCCACTCCCCGGGTTGTTCGAGCGTACTCTACGGAACCTGCGAGACATTCAAGTAACCACCTTCAGCACCGTACCAGCCGCCTTTGGAGCACTGCTCGATGCTCTTGAACAAGACGCCCCATTGCGCGAGAACTTCTTCAGCAAGCTCGACTGGATCAGCTATGGCGGTTCTGACATGCCCCAGCACATCTTCGACCGCATTCAGCAGGTAGCCATCGAGGCAACCGGCAAGCGCATGCCGGTGATCACCGCCATGGGATCCACCGAAACATCGGCCATCATCACCGCCACGCATTGGCCCACCGAGCAGATGGGTAATATCGGCTTACCGGTACCAGGTACCACCGTCAAACTGATGCCACTCGGCGACAAGTTCGAAATGCGCGTCAAGGGACCTCAAGTCATGCAAGGCTACTTTCGTGACAATGCCCGGACCCGGGAAGCCTTCGACGAAGAAGGCTTTTTCTGCACTGGAGATGCCGTACGCTGGATTGATCCGGAACAGCCCCGGCACGGCCTCAAGTTTGCTGGACGAGTGGCGGAAGACTTCAAGCTTTCAAACGGTACCTGGGTGCATACCGGCAGCCTGCGAAGTGCCGTGGCCTCGGTCTTGGCGCCTTTGATCACCGATCTGGTCGTCACCGGACAGGATCGCGATTGCATCGGCTTGATGGCCTGGCCCAACGAACCTGGTATCCGTGCCCTACTGGATGACGACACAACGCCGTTCGACAGCCTGGTGAATTCACCGGAATTGCGCCACCTGCTGTTACAGCGTCTCGAACAACACAACCAGACGCACAATCACACCTCGATGCGTATCAAGCGCCTGCTATTGCTGAGTGAGCCGCCTTCGCTGGATCATAACGAGATAACGGACAAGCGCTATATCAATCAGCTGGCCGTGCTCGAACGACGCGCCGAACAAGTTGAGCGGCTTTACGCCACAGCGCCCGACCCTGGCATCATCTATCTGTAAACCCTTGCCGATAAATGCGTATGTCAGCGCCACCGCTGACATACGCAAGACACCACCTCCCCCTGGACTTTCCTGACAATTCGGTGTGCAATAACCAGAGTCTGTCTCTTAGCTTTATCCTCTACTTTCCATGCACCACCCGGCATGAACCTTGGGCATTACGAAACCGCCCCACCTGCGAACAGATGGGGCGGAATTTTCTATCTTATTCATAAAAACTCTACATATTGCTGGGAATCCAGGTAGCGATACTGGGAAACAGCACAACCAGAAGCAATACGAGCAGTATCATGGATATCGGCAACAAGGCCCCCTTCATCACCTTGACAATGGGAATAGAGCCAATATGCGATACGACGAACAGCACTCCCCCCATTGGAGGTGTAATCAGCGCCAGGTTGACATTGAGCAACATGATGACCGCAAACCATACATTATCCCACTCCATGTAGGCGATAACTGGCACCAATAGCGGAATCGCCAGATACATCAAGGCCATGACTTCCAGAAACATGCCCAGCAGGAAGAGACACAAATTGATGAGCAGCATTAATTGCAAGGGCGAAAGGTCCAGGGAAACAATAGTTTCCAGGAGCTGCTGCGGAATCCGACCAAACGACACCACATGGCCGAGTACGGCCCCACCCACCACGATGACCCCGACCATCGCCGACACGGCCGCAGCCTCCATCAAGATGTTGATGAGCTTCTTAATGGTAAGCGTTCGATAAACGAAAAAGCCGATCAGCATGCAGTAGATGACCGCTATGGCCGCGGCTTCCGAGGCAGTGAAGACACCTAAATAAATTCCCCCCAGGATGATGACGGGTGCCATCAACCCCCAGAATGCCTCTTTGAGAGCCTTACGCTTACTCATTCTTTCCACAGGCGCGGCGGAGTTTTCATCGCCACATCCCGCCTGTACCGACTCAGCTCGGGTTGCCGCCGCTCCTACCTGCAGAGGAGGAGTTGACCGATAATTTCTACTAATAAAGAAGGAAAGGGCAAAGGAATAAAGCAGAATCAGCATTATACCTGGCACGATACCGGCCATGAACAGCTTGCCAATCGACTCATCCGTCAGATATCCGTAGATGATCATGACAATACTGGGTGGAATAACACTGCCCAGGGATCCCCCCGCCGTAATGGAGGCCGCTATCAATGAGTCGGAGTACCCCGCTCGACGCAGCTCAGGCGTTGCAATCAAGCCCATGGTGGAAGCAGAGACAAAGCTTGACCCCGTCATGGCAGAAAAAACCCCACTACTGGAAATAGTGGCAATACCAAGCCCCGATTTCGACCACCACAGAAATGACTTGGCTGCATCAAAAAGACGCTTCCCCATTCCTGTTTCCGAAATAAGCTGCGCTGCCAAAACGAACAAGGGAATGGCAACGAGAATACTGGAATCCATGGCGGCGTAGGCTTTTTCTACACTGATGCTGGCCGCTGCATCAAAGCCAATATAGGTCGTCAACAGCGCAATCCCGAGAAACCCAAGACCAAAGCCTACCGGAAGTCCGCTAGCCATCACCAGCAGGAAAGTTATCACGAAACCTATTATATAAATCGTCATGCTATTCACCTTAGGGATTAGTGATGACTGCCACAGCCTTTATCTATACAGACTTCACCGCCCCTCTTTGTTGACTATCTCTTGCAACAACTTATTAAAGAATTGAAGAGAAAGCAGCGCCGCACCTATAGGCAGAAGAGATCCCGGGATCCACAAGGGAACCTGAATCAGCCCTGTACTGACATCCCCCATTTCATAATTGAAATGGACCATCTCGATACCCTTGATGACGAATATTATTGAGTACCCCAGCCCTATCATATGGGTCAGCATTTTCAATCGTCTGCTATTTTCTTCACTTAACCGATCTACCAAGATGGTCACCGCAAAGTGGCTATCGTTGCGTAATGCATAAGCTGCCGCAAGAAATGCAATCGCCATCCATAGGTAAACACTGAACTCTTGCACCCAGGCAGTAGGACTGCTAAAGAAGTAACGCATGAAAACTTCATATGTAATTATCAGCGCCAGAAACATCAGACAACAAGCCGCCACAATGCCGCCAACAGCGCTACTCGAGTCGATCCAGCGTGAGATCAGGTTTCTATCTGGTTGACTTTTCATCACCACTCCCAATAACCAAACCACTCTTCACAAATAAGTAAAGCGTCGAAATTGGTGGTGTGGCCGATCAGGCTATGACTAGTCAGCCCCACCTTTCGATTGATAACTTACTGAAGATTAAGCTCAAGTAGGCGCTGAGCTTCCGGGCCATTTTCTTCTGCCCACTCCTGCCAAACCTCGCTACTGATTTCGCGCACTCTTGCCATCTCGGCATCGGGAAATTCCGATACAGTAGCGCCCTCTTCCGCGGAGGCTGCCATAAACTTCTCCTCCCAGGCTATGGCTTCCTCAAGACTCCTGGCTTGCATCCGTTCACCAGCGCTCAACATGATTTCCTGCACATCTTCAGGCAGTGCTTCCCACTTATCGATATTCATTGCAACCATGATGGTAGGGAAACTCAGATCTATTTTCGTTAGATAAGGTGCCACTTCATGCATCTTCTGAAAATAGCCATTGACGAAAGAGTTAAGGCTGGCATCAGCAACCCCCAGCTTGAGAGACATATACTGCTCTGTCTGGGGAATGGAGCTATCAGGAGAGGCTTCCAGGCGAGAAAATATATTGGTTGCCATAGGGCTTGTGGAGAGTACTCGCAAATTCTCGAAATCCTCTAGTGTCTCTACATTTTTATTTGTACTATAAATTTGCACACCATCTACAAAACTGGTGTATATCAGCTTCATGCGCCGCTTCGCCATCGCCTCTTCAATGATATCCAACGATTCACCTTGATAAACTTCAGCAACCTGCTCCAGCGAGTCGAATGCAAAGGGAAGGTAAACCCCTTGCAGTAAAGGCACCATACCCATAACACGCGGCGATAATAACACTCCAATATCGACATGCCCTCGTGCCACGGCGTTATGCATGTCCTTGTCATCATAGAGCTGTCCACCTGGGTACTCGACAATCTTGACTCTGCCTG
Source organism: Halomonas eurihalina (assembly GCF_008274785.1). Classification (GTDB taxonomy): domain Bacteria; phylum Pseudomonadota; class Gammaproteobacteria; order Pseudomonadales; family Halomonadaceae; genus Halomonas; species Halomonas eurihalina. The sequence goes on from NZ_VTPU01000010.1 coordinate 162,528, forward strand.
CGGCAGCTTCATTGACCTCTTCAATCCAATCAGCACGCGCTTGAGCCACGAAGTGGCTTGGCGGCCCCCAGGAGGCTAGCTTGATTTCAACTTCCTCGGCCATGGCAGTGGCAGAAGATAGTACCCAGGCTGCCGCGAGAGCAGCGAGGGGCAGCAGGACTCTTGGCTTCATCATGTACTCCAGGACTCATTGTAAGTTGTTTTAGCGTGCCATGGCGTCAAAACTTCCCCCACAAGCACAAAAGCGGAAAGTTATTTCGCAATACGAAATACAGTGCCATATTAAACATCGGCAGTAGCAAGCGTCAAGCGTAATAGCGCCACTAGCAGCCTTGGCGCCTAGCACTTTGGTCGAATGCAGTATTTCCTGGCTGAGCAATCCAGGTCTTGTGCGAAAAGTTGACGAGCGAAGGTGAGGGCTAGGCCCGTTCCCTACGGGCCCGCGCATTTCCCACATCCATGTGGGTCACACGGCGAAATCGGTCGACAAATCGTCAGGGCTGACGATTTGGGCATCTCCGCGGCTCGAAGAGCGAGTGACAAGGATGTCGCAAGTCAGAACGCGGAGTTTACAAGGAGTAAATGAGCATTTGAGCGGATTTTCAACGTCGTATAACCGAGCGTAGACACTTTTCGGACAGCGCCTAGATACCAGCGCAGAGATTCCGCTTCTGGCTTGAGCTCAGGCCCGAAAGGTAAGAGTAAAGAAAGACGAAGGGGTAGAGGGGCAGATAAGACAGGAGGGAAAGCCTGGCCAGGAACACTTGGCCTGTGCCCTGTGGAGAGACCTTCCCGCTCACGCGCTTAGACGCCGGTAGACAGAATATCCTTGGCCACATGGACTAACTGTGGACCTAGCGACTGCTGGGCATCTTCGGCAGACACAAGATAGTTGGGGCCGCCGCAGTTCAGTGCCAGTACTCGACCATCCTGGAGCTGCAGAGGAACACCGACAGCATTGACCGTCTTGTCCCACTCGCCCAAGGATGAGCAAAACCCCTTCTCCTCGAACTCTTCGAGAGCCTGATCGATGCCTGCCTTCCAGCCAGGCCACCGCTCTCCCCCTACACGCTCGAGGTCGGCAAGGATATGATTACGCTCGAGTTCCTGAAGACCAGCGATAAAGGCACGCCCCGCCGCCGAGGTGGCTATCGGCAAGCGCGAGCCGACTTCCATCCGCAACGCCTGGGCCTCATCCCCGCGGCAATTTTCGACATAAATCATCGAGAGGCGCTCACGAATGGTCAGCCCCACCGATATGTCGACACGGTTGGCGAGCCGCTCCATGAAGGGCTTGGCGATCTGTCGGACATGGAGGTTGGACGTATACGCATAACCCAGCGCCAGCACGCCGGCATCGAGCTGATACTTTTCCAAATGGCTCGAATACGCCAGATAGCCGAGTTTGGTCAGGGTATATGTCATGCGGGAGATCGTCGGCTTGGGCAAGCCGGTTATCCTCGCCAGGTCCTGATTGCTCAACACCCCTCCCTGCTGACCGAAAGCACGTAGGACATCCATCCCCCGCGCCAACGCCTCAACAAATTTACGATCCTTTTCGCCATTCGTGTCGCGGGGTAAATCGAAGTTCTCGTTCATTAGCCTTATCTTTTTTAGGCTCGAAACGAATCCAGCTATCGCTTCGGCAGCACGTGCAGTTAAACATTGACGCATTCATGCGTTTTCACTTTGAACTATAGTACCACAGACATCGCATCAAGTCTCTGTTCCTACTCTTTGCAGTTCGCTCTGTAGAACACTTGTCCAGTTTGTATCAATAGTGCATCTACCGAAACCGAGGGGGGCGCTTCTCGCGAAACGCCAGGCGCGCTTCCCGCGCGTCTACTGAGTCGAGAAGCCGATTGAATGTTGCCAACTCATGCTCGACGCATTCCCTGAGCTCAGTACGATGCGTGCGCAGCAGCCTTCTCGTCTGCCAGACCGCCTCGCTTGGCTGTGCCGCCAGATGTCTGGCACGCGCCCGAACCTGTGACATAAGCGCCACTGTATCGAATACCTCGCCGACCAGGCCGAACCGTTCCGCTTGGTGGGCCTCGAACCAGTCTCCCATCAAGAGAAGCTCCGTCGCACGATGAAAGCCCATCAATCGAGGCAACAAGAGACTCGATCCTGCCTCCGGCACCAACCCAAGGTTCACGAAAGGTAACCGAAAGCGGGCGCAATCCGCTGAATAGACTAAATCACAGTGCAAAAGCAACGTGACACCAATGCCGACGGCAACGCCATTGACTGCCGCCACAATGGGTTTCTCGCAGTCGATAAGCGCCTCGATGAAGGCCCGTGCAGGAGCGGTATCGCGGTCTTTGGCCGATGTCTCAAAGCCATCGATATCGCTGCCCGCGGTAAAGGCCTCCCCTGCTCCGGTGAGCAGCACGACCCGCACTTCCTGATCCTGGCTGGCAAACTGCAGTTGACAGGCCAGCTCGGTGTACATGTCGGCTGACAGCGCGTTGCGCCGCTCTGGTCGATTGAGCGTCAACTCCAGGACACCTTCGCTCAACTGTGCCTGCACATATGGTGGTATCTCCCCCATGAGACTCACTCCTGGCCGTCTTACATGTTCGGATAATTGGGACCGCCGCCGCCTTCCGGTGCCACCCAGGTGATGTTCTGGGCCGGGTCCTTGATGTCGCAGGTCTTGCAGTGCACGCAGTTCTGGAAGTTGATCTGGAACTGCGGCTTGCCGTCGTCGTCGTCGCCTTCGACCACCTCGTAGACACCCGCCGGGCAGTAGCGGCTTGCCGGCTCGGCGTATTCGGGCAGGTTG
>NZ_VTPU01000011.1 GCF_008274785.1 Halomonas eurihalina
GCAAAACAGGTGCTTCTGCCACCCTTCACCGCCTGCAACGTTGCCCGTCGCCGGCAGCGGATGCGTACTTTACGGATCTCAGGCCGGCGATGCAAGCCCTTTGCGACAAGAACGTGAAGAAAAGATAGCAAGCCGATGACAGTTCATCCACAACCCCTCGCAACACAGACCGGCTGTGGACAACCTCTCGCCCCGGCCGCCGACGAAAACGCCCGCTCGAGGCGGGCGTCCAGGCCTGGATGGAGCGGTTTCCGTCAGGACTTCTGGTGCGGTGGACGAAGCTTGCGCCACACAGCCAGCACGGGCCCCGAGGCCACATAGGTACCGAACAGCAGCAACAGCATCAAGGAAGGTTCGATGGAAATGACCACGAACCCCAGCACGATGGCCAGCAACACGACGAAGGGCACGGGGCCCTTGAGATCGATATCCTTGAAACTGTAGTAGCGGATGTTGCTGACCATCAGCACGCCGGCGGCTCCGACGAGGAACAGCATCCAGAGCTTGAAGCCGAAAGCTTCGGCGTCAAAGCTGTGGAAGGTCCAGACACTCGCGGCTACCACGGCTGCTGCCGAAGGACTGGGCAAGCCGATGAACCACTTCTTGTCGACGCTGCCGATCTGCACGTTGAATCGTGCCAGGCGAAGCGCCGCACAGGCCACGTAGAGAAAGGCCACGACCCAGCCAGTCTTGCCGACGTCCTGCAGGATCCAGATGAAGGAAACGAGCCCGGGGGCGACACCGAAGGAAAGCATGTCAGAGAGACTGTCGTATTCGGCGCCGAAATCGCTCTGGGTATTGGTCAGCCGCGCGACCCGACCATCCAGCCCATCGAGGGCCATGGCGATGAAGATCGCGATCGATGCCGCCGTGAAGTCACCATTGATGGCAGCCACCACGGCGAAGAAACCGGAAAACAGCGCCGATGTCGTGAACAGGTTGGGCAACAGGTAGATTCCCCTGCGCTTCACCTTTTTGCCGTCCTCCAGCGCTTCCTCGACCACTTCCGATTCGCGGACGAAAGTCGCGGCCAGATCATCGTCATTCGGTTCACGCTTTTCGCGCTCACCGCTGCTGGGGTCTTGGCTCATCAGTGTCTTCCATTGAGGCTGAAGGTACCGCCCATTCTACACACAGCAACCGGGATGGCTCACGATACATTGCATCCAAATACGCAACGGGGGGCACGGATAACCGCGCCCCCCGCCACTCCACCATTCGCATGGGTCGATCAGTTCTTGCTCTTGTCGACCAACTGGTTGGCAGCGATCCAGGGCATCATGCCCCGCAACTTCTCACCGACCTGCTCGATCGGGTGCTCCGCATTCAGGCGGCGACGTGCGGTCATGGAGGGATAGTTGCTGTTGCCCTCGTTGATGAACATCTTGGCGTACTCACCGGTCTGGATGCGCTTGAGCGCGCTGCGCATGGCCTGACGGGATTGCTCGTTGATAACCTCGCCGCCGGTAACGTATTCACCATACTCCGCGTTGTTGGAGATGGAGTAGTTCATGTTGGCAATGCCGCCCTCGTACATCAGGTCGACGATCAGCTTGAGCTCGTGCAGACACTCGAAGTAGGCCATTTCAGGTGCATAGCCCGCTTCGGTCAGGGTCTCGAAACCGGCCTTGACCAGTTCCACGGCACCGCCGCACAGCACGGCCTGCTCGCCGAACAGATCGGTCTCCGTCTCGTCCTTGAAGGTGGTCTCGATGATGCCGCTGCGGCCACCGCCGATGGCCGCGGCATAGGAAAGCGCAAGTTCCTTGGCAGTGCCGGAGGCATCCTGATGGATCGCGATCAGGTCCGGGATGCCGCCACCACGGGTGAACTCGGAACGCACGGTGTGCCCCGGCGCCTTGGGCGCGACCATGATCACGTCCAGATCGGCGCGCGGCTCGACCTGGTTATAGTGGATGTTGAAACCGTGGGCGAAGGCCAGTGTCGCGCCTTCCTTCACGTTCGGCGCGATCTGCTGCTCATAGATGGCCTTCTGGTTTTCATCCGGCGCCAGCAACATCACCACATCGGCAACCTTGCACGCCTCCTCAACGGACGCGACCTTCAAGCCTGCGGCCTCGGCCTTGGCGGCAGAGGACGAGCCCGGGCGCAGCGCGACGGTCACGTCGACGCCGGACTCCTTGAGATTGTTGGCGTGGGCATGACCCTGCGAGCCATAGCCCACGATGGCGACCTGCTTGGCCTGGATGAGGGAAAGGTCGCAGTCCTTATCGTAATAAACGCGCATGTCGGGCTCCTGGAGATCGTAAAAAGGCGATTGTGTCAGCGTCGATGGCCACCCGCGCCGTCTTGTGCGGCGCTGGGAGATTCCGCCAGGCCATTGGCCGTGTCGATGACTTGACTCTACGCCAGAGGCCGCATTGCGTAAAACGCTATATTTGCAATGCAACATCCCAAGATGTGCAATAATAAGCGCATGGACATGCGCCCCCTGAAACACTTTCTGACGCTCGCCGACACGCTCCACTTCGGTCGTGCCAGCGAGGCGTGCCACGTCAGCCCCTCGACGCTCTCGCGCTCGATCCAGCAGTTGGAAACGAGCCTCGGCGTCCAGTTGTTCGAGCGCGACAATCGTCACGTCGCCCTGACCCGCCAGGGGCACAGTTTCCATGCCTACGCCCGGGACACCCTGGAGCAATGGGAGCAACTGCGCCAGTCGCTGATGAGCGAAGCGCATACCCTGACCGGCGAGATCAGCATCTACTGCTCGGTCACCGCCAGCTACAGCTTTCTCTATGACCTGCTCAGCGAGTTTCGCACCCGTTATCCGGGCATCGAGCTGAAACTGCACACCGGCGACCCCGCCCAGGCCATGCCGCGGGTCCTGGCCGGCAACGAGGATATGGCCATCACCTCACGCCCCCGACAGTTGCCCGAGGGGCTCGCCTTCAAGTCGCTGACCCGCTCGCCGCTGGTGTTCATCGCGCCATGCGACGAACACGAGTGGGTGCCAGTCGATCCACGCACGCCCAGCGCCGACCAGTGGCGCAACGTGCCGATGGTGCTCTCCGAATCGGGACTATCGCGGGAAGTCAGCAACACCTGGTTCAAGGCGCTTGGCATTTCGCCCCGCATCTATGCCCAGGTCGCCGGCCATGAAGCCATCGTCAGCATGGTCGGCCTGGGATTCGGCGTCGGAGTGGTGCCCCGCATCGTGCTGGAGGCCAGCCCGCTGTCGGAGCGCGTGCGGATCCTGCCGGTCAAGCCGGAACTCCCGCACTATGATGTCGGCCTCTGCGTGCTCAACCGCCGCCTGCGGAGCCCACTCATCCACGCTCTCTGGGACGAGGTCGAGGAGCGCGGCTGAAAGGCCCCTGCCCCGGCTTGCCCCTGTCAAAAAAGAGCACCAGAGTGGTACCGTTAGTGCGCTAAGCGTCATCACAATAGAGGTCACCCATGAAACTCGTCACCCTGGCCAGTCCCGGTGGACTGGATCGACTCCGCCTGCAAGAACATGACGCCCCCGGCGAGCCGGGACCCGGCGAAATACGCGTCAGGATCCACGCCAGTTCACTCAATTTTCATGACTACGGCGTAGTCAGCGGCGCCATGCCCACCGCCGAGGGACGGATTCCGATGTCGGACGGCGCCGGCGTGGTCGAGGCCATCGGCGAAGGCGTCGAGAACTTCTCGGTGGGAGACTCGGTGGTCTCCACCTTCTTCCCCACCTGGCTAACTGGCCCCGCCGAGGTCGGCGACTTCCACACGGTGCCGGGCGACGGCGTCGATGGCTACGCACGAGAGGCGGTGATTCGACCCCAGACCTGGTTCACGCATGCGCCACGCGGTTACAGCCATGCCCAGGCGGCGACACTGACCACGGCCGGGCTGACCGCCTGGCGCGCCCTGGTGGTGGAAGGCGGCCTCAAGGCCGGCGATAGCGTGCTGGTACTGGGCACCGGCGGCGTCTCGATCTTCGCCCTGCAGTTCGCCAAGGCCATGGGCGCCACCGTCATCGCCACGTCCTCATCGGATGACAAGTTGGCAAGACTCGAATCGCTCGGCGCCGACCACACCATCAATTACCGCACGCTCCCCGAGTGGGGCGCCAAGGTGAAGGAACTTACCGCAGGCCGCGGCGTGGACCACATCGTCGAAGTCGGCGGCCCCGGCACCCTCGCCCAATCCATCGAGGCAGTGCGCATTGGCGGCCATATCTCGCTGATTGGCGTGCTGACCGGCCGTGGCGGCGACATCCCCACCGCCAAGCTGATGGCCAAGCAGGCCCGCCTGCAGGGCATCATCGTGGGGAGCCGGGCTCACCAACAGGAGATGATTCGCGGTATCGAGTCCCTCGGTATCGAACCGGTCATCGATCGCCACTTCGCGCTCGACGAGATCGCCGTGGCGTTTCGTCACCAGGAGTCGCAGAAGCACTTCGGCAAGATCTGCCTGGACATCTGAACGACAGCACTCCTCCCCCAACGAAAAAGCCGCCCCTGAAGGGGCGGCTTACTGGATGCCAGCGGCATGACGTCACATGGAGAGCGACGACGGCTCGGTCGCCACCGAAGCACGACCGCCGATCACAGCGACAGTACCTTGTCGCCCCGGGCAATGCCCGAGACGCCGGTACGCGCCACCTCATGAATGCCTACCGGCGCCATGGCCTGCAGAAAGGCGTCGAGCTTTTCGGCATCGCCGGTGATCTGCACGGTGTACAGGCTCGGCGTCACGTCGACGATCTGCGCGCGGAAGATATCCACGGTACGCTTGACCTCGTCACGCGCCGCCCCCAGCGCCTTCACCTTGACCAGCATCAACTCGCGCTCGATGTGGCTGCCCTCGGTGAGATCCACCAGCTTGACCACGTCGATCAGCTTATTGAGATGCTTGGTGATCTGCTCAACCACCCGGTCATCCCCCACCGTGGTCACGGTCAAGCGGGAAAGCGTCTCGTCCTCGGTAGGCGCGACGTTGAGGGTTTCGATATTGAAGTTGCGTTGGGAAAACAGCCCCACCACGCGAGACAAGGCGCCCGGTTCGTTTTCCATCAGAATCGAGATGATATGGCGCATCAGCTCCGCTCCGTCTTGGAAAGCAGCATGTCACGCATGGAGCCCAGGGGCACCTGCATCGGATAGACGTGCTCGTGCGGGTCGACCATGACGTCGAGGAACACTAGCTCGTGCTTGTCGGCAAAGGTCTTCTCCAGTGCCGGCTCGAGTTCCTCCAGCGTCTCCACCCGCAGCGCGGTGAAGCCATACGACTCGATGAGTTGCTGAAAGTCCGGCAGCGACTCCATGTAGGAATGCGCGTGACGCGACTTGTAGTTGAGGTCCTGCCACTGGCGCACCATGCCGAGCGAGGCATTGTTCAGATTGATGATCTTCACGCCACCGCCGAACTGCTTACAGGTCGACAGCTCCTGCATCATCATCTGGAAACTGCCCTCACCGGTCACGCAGACTACCTGCTCGTCAGGGAAGTTCTGCTTGATGCCCATCGCCGCCGGAAAGCCGAAGCCCATGGTGCCGAGCCCGCCGGAGGTGATGAAGCGGTTGGGCTTGTCGAACTTGTAGTACTGGGCCGCGAACATCTGGTGCTGGCCGACATCGGTGGTGACGTACGCCTCGCCACGGGTCTGCCGGCAGATCGCCTCGATGACCTCCTGCGGCTTGATCGGCTCGCCTTCCTTCGAGGGTTCGTAAAGCTTGCCACGACGCTCTTCGCGCCAACCCTCGATGGTCTTCCACCATTCGTCGAGCGCCTCGGGATCGGCGATCTCGCGGCCCTGCAGCAGGCTGATCATCTCGTTGATCACGCTCTGTGCGGGGCCGACGATCGGCACGTCCGCGCGCACGGTCTTGGACACCGAGCTCGGATCGATATCGACATGGATGATCTTGGCCGTCGGGCAGAACTTCGAGGTGTTGTTGGTTACCCGGTCGTCGAAACGCGCCCCGATGGCGATGATCAAATCGGCATGGTGCATGGCCATGTTCGACTCATAGGAGCCATGCATGCCCAGCCAGCCAAGGCACTGATCGTCGCTCTGCGGGAAGGCGCCGATGCCCATCAAGGTGGTGGTGATGGGATGACCCAGCCGCTTGACCAGGTCGGTCAGGCCTTCGCAGGCCCGCCCGGTAACCACGCCGCCCCCGGTATAGAACACCGGGCGGCGCGCCTTGAGCATCAGCTCCACGGCCTTCTTGATCTGGCCGGTATGGCCGCGGGCAACCGGGTTGTAGGAACGCAGTTTGACCTTTTTCGGATAGACGTATTCGTGACGCTCGGTCGGCGTGGTCATGTCCTTGGGAATGTCCACAACCACCGGGCCGGGCCGTCCGGTCGATGCCAGGTAGTAGGCCTTCTTGAGGATTTCCGGAATCTCGGACGGATGCCTGACCGAGAAGCTGTGCTTCACGATCGGGCGTGTCACACCGACGATATCGGTTTCCTGAAAGGCATCGTCGCCGATCAGGTGACTCATCACCTGACCGCATAGCACCACCATCGGAATCGAGTCCATGTAGGCGGTGGCGATGCCGGTGACAGCATTGGTGGCGCCGGGGCCCGAGGTGACCAATACCGTACCGGGCTTGCCCGAAGCCCGGGCATAACCATCGGCAGCATGGGTGGCGGCCTGTTCGTGGCGCACCAATATGTGCTTGACCTTGTCCTGGCGGAACAGAGCGTCATAGATGTGTAGCGCCGCGCCGCCCGGATAGCCATAAATGTATTCGACGCCCTCATCCTGCAGGAAGCGGGCGATCATGTCCGCGCCGGAAAGCAATTCCACTGATGTTTCTCCCCTGGAGGTCTCGAGTGCGATCCGCGCCCAACGGGGCACGGGGTCGAGTGCGGCGGTATGCCGCTGCCGGACACGCCGGCACCTGATGCCAAACCCTGGCGTTTTGAGGCCCGGTTAGGGCCAGCACTCTCGTCGGGAACACTGCTTGGCCGTTGCGCTTGCGACAACCATCAGTCATTCCCTCTCACGGCGGATCACCGCGTCGGGGCGTTGGCCAGGTCGGGCGGTTGGCCCGGACCCGGAAGTCCTTCGGCGGGTAAAGGCCTGCGGCCTACCCTTCGCGCGGAAATGGGGGATTGCCCGCTGGGGTCCGCGCCCGTATCAGGAAAGGTCAAGATTCCAATAGCGCTCGCGGAGTGTCAACCTTGGACACACTCTCTCCCCGGAATCATCACGTAACGATACCCTCGACGGCACGAAAAAAACGCCCGACCGATCACGGGGATCGGCGGGCGCACAAGGTCAGAACGCAACCTGTAGCGTCAGTGTAGTCGACACGGGTGGCGCCGATGGCGTCCGCTCATCAGTGCCGGAAGACCAGGCGATCTCCCTCGGCCTCGATACGAACCGTCTCGCCAGGCGAGAACTGGCCAGCCAACAGGTCCTGCGCCAGCGGGTTCTCGATGCGAGTCTGGATCGCCCGCTTGAGCGGACGCGCCCCGAACACCGGATCGAAGCCAGCCGCGGCCAACTGCACCATGGCCTCATCCGAGACCTCCAGCGAGAGATCGTGCTCGGCCAGCCGGTCACGCAGGCGCTCGAGCTGGATATCGGCGATGGCCCGGATCTGCTCCTGCCTCAGGGCATGAAAGACCACGACCTCGTCAATGCGGTTGATCAACTCGGGCCGGAAATGGTTACCCACCACTTCCATGACCATGGACTTCATCTCCGCGTAGTTCTCGTCGCCGCCCATGCGCTGGATGATGTCCGAGCCCAGGTTGGAGGTCATCACGATCACCGTATTGCGGAAATCCACAGTGCGCCCCTGGCCATCCGTGAGTCGACCATCCTCGAGCACTTGCAGCAGGATGTTGAAGACATCGGCATGCGCCTTCTCTACCTCATCGAGCAGCAGCACGGAGTACGGCTTGCGACGCACGGCCTCGGTCAGGTAACCACCTTCCTCGTAGCCAACGTATCCGGGCGGGGCGCCGATCAGCCGGGCCACCGAGTGCTTCTCCATGAACTCCGACATGTCGATACGCACCATGGCTTCCTCGGTATCGAAAAGAAAGTTGGCCAGCGACTTGCAGAGCTCCGTCTTGCCGACCCCGGTGGGCCCGAGGAACAGGAAGGAACCGTTGGGCCGGTTGGGATCGGCCAGACCGGCCCGCGAACGCCGCACGGCGTTGGCAACCGCATTGACCGCCTCATCCTGACCGATCACCCGCTCGTGCAGCGCCTCTTCCATGCGCAGCAGCTTGTCACGCTCGCCCTCGAGCATCTTGGACACCGGGATGCCCGTCCAGCGCGAGACCACCTCGGCGATCTCTTCCTCGGTGACATTGGAGCGCAGCAGCCGGTGCTCGGAGGTATCGGCCTCTTCCTCACTGCTCTCGGCGATCTTGCGCTCGAGTTCCGGAATCACACCGTACTGCAGCTCGGACATCCGCCCGAGATCGCCCTGGCGACGCGCCTGCTCGAGATCGACCCGCGCCCGGTCGAGCTCGTCCTTGAATTGGGCCGCCCCCTGGATGCTGGCCTTCTCGGCCCGCCAAATCTCGTCCAGGTCAGCGTATTCCCGCTCGAGCTCCCCGATCTGCTCCTCGAGACTCTCGAGACGTTTCCGCGAGGCCTCGTCGGTTTCCTTCTTGAGGTGCTCGCGCTCCATCTTGAGCTGGATCAGGCGACGGTCAAGGCGATCCATCTCTTCCGGTTTGGAATCGAGCTCCATGCGAATCCGCGACGACGCCTCGTCGATCAGGTCGATGGCCTTGTCGGGCAGTTGGCGGTCGGTAATGTAACGCGTGGACAGCTTGGCGGCGGCGATGATGGCGCCGTCGGTAATGTCCACGCCGTGGTGCACTTCATAGCGCTCCTTGAGGCCACGCAGAATGGCGATGGTGTCTTCCTCGGTGGGCTCGTCCACCTGCACCTTCTGGAAGCGACGCTCAAGGGCGGCGTCCTTCTCGATGTACCGGCGGTACTCATCGAGCGTCGTGGCGCCCACACAGTGCAGCTCACCGCGCGCCAGCGCCGGCTTGAGCATGTTGCCGGCATCCATGGCACCCTCGGCCTTGCCGGCGCCGACCATGGTATGCAGTTCGTCGATGAACAGGATCACCCGGCCCTCTTCCTCGGCCAGTTCCTTGAGCACCGACTTCAAGCGTTCCTCGAACTCGCCGCGAAACTTGGCACCAGCCAGCAGCGCGCCCATGTCCAGGGACAGCACGCGCTTGTCCTTGAGGCCTTCCGGGACCTCGCCGTCGACGATGCGCTGCGCCAGCCCCTCGACGATGGCCGTCTTGCCCACGCCGGGCTCGCCGATCAACACCGGATTGTTCTTGGTACGACGCTGCAGTACCTGAATGGTCCGGCGGATCTCGTCGTCGCGGCCGATCACCGGGTCGAGCTTGCCGCTGGTCGCACGCTCGGTGAGATCCAGGGTGTACTTGTCCAGCGCCTCGCGCTGATCCTCGGCATTGGGATCGTCGACCCTGGCACCGCCCCGCACACCTTCGATGGCGGTTTCCAGTGCCTGCCGCGACAGGCCGGCCTGGGTCAGCACCTTGCTTACCTCATGACGCATATCGAGGGCGGCAAGCAGCACCAGCTCGCTGGCGATGTACTGATCGCCACGCTTCTGGGCTTCGCGGTCGGTGAGATTGAACAGCTTGACCAGGTCTCGAGATGGCTGCACCTCGCCATCGAACTCGGCCACTCGGGGCAGATTCTCGAGATGTCCCATCAAGGCATCGCGCAACCGAGCGGCATCGCCCCCGGCCTTCTGGATCAACGCCTTGACGCCGGTATCACTGGCATCCAGCAACGCCAGCAGCAGATGGCCAGGTTCGAGCTGGTTGTGCCCCTGGCCCACCGCCAGGGACTGGGCATCCGCCACGGCGTTCTGCAACTTGGCGGTAAACTTGTCGAAACGCATTCGCTTTCCTCCATCGGGGTAACGACGCGTTCGGACGCGCCGCCTGCCCTGCAAAAAAACAGTCTGTCAATGTGTCTTGACACAAGTAATGGAGTCTGATTGAGGATTTTTCAAGTCGGCGAGATGCGAGATGCGAGATGCGAGATGCGAGATGCGAGATGCGAGATGCGAGATGCGAGATGCGAGATGCGAGATGCGAGATGCGAGATGCGAGATGCGAGATGCGAGATGCGAGATGCGAGATGCGAGATGCGAGATGCGAGATGCGAGCAGATTGTGCCCGCTCCCACACTAGAGCAAGAGCCGGAGTCGTTGCTCGTTGCTCGTTGCTCGTTGCTCGTTGCTCGTTGCTCGTTGCTCGAAGCCTATTTCAGCCAGATCATACTGGCCATGCGGCCGGTCACGCCGTTGTCGCGACGATGGGAGTAGAAGCGGGGTTCGCAGGCGGTGCAGAAGTGCCCGCCGCTGATGTGGGAGACACCGAGCCGTTCGAGGCGCAGGCGCGCCAGTTTGTAGAGATCGGCCATGTAATGACCGAGCCGGTAGGGGCTTGGATCGAAGGCCTCCAGCGCCTCCGGCTGAACCGCGACGAAGGCCTGGCGAACTTCCGGGCCGACCTCGAACTGGGCGTTGGAGATCGCCGGTCCCAGCCAGGCCATCTGCGACTCTGCGGGCACGCCCAGCGCCGCCACGGTGGCCTCGAGCACGCCGCCGGCCAGGCCTCGCCAGCCAGCATGGGCCACCGCCACCCGCTGGCCATCACGATCGCAGAAGAATACCGGCAGGCAGTCGGCGGTGAGCACCACGCAGGCGTGACCGCGATCCCGAGCCACCGAGGCATCCGCCTGCGGCACATCGTCGGCGAAGTGCTGCTGCACTCGGCCACCATGTACCTGGTTCAACCATAGCAGGGGACGGTCGTCGCCGATCACCTTGCCCAGCTGGCGGCGACACAGCGCCACATGCTCCGGTTTGTCGCCGACATGCAGGGCCGGGTTGAAGGCGGCGAAAGCCTCCTGGCTCGGTCCGGTCTCCCGGGTCGTGACACAGGCCGCTACCGAGTCGGGAGCCGGCCAGTCGGGACGCACCAGCGTCGGATGAAGGTCGAGGGCGTCACTCATCGCATCGTCTCCCGGTCGTCACGGAGGAAATCGAGCAACATCAGCAAATCGTCCGGGAGCGGCGCCCGGAAGGTCATGGTGGCACCGGACGTCGGATGCACGAAGGCCAACTTACGGGCATGCAGCGCCTGACGCGGAAACTCGCGCAGCACTTCCTTCAACGCGTCTCCGGCGCCGGCCGGCAATTTCAAGCGCCCGCCATATACAGGGTCACCGACCAGTGGATAGCGCAGATGCGCCATGTGTACCCGAATCTGGTGAGTTCGCCCAGTCTCCAGCCGGCAGCGCACATGCGTGTGTGCCCTGAAGCGCTCGATCACCCGATAATGCGTCACCGCGGGCTTGCCGGAATCATTGACCGCCTGACGCTTGCGGTCGCGGGGATGACGACCGATCGGCGCATCCAACGTGCCCCCCGCCGTCATCGTGCCGACGGCCACGGCATCGTATTCGCGAGACACGGTGCGCGCCTGGAGCTGCTCGACCAGGGCGGCCTGGGCGACCAGCGTCTTGGCCACCACCATCAGGCCACTGGTGTCCTTGTCGAGCCGATGGACGATCCCCGCCCTGGGCACCACGCCGAGCGCCGGACAATGATGCAGCAGGCCGTTGAGCAGGGTACCGTCGGGATTGCCGGCAGCCGGATGCACCACCAGGCCGGGTGGTTTGTCGATGACCAGCACATCGTCATCCTCGAAGACCACCTCCAGGGGGATGTCTTCCGGCTCGAAGCGGGCATCATCCTCGAGCTCGGCCACGAGCGTTAGCATCTCGCCGCCATGTACCTTGTCTCTGGGTCTGGCAGGGCTGCCATCGACGGTCAGCGATCCCGCCTTGATCCAGGCCTTGAGCCGTTCCCGGGAATAATCGCTGAACAGCTCGGCAGCCGCCTGGTCGAGGCGTAGACCGGCCATGCTGTCGGGAATGCGTTGATGAGCATCGAGGGTCTGTGGCATGAAGTCGTCAAGGGTCCGTCTGGGGAGTGGCCCGCTACCCGAAAAGCGTTGGTGCATCACATCCGGTGATGACTGCGTTTTATCGCAAGGTGCTTTATAGTGGGCGGATTCAGGCCGATTCTAGCACGGCCGCCCAGGGTTGTTTGACACGAGGATCACGATGCGCGTTATCACGACCGGTACTCGCCTGGCCACCATGCTGTTGGCGACCGCCCTCCTGGCCGGCTGCGCCAGTACCAAGGAAGAAGAGCAGGCTCCGGATGTCGCGGAGGGCCAGCTGTATCAGGAAGGCCGCGCCGCACTGGAGGATGGCCGTTACACCACCGCCGTCAATCGGCTGGAGGCCATCGATACCCGCTATCCCTTCGGCGAGCACGCCGAACAGGCCCAGCTCGAGCTTATTTATGCCTACTATGAAACCAGTGACTGGGAAGCTGCCCGCGCTGCTGCCAGTCGTTTCATTCGCCTGCATCCCGACCATCCGCAGGTCGACTACGCCTACTACATGCGTGGCCTCGCAGCCTGGGAAGCCGGGCGCTTCAGTCTCGAGTCGCTACGCCTGATCGATATTTCCAAGCGTGACCTCGGCGCCACCCAGGATGCCTACTCCGACTTCCGGGATCTGGTCCGCCGCTACCCGAACAGCCAATACGCGCCGGATGCCCGCCAGCGTATCGTCTATCTGCGCAACCTCCTCGCTCAACACGAGCTAGAGGTCGCCGACTTCTACCTGCGCAAGGGCGCTTACCTGGCCGCCGTAAAGCGTGGTCGCTGGGTCATCGAGCACTACCCCGAAGCGGAGAGCACCCGCGATGCGCTGGCGGTGATGGTCGAGGGCTATCTCGGCCTGGACATGCCGGAACGCGCCAAGGAAAGCCTCCGCGTGCTGATCAAGAACGCACCGGATCACGAGCGTCTCGACGGCCGCACCTTCGACCCGCGCTACGTCAAGGCCGACCCGATTTCGGCCTAATAGAGGGAAAAGAGAAGAGGGAAGACACGCTAGCCCCAAGGTTTGGGGCATCGAGCAGCATCTTCCCTCTTAGCAGCATCTTCCCTCTTAAAGGCGCGAAGCGCCGTGCTTCTCTCTTCCAGCGGTATCAACCGCGTTCTTCGGGCGTCATTCCCCCGGCTGCCAGCCGTTGACGATGGGGTAGCGCCGGTCGCGGCCGAAGCCCCGGCGGGTCACGCGTACGCCGACCGGTGCCTGACGTCGCTTGTACTCACAGCGGTCGACCAGGCGCACCACCTTGTAGACATCGTCACGCTCGAACCCGGCATCGATGATAGCTTCGGCGCTCATGTCACCCTCGATGTAACGCACAAGGATGGCATCTAGAGTGTCGTAGTCGGGCAGCGAATCGGTGTCCTGCTGATCCGGCGCCAGCTCAGCGGAAGGCGGCCGCTCGATGACGCGCTCGGGAATTGCCGGATCCTGGGTATTGCGCCAGCGAGCCAGGCGATAGACCCAGGTCTTGTAGACATCCTTGATGGCGTTATAGCCGCCCACCATGTCGCCATAGAGGGTGGCGTACCCTACCGCCATCTCGCTCTTGTTGCCGGTCGACAGGACCATGAGCCCTTTCTTGTTGGAAATCGCCATCAACAGCACGCCGCGACAACGCGACTGCAGGTTTTCCTCGGTGGTGTCACGCTCAGTGCCGGCAAAGCTGTCGGCCAGGGTGCCCATGAAGGCTTCCACCATCGATTCGATGGGCAGCACCTCGTAGTCGACCCCCAGCATCCGCGCCTGCTCGGCGGCATCTTCCTTCGAGATATCGGCGGTATAGTGATAGGGCATCATCACCGCATGCACCCGTTGAGGCCCCAGAGCATCCACGGCAATGGCCAGCGACAGGGCCGAATCGATACCGCCGGAAAGCCCCAGCACCACGCCCTTGAAGCCGCTCTTGTTGACGTAGTCACGCAGGCCGGTCACCAGCGCGCAATACAGGTTTTCCTCGGCACTGACGTCTTCATCGACCTCGCCCGCGCTCGGCGCCCAAGCACCCTGCTCATCGCGCACGAACTGCACCGGCATCAAGCCGACCGCCCAGTGCGGTGCCTGCACGCGCAACTCGCCATCAGCATCGACACAGGCCGAGCCGCCATCGAACACCAGTTCGTCCTGGCCACCGATCTGGTTGACGTAGACGATCGGCAGGCCCACCTCGCGAGCCCGCTGCTCGAGCAGCGCCAGACGCTCGGCGGGCTTGTCCTGGTGGAATGGCGAGGCGTTGAGCGTCACCAGGATGTTCGCCCCGGCCTCGCGCGCCTGCTGGACGGGTCCCTCTTCCCAGACATCTTCGCAGATCAACACACCGAGCTTGGCGCCCTTGTGCTCGATCACCAGAGGCGCCTCGCCCACCGCGAAATAGCGCTGCTCATCGAAGACCTCGTAGTTGGGCAGTGCCTGCTTGGCATATTCGCCGAGCCACTCACCGTTGTAGAGCACGCCGGCCAGGTTCCAGTTGGCCCCCTCACGACGCCCCGGATAACCGACGATCACCATCACGTCGCGGGCCATCTTCTCGGCCATTCGCGCCCGGGCCTGGCGCAGGCGCGTTTCCATGGAGGGGCGCAACAGCAGGTCTTCCGGGGGATAGCCGGTCAGGAAGAGCTCGGGCAGCACCACGACGTCGGCACCATGCTCGATGCGCGCCTCGCGTACCGTTTCGATAGCCCGCTCGGTATTGCCGGGAATATCCCCCACCAGCGGGTCTAGCTGGGCCATTACCAACGTCAGGTCTTGCATGGGCGTAGAAATCTCTCGAGAATCCATCAGTACCGACATTGTCCCGCAAGGGCGGCCGACTCGCAAAGCCGACCGCCTCGAACACCCTCTCTCAGGGAGCCGCCCAAAGGATGAATCTGTTGTTGATCCGCCTGATCATTTTTGCCGTGCTGTTCTTCGCCGGCCTCAAGCTTTACCGCATGTACCGCGAATGGAAGCAGGACCAGAATGCCGACGGCCAGCAGGATGCATCGCCGGGCAATCCGATGGTGCGCTGCGCCTGGTGCAAGGTTCACCTGCCGGAGAGCGATGCCCTGCGCGAAAAGGGGGAATGGTTCTGCTCCCCCGACCACCGCGACAAGTATCTCGCCGAACGCTCCTCGGAAGAATGAGCCAGCCCCGGGCGAGTTCCGCTCACCTCTTTTCCGCTCACGCCTCTTTCAGCCGATAGGGCGCCGGATCCACGATGGGCTCGCGACCCAGCAGCTCATCGACCAGCAGACGCGTCGAAGCCGGCGCCAGAACCAGACCATTGCGGAAATGGCCGGCGTTGACGTGCAGATTGTCGATGCCCGGCACCGCTCCGATGAACGGCACGCCATCCGGCGATCCCGGACGCAGCCCCGCCCAGTGATGCTCCACCTCGCAGTCGGCAAGCGCCGGCACGATGCCGGTCGCCGAGGTCCATAGCGACTCCCGCGCCGACTCGGAGAGCGATTTGTCGAATCCCGCTTCCTCCAGGGTTGAGCCGGCCAGCACCCGGCCATCGGCACGGGGAATGACATAGCGGCCATCCATCAGCACCACGCGTCGCACCAGCCCGGGCGGTGCCTTGAACAGAATCATCTGCCCCTTCACCGGCCGTACGGGCAGTTCGACACCGACCGTCACCAGCACCTCCGCAGCCCAGGCACCGCCGCACACGATGACCTGATCGCCATGCAGCTCGCCCTCGTTCGTCTCCACCGCAACGATGCGCCCACCCTGCTCGCGCAAGCCCTGGACCTCGCAATGCTCGCGCAGCGTGACCCGCGGCATGTCCGCCAGTCGTGCGTGCAGCGCCCGGGCCAGGCGCGGATTGCGGATGCTACCCAGGGTCGGCATCCACAGCGCGTCCGCACAACCGGGCACCGCCTCGGGCTCCTTGTCGTACAGGAAGTCACCGGACACCCGCTCGAGCGGCTTGCCGACCTCCCGCGCCCAGGCCATGGCGTCCCGTTCGTCACCGACACGCAGGTACAGCAGGCCCTTCTGGCGATACTCGGGATCCACGCCCGTCTCTTCGAGCAGGCGCAGCGCGAGCTCCGGATAGCGCCCCTCCGACCAGGCGGAAAGACGCGAGATCGGCGCACTGTAGCGCCATGGATAGAGGGGCGAGACGATACCGCCGCCGGCCCAGGAAGCCTCGCGGCCACACTGCCCCCGCTCGACGAGGGTGACCGAATGACCGGCGTCGGCCAGTTGCAGGGTCGTCATCATGCCGATGACGCCCCCGCCGACAACAAGAAAATCACTCACGAGACGTGTCCGAATTCGCTTACGGAAAGGGCGCGATATCCGGCTAACCTGACGCTTAGGCAGGAGGCCGCATGCCACCGGATCGCATCACGCAAACTTACCATATCGACACGCCGAATGGCCCGGCACGGAAGCGTCAGGCTGGCCTGACGCTTCTCGAACTATGCGTGGTGCTGGGCATCCTGGCATTCACCGTGGCCTGGGCAGGCCCCGGCCTCGGTGGCTTCATGGCCCGCAACGAAGTCGCCGCGGACGTCATGCGTCTCAAGGATGTCCTGGCGACGGCACGCAACACTGCCATCACCCGAGGCACGATCATCACCGTTTGCCCCAGCCGGGACGGACGACGCTGCATCGATGACTGGACCGCACCGCTGAGCATCCTGCAGGGCGAGATCGACCTGCCGCCGGACCAACGCATCCTCCTCGGACGACGCGGCGTCAGCCAGGTGACGGCCATCACCTATCGGCTCGACCATCGCCCCGTGCGCTACCAGCCCACGGGGCGCGCCACCGGCCACAATGGCACCTTCCGCCTCTGTGGCCGGCGCGGCGAAGGCGCCTCGGTGATCGTCAGCAATTTTGGGCGTGTTCGGGTGGTTGATAACACGCCATCGGCCTGCTGAGCCCTGCCCGAAAAGTGTCTGCGCTCGATTATACGGCGTTGAAAATCCGCTCAAATGCTCATTTACTCCCTGTAAATTCCGCGTTTTCGCAAATTTTCGCCTAGTCTAACCTTCGCTCGTCGACTTTTCAGACAAGGCCTCGTCGATTATCAGGATTCCCAGCGCAACAAGCGCTTTTCCCGGGGCGCATGGGGCAGCAGCGGGGCGCCGACGAGGTGTCGCACGACTGCCCCGCTCGACCGATGGATGTCGCCGTGTGCGATGACGGAGCCCTCCAGCATCGCCCCGGCTTCCAGGCGTGCATCTCCCGCCGCCATGAACCAGCCACGCGCCATCCCCGGTGCCTGGAAGTGAATGTCGCCGCTCGACAGCATCGCCACGTCCACGAACGCCTCTCGGCCGACCTCTCCGGCCAGATGGACATCGCCCTGTGCGACCAGGGTGGCATTGTGGAAACGAGCCGCCACCGAGATATCCAGGCGGCCCGCACAGTGGTAGACCCGTCCGGCGAGATCGCCGACCGCCTCGAAGTGGCAACGCGGCTGGCCGTTCTCATCGGCTTCCAGCGCCAGCGACACGGCGCCTTCCGGCGGCGAGGTGTCGACACCGGGAATCCTGACGCGATTCTCCCCCACACGGGACGCATTGCCATGTACCCGTCCCTTCGACGCCTCTCCCTCCCCAGTCACGACGGTGCCGTCAGCCAGGAGGGCGTAGCGGGAAAACAGTTCGGCAAGGCGCGAAAAGACCACCGTGACCCGTACCGGCTCACTCACGGCCTGCACACGCGCATCGCCTTCCATCACCACCCCCATGGCCACGATGAAACGCCGCTGGAAGTCATCCTCGACAAGACGATAGGCGCAGCGAATCGGCGCCTCGCAGTCGCCTTGCCTGGCCACTTCACCCTGAAAGCGCGAGGGATCGATGAACTCGCGCCAGGTCAGCGCGTCGAGTGCCTCGCGTGATGACTCGACGGTGATATCGCCAGGCTTTTTCAAGGCTGACCATCCACTGGAAGCGGCGGCCTCCGCCGCCATCCCTGCCTGCACCGATGCGTTGAGGTTGCCCGCCAGGCGTTCCGCGGTCAGCGCCGAGCGTAGCCCGGCCGCCCCCAGCATCACTGCCATGGCAAGCAGCACCAGCACGATGGGCAATGCCAGCCCCGCCTGGCGCTCCACGCCGTCTCTCATGGCACCGACTCCCCGGCATAACGTACTGCCGCCTCGCGATCCATGCCATGAAGCACCAGGGGCTCCGATACATCGAGCGGCCGCAGGACGATTCGGTACAACCCCGCCCGACCGCCCACATCAGCCTGTAGCGGCTCACTCGCCGCGCAGCTCCTGGCCGTCGCCGCCAGACCATCCACTAGCGGCTCGCCCGACACGCCGTCGTAAAGATTACAGCCCTCGCCGTTCACGGCGTCGACCAGCGTGTAGCGCCCCGGCTCCACGCCACCGCGCCGGATATCGCGCAGCAGGAACAATGCCCCCAGGGTCATGGCTTCCTGGCGCTCGCCCAGATCGTCCACCCGAGCCAGGTTCTCGACCCCGCCCAGATACAGGCGCCCTGCGCCCAGCAGGACCAGCATGCTCACCGCCAAAGCCACCAGCAGCTCGACCAGCGACATGCCGCTCTCGTCAACGCGCCCCGCGATCATGGGGATTCACCAGGCAGCCGGGTGGTATAGACGAAGGACGTCTCGCCCTCATCCGCCAGACGCGACGCCTGCCATTCGAGAGTCACCACATAGGTGCAGTCATCACCAGCCGGCTCGACACGGCCCTGCAAGCCGGGAATCCTGGCACGCCAGCGCGTCTCCCAGTCCGCTTCCTCGGCCCCCAGGCCAGGGCAGCGGCCGGCTTCGAGGCGCGACCACAGCAACTCGACGGCATCCTGTGCCGCCAGGGATGCCAGGCCGCGCTGGTAGCCAACATGCGCGCCACGCAAGGATTCGAGCTGAACCGACGCCATGCCCAGCAGCCCTACCGAAAGCACCAGCAGCGCCACCAGGGCCTCCAGCAACGTGAACGCTTGCTGGAATTTCGCTATCGCCATGATCCACGCCTCCTTCCGCTCCCTGGCTTACCAGCACGCCTCGGGCAACGTCCGCCCCGTCGCGTCGAGCGTCAGCACGCGACACGCCGTCTTGACGGCCTCACCGTCATGCGTGGCCGTCAGTCGATAATCAGTCGGCGCCAGAGACGCGGTGACACGGTAATACCCCGCCTCAGAAGGAGTCGGTGAGTCGATGCAATCATCATAGGAGTGCGTACTGGTGCGGCAGCGTTCCAGGCGCCCTGCCAGCGTCATGAGTGCCGACCGCCCATCGGCGACTCGCGCCTCACCCACGGCATCCCCATAGCGCGGATAGGCAACCCCGGCGAGAATAGCGATGATCGCCACCACGATCATCAACTCGAGCAGCGTGAAACCGGCCTGCCCACGACGGACCTCGGATCGGCGCAACGCCCGCGACTTCGAGTGGCACATATCCCTTGCCTCGGCGTGATGTCCTGCCCTCAATATGGACCAGGATGCCGGTATCCGGTAGCGCCCGAAGCACCTTGCCACGAAAAAGCCGGGCGACGAGGCCCGGCTTGACGAATGGAACATGACGCTCGACCAGCACCCTACTAGCTGCTGGCGATAACCCGCTCGCGAAGCTCGCTGGGCATGGAGAAGGTGATCGTCTCGGCACGTCCATCGAGCTCTTCCGGCATCTCGGCTCCCAGGGCGCGCAATCGTTCGATCACGCCCTGAACCAGCACTTCCGGTGCGCTGGCGCCGGCGGTCACGCCTACCGTCTCGACATTTTCCAGCCAGGCCGCGTCGATCTGTTCGGCGTTGTCGATCAAATAGGCCGGCGTGCCGACCCGCTCGGAAAGCTCGCGCAGCCGATTGGAGTTCGAGCTGTTGGGACTGCCCACCACCAGCAGCAGATCGCTCCCGGCGGCCAGCTCCCTCACGGCATCCTGACGATTCTGGGTGGCGTAGCAGATGTCATCCTTGCGCGGGCCCTGGATCTCCGGGAAGCGGTCGCGCAGGGCGTCGATCACGCGAGCGGTATCGTCCATCGACAGAGTCGTCTGGGTCACGAAGGCCAGCTGGCTCGGGTCCCGCACCTCGAGGCGTGCCACGTCCTGCTCATCCTCCACCAGGTAGATCTGGCCTCCCTGGGAGGTATCGTAGCGCCCCATGGTGCCCTCCACCTCGGGATGCCCCTGGTGGCCGATGAGGACGCACTCCTGGCCACGTCGGGCATAGCGCAGCACTTCCATGTGCACCTTGGTGACCAGCGGGCAGGTGGCATCGAAGACCCGCAGACCGCGCCGTTCGGCCTCCTGCTGCACAGCACGGGATACGCCGTGCGCCGAGAAGATAACGATCACGTCGTCGGGCACTTCATACAGTTCCTCGACGAAGATCGCACCGCGTTCGCGCAGGCTGTCGACCACGAAACGGTTGTGCACCACTTCATGGCGCACGTAGATCGGCGGGCCGAACACGTCCAGCGCCCGGTTGACGATCTCAATGGCACGATCGACACCGGCGCAGAAACCGCGGGGATTGGCCAGCTTGATTTGCATGATTGCCTAGCCTCGGTGCTTGCCTAGTGGGTGGTAGCGGGCTGCACGTCCAGCACCTCTACTTCGAAGGTCAGGGTACGCCCGGCCAGGGGGTGATTGAAATCTACCTCGACCTGCGTGTCGCCGACCTGCTTGATGACCCCCGGCAACTCGCCGCCGCCGACATCGGCGAAGGACATCACCATGCCCATCTCCGGCGTCTCGTCACCGAAGTCGTCCCTGGCGATCATCTGGACGTTCTGGGGATTGTGCTGGCCGAAAGCGTGCTCGGGGGAAACCTCGTAGCTGCCGTTCTCACCGGCAGCGAGCCCCTTGATGGGATGCTCGAAGCCGGGCGGCAGGTTGCCGTCACCGACCTGGAAGGTGGCCGGCTGCTTGTCCCGGGTGGAATCGACCACAGTGCCATCCTCCAGCTTGAGGGTAAAATGCAGGGTAACCTGCATACCCTCGTCAATGCGATGGCCGTTCGCTTGTTGATCACTCATGGATGCTCTCTTGCAGATGATGTTCAACGCCGTCGTCTGGCGCGGCGACGTTCGCCGAACAGCGACTCGACGATCAACCCGATGGCGCCCAGGGTGATGCCGATGTCCGCCACATTGAAGGCCGGGTAGTACCAGCCGGCGAGGTGAAAGGACAGAAAATCCACCACATAACCATGCACCAGCCGATCATACAGGTTGCCCAGCGCCCCGCCGATGACCAGGGCAAGCGAGGCGCCGAGCATCTTTTCGTCGGCACGCAGGCGCCGCATCCAGATGGTCAGTCCCACGCTCGCCGCCACGGCAATGGCCGCAAAGAACCATCGCTGCCAGCCGGGATGATCGGCCAGGAAGCTGAACGCCGCGCCGGTATTGTGCAGCAGCGTCAGGTTGAAGAACGGCAGGACCTCGAGCGGCCTGGCGTATTCCAGCAGGCTGGACGCCAATGCCTTGGTGCCCAGGTCGACGACGATCACCGCCACGGCGAGCCACAACCAACGCAACGGCTGTCGCATGGGAGCCACCTCGGCTCCCTGCCTGGTGTCATGCTCTGGCATACTACCCACCTCACGCATAATGACGGGTCTCGCCGGGGCCTTCCGGCAGGTTGCTGATGCAGCGACCGCACAGGTCTTCATGGCCGGCATGCTGGCCGACATCCTCGCGGTGGTGCCAGCAGCGCTCGCACTTGCGGTATTCGCTGGCCGCGACGGCCACCTTGAGCCCCTCGAGCTCGGTCGCCTCGGCCTCGCCGCCATCAGCCAGCGAGGCCAGGTGCACCTCGCTGGTCAGCATCACGAAGCGCAGCTCGTCGCCGAGACGGCTCAGCGTCTCCCGGAGCTCGTCGTCCACGTAGAGCGTCACTTCGGCAGCCAGGTTGCCCTTGATGACCTTGGCGTTGCGGGCGTCTTCCAGGCACTTGTTGACGGCCTGCTTGACGTTGAGCACGCGCTCCCAGAACTCGCGTCCCAGCTCGGCGCTCTCTTCCAGGGTGCCCAGGCCGTCGTAGTATTCCTCGAGCAGGACGCTGTCGCCCCGCTGGCCGGGGATATGCTCGTAGATCTCCTCGGCGGTGAAGCTGAGGATCGGTGCAATCCAGCGGACCAGCGCCTGGACGACGTGGTACAGCGCGGTCTGAGCGCTGCGCCGGGCCACCGAGTCCACCTGGGTGGTGTACTGGCGATCCTTGATCACGTCCAGATAGAAGCCGCCCAGCTCCCGGGCACAGAAGCCATGCACCTGCTGATAGACGTCGAGGAAGCGGTATTCCTCGTAGGCACGCTGGATGCGCGCCTGCAACTGGCCGGCGCGATCCACCACCCAGCGATCCAGCGCCAGCATGTCATCGAAGGCCAGGGCATCGCGCTCGGGATCGAAGCCGTTGAGGTTGGCCAGCAGGAAGCGCGAGGTGTTGCGGATGCGTCGATAGACATCGGCGGTGCGCTTGAGGATCTGGTCGGACACGGCCATCTCGCCGGAATAGTCGGTCGAGGCGACCCACAACCGCAGGATATCGGCCCCGAGCTTGTCCATCACATCCTGAGGCGCCACCACATTGCCCAGCGACTTGGACTGCTTGCGACCCTTCTCGTCCACGGTGAAGCCATGGGTGAGCAGTTGGCGGTACGGCGGATGGCCGTCGATGGCCGAACCGGTGAGCAGCGAGGAATGGAACCAGCCACGATGCTGATCCGATCCCTCAAGGTACAGATCGGCGCGCGGCCCCTGATCGTGCCCCATCGGGTGCGAGCCGCGCATCACATGACGATGCGTGGTGCCGGAATCGAACCAGACGTCCAGGGTATCGGTGACCTTCTCGTACTCCCCAGCCTCGTCGCCCAGCAGCTCGACCGGATCGAGCCGGAACCAGGCGTCGATGCCCTCGTGCTCGACGCGCTTGGCGACCTCTTCCATCAACTCGACGGTGCGCGGGTGCAGCTCGCCGGTCTGCTGGTGCAGGAAGAAGGGAATCGGCACCCCCCAGTTGCGCTGGCGCGAGATGCACCAGTCCGGGCGGTTGGCGATCATCGAATGCAGGCGCGCCTTGCCCCAAGCGGGCGTGAAGGCAGTCGCCTCGACGCCCTCCAGCGCCTTGTCGCGCAGGCTGCGGCCGTCATGGCCGAGCATGTCCATGCCCACGAACCACTGAGCGGTGGCCCGGTAGATCACCGGCGTCTTGTGGCGCCAGCAATGCATGTAGCTGTGGGTGATGGTGTGGTGGGCCAGCAGGGCGTCGACCTCATCGAGCTTGGCGACGATCTGCAGGTTGGCCTTCCAGATCGACTGCCCGCCGAAGAACGGCAGCTCGTCCACATAGACGCCATCGCCCTTGACGACGCTGATGAAGTCATCGAATTCGATGCCGTAGCGACGGCAGGACTCGAAGTCGTCGACCCCGTGCACCGGCGCCGAGTGGACGATGCCGGTACTACCCTCCTCGACTTCTACATAGTCCGCCAGGAACACCGGCGCACGACGCTCATAGAACGGATGGGCGAACTCGATCAACTCCAGTCGCTCGCCGGCGGCGGTGGCAATGATGTTGCCCTCGAGCCCGAAGCGTTCCAGGCAGCTTTCCACCAGCTCCTCGGCCAGCAGCAGCAGTCGCTCACCCACGTCGACCAGGGCATAGGTGAACTCGGGATGCACGTTCAACGCCTGGTTGGCGGGAATGGTCCAGGGGGTGGTCGTCCAGATCACCACGGCGGCGGGCTTGGGCAATTCGGTCACCCCGAAGGCGGCGGCCAGCTTGTCGTCCTCAGCGCAGGGGAAGGCCACGTCGATAGCATCGGACTGCTTGTCGGCGTACTCCACCTCCGCCTCGGCCAGGGCCGAGCCGCAATCGAAGCACCAGTTGACCGGCTTGAGGCCCTTGAAAACGTAGCCACCCTCGACCATATCGGCCAGCGCTCGAATCTCGCCAGCCTCATTGACGAAGTCCATGGTGCGATAGGGATTATCCCAGTCACCGATCACCCCCAAACGAATGAAGCTCTCGCGCTGCCCGTCGATCTGCTCGGCGGCGTACTCGCGGCACAGCGCTCGGGCCTGCTCCGGCGCCAGGTGCTTGCCGTGGGTCGTCTCGACCTTGTGCTCGATGGGCAGGCCATGACAGTCCCAGCCCGGCACATAAGGGGCGTCGAACCCCGCCAGGTTCTTGGACTTGACGATGATGTCCTTGAGGATCTTGTTGAGCGCGTGACCGATGTGAATGCTGCCATTGGCGTAGGGAGGGCCATCGTGCAGCACGAAGAACTCACGTCCCCGACGCGCCTCGCGCAGGCGATGGTAGAGATCCATCTCCCGCCACTGGGCCACCCGAGCAGGCTCGCGCTTGGGCAGCATGCCACGCATCGGGAATTCGGTTTCTGGCAGATTCAGAGTGTGCTTGTAGTCGCTCATATCCTGGGGGTCAGCCATCATCATGGTCGGCGGGCAGTCCCGCCGAGGAGTCGGAAAACACAGCCTCGCGCGCCAGCGGCGCCGATGCCAGAGGTAAGAAGTCTCCTGTCGCCGCTGTCTCGGCGAAAAAACGTCGCGCGCGGGCCTGGTCAGCACCGATCTGGGCCTTGAGGGCCTCGAGGCCATCGAACTTCATCTCACCGCGCAGCTTGGCACAAGGCAGTACCGTCAATCGCTCGCCGTACAGGTCCTCATCGAAGTCGAACAAGTGCACCTCGAGTACCGGCCGCAGGCTGCCCACGGTGGGACGCCAGCCGATATTGGCCACCCCCTCGGCGTGTCGCCCGTCAGGCAATGCGGCCTTGACCGCGTAGACGCCCTGCAGGGCCAGCGGATGCGGTGGCTGCGGAAGGTTCGCCGTGGGCACGCCGATGGTCCGCCCGAGCTGGCGGTCGCGCACCACCCGGCCGCCAAGCCGGTAAGGCCGCCCCAGCATGCGGGCGGCCTGATCGAAATTACCGCACGCCAGCATGGTCCTGACTCGCGTGCTGGAGACGCGTTCGCCGTCCAACTGGAAGGTTCGGGTGTGCTCGACCTCGAAGCCCGAGTGGGCACCAACCGCCTGCAACAGTTCGAAATCGCCGCGCCGGTCGCAGCCGAAACGGAAATCATCACCCACCACCAGGTGACGCACGCCCAATCCCTGTACCAGCACTTGCTCGATGAAGGCCCGGGCAGTCAGGCTGCGCAGGGCATCGTTGAAGGGCAGGCACAGCACGCGGTCGGCGCCGTGCTCAGCCAGCAGACGCACCTTGTCACGCAGCCGCGTCAGCCGAGGCGGCGCCTGGTCCCCGGCGAAGAACTCCCTGGGCTGGGGCTCGAAGACTACCACCGTCGCCGGCAGCGACAACGAGCGCGCGCGTTCGAGCAACTGATCGAGGATCGCCTGATGGCCACGATGAACGCCATCGAAATTACCGATGGTCGCCACGCAGCCATGATGCTCGTCACGCAGATTGTGCAATCCTCGAATCACTTGCATAGGCGTTGTTCGCGCAGAAAGTAAAGTGGTCGATTATAACGGACCAGGCGCCCCTTGACAGCCGCGCCGACATGGCCCTGGCTTCAGCTCTTCATTCGAAAGTGGCGCAACCGTACTCCCGTGACGGCCAGCCAGGCGAAGTACATCACCGTTCCGCTCACCACCAGGGTTGCCATCCAGCCTGCGCGCCTCATCAACGACCAGTCGAGCCACTGGTGCCACTCCGGCGCCAGCCAGGCGAGCGTCAGGCCCATCACCGCGCAGCCACCGAGCAATTGCACCGCATACCGCCCCCAGCCCGCCTGGAAGACCAGAATGCCCCGCCGATACAGCAGGCCACCCAGCAAGCCAGCATTGAGAAACGCCGAAAGTGCCGTGGCCAACGCCAACCCTGCGTGCGCCAGCGGCCAGATCAGGATCAGGTTGAAGACCATGTTGGCACCCATGGCGATCATGCCGATCGTGACCGGCGTCTTGGTATCCTGGCGGGCAAAGAAGCCCGGCGCCAGCACCTTGATCAGCATGAAGGCTACCAGGCCCACGGCATAGGCACGCAGGCTCATGGCCGCCATATTGATGTCATGATCGGTCATGGCGCCATAATGGAACAGGGTGATCAGCAACGGCTCGGCCAGCACCACCAGTGCCAGCGCCGCCGGCAGCCCCAGCAGCAACACGGCACGAATTGCCCAGTCGAGCATCTGCGCGAAGCGTTCCCCGGACTGATCGGCGTGGCGCTTCGACAAGGCCGGCAGGATCACCGTGCCAATGGCCACCCCGAACACCCCAAGCGGCAACTCCACCAGACGGTCGGAATAATACAGCCAGGAGACGCTGCCAGCCGCCAGAAACGACGCCAGCACGGTATCCAGCAGCAGATTGATCTGGGCCACAGAAACACCGAACATCGCCGGCGCCATCAGTTTGAGCACGCGCCGCACGCCTTCGTGGGCGAACCTGGGCCAGGGGCGTGGCAACAGGCCCAGCCGGGCGAGGAACGGCACCTGGAAAGCCAACTGGGCCGCCCCGGCGATCAACACCCCCCAGGCCAGAGCCAGCGCGGGCTCGCTCACCAGGGGCGTTAGCAGCATGGCCGCGCCGATCAGTGACAGGTTGAGCAACACCGGCGTGAAGGCCGGCACAGCGAAGCGTCCCCAGGTGTTGAGCACACTCCCCGAGAAGGCCGTCAGCGATATCAGTAGCAGATAGGGGAACGTCAGCCGCAGCATGTCGACGGTGAGCGCCATCTTCTCGGGATCACGCGCAAACCCCGGCGCAAAGGCCCAGGCCAGCCAGGGCGCAGCCAGCATGGCCAGGGCGGTGATCAGCACCAGCACCGCCGTCAGGCTGCCGGCCACGGCATCGAGCAACTCGCGCACCTCATCCCGGGTGCGCTGGGTGGCATATTCGGACAGCACCGGCACGAAGGCCTGGTTGAAGGCGCCCTCGGCGAACAGCCGGCGCAAGAAGTTGGGCACCTTGAAGGCCACGAAGAAGGCATCCGCCCCCTGCCCTGCGCCAAACAACGCGGCGATCACCATGTCCCGGGCCAGCCCCATCACCCGCGACAGCATGGTCATGCTGCTGACGACCATGCCCGAGCGCACCAGTCCGCCTCGACGGGGTGCCGCTTGACGAGACGCCTCATCAACGACCGCTGATGCGGCCTCGGGCGACGTCTGCTCGGGTGATTGTTGTCGATCGGTCACGGTGCGATTCCTTGCCAGGCCAGATGGAATGGAAACAACAAACCGTCAGTAACGATTTTGACGTCGCACGGCGACGGCCCGAAGGGCGACCGCCAGGGAAGACGGCCACAAAAAAACCGGCCGTAGCCGGTTCTTCGATGGGGCACTCGCGAGATGGTTCGCGAACCTCGTTCACGAGCCCCATGGGCGTCCGGCGCGCTTACGCTGCCAGGGCCTTGATGCGCTTGTTGAGACGGCTCTTCAGGCGAGCGGCCTTCTTCTTGGAGAGCACGTCCTTGTCGGCGATGCGGTCGATGACCGGCTGGGCCTTTTTGAAGGCATCCATAGCCTGAGCATGATCGCCGCCATTGATGGCCTTGATGACGTTCTTGACGTAAGTGCGAACCATGCTGCGCTGGCTGGCTTTCAGGACACGACGACCTTCCGCCTGACGGGCGCGCTTGCGGGCTTGCTTGGTGTTAGCCACTGACTGTCTCCTTGGAGAAAGTTGTTACCGCCAAGCTCGGCGGTATTCAATAACATGTTGATCCAACAGGGAAATAAAAAAATCCCCGTCGGCCTGGCCATCTGGCTGACCGCGCATGATGGCGCAGTCGCTTACGGGCCGTGTCTGAGAGGATGGCGTATCCTATCACGCCGTGCGAGGGCATGCCAGCCTGGTCGCAGTGCAGGGCCTCTTACAGGACGACCAGGTTATCGCGGTGTATAAGCTCCGGCGACTCCATGTAGCCGAGGATCGCCTCGATGCGATGACTGGGCTGGCCGAGCAGGCGACGCACTTCATCGACTCCATAATTGACCAGGCCCTTGGCCACCCGCTGCCCCTGTTCGTCGACGCATAGCACCATGTCGCCGCGCACGAAGTCGCCCGACACCGCTTTCACTCCCACCGGCAGCAAGCTGGAGCCGCGGTCGCGCAGCACCTTCACCGCGCCGTCATCCAGGGTCAGGTGACCGCGCACCTGGAGCTGCCCCGCCAGCCAGCGCTTGCGCGCCGCCATGGGCGCGCGCTCGGGCATGAGCAAGGTGCCCAGTTGCTCCCCCGCGGCGAGCCGGCCCAGCACGTCGCGCTGACGCCCACTGGCGATCACCGTGACCGCACCGGAGCGCGCCGCCAGACGCGCCGCCCGCACCTTGGTCGACATGCCGCCCCGCCCCAGCACACCGCCACCGCCGGCCACTTCGGCCAGCCGAGGGTCATCGGCGCGCCCCTCGGTAATCAGGCGAGCATTCGGATCGTGACGAGGGTCGGCATCGAAGAGCCCTTCCTGATCGGTCAGGATGACCAGGGCATCGGCTTCCAGCAGATTGGCCACCAGGGCGCCGAGGGTGTCGTTGTCGCCGAAGCGAATCTCGTCGGTAACCACGGTGTCGTTCTCGTTGACCACCGGCACCACGCCCAGTCCAACCAGGGTGCGCAGCGCGGAGCGTGCATTGAGATAACGCTTGCGGTTGGAGAGATCGTCATGGGTCAGCAGGATCTGGGCGGTGGTCAGCCCATGGCGGGCGAAGTGGCCTTCGTAGCATTCGGTCAAGCCGTTCTGCCCCACCGCAGCGGCGGCCTGCAGGGCATGCACCTCGGAAGGACGCGTCTGCCAGCCAAGCCGCACCATGCCCGCCGCCACGGCACCGGACGACACCAGCACCACCTCGATGCCGCGCCGATGCAGCTCGGCAATCTCGTCGACCCAGCCACCGATGGCCGGCTCATCGAGCCCTCGACCGTCGTTGGTCAACAGTGCGCTGCCGATCTTCACCACCACCCGCCGCATGCGCGTCAGCGCATCCCGGTCAGGCACTTGTTCGAGATCGTCCATCGGTTCCTCGGTTTTCAAGATACGGGCTGCGAGTCCCGAGCTACGGGCTGCGAACCGCGAGCATCAGGGCCGAGCACAGCCAGCCACTTCATCCGCCACTTGCAGAAAATTGCCGAGCACTGCAAAGCGCAAGGCACACGGAGCGCAGAAAACGAGACATAACAAATAGTTAGACGAGCTTTCAAGCACCGCGCAACGCCGCGATTTGCGTGCGCAGGCATTTTCTCAGGGTGCGTATTCGACTTCGACATCATAATCATCATCGTCGAAGTCATCGTCATCCTCGTCGGCCGGCTTGCGCTTGCGCTTGCGACCCAGGCGAGACTCAGCGCGCGCTACCGCCTCGTCTTCCATGCGACGGCGCATCTCACCTTCGCGCTCGGCGGCCTCTGCGTCCTCGTTCTCCAACTGGCGCTGTTCAGTGAGCCAACGATGCACGGCCTGCACCAGGGCATCGGTCCCTTCGCCGCTGATCGCCGACAGGCGAAAAACGGGCCCCTGCCACGCCAGGCGCGCCACGATGTCATCGGCCACGGCCTCGCGCTCCTCGGCGGGCAACAGGTCGAGCTTGTTGAGCACCAACCAGCGCGGACGCTCGGCGAGCGCCGGGGAGAATTGCCCCAGCTCGTGCGCGATGGCCTGGGCGGCCTCCACGGGATCGCTCTCATCGAAGGGCGCGACATCGACCACATGCAGCAGCAGGCGCGTACGCGTCAGGTGCTTGAGAAAGCGCAGCCCCAGGCCGGCTCCCTCCGAAGCACCCTCGATCAAGCCCGGCACGTCGGCCATCACGAAGTGTTCGTGCTGGCCGAGCTTCACCACGCCGAGGTTGGGCACCAGAGTGGTGAACGGATAATTGGCCACCTTGGGCTTGGCCGCCGACACCGAGCGAATCAACGTCGACTTGCCGGCATTGGGCATGCCCAGCAGGCCGACATCCGCCATCACCTTCATCTCGAAGCGCAGATTGCGCCGCTCGCCCTCGGTACCTGGCGTGGTGCGTCGCGGCGCCCGATTGGTCGAGGACTTGAAGTGGATGTTGCCGAGCCCTCGACGCCCGCCCTGGGCGACGAGTACCACCTGTCCTGCCTCGGTCACATCGGCGATCACCTCGAGGGTATCCTCGTCGATCACCGTGGTGCCCACCGGTACCTTGACATGCAGATCCTCGCCGGCGCGGCCGCTCATCTGCCGCCCCTGCCCCGGCTGGCCGTTCTGGGCCTTGTAGAAGCGCTGGTACTTGAAGTCGATGAGGGTGTTCAGGGCATCGTCACCGATCAGGTGCACGCTGCCGCCATGGCCGCCATCGCCACCATCCGGGCCACCCTTGGGCACGTACTTCTCGCGACGGAAGCTCAGGCAGCCATTGCCGCCCTTGCCGGCTTCCACGATGATCGAGGCTTCGTCGACGAACTGCATTGTTCATTCTCCCGGCGATGCATGTCGCCATGATACAAGAAGGCCCCGCCATGGCGGGGCCTTCTTGCGACAGGTTCGAGGCGGTCTCAGGCGGAGACGATGCTCACGAACTTGCGATTCTTCGGACCCTTGGTCTCGAACTTGATCACGCCCTCGTCCAGTGCGAACAGAGTGTGGTCCTTGCCGATCCCGACACCGGTGCCGGCATGGAACTTGGTGCCACGCTGACGGACGATGATGTGACCCGGGGAAACAGCCTGGCCGCCGAACAGCTTGACGCCTAGGCGCTTGGATTCGCTATCGCGACCGTTACGGGTAGAACCCGCTGCCTTCTTGTGAGCCATTGCAAATACCTCGCTCGTTCAGGGGATTGACCGCTTACGCGGAGATCCCGGTGATCTTGACTTCGGTGAACCACTGACGGTGGCCCTTGCGCGTCATGCTGTGCTTGCGGCGACGGAACTTGATGATCTTCACCTTCTCACCACGACCGTGGGAGACGATTTCGGCGGAGACCTTGGCACCGTCGACATTCGGCGCGCCGACCGTGACGTCGTCGTCATTGCCCACCAGCAGCACTTCATCGAACTCGATGGTGTCGCCAGTCGGCACTTCCAGCTTCTCGAGCTTGAGCGTCTGGCCTTCCTGAACGCGGTACTGCTTGCCACCGCTCTTGATAACTGCGTACATGTTGCTCTCTCCAGGACTCATCGGGGGTTGGCTCTTCGTCGACCTGCTTCGAGTGGCACCCTTCTTGGCACCATCTGACAGGGAGCGAGATGAGTGGGTCGCGGATTATAGCGATGAACACGCACACATTCAACATCTCCGCCCCATGCCCTCCCATGACCGGGCTCACAGTGGGGCAGGCACGCTTGACGCCCCCCAGGGGGCCCCATAGCATGGCCAACACTTCGGTCAAATACCGACTGACCGCCCACTTCGTCTCATCGATATCGCCTTACATGCCAGCCACCACCGCGCCGACACAGCTCACCACCCCCGACACGCCCATCCACGCGGTGGTGGCCGAAGACTTTGCCGCCGTCAACCGCACCATCCAGACCCAGCTCGCCTCGCGCATTCCGCTGGTAGAGGCGATCGGCCAATACATCGTCGACAGCGGCGGCAAGCGCATGCGCCCCCTGCTGGTACTGCTGGCCGCACGCTCCCTGGGGTACGAGGGGGATCAGCACGTGGCCCTGGCCACCCTGATCGAGTTCATGCACACCTCGACACTGCTGCATGACGACGTGGTCGACGAATCGCACATGCGACGAGGCAAAGCCACCGCCAACGACGCCTGGGGCAATGCTCCCTCGGTACTGGTGGGCGACTTCCTCTATTCGCGCTCCTTCCAGATGATGGTCGGCGTCGGCTCCATGCGCATCATGGAGATCCTCTCGGCGGCCACCTGCACCATCGCCGAGGGTGAAGTCCAGCAGTTGACCAATGTCGGCAACCCGGATGTCGACGAGGCGGCCTACTTCGAGACCATCCAGGGCAAGACCGCCATGCTGTTCGAAGCGGCCTCGCACTGCGGCGCGATCATCGCCGACGCCACCCCGGAGCAGGAAGCCGCCCTGCAGGCCTATGGTCGCTATCTCGGCCTCGCCTTCCAACTGGTCGACGACCTGCTCGACTACCGGGGCGATGCCGACACCATGGGCAAGAACGTCGGCGACGACCTGGCCGAGGGCAAGCCCACCCTGCCGCTGATCCAGGCCATGGTCACCGGCTCTCCCGAGCAGGCCAAGGTGATCCGCCAGGCCATCCGTCAGGGTGGTCTCGAGCGGCTCGACGAAGTTCTGGCCATCGTCCACGATACCGGCGCGCTGGACTACACCCAGCGCCGCGCGGAGGAAATGTCGGCCAAGGCCCTGGCCCAGCTCGAGGCCCTGCCGCCCTCCGCCTTCCGCGACAGCATGGAGCAACTGGCGCACCGCGCGGTGGACCGCCGCACCTGAAGCGCCGGCATAGCCACAAGGGCTTGCGCAGCAAGCTCATTTGCGTATAATACGCATCCGTTGTCGCCCACCGGGCCCAACATCGGAGTATAGCTCAGCTTGGTAGAGCGCTGCCTTCGGGAGGCAGAGGTCGTAGGTTCGAATCCTGCTACTCCGACCAAGAACATTAGTAAAAACGGCCACTTAGCTCATCCGGGCAGTGGCCGTTTTTCGTTGGTGGGGTTCATGCTGCAAGCAACATAGGCTCGGAGCACTCAATCAACATGATTGATGGCGACCTCGTCGGGTGTACTGTCCATTTACCCAGTCGCCCGGGATGCTTGATCAAGCTTGGCAGGCTTCAACACCGCACGGACTGTTGTGACAACCCCCAAAACGACCAACATGGAACCTAACGACTCAAACCACGTCGGGAAACGTTGACTCGCCATCAGTCCAAACACTGTAGCAAACAATATTTCAACCGCAATCAACTGCCCCGTCAGAACCATTGGCAGCCTTTGAGTCGCGTAATTCCAAGCCCAGGCTCCCCCTACAGAAGACAACGTCGCAAGCATTATCGCCCACAATAAAAACCAGGCGAGACTCGAACGATCAACACCAGAAGGAACAGGGTCCACCAGGTCAAATAGCATTCCCACTGGAATAAATACCAATGTCGCAAAACCAGCGCCCAGCATCATCAGCCCTGTGTACCCCCCCACGCTGAGGCCCGGCTTTCTATCAGTGAACCTCTGATTGAAAAGGCTGAATAATAGCCAGCACATCACTCCAGCGATACAGAACAGGAACCCAATCGTCGTTCTTTCACCAGACCCATAACCATCCACAAAGAAAAGTTCGACATTAACAAAAAACAAACCACCCACCGCCATCGCCAAAGGAAGAACCAATTTTCCCCAATGGATGGTGTTTTTATACAGATTACCCAGAACCACCATAAATATTGGAACAGTGCCAATAACTGCCGGCGCCAAAACAGGGCCTGCAAAATAAGCACCTCCTACCACTGAAACTATGTACAACAGATACCCCAGAACCCCCATGGACATAGAGAGAAAAACTTCCATCACATTCATATCGCTCAGCTCTTTGCGACACTTATAAACGAACACCCCTCCAACCACGCCCGCAACAACAAACCTTGCCACAATAAAATCATAATTACTGTAGGGACCTACCACATAAGGAGACACAAAATTCAATGCCCAGCTAAAAGTTGAAAACAGAGCTGCAAAGCAACCTAACAAAAACGAACTATTCATATATCACCAACACCATACAATTCGCCTCCACCCTCCCATCATGACTAATAAGCCATGCTTTCACTTAACCAGAAACCCTGAGAACTGTGAATTTCGAATCAGCTCTCCGTTCTCTATATCAGTAAACCTATCTGCATAGTTCGCCTGATCAGCCCGCCCCCAATTCAGGCCAAGCCCTAACCCTCCCCCACTTTCCGTTTCTCCAGCCAGCATATCTTTATCGAGCCTAGACTCCGAACCCAGCAATCGAATAGTAACAGCAGACCTCGTTTTCAACTCCCCTTTCAGCAACACATCGGACCTATGCCATGTCGTCTTTCTGAACAACAGCGCATCCCCCGAATCAAAATCATCCTGATGCTTATACTTTTCAAACAACTCCGTCAAAAAACCCGGCGTCTTATACACCTCCTTCAGCTTGCATGAAAGCTCATAAACCGACCTTCCTTCTGAAACTTCTTTAGAAAGCAAGCTTGACAACTGAAAGTTAGCGTAACCAGAGAAGACACTTTCCGGCATGTAGGCCATGCCACCACCTTGACTGTCCCTCCTCACTGGATCCAACGCAATCCATAAGCTATAACCAGGATCTCGAGGACGGATATACCTAAAGCTAATTGAATCATAGTGCCACTCAAACCCTTGCTTATCAGAAGAAAGCTCAAAACACTGGGCATCTGTAGCAATTACTGACGAACCAATCATCGAAACCAATATGTTTCTAAAATTCTCTGAACGGTAGAGGCTTTGAAAAAGCTCTGTATCACCAAGCCCATAGGCCATTCGGTTAAAGGTTCCACCATAGTCACCCCCCTTGACGAAACAGCAAGCCGAGAGGCCTCATCACGCACCCTGCCAACGCCCTCTTCGGTAAGAAAGGATTTTATTTTAACAAACCCATATTCTCGGAACCTTTCAACATCTTCATTACTCACACTACTCTTAGACACCAACCTATCTACTGATAACTGTGACACATCCCCCATACCATCCTCCCACCATCAAACTGTTGACCATCTCCGCAAAACATCTCTCTATTTACAGAATCACCAATATGCCAGAAATTTTCTTGACAGAAAGCGACCTAACCTCTCCATAGAGCGACAAACATTATTAACAAATGTAGACACCCAGACTCTGCACAACACTCAAAGGCCATAAAAACATTAGATACTTGAAAGTATACGTGAGCCACCAAGCTATGCGCTTGACGAACCATCGCTTGGTCAGGCTTTTCTTGGCCTCAGAATCCTCCAGACTCTATCCTTCCAAGTAGATGAGTGCGTTTTTGGGAGGCCATGATGCTAGGCGCCATCGCGGGAGATATCATCGGCTCGGTGCACGAAGGAGCAGGCACCAAGCACCGCGAATTTCCGCTCTTCACGCCCCAGAGCACCTTTACCGACGATAGCGTGCTCTGTGTGGCGGTGGCAGAAGTACTGCTCTCGGGCGGCAACTTCATCGACGCCTACCCCGATTACTTTCACCGCTATCCAGATGCGGGCTTCGGCGGCGGTTTTGCGCGCTGGGCCGCAAGCCGGAGTCGCCACCCCTACTACAGCTGGGGCAATGGCTCGGCCATGCGAGTGCCGCCGGTGGGCTTTGCGGCGACATCACTGGAGGAAGCACTGAGCCTGGCCAAGCGAAGCGCCGAGGTGACGCATGACCACCCCGAAGGCATCCGTGGCGCCCAGGCAGTGGCGGCAGCGATCTTCCTGGCCCGCCAGACCGACGACAAGGCAAGCCTACGACACGAGCTAGAAACGCGCTTCGGCTACGACCTCTCCCCCCGCCTGGACGAGATTCGCCCCGGCTACGGCTTCGACGTTTCCTGCCAAGGCTCGGTCCCTCCGTCGATCATCGCCTTCCTGGAAGCCGATGGCGTCGAATCGGCCATCCGCAACGCCATCTCATTGGGCGGCGACGCCGATACCCAGGCCTGCATGGCCGGTGCCATGGCCGAGGCCTTTCATGGCGGCCTACCCGAGTCGCTGCGCCACGAGACCCTGGCCCGGCTGCCCAATGACCTGCGCCAAGTCGTGGAAGCCTTCGAGGCGCGCTATCGCTGACCGCCTGCAGCCACCGCTCATCGAGCCGCAGCTCCCCCTATCAGCCATCAACAGAGGAGCAGGCAGTCAGGACACGAGCTCTTCCATCATGCTCCCTTGCCGGAGGAGGCCACTGATTGTGCGCGAGCACTGGAAAGATGCACACGGCGCAGTTTGACGTTGTCACCGACCAAGTGCTTCTGCAGATCCTCAAGCGAGACATTGCGCGTTTCCGGCATCAGGAATAGCACGAATATCAACTGCAACAGCATCATGACAGCGAAGAAGGCGAACACCGGGCCACCGCTGAAGGTACCCAGCACCCAGGGCATGACCAGGGTGATCAAGGCCGCGAAGATCCAGTGAACCGAGCTGCCGAAGGATTGGCCGCGAGCGCGCACGTGGTTGGGGAAAACCTCGGCAATGAACACCCAGATCACCGCCCCCTGGCTGATGGCATGAGCGGCAATGAACAGGCCCAGCAGCAGCGGCACCTCGATCCCCCCGAGGGCATCGCTGAAGAAGGCCCTCGATATCAGCACCAGTGATATCAGATAACCGGCAGAGCCGATGAAAAGCAGGGTGCGCCGCCCGAAACGATCGATCAGGGACATGCCGATCATGGTGAAGACCAGGTTGACCAGACCAATGCCGGCCGTCGACAGCAGCGCCGCCTGACTCCCCAGTTCAGCGGCCTCGAGCACCCGCGGCGCATAATAGATGATGAAGTTGATGCCGGAGAGCTGATTGAAGAAGGCGATCAGAAAGGCCAGCAGGATCGGCAAGCGATAACGGCGCGAGAAGAACCTTGCATGCGCGGTGCGCTCCTCGTCCTCGGCAGCGCGGATCGTAGCAATCTCCGCGTCAGTATCCGCCTCGGGGTTGATCAAACGCAGCACGCGAGATGCCTCCGCGACATCGTTGCGCTTGAGAATCAACCAGCGCGGGCTACGCGGCACTCGCGTAATCATCAGCGTGTAGAGCAGAGCGGGCACCGCCTCGATGCCCAGCATCCAGCGCCAGGCCCCTTCGGTGATCAGGCTGCCGATGATGTAGTTCGAGATAAACGCCATCAAGATGCCGAAGACGATATTGAACTGATACATGGCGACCAACAGCCCGCGATGCTTCGGTGGAGCGATCTCGGAGATGTAGGTGGGAGCGGCCACCGAGGAGATGCCCACGCCGATGCCACCGATCAGGCGGAAGATGGCGAACAGTACCGGGTCCGAGACCACTGCGGACCCCACGGCGGATACCAGATAGAACACACCAATGATGAGCAGGGTGGCGCGCCGACCGAAGGTATCGGTGGGCCAGTTGCCGAAGATGGCGCCCAGCACGGTCCCCCACAGGGCCATGGACATGATCAGCAGGCCATGCTGCAGGTCACTTAATCCCCACAGGGCCTGGATAGGCTTGTCGGCGCCCGAGATCACCGCCGTGTCGAAGCCGAACAGGAAGCCGGCCAGAGCTACGGTGATCGACCATTGCACGATACGCGTCATTGTCGTTGTCCTCTTCTTCTCAAGGGCATTGGCGATTCAAGTGAATCGATTCATCTAATAACCGAGGAGTCCAACAGTCATTGAACCAAGCCAATAGATGAATCGTGTCAGCAAAGAGACATTACAGCAGCCCCGGCCGTGAAGTGCGCTCGAACTTTGGTATGAGAGGCATGCATGAACATGAACGCTGCCTGTCGCCAAGCAACTGGATACGGTCTTGATGATATTTGGCATCAACAACCAGAAAAGCGATGACAAATTTCATCAACAGTACTGCCATCAACCACCAAGAAGCGACATTAACGCTAAGTTTCAACAAGTTATAAAACACACCGAAGTGGCACATCTCTTGCTACATCGCTCCAGGGACTGGCGCCTATCAATGCGCCGGAAACTGGCCTTCGATCCCAACAAGAGATAGAGCCCATGCACGTCAGTAGCTTCAAGACCGCCCATCGCCTGATTACCGGCCAACAGGCCTTGCACGAACTTCCCTCTCAGGCCAGCAAGCTTGGCATGCAAAAGCCACTGCTCGTCACCGACCGTGGCGTACGCGAGTCGGGCGCCCTGGATCTCGTGACGCCCCGAATGAAGGATCTGGATTACGCCATCTACGATCGCGTGCCGCCTGAACCGGAAATCGAGATCGTCGAGGAATGCACCCAGGTCTTTCGACATGGAGGACATGACGGCTTGATCGCCGTCGGTGGCGGAAGCGCCATGGATATCGCAAAAAGCGTTTCCGTTTATGCCCGGCACAACAATACCCTGGAAACCTTGTTCGGCGAGGACAAGGTCGAATCATCGCGAGTGCCTCTGATCGCCCTTCCTACAACCGCCGGCACGGGGTCCGAAGTCACCAACATCGCCATCCTCGCCGACAACCAGCAAGGCACGAAGCGAGGCATCGTCAGCGACGACTTGCTGCCCGACGTTGCCCTGGTGGCCCCGGAAATGACGTTGAGTTGCCCACGTTCGGTGACCGCCGCCAGTGGTGTAGATGCCCTCGTTCACGCCATCGAGGCTTACCTTTCGAACTTCGCCAGCCCCCTCACCGATGCACTGGCGCTCAAGGCTATGACGCTGATCGTCAGGGCCCTTCCCAAGGCATTCGCCAACCCGAACAACCTTGCCGCACGCGAGGACATGGCCACCGGCAGCCTGATGGCAGGGCTGGCCTTCGGCAACGCCGGCGTCGGTGCCGTACATGCCCTGGCCTACCCTCTGGGTGGCCGTTACCACCTGGCCCACGGCGTGAGTAACGCCTTGTTATTGCCGCATGTCATGGCCTGGAACAAGCTGGCCTGCGTCGAACGCTTCCAGGATATCGCTCACGCCTTCGGCGAACCGTGCCAAGGCTTGTCTGCCACCCAGATCGCCGACAACGTCATCGACCGATTGCATCGATTGTGCCGTGACGTCGAGATTCCCACGCAACTGCGGACATTCGATATCCCCGAATCCGCCCTTCCCGAACTGGCCGAAGCCGCCAGCAAGGTCGAGCGCCTTCTGCGTAACAATCCTCGCGTCCTGAGTCGTGACGATATCGAGCAGATCTACCGCGCTGCCTATTAGGCATTTCCTGCCTTGATAACAACACCAATAGTGGAGATACGCCATGAATCAATGGAAACAGCGTGCCGAAGGTGCGGAAACGCCTTATATCGCCATGGGGCCTTTCAAGCTCCGCCTTCCCTTCCTGCATTATCGCTTCGAGTTGCCCGACTATCTTCAGGGGCTATTGATGTGTGCGGTGGACCTGGCCGCCATCCCCCTGATGACGGAACTGCTGGGCATGCCCTTCGAAGCGGCGCTTGCCATCGTGATGCTGAACGGGGTGCTATATCTCCTGCACCACCTGTTTGGCGATCCCGTCGTCCCCGGCTGGATCACGCCAGCCATCCCTTTGCTGATGGCTTATGTGTCGGCGTTTCCCGAAGGTGAAGCCCGGGTCCATGCATTGATCGCCTTCCAGATGATGCTGGGGATCCTGGCCCTTTTCCTCGGGCGAACAGGACTGGCAGCCAGGGTAGTGAGTCTCATCCCCTCCGCCATCAAGGCCGGTGTGATCATGGGCGCCGGTCTGGCCGCCATCGTGGTGGTCTTCGACGAAGGGGGGCGTTTCTCGCAATACCCCTTCACCATCAGCATCGCCGTAGGTCTGGCCTTCTACCTGATCTTCTCTCGCCACTTCGCCAAACTGAAAGCAAGTGGCGGAGCCTGGGCCTCGCTCGGCAAGCTCGGCATTTTCCCCATCATCGTCCTGGCCATCATCATCGCGCCACTCTTCGGTGAAGCGCCCTGGCCCAACGTGGAGTGGGGGTTCAGCCAACCCGACTTCGCGCTGATGTTCAGCGAATACACCGTCTTCGGTGTCGGACTCCCGCCGCTGTCGATGTACGTCACTGCCATTCCCACGGTCCTTGCTGCCTATATCGTACTGTTCGGCGATGTACTGCAAAGCAAGGCCCTGCTCGACGAAGCCGACGACATGCGTCGCGATGAGAAAGTCGATTACAACCCCGACCGCGCTCACATGATCTTCGGTGGACGCAATCTCGGCATGAGCGTGTTTGGCCCTGATGTGGTGATGTGTGGCCCGCTGTGGGCTGCCATGCAGGTAGTGGTTACCGAACGCTACAAGGAGGGCAAGGCCGCCATGGACTCGATCTTCGGCGGTTCGGGATCGTTCCGCTGGGGCACCAATACCGGCCTGCTGCTGCTCCCCATCGTCAGCCTGGTACAGCCGATTCTCGGCATTGCGCTGGCACTTACCCTGCTGATCCAGGGCTATGTCAGCGTGCGCATCGGCATCATGGAAGCGCGCAGCCAACGCGACCTGGGGATCGCCGGCGTGATTGCCGCGGTGCTGGTCATCAAGGGAGCCACCTGGGCCTTTGCGGTTGGCGTATTACTGTGCCTGCTGATCTACGGTCGCCGTTTCTTCTCGGGAGAAAACGATGGCACCTTCGCCAAGGATCTGACCAGAGACACCACGCCCCAACGTCCCGCCTCCGACTCAACCAAGAGTCTACATGAGTCCGATGCCTCACTTGACGTACATTGAGGCAACGCCCGTCGGTCCTCCCGACGGGCGCCTTTACCGGAGGCAGGACATGCGGCACATCAGGGAAACTCAGAGCATGGCGGACGTCCGGCCACTCTTCGAGCAACAGGATGTCGGCGCTGTCGAGGTATTCGACAACGTCGGCCAGGCCATTGGCGTGCTGACCCAGAGCGATGTCGACACCGCCGTTCGGGAGGCCAGGCTCGAGAACCAGGTTGGCGAATGCCTTCGCTATCGCGTTACCGGCGATTCCCCCTCGCTCGACATCGCCGATGTCTCGAGCCACGGCTTCGATCACGAACCATTGCGCTCGGTGCTGAATGCCCTGCACGACGGGGTCTACATCACTGACGCCCGGGGTATCACGGTCACCGTCAACACGGCCTATGAGCGCCTCACCGGAATTCGGCGCGATGACG
Source organism: Halomonas eurihalina (assembly GCF_008274785.1). Taxonomy (GTDB): domain Bacteria; phylum Pseudomonadota; class Gammaproteobacteria; order Pseudomonadales; family Halomonadaceae; genus Halomonas; species Halomonas eurihalina. Next base: position 40,572 of record NZ_VTPU01000011.1, read on the forward strand.
TGGTGGGCCGGCACATGGCCGACCTGGTCAAGGCCGGCTACATCTCGAAATCCGTGTCGCTGGAAGTGATTCGGGAACGTCGCCCCATCACCCTGGTGCAGAGCATCCGCGACCACGACAAGATCCTCGTCAGTGGCATGCCCTTGCTCGATAACGAGGGGGCACTACGCTATGTGATCACCAGCGTCCGCGACGTCACCGAACTACTGCGCGCCAAGCATGCCCAGGAACAGCTCGCACAGATCCGCCGCATGCGCGAGGCCTATGATGTGGATGTCAGGCTCGACGACCAGCCACCGTGGTTGATCGTCAGCCCCCAATCCCGAGAGTGCTATGCACTGGCCAGGCGTATCGCCCCCACGCAGGTCAAGGTATTGATCCAGGGAGAAACAGGCACGGGCAAGACACTACTGGCCCGCTATATCCATCAGCATAGCGAACGTGCCGAGGGACCGTTTCTCGAGCTTAACTGCACCGCCATGCCAGAGGGGCTGCTCGAAGCCGAGCTCTTTGGCTATAGCCCAGGCGCTTTCACCGGGGCCGCGCCTCGTGGCAAGCAGGGCCTGCTGGATGTTGCCCACGGCGGTACCCTGCTGCTCGACGAAATCGGTGACCTCCCCCTGACCTTGCAAGCCAAGTTGCTCAAGGTTGTCGAGGAAAACCGCTTCCTGCCGGTCGGCGGCACCGAATTTCGCCATGCCAACATCCGACTGATCTGCGCAACCCACCGCGACCTGCAACAACAGGTCCATCTGGGCCAGTTCCGCGAGGATCTCTATTATCGTCTCAGCGTCGTGCCCCTGACACTGCCTCCCTTGCGCGAACGCCGAGAAGAAATCATTCCCCTGCTCAATCATTACCTGGAGCACTTCAACCAGCGCCACCATCAAGATCGATGCTGGCACCCCGAGAGCCTCGAACTTCTCGCCGGCCATGGCTGGCCCGGCAATATCAGAGAGTTGATCAATCTCACGGAACGCCTGGTGGTCGGCACCACCGAGCCGGAAATCACGCCACATTGGTTGCCTCATGCTCCCGCTTCGCTCGAGAGACTCGATCCACCGGCCACCTGCGGCGGCTCCCTGCGAGAACAGGTCATGGAACTGGAACGCCAGTTGATCGAGACGGCGCTGGCCACTCACGGCACGACCCGCGCGGCTGCCGCAGCCCTCGGTATCGATCAGTCGACGCTGGTCAAGAAGGCCCGGCGCTGGCGCTGCTCACGCTCTGCCTGAGTCCGGTTCCCGACCAAGCTACACCTCGGGCCGGGCATCACGTCGGCGCCATGTCGTCCCTCAGTCGCTCATCCAGCCAGGCCAGCAGTGCTCGGGGTGCGGCTCGTCGCGACGCGCCCCGGCGGGTGTAGATCGCGATGGCATCCCGCTGCGGCAGACTTTCCACGACCGGACGAACCAGCTCGTCCCTATCGATGAGGTGCTGCGTGGTACGTCGCCAGCCCAGGGCAATTCCCTGCCCGGCGATTGCCGCCTGCAACAGCAACGGATAGCTGTCGAAGTCCACGCCCTCCCCGAGCACGAGATCGCCACGCCCCACGGCCCGCAACCAGTCCGGCCATTCCAGCCATTCCGCCGGCTCGACTCGATAATGCAGCAATCGGTGGTCGGGCAAGTCGTCGAGGCTCAACGGCTCCGCCTGCCCTTCCAGATAAGCGGGACTGCAGACAGGAAAGATTTCGTCCGCGGCCGTCAATGCCAACGGATGGGTACCGTTGGGGCGCCCACTGGTCTGCAGGGCCACGTCGAAGGGTTCACCGAATTCCGTGATGGGACGAGTCGAAGTCGCCAGCTTGATATCGAATTCGGGATGACGCCGGTTGAAATCATCCAGGCGCGGCATGAGCCAATAAAAGGCCTCGCACAGCTGACAGAACAACACCACCTGCATATCGCGCCCCTCTCCTCTCAGCGCCTGCGCGTCGGAAGCGATGCTTTCCAGGGCCTGCGATACCGTCCGACCGAACTCTCGCCCCTCGCGGGTCAGGAAGACACGGCGGTGGCGGCGCTCGAAGAGCGTCACGCCCAGATCCTCTTCCAGCAGTCGAATCTGCCGACTTATCGCCGCCTGAGTCAGGTGCAGCTCGGCAGCAGCACGCGTGAAGCTCTCGAGTCTCGCAGCGGCCTCGAAAGGTCGTAGCGTCGCGAGCGGCGGCAGAGGCCGGGTAGACGAATCCATAACTATCCCTTATGCATCAGGACCCAGAAATCGTTTGAGGAGCAGACCGTAGAACCGCCACTCTCTTGACGAACATCAGCACGAGAGCCCGCAATGAAGCCAAATGTTTCGCATGAAGACAACACAGCTCGGGGCGTGACCCTGATCGTGGGCGCGGTGTTCCTTCTCGCCCTGGCCGACGCTCTGGTCAAGTATCTAAGCGCAAGCATCACCCTGTGGCAACTCTATGTCCTCGCCTCATCGGTCTCGTTGCCCACCCTGGCCTGGCTGATCATCGCCCAGCGAAAAACACGCCCCCTATCCCTCATATCATGGCGCTGGGTCGGCATCAGGAGCCTGCTGCTGTTGCTGATGTGGATGGCTTACTATATGGCCCTGCCCTTGATACCACTGTCCGTGGCAGCCGTCGCCATTTACACGACACCGCTGTTCATCGCCATCCTGGCCTCCATGGGTGCCCGAGAGCCCCTCTCCATCAGAATATGGGGCGACATCCTGTGCGGCTTCGTCGGCGTCGTGGTGGTGCTCCGTCCCACCGGCGACGCCTTCACGCCCGCGACACTACTACCGGTCATGGCGGCAGTGCTGTATGCCCTGGCGATGGTGGCGACAAGACGCTACTGCCAGAAGGAACATCCGCTGACGCTGGCACTGGGTTTGAACCTGGCCTTCCTGGTGGCCGGTGGCGGTGCCAGCATCCTACTCGCCTTCACCGACACCTCATCCCTCGCCAAGCAGTCGCCCTTCCTGTTTGCCCCTTGGCAGCCCATCGGGATCGATGAACTCATCATCATCACCGCCTATGCCCTGCTGATGGTGACCGTCAACGCCAGTGTGGCCAAAGCCTACCAGATCGCCCCGTCCGCACTGGTCGGTACCTTCGATTACGCCTACCTGCTGTTTGCCGGCCTGTGGGGCTACCTGCTGTTCCATGAGGTCCCCGACGGAATGACCTGGCTGGGCATGGGCCTGATCCTGGCGTCAGGTTTGCTGGTGTTGAGACACACAGCCCTGGTGAAGCCGGGCATCTCGCTGGACGACACCCACCACTAGCCCGGAGGCCTGACCACCGCTTTGTCATCGGCTACTCCGAATCCCGACAGGTATATCGGCTCGCTGCCCCGCCCCGCTTGGCTCTGTTACCCTTTGGCTTCCCGATATTCATCAGACGGCGTGATTCCATGGCTGGCAGTTCCACCAAGCGGCGCCCCTATCAAGTGGCGGAAACCATCAAGCGTTGGATCGTCGAGAAGCAGCTCAAGCCTGGCGACCGGCTACCCGGCGAGGCGGAGCTGATGGAGCGTCTGGGAGTGTCGAAGGGCACCGTGCGGGAGAGCACCCGGGTGCTGGAGGCACAGGGGCTGGTGGAAACGCGTACCGGCCCGGGCGGCGGCGCCTTCGTGCACGCCATGAGCGAGGCCAGGGCGATCTCGCTGCTGAGCCACTACCTGTTCTTTCAGGACATCTCGATCCGCGATATCTACCAGATCCGCCTGGCGCTGGAACCGGAACTGGCAGCATCGCTGGCGGGTCGAGTCAGCCCTGAGGACATGTCGAGGCTGCGTGCCAGCCTGGAAAGCTACGCCGACACTGCCCGCGACGAGGAGGAAGAGCGCCAGCAGCACCTTGACTCGCTGAACTTCCACCTGATGCTCGCCGAGCTGTCGGGCGGCAACCCTCTGTTGTGCTTCATTATTCGCTTCACCACCCAGGTGCTCTCGGACCTGACCATCTATCGGCGGCTCTACGAACCCGCCACGCACGATCTCGGCCGGACCGGCTGCCGCTTCCACGCCGAACTGCTCGATGCCATCGAGGCCGGCGACGCCGAACAGGCCAGGCGGATCATGCACGAGCACATGCTGTCCGCCCAGGCGGTGATGAACACCCAGGAAGCCCAGGTTCGCCGGGACTTCCTTTCCGAGGCGTGAGCTGGGTCAGTCGCGTTTGGCGAGCCCACGCAGGAAGGCCATCAGCACTCGCGTGGCCGCATCGGCGTCTGCGGCGGTGATGGCCTCGTCGGGGTGATGGCTCAAACCGTCGCGGCAGCGCACGAACAGCATGCCGATATCGGTCAGATCGCGCATCGCCAGGCCGTCATGGCCAGCACCGCTGAACAGCCGCTCGGCAGGCTGGCCGCATTCCTCGCTGGCCGCTTCCAGCGCCTCGATCATCCAGTCGGCGCAGTCCACCGCCTCGGCGCTATAGGTCTGCTCGATGTCGAGCGACAGCCCGCGTGTCTCGGCAATCTCGGCGAAGGCGTCGAGCAGTTGCGCGCGACCGGCCCGACGCACCTCAGCACTGGGCGAACGCAGCTCCAAGGTAAAGGTGGTCTCAGCGGGAATCACGTTCACGGCGTTGGGCCGCACATCCAGCTTGCCGACCACACCCACCAGATTGTCGGTGGCGTTGAGCACCCGATCGACCGCCGCCACCATCTCGGCAGCACCGACCAGGGCATCACACCGCCCCGGCATCGGCGTGGTGCCGGCATGTCCCGCCTTGCCGGTAAGCGTGACCCGATGCCGTTCGATACCGGTCAGCGCCGTCACCACGCCCACGGCATGATCACGCTGCTCCAGCACCGGCCCCTGTTCGATGTGGACCTCGCAGAAACCCAATACTCGCTCGGGATCACGGGCCAGGGCCGGGATTGCCTCGGGGTCGCCTCCAAAGTCGCGTAATGCCTCGCCCAGCGTCATTCCGTCGGCATCTGTGGCGTCCAGGCTCTCCGCTTGAAAAGTGCCGGCCAGGGCGCGACTGCCGATCAGGGTCGACTGGAAACGCGTGCCCTCTTCATCGCCGAAGGCCACCACCAGGATGCCATAGGGCAGTTCAACACCCTGCTCACGCAGCGTTTTCAGCGCCATCAGCGGCAGGGCCACGCCCAGCATGCCATCGTACTTGCCGCCCTCGACGACGGTATCCTGATGGGAGCCGAGGATCAGCGTGCGTTCACCGGCCGCTGCCCGCGGGCAACTGCCCACCAGATTGCCTGAGGCGTCCAGGTGTGGCTCGAGCCCGGCTTCACGCATCCATCCTGCGATAAGTTCGAGCACGGCGCGGTGCTCCGCGCTGCAGAACAGGCGCGTCACGCCCGGACCGGGCAGGGAATGGCGCGCGGCCTCATCCAGCCACGCCAGCAGGTCACGCCCCAGCGAGGCGTCTCGATCGTGCATCGACATACTCTCTCCAATTCATACCGACTACAGTGCATGCCGGCCCCAGTTCATGCGGAATACTTCCGGTACAGGATCGTGCCGATTCACGTCCGATGGGCGAATCAGCGGTGCGGCAGGGAACGCAGAAACGCCTGGAAATCTTCGGACGCGACTCGACGCGCCAGGGCACGAAGTTCGATCACGGGATCCGCCTCGACCCAGTCCACGCGCAGATCGATCGGGGCCATGGTGAAGGACTCGATGCGCAGGGCGACGGAACGACAGCCGCGGTGATCGCCGCCGGCCACCAGCCCCGCCTCGAGGGCATCGATCAACGCCGCCAGCAACTCGACGTCATGCGTCTCGCGAAAGCGGGGCGCCTTCCCTTGCTTCAGCACTGCATCGGGATCTTCACAGGTAGCTGCCAGGAAGGCCGTCACCATGGCCTCGGGCACGGCAGCGTCGGCCAGCATGTTGCCGGCCGCGGCCACGCCGGGACACCGGGCGGAGGCCACCACGGGTTGATTGTCGATACCGGTGTGCAGCGCCGACCGACCGTCGGCGTCCATCACCAGGCACTGGCGGCGCGAGGCACCGGCGTCTCCGGCGACCACGTCGTTCAAGGCGTCCTGGGCCGACAGGCCCTGCTCCAGGGCACGCCTCACCCCTTCGGGATACCAGGGATTGGTGGTCAATCCCTGGGTGGCACAGGCTCCGAGCCCTCGCCAGCAGTGATTGACGTAGCCCCCCACCGCCACACTGCCGGTGGCGGCGAGGCTTGCCACGGTGCCGGTCTCGGGATGCACATGCAGCAGCGAAAGGGTCATGCTCAGTAGCCGGTCAGGTGGCCGACGACAAGCCCGCCCCAGCACAGCAGGTAGACCAGCGCCATGAAGGGCATGATGGCCTTGAGCCACTGGGCATAGGAGACCCGCCCCAGCGCCAGCATCGCCAGGGTCCCACCGGAGGTCGGCACGATCAGGTTGGTCAGGCCGTCGCCGACCTGGAAGGCGGTAATCATCAACTGGCGGCTCATGCCCACCAGGTCGGCCACGGGCACCAGGATCGGCATGGTCACCAGCGCCTGTCCCGAGCCGGAAGGGACGAAGAGGTTGATCACGCCCTGCACCACGCTCGCCATGATCGCCGAGAACATGATGGGGATGCCCTCGATCAGGCCGCTCAGGGCATTGACGATGGTGTCGATGATCTGCGCCTGCTCGAGGATCACCTGGATCGATGCCGCCACGCCGATCACCAGCGCCCCGGCCGTCACGCCGGAGGCACCTTCCATCATCTGCTTGACGATACCGTTGGCCGACAGGCCGTTGATGGCACCGATGACGATGGCCAGCAGCAGGAAGATGCCGGCGATCTCGTTGATGTACCAGCCGGCGGTGAAAACGCCGAACAGCATCGCCACCAGACCGCCGACGAACACCAACAGGGTTAGCCAGTCGCGCCGCTCCATCCGATACTCGTCGAGATGCTTGCTCAGCGCCTCGGCATGGGGAGATTCCTCGAAGTCCATCCGCGTGACCCGCTTGCAGATGTACAGCGACAACAAGGCCAGGGACGTGATCACCATCAGGGTGCGCAGCCAGGCCCCGGAGAAGGTCGGCAGTTCGGCAATGCCCTGGGCCACGCCCACGGTATAGGGGTTGATCGGCGACAAGGCGAAACCCACGCCGATACCGCCCACCGCCATCGCCGTGCCCACCAGGCTCGAACAGCCCACGGCACTGGCAATAAGCACCGCGATGGGCACCAGGGCGATATTGTTCTCGAAGCCGACGGCGACACCGAAGAATCCATAGATGAAGGTGCCCACGGTGATGATCAGGTTGCGTCTCGCCACCCCCACTCGTCGCACCGCCACGCCGATGGCATTCTCCAGCGCCCCGCTCTTCTGCAGGATGTGAAACAGCCCGCCGGCAATGAAAACGATGAACAGATACTGGGAAGCGGAAATCAGCCCCTTGGGAATCGCCACGAAGACATCGAAGGGATGAATCGCCGTCACGTCACCGAGGTAATGAAAGGAGCCGGGCACCACGGCGGTACGGCCATCGCGCACCACGCGCTCGAACTCGCCGGCGGGAATGAAGAAGGTCAACACATAGGTGGCGACCAGGATCAGGAAGATCAGCACCATGGGGTCCGGAACGGTCCGGTACCACGGCCTGCGCTCGCGCAACGTCTGCTCTTGTAGGCTCATGTCGTTGTCCTTGTTGGGTCAGGGATCGAGCATCGCCGTCAATTTATCATGATAAATTAACGGGTCAAGAATCCCCTATCAACGCGAGCGCTCGATACGCAGCCCATGTCGCCGCAACTTCCTCACCACGCTGGGCTGGCTGATGCCGAGGCGCTCGGCGATGGCATAGGTCGAGCTCGCTTCGCGACACAGTCCGGCCAGAATGTCGCACTCGGTGCGGGCCAGCGCGCTCTGGAGCGTCTCACCTCCGGCCAGGCCAGGGCGCCCGGGCGAGGCCTCACCTTCCATCATCGACGTTACGGCCCGCTCGGAGCCGTCCGGTTGCCCGGTTTCCTGCCGGGGCCGAATCACATCCTCGCCCGCCGAGAGCCAGGCACGCTCCAGCCAGTTCTCGAGTTCGCGCACGTTACCGGGCCACTCCCAGCCCATCAGCGTCTGCCAGGCATCGCGGGCGATGATCTTGTCGCGGCCATAACGCGTGTTGAGACGCTGCAGGTGGCGCTCGACCAACCCGGGAATATCCTCGCGGCGCTCCCGCAGCGGTGGCAGGGTCACGGGAATGACATTGAGCCGATAATAGAGGTCCAGGCGGAAGTGGCCGGTCTCGACGCTGCGCGCCAGATCCTGGTTGGTGGCCACCACCAAGCGGAAATCGACACGCCTCGCCCGGGTATCGCCGAGCCGTGTGATGCAGCCATCCTGAATCACCTTGAGCAGCTTGGCCTGCATCGGCAGCGGCAGCTCGCCGACCTCGTCCAGAAACAGCGTGCCGCCCTCGGCCTGCTCCATCAATCCCGCCTTGCCGCCCGGCGCGGCGCCACTGAAGGCCCCCTGCCGATAGCCGAACATCTCGGATTCGAACAGGCTCTCGGGAATCGCCCCGCAATTGACGTCGACGAAGGGGCCCTTGTGCCGAGGGCTCCAGCGGTGCAGCTGTCGAGCGAAGGCAGTCTTGCCGACCCCCGACTCGCCGAGCATCAACACCGTGGCATCCGTCGGTGCCACCCGCTTGAGCAGCAGCGCGACCTCGCGCATCAACCCGCTGCGAGCCTCCAGGTCCGCCAGTTCGATCTCGCTGCCGGCCTCTTCGCCGCCACCCCGTCTCAGATGCTCGTTGAAGCGCCGCTGCAGCAGAGCGTACTCCTCCTGCAGTAACTGCAGGTCGGTGAGATCCATCGAGCGACTGACCACGGCGACCAGCTTGCCGGCATCGAACACCGGATGCGCCTGAGCGATGACGTGCCGGCCAGTGCTGGTCACCTGGGCCACCTGGGCGGGCTCGCCAGTACGCATCACTTCCAGGCTGACCGAGGGTCGCAGCACCCCCTCGGCTTCCAGCGCCTGAACCGTGGTACGACACAAAGCTTCGCGGGACATGCCATATACCGCCGCCGCTGCCGGACTGACATCGCGTATTCGCCCATCAGCCTCGACCACGAAGAAGTGGTCGTGGGCGGTTTCGATGATGGTGCGCAGGGTCAGGGAGTCGAGATCGCTCATGGCATCGATTCATTCATGGATCATTGATCCACAAGTGTATCACTCGATCGATGCCAATGATTCATCCATGAATCACTGGCGTCGCTAACTGACTGAAAAGTCGAAATATCATGACCTGGCACGCTTCCTGCTAGAAACAGAAGGACAATCACCACGACTCGGGAAGCCAACCATGAGCGACTTCAACCAGCCCCTCGGCGGTAACGAGATGCCGCGCTTCGGCGGCCCCTCCACCATGATGCGCCTGCCCACCCAGAACGACGCCACCGGCCTCGATGCCGCCTTCCTCGGCATTCCCATGGACATCGGCACCTCGAACCGTCCGGGCACTCGCCTGGGGCCACGCCAGATCCGCGATGAATCGCGCATGCTGCGCCCCTACAACATGGCCACCCGCGCCGCGCCCTTCGACAGCTTGCAGGTGGCCGACATCGGCGACGTGCCGATCAACACCTTCAACCTGCCCAAGAACCTCGACATCATCACGCACCACTATGACGCCGTGCTTGCCCAGAACTGCGTGCCCCTGACTCTGGGCGGCGACCACACCCTGACCTGGCCCGTGCTGCGCGCTATCGCCAAGAAGCACGGCCCGGTCGGGCTGATTCATATCGATGCCCACGCCGACATCAACGACCAGATGTTCGGCGAAGAGGTCGCCCATGGCTGCCCCTTCCGCCGTGCCCAGGAAGAAGGCCTGCTGGACAGCCAGCGCGTCGTCCAGATCGGCCTGCGCGGCACCGGCTATGCGGCCGACGATTTCGACTGGTGCCGCGAACAGGGCTTCCGCGTCGTCACCGCCGAGGAGTGCTGGTACAAATCGCTGGCCCCCCTGATGGCCGAGGTGCGCGAGCAGATGGGCGATGGCCCGGTCTACATCTCCTTCGACATCGACGGCCTGGACCCCTCAGTGGCACCGGGCACCGGCACCGTAGAGATGGGCGGCCTGACCGCCCAACAGGGGCTCGAGATCGTGCGTGGCGCCCAGGGGCTCAACGTGGTCGGCGGTGATCTCGTCGAGGTCGCCCCGCCCTACGACACCAGCGGCAACACCGCCCTGATGGGCGCCACCCTGCTCTATGAGATGCTGTGCGTGCTGCCCGGCGTCCAATACCGCGACTGACACCCGAACACCTGGCCCGGCCCATCGGTCGGGCATCCCCATTACAACGCCAAACAGGGTTTCACCATGTCCTCCCTCGACTCCACAACATCTACCGCGACCGGCGGCCCCTTGGGAAAATCCGGGCTGCTCAAGTTCATCGTGCCGTCCTTGATCGGCATCGGCATGTTCCTGGTGCCCTTCTCGACAGGCGACACCATCAACATCGGCATGGGGCTGCTCGCCGATGGCCTCAAGGCGCTGCTCGGCGACGCCCTGCCGGCCATTGCCGTGGTCGTGCTGTGCCTCTCGGCACTGCTGACCCTGCTCATCAAGTTCACCAACCCCGCCTGGGCCCGCGACAATGCCCTGGGCGAGCTGTTCGGCATCGCGCCACTGTGGCTGGTGATGCGCCTGCTGGGCGCCGCCTTCGCGCTGATGACCTTCTTCCAGGTCGGGCCGGACGTGATCACCGCCTCCTTCACCGGCGGGGTGATGCTCAATGACCTGGCGCCGGTGCTGTTGACCTTCTTCTTCTTCGCCGCCCTCCTGCTGCCTTTCCTGGTCGATTTCGGCTTCATGGAGTTCATCGGCAGTCTGGTGCGCACACCCTTCCGGCTGATCTTCGGCCTGCCAGGACGCAGCGCCATCGACGCCACCGCCTCCTGGATGGGCTCGGGCACCGTGGGCGTGCTGATCACCACCCAGCAATACGAACAGGGCTACTACAACCGTCGTGAAGCCTCGGCCATTGCCACCAACTTCTCGATCGTCTCCATCGCCTTCGCCCTGCTGGTGACCAGCTTCATCGGCATCAACCACCTCTTCATTCCCTTCTACCTGACGGTCGTGGTGGCGGGGCTCATCGCCGCGGTGATCGTGCCGCGCCTGCCGCCGCTGTCGCGCAAGCCGAATACTTACTACGAACCGGCAGGCTGCCGTATTGCCGAGGAACGTACCGGCTCCACCGGTCTGCTGCGCTACAGCCTGGGCATGGCCGTGGCGCGGGCCGAGCAGGCACCGGGGGCGCGCCAACTGCTGCGCCGGGCCCTGTTCAACGTCGCCGACATCTTCTTCGGCCTGCTGCCGCTGGTAATTGCCATCGGCACGGTCGCCCTGGTGTTGGCCGAGTTCACGCCGCTGTTCACCTGGCTGTCGTATCCCATGGTGCCGGTCCTCGAGTGGATGAACGTGCCCGAGGCCGCGGCCGCCGCGCCAGCCACCCTGGTGGGCTTTGCCGACATGTTCCTGCCGGCGGTGCTGGCCAGCGACATCGAGAGCGAACTGACGCGCTTCGTCATCGCCTGCCTGTCGCTGACCCAGTTGATCTACATGTCCGAGATCGGCGCCCTGCTGCTGAAGTCCAAGATTCCGCTCAAGCTCTGGGAGCTGGTCGTCATCTTCCTGCTGCGCACCGCCATCACCCTGCCGATCATCGTGATCATGGGCCACTGGCTGGTCGGCTGAGGAGTATCGCCATGCATGACACCGACCGACACGACATGACCTGCGCCGAACTGTTGATCCACCTGCTGCGCGATACTTACCAGGCGGATACCGTCTTCGGCATCCCCGGCGTACATACCGTGGAGCTCTACCGCGGCCTGCACGACAGCGGCCTGCGCCACATCACGCCCCGCCACGAGCAGGGCGCCGGTTTCATGGCCGACGGCTATGCCCGGGCCACCAGCAAGCCCGGTGTCTGCTTCATCATCACCGGGCCGGGCATGACCAACATCGCCACCGCCATGGGACAGGCACTGGCCGACTCCGTGCCCATGCTGGTGATCTCCAGCGTCAATCGCCGCGACACCCTGGGGCGTGGCCAGGGGCGACTCCACGAGTTGCCCAGCCAGCAACAACTGCTGGCCGGCGTCTCGCGCTTCAGCCATACCCTGCTCGACCCCGATGGGCTGCCGGAAGCCCTGGCACGGGCCTTCGCGGTGTTCGAGAGCCGTCGCCCGGGGCCGGTGCACATCGAGATTCCCATCGACCTGTTCGATGCTCCGGTTGCGCCACCCACGCATTGGCAGCGTCCGCGCTTGACGCCTCCGGCGCCCGATGCCACCGCCATCGAGGAAGCCGCCACCTGGCTGCGCACGGCCGAGCGCCCCCTGGTGCTGCTGGGCGGCGGTTGCGTGGACGCCCCCGATGCGGCCCGCCGCCTGGTCGAGGGTCTCGATGCGCCCGCCGTCACCACCATCAACGCCAAGGGGCTGCTGGGCCGCGATCATCCCCTGGACCTCGGCGCCAATGCCTCGCTGCTGGCGGTGCGCCGCCTGGCCTACGAGGCCGACGTGATACTCGCCGTCGGCACCGAACTCGGCGAAACCGACTACGACGTGGTGTTCGACGGGGGCTTCGCGCTGACCGGCCGGTTGATCCGCATCGACATCGATCCCGAGCAACTGGCCCGCAACCAGCACGCCGCCATGGCCATCTGCGCCGACGCCGGCCTGGCCCTGGGAGCCCTGACGCGTCACTTCCCCGAGCGCCTCGCCCGCCGGGGCGCCGAGCGAACCCACGCCGCGCTGGATGCCCTCGGCCTGACGAAGGATCCCGCCTTCGCCAATTATGTACCGCTGTTCGCGACATTGGCCGAGGTGCTGCCCGAGGCCATCCTGGTCGGCGACTCCTGCGCCACCACCTATGCCGCCAATCACCTGGTCGCCCAGCCCACGCCCCGGCGCTTCTTCAACGCTTCCACCGGCTACGGCACCCTCGGCTACGGCCTGCCGGCGGCAATGGGCGCACAGCTCGCCCGTCCCGACCTGCCGGTCGTCGCGCTGGTCGGCGACGGCGGCATCATGTTCACCCTTCCCGAGCTGGCCTGCGCCGTCGAGGAGCGACTGCCGCTGGTGATCCTGCTCTGGCACAACCAGGGCTACGAGGAGATTCGCCGTTTCATGGACGATGCCGGCGTCGAGCGGCTGGGCGTGGATATTCGAGCCCCGGACTTCCAGACGCTGGCAGCAGGCTTCGGCTGCGCCGCCACCCGGGCCAACGACTGCGACGGCCTGATACGCGCACTGACGCACCGCCCCACCGACGGGCCAATGTTGATCGAGATCGACGCCGCCGCCTGGGCCGATGCCATCGTTCGACCATGAGCCGACACGGCCTCAGGAAAGCCCCAGACAAGGAGCCCGACATGCAACGACTGACCCGTCAGTTCATCGACAATCAGTGGGTCGAAAGCCACGGCCAGCGACGCCTGGCCGTCACCGATCCTTATCGCCAGCGCCAGATCGCCGAGGTCACCGCCGGTGATCCCGCCGACGTGGATGCCGCAGTAGCGGCCGCCCGGCGAGCCCAGCCGACCTGGCAGGCACTCGACGGCGATGGCCGCGCGCCCTATCTCGAAGCCTTTGCCACGCATCTTGAGCAACACCGCGAGTCGCTGATGCGACTCTCGTCCACCAACAACGGCAAGGCGCTGGCCGAGACTGCGATCGACCTGGACGACGCCATCGCCTGCTATCGCTACTATGCCGGCCAGGCCCGGGCCCTGGAGGCTCGTCAGGGGCGCCTGGTGGAACATGGCATGGACGGTGTCGCGGCACGCACCTACGAGGACCCGGCCGGCGTGGTCGGGCTGATCACGCCCTGGAATTTCCCGCTGGTGACCAGCGCCTGGAAGATCGCCCCGGCACTGGCCGCCGGCTGCACGGTGGTCTTCAAGCCCTCGGAAGTCACCCCGCTGCCGGAACAGGCCCTGGCCGACATCGCCGAGGCCATCGACCTGCCTGCCGGCGTGCTCAACCTGATCCACGGCGATGGCGAGGGTATCGGCGCTCCGCTCACCGCACATCCCGGTGTCGACAAGCTCTCGTTCACCGGCAGCAACCGCGTCGGTGAAAGCGTCATGCGAGCCGCTGCCGAGGGGATACGAGGCGTTTCCCTGGAGCTCGGCGGCAAGTCGCCGATCCTGGTGCTCGACGACGCCGAGGTGGAACAGGCCGCCGACTGGGTGATGGCCGGTATCTACTTCAACAGCGGCCAGATCTGCTCGGCCACCTCGCGCCTGCTCGTCCATCACTCGCTGGCTGACGCCCTCTACGATGCTCTGGGTCGGCGCATCGACGCCATTCGCCTGGGCGACCCCTTGGGCGACGACACCGACATGGGGCCCATGACCAGCGCGCGCCAGCGCCAGAGCGTCGAAGACTATCTGGCCATTGCCGCCGAAGAGGGGCTGGTCGCGGTACGCGACGCTCGACATCGCGCTCTACCGGAGCAGGGCGAGTTCATCGCACCAACGCTGTTTCGGGACGTGCCCACCAGCAGCCGACTGTGGCGCGAGGAAATCTTCGGCCCGGTGCTCTGCGCACGCAGCGTCGAAAGCGAAGCGGAAGCCATCGAACTCGCCAACGACTCCAACTTCGGCCTCGCTGCCACCGTGATCTCGGGTGATAGCGAACGTGCCCAGCGCGTTGGCCGAGCGTTGCGCGCCGGCAGCATCTGGTTCAACAGCGAGCAGTTGGTGATGCCGGAAGCCGGCTGGGGTGGTTTCAAGCACAGCGGTATCGGCCGCGAACTCGGTCCCTGGGGACTTGCCGCCTACCTGGAAGTGAAGCACCTGATCGGGCCGGCTAGCTAAAAGTCGCGTCGTCGCGCCCTTATTCGTCGTGGCTCACTTGTAGCGTCGATTTCTTGGACGCGCCATGACTGGCCTGCCAGGAAAGCCGAATATCCAGGCGGTGATAGTCATCTTCCTTGCGAACCGTCACCTTGAGATTGATCAGCCCCTTGGGAGTCAGCCGGATCTCGCCGTCGCCGTCCGAGAACGACAGCACTCCCTTGGCCAGTCCCTTGGTGATGGCCTTGAGGATCTCCTGGGCACCCTTGATGCTCTGTAGCGATTCGTGCCGGAAGAGGTTCTTCTCGGGCTTCATGGACATCCTGCCTTGTGCTTGGTGGCCGAGCGCCGGGAAGCTCCGCGGCCGTCGAGATAGGTTTCCGGCTCGAAAATCTTGGCATGCGGGTAGTCGTTGCTGATGCCGACCACCTTGCCTGTCGGTTGGATGATCGTCACGCCCACGCCATGCCCCTCGAGGCCCTCCTTGCGTCGGGAGTTGCGGTCCAGGGTGATATCGCCCTCGATATGCAGCATGCCGCGACGGATCATCAGCCGCTGGCCGGCGGTGAGATTGAGATGGCCGTGTACGACAGCGTGAATGCCCTCGCGATAAACGTGGTCGACACCGCGCTCGGTAAGGGGAAAGTCGACCTTGCGGTACTTGGTTCGCAGCGTGTTGGCCAGAGGCCCATAGTAGAACGCGAAGGGGTCATCGACCACCATCGTGGTGAAGCACCGGTTCAGCGCCGCGATCCCTTCGTTCTCGATCCGCCGGGCGATACTGTCATCCAGCCCCGCGTGCACGAAAAGAAAGGAACCTTCCCGATGCACGAGCTGCATCGACTCGAAGAACCAGGCGAACTCCCCCTCCGGCCGGAGAAAGAGCTCACGCAGCTTGCATGCCGTCGCATAGACCTGGCGCAACGTCAGCCCCGCCCGCTCGCAGGACGCCTCGAAGCTCGACACTTTCTTGCGTAACCTGGCGAGCTCCTTGTCGATGGCCTTGTCGGACATCTGCCCCCGCGCCATCGATGGAAAAGCGTCGAACCAGTCATCGCCGGGCATGAGGCGACGCCGACAGGCCTTCTTGCCGGGCACATCCGCCAGCGGGTCTTCCTGCCATGCCAGATACTCGGCGTAGACCTCTTTGATCAACGGGATAGCCTTGTTACCCATGCGCGCGAAGAGATGTTCGGTGCGCGGAGACGGCTCATGTTCAAGGGCCATCAGCCCCATCAACAGGCGCATATCATGATTGCCCGCCAGCAGCGTCACCTGGGCGCCGCTGTCCATCAGCCGACGCAGGCTGCGCAGCAGTGTCAGGTTACTTGGCCCCTTGTCCAGGCAGTCTCCGCCGATGACGAAAGCGCCTTTCCGCCCCCGTTTGGTCAGCTTGATGTCATCGAGCCCCGGGCCTGTCTTCTTCACCCCACCGGAGGCCACCAGGGAGCCAACGAAGGCCTCGGCATCGGCATGAGGGTCGGAGATAAAATAGATAGGGCGGTCAGGCCAGGTCCAGGGGCGATGGGCAACCGCTCGACGCAGCAGTCGGGAGACCACTTCCGGCGAGCTGCCTCCGCGCGCCTGGGCGTTGCGTCCGCCCGGCACCCAGGGCTCCACCGTCGTCGGCAGCCCCTGTATCACTCGCGATACTCCCTTGTAGCGAGGAATGTCGATGTGCACCTGACCACTCGCCATGCGCCGGCTCCTGGTGGGGGAAGAAATACGGCATAGCGTATGACACCAAGGTGACACCCCCGTGACAACACATGCCCTACCGGCCGCTCGGCCAAGCGCAGGCACTTTTCGGACAGTGCCTAGTCATGGTGGCCTTCGCCGCTCTGCCGACGCTTCCAGTGCCCCCCGATGTGTCGCCAGCGCCCGTCCGGGAAGCGCTCCAGGTAGACCGGGGCAGCGTGGTACATGCTCAACCGGGCGATGTCGTCGAAGGCCAGTACCCCAAGCCGGTAAGCAGCATGACGAAAGGCGGCCCCGTGGCCGACAAACAGCTTCGCCGTATCGCCTCGAACCTCGGCCGCCAGGGCGGCCATGCGAGACTCGAGATGATCGGCGACGCGCTCGCCGGCCTCCATCAGCGACTCCGCCCCCGGCAGAGGCAACCTAAAATGGCTGCTCGCCTTCCAGTTCGCGGGTAACGCGTCGCAGCGCGG
Organism: Halomonas eurihalina; assembly: GCF_008274785.1. Classification (GTDB taxonomy): domain Bacteria; phylum Pseudomonadota; class Gammaproteobacteria; order Pseudomonadales; family Halomonadaceae; genus Halomonas; species Halomonas eurihalina. The sequence continues at coordinate 57,496 of NZ_VTPU01000011.1, forward strand.
GTCCGCCTCGACCGCCCGCACAATCTGCTCGAGAGTCAGGTTCGCCGCGCTCCCCAGCCCTCGCTCGGCCAGCGCCCCGAAGTCCTCGATGCGCAGCGGGAACCAGCAGTTGGCGAGCCCTTCGCGCAACCGCTCGGCGGTCTGCCAGGCCCGCAACAGCTCGGAGGTGTCGATCGTCTCGGCCAGCCGCCAACCTTCGGCTTCGAGCATCGCCCCTAACTCCCAAGCCGCCTTATCGGCTTGGGTCCGGCCTCGCTCGGTGAGCGGAAAAGGCTGGTGGGCACTGGGCGTATCGGGCAACTGATGGTAGTCACCATGCCGAACGAGTACCGCGATAGTGCGCGGTGCCGAGCTCACTCCGTGCTCCCGGTGGCAAGGCGCGCCGACAGCGCCCGAATCTCATGGGCGAGAGCGTCGCTCGCAACGAGCTCGGCAGCCTGTTCGGGCCCGACCCAACGACGGCTCCGCTGCGGCTCTTCGCGGGCGTGCTCGGGCTGCTCGCTGTCGACGCGCATGGCAAACAGCTCGACGTTGCAGGTCGCCCCCCACTTGGCCTGACGATAGCGAGCCGGCGCGACGGCAGAGATGGTCCCGCTGATGCCAGCCTCCTCAGCGGCCTCCTTGAGTGCTGAATCCTCGGGACTCAGCCCCGGCTCGACGATGCCCTTGGGCAGGCTCCAATGCCGATTGCCGCTCGATCCGATCAGCAGTATCTCCAGGACACCGTCATGCCAGCGATAGGGCAACACGGCGGACTGCGTGTAGTAGTAGGCCGGCCGCTCCCGGCGCTCGGAGCCATCCGGAAAGGGATAGGGAAAGCCCTCCGGCAACGTCCGGGCCCGGCGGATCTCGATCAGTCGCGCGGCGCCAGCGTCCAACATCGACCACTCACCGTCGAGGGCAAAATGCGCCAGCGCGGCGGTGGGCAGCAACTTGCCGTCATCGGGCACCGGGGGCGGTTCGGGTAACAACCAATCCAGAAACGCCTCGAGGCCGGGATTGTGGCCAACCACCATGAGGCGCGTCACCGCCTCGGGGCAACGCGACACCACAGCGGCCAACGCCTCGGAGCCGGCATCGAGGAGGCTCGGCTCGATCACCACGTCGGCCTGCGTCAGCCCCATGGCCTTGGCGCATTTCTCGGCAGTGGCCCGGGCACGTTCAGCGGGCGAAGCCAGGATGCGGTCAGGCACCCGGTCCTGCTCGGCGAGCCAGGCCCCCACGCGCTGCGCGGCCAGTTTGCCGCGCTTCTTCAGCGGTCGCTCGACATCGCTCACCGGCTTCGACCAATCGGACTTCCCGTGGCGCAGCACCAGCAGCTCTCGAGACATGGCTAGCCCTCCATCAAGGGATAAAGGTGCCCCTCGACCAGAGCGGAAAAATCGATACCGCCCGTCACCTCATAAACCGGAATCCCCTCGAGTACCGCCAGATAGGCCGCCTCGTCGAGCGGTTCCCCATCGGCCTCGAAGCGACCGTTGGCATGCTGATAAAAGGGGCCGGGTGATTTCATGATAGCCGCCAGCAGATCCCGGCGCGGTTCCAGATCCACCGCCGTGACCCGCGTCGGGCTCGCGTCGTCCCGACGCCAGTTGAGGACAACGAAAGCCGCCAGGGGCGCCTCGGCGATGAGACGCTGCGGCCCATAGAAGGTGGCGATGGGCACGTCGTGCTTCTCTTCCAACTCCCAGAGTTCGGCCGACGGCAAGGCTCGCAGCACTTCCCGACGTTCGGCCGGGATCAAGGCCTCGAGCCGAGAATTGTGCAACACCGTCCCCGGGTTGATGCGCGGCTGCTTGGGTACGCCTGCGGCCCGCACGCCGCTGCCCTGGCGCTTGAGAAACAACCGATCATTGGTCAGAAAGGCGGTCCCGGGATGCTCCAGGGCCCGCAGCATGGCCGTGGACTTGCCGCCCCCCGAAAAGCCGGCGATGGCCAGCGCGCGGCCCTCATGCACTAGAGCCGCAGCGTGACAGATCCGCCAGTCCGCCTGCTGAAGGTGATTCATGTACTGGGCCAGAATGAAATTCACCACCTGATTGACGTTGGCACGACAGGGGCCAGCCGCGATGCGCTGCGTTGCGCTCTGCAAAAAGACCATACCGGTGCGAACCTTGCGCACCAGCCGGCCGCCCGGGAGATCGAGGATGCTGTCCTTGCGCCCGGTCTTGCCGGCCTCCCGGGACCAGTCGAGGAAATCCACCTTCAGCTCGGGGGCCTCCCGCTCGATGGCGATCACCTCGAGATCCGCTGTCTCACCCGGTACCAGGCAGTGCGCGAAATAGTCGCCCAAGGTATCGAGCAGCTCGGCCGAGTTCGAGCGTACGGCCAGGCGGGCCTGCCCCATGGCCAGAACCAAAGTCTGGTCGATGAGCTCGGTGACGCCGACCAGCGTGCGGGCCAAGGCACCGGGACTTTCGGTAGCAGCGCTCATAGCTCGCTCAGCACGTGGTCGAGGTAGGCGCCGGCGGCATCGATTCCCGCTCCTTCCAGAGCGCCGCGGAAACCGCCAAAGGCAGACACCTCGAAGACAACCGGGCCGTCCGAGGTCTCAGCCACATCCACGGTGGTGAAGTCCAGATCGAAGGGCGCCTGGGCCCGGGTGGCCAGCTCGATGAGCTCGGCCGACGGCGTATAGGCCTCGTAGCGCCCGCCGCTGTGGATGGTGGTGTTCCAGGTATCGCCGCTCTGGGGTACCCGGGCATAGGTGCCCAGGTAGCGCCCGCCGGCGAACACCATGCCCAGGTCGCGGCCGGGCAGCTCCACCCGGCGCTGCAGATACATCATCGGATTGTCAGCCCGAAAGGCTGCCACCTCGCGGCGCAGGGCCTCGGGCGACTGATCGGCGGAAATCACGCACATGCCACGCGCCTTGGTCGAGAACAGCGGCTTGAAGACCGCCTCGCCGAAGCGCTGGACCGCCTGGCAGGCGCTGTCCAGGTCTTCGGTGACCAGGGTCTCCGGCATCGGAATGCCCGCATTGCGCAGGGTAACGGTACAGCTCAACCGATTGATCAGCCGCAGCATCGTCTCCGCCCTGCTGAACACCCTGACGCCCCGGGCCTCGGCCACCCGCAGTAATTCGAGGCGGTCCAAGCTGGTGGGGCTGTACTCGGCGCTGATCTTCTTGACGATCAAGGCATCCAGCTCGCCGAGGTCCTGCCCCCGATGCTCGAGGCGGCCCGAGGTCAGGTCGAGGCAGGTCTCATGAAGGTCAATCACCGCACGAAACCCGGTGCGCGCTTCGATGGCATCCGCCAACACCTCGGTGGACCACTTGCCGGGAATGCCCACCACGCCGATCTTGGGGTTAGTCAACGAAAATCTCCTTCATGGGAATACGGAAGCGGTGCGCCTTCTGCGGATCGGCCGCCAGCACCAGCTCAAGCAAATAACGGGCCCGCAGGAACATGCTGTTGGCCAAGGCATTGTCGAGGATGAAACGCGTGGAGGTGGCGAAGGAACGCGCCAACCCCAGCGCCAGCCTCAATTCGAAGGTCACATCGTCCTGAGATATCGCATAACGACGCGCCATCCGGTAGAAGTCCTGGGCCAGTTGCATGATCCGTCGGCGCAGCGGGGCATCCTTGATCTGCAGGCGATAGTTGGAAACCATGAATACCGAGACATCCTGCACGTAATCCATGTAGCTGGAGCGATGAAGGTCGATGAAATTGATCCGCCGCTCGAGTGGATCGTAGATGATGTTATCGACATTGAAGTCGCCATGGATGTACACCGAAAAGGGCGCTTCGAGGCCGGCTTCCTTGTCCCTGGCTCGCTCGACCAGGGTGTCGAAAGCAAGCAGATCGACGCCGCATACCGTTGCACCACTATGTTTGAATTCGGGATGAATCTTGTACACCTCGCCGAGACGTTTCTCGAGCTGCTGCATATGGTTGGCCGCAACCGGGATGTCGGTATGAGTCTCGCGCCAAACCGACTTCAGCGTCCGGGTCAGCCGTTTCAGCGCCTCGTCGAGTAACTCGGAAGACTCGTTGAGCAGGATCTGCTCGAAGGTGAAACCCGGCATGTGTTCAATGAGCAGCGCCGCCGACTGGCCGCGTTTCTTGTAGGAGAGAATCTTGGGCGCCAGACCGGGATATATCTCGTGCCAGCTCTCAACTCCCTGGCGTTCTTCCTTGACCTTGCGCTTGAGGCCATCCTTGAAGATGGCCACATAGTCATCATCCTGGCCCGTCGAGATCCCCGAAATACTACTGCCCGAACGGGTCTCGGCGATGGGCGCCATGCTGAAGTCCTCGTTCTCGCTGTCGGTCAAGTCCTCCACCAGCGATTGCAGCGAACAATAGCGCTCGAAGTTGACCGACTGCCCCAGATTGGCCGAGATGATCACCTCGCTGAGATGCAGCAGAACCTCACCCATCTGACGAATGGCCTGGGCCACGAAGAGCGCCCGGGTGAGATCCTCTGTGCGATTATGACGCCTCTTGAGCGCCGTGATGCAGTGACTCACCCGGCGCCGGACATCCTTCTGCAGGCTCGCCTCCAGTCGACCTATCTGCAGGGCCCGCTGAGTATTGCTGCCAGCGACCGCCTCTTCGACCTTGGCCACGCCAGAGCGCACCTGAGCCAGCATGGGAGGAAAGGTTTCCGGATCCAGTGCCGCCAGATCGTCCATGTCGACCAGTTGATGGATGCACTCGCGACTCAACTCGGTGAGACGATCAAGGTCCGTTGATACCAGCTCCAGACTGCGCAGCAGACGGCGCCTGGCTTCCCCGGTCTTCTTGCGGGAAAGCCGCCTGATGCAATCGGCATGGATGCGCATCTTGAGGTTGCGGGCATAACCATCGCGCTCCGCAACACGCCGGGCGATGGCAGCCGTGGGGCTGGTAAAAAAGGCTTGCAGGTTGGCCAGTTGCGAATCCACCTCGACACACAGGAAACGCAGATTGTCCTGAATGCTCTCAGGGATTCGATTGGTCATGGAAAACGCCTGTGTAAAGGGGCTCTGCCGTCCGTTCTCGGGATTCGATCAGGCGTGGCAGTTGGAGAACCAGATAGGCGGGCGAAAAGGCCAATCGGACGAGGTCGCGGACCTCGACCCATCGTACTTCGAGTTGGCGCTTGTCGGGGCTCGGGCCGTTATGCGGGGCATAGTCATCCGGCACGGCGCAGCGAAAGATGAAATCCACCTGATGGCGACGGGTAGCGGGCTCGGTACGCTTGAGCTTGAAGTAGTCGCAGACCTGAATCAGCGCAGGCGCCAGCACATCAGTACCGATCTCCTCGCGACACTCGCGCTGCAAGGCCGCCTCCAGGGGCTCCCCGGTTTCCTGGCCGCCACCGGGCAGCGCGTAGACATCATCCTCCTTCTGCAACAGCAGGATGTGGTCTTCGCGCAGAATCAGCGCTCTGGCCGAATTGCGCACACCGGGAATCAGCTCGGCCATGCTCGGATCACTCGAAGTTTCAACGCTACTTCAAGCATGCCACACCCCGCATGAAATTTCCGTGAAACCAGGCCCCGTCCTTACCGCCGGGAAGGCGACAAGACGACCAAAAGCAGGCACTCTTGGCTAGGCGTTCCAGACACAAAGCCAGGAAAACGACATGGTCGACGTTCGCGTGACCCGCACCGCGCGGGTACCCGACCCTCTACGGGTCCAGCGCTACCACAAGGCCCCGGAACTCGGGCCGAAGCTGCTCTTCTTCAGCGGCGGTTCGGCCCTCAACGGCATATCTCGACGGCTACAGCACTATACCCACAACTCCATTCACCTGGTGACGCCCTTCGACTCAGGCGGCAGCTCCGCCAAGCTGCGCAAGGCCTTCGGTATGCCGGCCATCGGCGATCTGCGCAGTCGCCTGATGGCACTCGCGGACGACTCCATCCTGGGCCACCCCGAGGTCTGCCGACTATTCACCTACCGGCTGCCAGAGGAAGCCGAGCCGGATGCCCTGCGGGCCACCCTCGACACGCTGGCGCGCGGGCAGCATCCTCTGACCGGCGATATTTCCAATCCGATGCGCCGCTTGATCTGCAACCAGCTCGGCTTCTTCCTCGAGGCAATGCCCGACGACTTCGACCTGCGCGGCGCCAGCATCGGCAACCTGATTCTGGCGGGCGGCTACCTGAACAATCATCAGCAGCTCGACCCGATCACCTTCCTGTTCTCCAAGCTGGTCCACGTCCGCGGCACCGTCCGCGCCATCATCGACCAGGATTATCACCTGGCGGCCACCTTGACGGACGGCTGCCAAGTACTGGGCCAGCACCGCATCACCGGCAAGGAAGTTGCGCCGCTGGTCACGCCTATCGCCAGACTCGAACTCTCGGCCGACCGGGATACCTACGAGCCCGTTACCGCAAAGCTGCACAAGAGAAACCAGCGCCTGATCGCCTCCGCCGAGCTGATCTGCTACCCGCCGGGCAGCTTCTACTCCAGCCTGTTGGCCAACCTGCTGCCCCACGGCGTCGGCCGGGCCATCCACGCCAACCGCTGTCCCAAGGTCTTCATTCCCAATTCAAGCCCCGACCCGGAGCAGGCCGGAATGGACCTGGAACGGCAGATCACCACCCTGCTCGACACCCTGCACCGCGATATCGGCGAGACCTGCCCCACCCGGGAATTGCTCGACTTCGTGCTCATCGACAGCGAGCGCGGCGACTACCCCGGTCAGCTATCCCCTGACTTCCTCGCCGAACTGGGGGTCACCCTGATCGATACACGCTTGATCGGCGAAAACGATGCCCCACTCTACGACCCCGACCTGCTGGTAACCGCCCTGCTGTCGCTGGTGTAACGAGCAGCCTTTCTCGCCCAACCAGGCATCATGGGCCGTGTCACATCACGTAGTAACCGCCGGTCACGCCATCCAGCAACAACTCGATGTCGCCATGCCGCTGGTGGCGGGCCACAACTCGCCACAAGGGCTTTCTCACCCGGCGACTCGCAACCAGTTCCAGTCCCGAGGCCGCTCGCCTTTTCAAGCGATGGCGCCGTACCTGCATCACGTGCTGGCGTGCCTTGCGCTCTAGAGGCGGAGTGTCGAGTGCGGGCTGCAGCAACACCGGCGAAGCCGGAGACGAGCCGAACTCGATGCGCTCCAGCGTCGTACTGACGCCCTGGCAGCGATCCACCATACAGCTCATCAGCTCCTGGCACGTTCGCCCCCAACGCCGCGACTCCCAACGGAAAGTGAACAGCAGGTAAGGAAAGCCCACAGCCTGGACCTCCCGGGCATCCAGGGTGGTGTCGATTCCCGAGATCCGTCTCGCCACGTCGTCCAGAGGAAGCCTGGCAGCCAGCCAGGCCTCCTCTGTATCGACGACCTCGTTCAGTAGTGCCTCATTCATGTCGGCTGCTCGGCGGATTTGAGCGTCAATGCTTCATGGGCCATTTCGAAACTCTGCCTGGAAGCCAACGATCTCGGCAGGGGACGCAGCTCTTCCGTTTCCTCCATGGCCCTCAGGATGTGCTCCGGCACGGGATGTCGGCGTTGTGTTGCCAGGCTGACGGCAACCATGGTGACACTCGACAGCACCAGGCCGGCCAGCATGGGATGGATCTCGGTCGCTCCCTCCAGCCCAAGATACTTCCACAGGAAGGCAACGACAGCGCCGACGACGATCGATGACAGAGCCCCTGGCGTGTTGGCCTTTTTCCACCACACCGCAGCCACATAAGCCGGCAGGAAGGCACTACCCAGCACCGAGGTGGTGAAGACCACGATCGAGAACACGGCTGGAGGCTCGAACAGGGCAATCACGGCACATGCCATGCCGAGCAGCAGCACGATCAGTTGCGATACTCGGACCATCTGCTTTTCCTCCATCCGCGGATTGATGAAGCGCTCATAGAGGTCACGCGCCGCGATACTGCCCGTCTGCAACAGGATGGAATCCGCCGTGGACATGATGGCCGCCATGATCGCCGCCATCACGATACCGACGACAGCAGCCGGCAGCAGGCTCTGTGCCAGGGCGAAAATGGCTTGTTCGGGATCGTCGAGATCCGGCAGCACCAGAATCGCCAACGTACCCAGAATATAGGGCGCGCTCACGAACACCAGGTTCCAGAGTGTCGAATAAACCCCCGCACGCCGGGCATGGAAGGGGTTGCGCATCGCCATGTGACGCGTTACCACATGAGGCCAGCCCATGTAACCGATCGAGAAGATCAGCAGCGCGCCAAGCACGATGCCCCACTGCCCCTCGTAGGCCAGATCCCTGCCCCAGACGGACAACAGGGTCGGATCAATGGTGGCGAGAGCCTCGTTGGCGGCAGTCAGTCCGCCCACCTCCTGGAGCGTGGCGAACAGGATCCAGACGATGCCGACCAGCATGACCAGGCTCTGCAGCAAATCCGTGTAAGCCACCGCTCCATACCCGCCCATCAGGGTATAGGCCAGGATCACGGCCACGGCGATCAACAGGGAGACCTCGTAGGGCAGGCCCGTCACCATTTCCAGACCCTTGCCGCCCGCGATGAACTGCGCCAGTACATAGGCCCCCAGCAGAAAGACGGAAAGCAGCGCCGAAATAAGTCGAACCCACTTGCTGGGATAGCGTTTCTCGAGATACTCGATCGAGGTCAGGGCACCCATGATCTGGGACAGCTTGCGCATGCGTCTGCCGAGCACGGAGAGATTGACGACACCGCCGCCGATGTCACCCGCCGCATACCAGAAGCCATAGTAGCCTTGGGTATATCCCAAGGAGCCGGCACCCAGGAACATGTAGCCGCTCATTGACGTCGATTGCATGGTCATGGCCGTCACCAGGGGACCAACGTTACGACCGCTCAGGTAATAGCCTTCCATGCTGCTCGAGCCACCTCGACGCATGGCAACGATGCCCACCGCCAGCATGGCCAGGAAGTATAGCGCGAGAAAAAGTAGTACCGTCGAATTCACTCATGCCTCCTTGTTGTTGTCATGCCGTTCATTCGCGGGATGGAGCTATTACTCGCTCCCCGATTTCTTGAGCCCCGGCCACCCCCGTGTCACCCACAGGAATCCCAGGGTGTAGAGAATCCAGAACACCGGCACGCCAATGACGAGCCAAGTCGTCGCAGTGGGTAATCCGAACATCGCGCCTCCTGGTTGCTGCGGATCGAGCCGATCCTGAAAGACCAAACCGCCCCCGATAACGAGGGCAGCTCTCATTTCATCAAGATGGGAAGGAGAACTGAGCGCCTTCACGCACCCCGGCCGATGGCCAGCGTTGGGTGACGGTCTTGCGCTTGGTGTAGAAGCGCACCGCATCCGGGCCGTAGGCAGCCAGGTCGCCGAACAGCGAACGCTTCCAGCCGCCGAAGCTGTGGTAGGCGACCGGTACCGGCAAGGGCACATTGACGCCGATCATGCCAACCTGGATGCGGTCGCTGAAGTAACGCGCCGCCTCGCCGTCGCGGGTGTAGATGCAGGTGCCGTTGCCGTACTCGTGATCGTCGATCAACTGCATGGCCTCTTCCATGGAGTTGGCACGCACCACCAGCAGCACCGGGCCGAAGATCTCCTCGAGATAGCAGGTCATGTCGGGCGTCACGCGGTCGATCAGGGTACCGCCGACATAGAAGCCATTCTCATGGCCGGGCACTTGCACGTCGCGGCCGTCGACCACAATCCTGGCCCCCTGCTGCTCGGCGCTGTCGATATAGCCGCAGACCTTCTCCTGATGGGCTTTGGTGATCACCGGACCGAAATCGTTCTCGGCCTCATGGAAGGGGCCGACCTTGAGGGTCTTCATCCGCCCCTGCATCTTGTCGATCATGGCATCGGCCGCCTCGTCGCCCACCGCTACCGCCACGGAAAGCGCCATGCAACGCTCGCCGGAGGAACCGAAGGCGGCCCCGGTTAGGGAGTCGACCACATTGTCCATGTCGGCATCGGGCATCACGATGGCATGGTTCTTGGCACCGCCCAGGGCCTGGCAGCGCTTGCCGTTGGCACTGGCACGCTGATAGATGGTTTCGGCGATCGGCGTGGAACCGACAAAGCTGACGGCCTGCACGCGGGCATCGTCGAGCAGGGTATCGACGGCTTCCTTGTCACCGTTGACGACGTTGAGTACACCGGCGGGCAGTCCCGCCTCGAGCGCCAGCTCGGCGATGTAGAGCGTCGAGGTCGGGTCGCGCTCGGAGGGCTTGAGCACGAAGGTGTTGCCACAGGCGATGGCCATCGGATACATCCACAGCGGCACCATGGCCGGGAAGTTGAACGGCGTGATGCCGGCGACCACCCCCAGCGGCTGGAACTCGTTCCAGGAATCGATGCCCGGGCCGGTGTTCTTGCTGTGCTCGCCCTTGAGCAGCTCCGGTGCGCCGCAGGCGTACTCCACGTTCTCGATGCCGCGCTGCAATTCGCCCTTGGCATCGTGGACGATCTTGCCATGCTCCTGGCCAATCAGCCGGGCGATCTCGTCGGCGTTCTGCTCCAGCAGTTGCTTGAAGTTGAACATCACGCGAGCGCGCTTGGCGGGCGGCGTACTGCTCCATGCCGGATAAGCGGCCTCGGCGGCGGCAATGGCTTCTTCGACGGTAGCCTTGCTGGCCAGACTCACCTGGCCGCCGACCTCGCCGGTGGAAGGGTTGAAGATATCCTGGGTGCGCCCTTCACCAGCGACGCGTGAGCCGTTGATCAGATGGCCGAGTGTGGTCATGGAGTACCTCGTTATAAGAAGCAAGAAGTCAGTCAGATGAGCGCCGGGGACAAGTCGCAGCGAGGGTCATCCGCCATGGATGGCGGATGTAGCGCCCATGGAAGGGTTCACAGCGCCCTCGCGAAGACTTGTCGACGGGAAAGCTCATCGCCCAAAAGGCTCCGAGTCGCGTTTGAGACAATTTCCCAATGTTTCAATCCAATTCACCGAGCGCGTCGCCCAATGCATTGATGAGCCGATCGATCTCTTCGCGCTCGACGATGAATGGCAGACCGAGCTGGATGGTGTCGCCGCCATAGCGCACGTAGAAGCCTTTCTCCCAGCACTTCATGGCGATCTCGAAGGGACGTCGTGCCGGTTCGCCGGGATAGGGCTCGATCTGCAGGGCGCCGGCAAGACCGTAGTTGCGAATGTCGCTGACATAACGCGAACCCTTGAGGCTGTGCAGCGCTTCCTCGAAGACCGGGCTCATCTCGCGAACGCGCTCGATCAAGCGATCGTTCTCGAGCACATCCAGCGCGGCCAGGGCCGCGGCGCAAGCCACCGGGTGGCCCGAGTAGGTGTAGCCGTGGGGCAGTTCGAGCATATAGTCGGGACCGCCCTGCTCCATGAAGGTCTGATAGATCTCGTCGCGCACGATGACCCCGCCCATGGGCACGGCACCGTTGGTCAACTGCTTGGCGACATTGATGATGTCCGGCACCACGCCGAACTCTTCGGCGCCGGTCATCGATCCCATGCGCCCGAAGCCGGTGATGACCTCGTCGAAGATCAACAGGATGTCGTGCTGATCGCAGATCTCGCGCAGACGCTGCAGATAGCCCTTGGGCGGCGGAATCACCCCGGCGGAACCGGCCAGGGGCTCGACGATCACCGCCGCAATATTGGAAGCATCGTGCAGGGCGATCAGCTCCAGCAACTCATCGGCCTGGTCGGCGCCACGTTCGGGCATGCCCCGCGTGAAGGCATTCTCCTTCAGCAGCGTATGAGGCAAATGGTCGGCGTCGACCCCTTGGCCGAAGAGCACGCGATTGGCCCCGATGCCACCCAGGCTGATGCCCCCGAAATTGACGCCATGGTAGCCCTTGGAGCGGCCGATCAGCTTGGTCTTGGCCGGCTTGCCCTTCTTGCGCCAGTAGGCCCGCGCGATCTTCAGGGAGGTATCGGCACTCTCGGAGCCGGAGCCGGTGAAGAAGACATGATTCAACCCGGCCGGGGTTAGTTCACCCAGGCGGTGAGCCAGTTCGAAGGCCTTGGGATGACCGAACTGGAACGCCGGCGAATAGTCCAGCTCGCCAAGCTGGCGGCTGACCGCCTCGGTGACTTCCGGACGACAATGGCCGGCACCGCAGGTCCACAGGCCGGAAAGGCCATCGTAGATGCGTCGTCCCTCGGCATCCTTCAGATAACTGCCTTCGGCGCCGACGATAATGCGCGGGTCGCGCTTGAACTGGCGATTGCCCGTGTAGGGCATCCAGTAGGCATCCAACTGCTCCGGGCTCAGCCCGGCGGCCCGGGCAAGGTTTTGATCCGACATGACGACACCCTCTCGTGAGTCACCTTGATGGAGGTTCTGACAAGAAGGCTAGTCCCGCCCCATGATCAATTAAATCCAGATATATTGAATCTCATGTAAGCTTTCATTTAACTTTCAGCACCCCCGCTGCTAGCCTCGTCGTGCGACACCATTCGAGGAGCACGGAACGATGTCACGCCGCAAAGAGGCCCTGGGCGGCCAGGTCAGCGATGCCGACCTTCGCCTGCTGAGAATCTATCGCAAGGTCGTGGAGTGTGGTGGGTTTTCCGCGGCGGAGGTGGAGCTGAACATCAGCCGGGCCGCCATCAGCATGGCCATGAACGACCTGGAAACACGCCTCGGCCTGCGCCTTTGCCAACGCGGACGCAGCGGCTTCGCTCTGACCGACGAGGGCACCGAGGTGTTCGATGCCAGCCTGCAACTGCTGGCCTCGGTGGAAGGCTTCCGCACCCGAGTCAATGGCCTGCATGCCCGGCTCAAGGGCGAACTGAACATCGGCATCACCGACAACCTGGTGACCATGCCCGAGATGCTGATCACCGATGCCCTGAGCGCGCTCAAGGAGCGCGGCCCGGATGTGCGCATCAACATCCGCATGATACCGCCCAACGACATCGAGCTGGCCGTGCTGGACGGGCGCCTGCATACCGGCGTGATTCCGACGCTCAAGCCCCTGCCCGGGCTGCAGTATCGCGCGCTCTACGAGGAAGCGTCGCAGCTCTACTGCGCCTCGGGGCACCCACTCTTCGATGCCGAGCACGTGACCGGGCAGCAGTTGGCACAGTGCGATGCCGTCGTACCTGCCTATGCGCAGACACCGGAGATCAAGGCGCTTCACGAACCGCTCAAGGCCGCCGCCTCGGCCACCGACCGAGAAGGCATCGCCTTTCTGATCCTCTCCGGTCGTTACCTCGGCTACCTGCCGACCCACTACGCCGAGCGCTGGGTACGCGACGACCGGATGCGCGCCCTGAATCCCCGAGAATGTCACTACCTCACCCACTACAGCGCCATCACCCGCAAGGGGGCGCCGCCCAATCTGGTACTGGAAAGCTACCTCGAGGAGCTGGAGCGCTTGTCTCGCCCCGCAACGACGAGGTCAAACGAGACACGATGACGTCATCCTGGGCCTGATCGCGACATGCTGGTCGGGCATACGGGATCAACGCCGAGACGCCGGCATGGCCCCAGACAGGCCGCTGAATGTATAGCACTACGCCTTTTGCCCCTTGATGTGCCGGAACCCCGCCCCATATGGGTATAAAGTGCGCAAACACATCATGAATCTTCTAACATTTTAGCCAATCAATCCTGGCGCGGGCCCACCGCCCAAGTCGACACCCCACGACACGGAGCGAACATGAGCACCCAACAGACTCTGCCCAATCCCGGCCTCGGCACCTATCGCCTGGAAGGCGACACGGTGAGGCGCGTCATCGATACTGCCCTGAAGCTGGGTTATCGCCATATCGACACGGCGCAGTTCTACGACAACGAGGCCGACGTCGGCGCCGCCATCGCAGCAAGCGAGGTACCCCGCGAGGAGATCTTCCTGACCACCAAGGTCTGGTTCGACCGATTGCAACCAGCCGACCTCAAGGCCAGCGTCGACGAGAGCCTCGAGAAGCTCGGTACCGAGTACGTCGATCTGCTGCTGATCCACTGGCCCTCGCCCGGCGACGAGGTCCCGATGGCCGACTATCTGACGGCCCTGAGCGAAGTCCAGCAAGCCGGCAAGACCCGCCATATCGGTGTTTCCAACTTCACTCGGGCACAGATCGACCAGGCCGTGGACATCCTCGGTGCCGGCACCCTGCTGACCAACCAGATCGAGGTGCATCCCTTCCTGCAGAACCGCAACCTGGTGGCACATTGCCAGAGCCACGACATTGCCGTGACAGCTTTCATGCCGCTAGCGGTGGGCAAGGTGATGGAAGATGCCACCCTGCAGCGCATCGCCGAGGCCCATGACGCCACGCCGGCGCAGGTGGCCATCGCCTGGTTGAATCAGCTGGACATCGTCACCTTCCCATCCTCCACCAAGGAGACCAACCTCAAGCGTAATATCGAGGCCCTGGACATCACCCTGAGCGACGAGGAAATGGCCGAGATCGCCACCCTCGATCGCGGCGAACGCATCGCCAACCCCGAGATCGCCCCCGCCTGGGACCAGTGAGTCCCCGCGCGCCGCTACCCGCAGCGGCGCGCCGTCATCGCCCAGGCATCCAGCTCCTGGGCGTCAGGCCAGCCTTGCCGACGCCGTCCTCGCTCACCTCGACCAGAGATCCCCCACTTTGTCTCGTCCTCGATTTGCGGGCGAGTCATGTCCTTCCCTACGCTCATTTCATGGACAGCATCACCGGCCAGCTGGCAAGGGGCATTTTCAAGCTCGCTCAAAAACTGTCCAACTGGTCAATTAGTCTGCTACCAAGTACTATGGCCACGATAACGACATAACACCGCCAAGCACCGTGTCCAGCCACCGCAATGGGGACGACCATGAAGTACCCTCGCCTCTCGCGTCGCGCCTTCCTGAAAGGCAGCGCCACCGGTATCGGCATTACCGTCGCGCCCTTGGGCAGTCGCGCCTTCGCGGCGCTCTTCGAGCCCCGTGTCACTGCCGCTCGCGACCAGTGGGCCTCCCCCTCGGGGGCACACTTTCGCATCGACGCCATCAGCAAGGTCAGCGGTGCCAAGGTCTTCGCCCGCGACATTCGTGCCCGGGACATGCCAGGCTGGCCACAGCAGCAGAGCCACGCCATGCTGCTCAAGGCGACCCGTGCCGACCGCACCTACCAGGGCTTCGACCTCTCCCTGCTGGATGACGGCCTGCAACCGGACCGCATCGTCACTTCCGCCGACCTCGAGCAGGACGGAGTCGGATTCCCGGAAAGCCATGGCCCGGATCCGCTCCTGCCCGAGGGCAAGACGCCGCTTTTTCTCGGCCATCCGGTGGCCATACTGATCTGGCATGATTTTGCACGCTATCGTGCGGCCAAGAACGCCCTGCAGTTCCGTGACGACCTGATCCGCTACGGCGCCAAGACCGGCGAGGTCGAGCGCCCGCCCTACGGGAGTTTCCGCTATGTGCGTGTCGGCGGGGAAACGCCCTACGACCCGGACGTCTTCTCCAGCCTCAAGGACAGCGATCTCTTCCCCACCATCAAGAATCGCCGCCCGGTGTGGCCCGACGATCCCAGCCTCAATGGCGACATTGGCGAACAGGGGGTCTATCACGCCCGACGCATGCAGGACACGCTGGACGACCCGCCCGACAACTGGGAAGTCTTCCAGGCGCGCTACACTACGCCCTACATCGAGCCGGCCGCACTGGAGCCGGACAATGGCAACGGCTGGCTCGACCCCGACACCGGCACCCTAAATTTCGTGGTCGCCACCCAGTGCCCCTTCGAGTCAGCCCACGAGACAGCACGCATGCTCGAAGGCTCACGTTTCGACGTCCGCCACCTCAATGTCCACCCAGGCTACACCGTGGGCTACGGTTCCAAGGACCACAATATCTTCGTCTACTATGCGGTGATCGCCGCCCTGTATGGCGACGGTCACCCGGTGCGCCTGGCCAATGATCGCTTCGAGCAGTTCCAGAGCGGCATCAAGCGTCACCCCTTCGATATGGATTATCGCCTGGCGGTGGACCGGGACTCCCTGAAATTCCAGATCTTCCGCGCCCACATGGACGTCAACGGCGGCGGTCGAGCCAACTACAGCGCCTCGGTGGCAGCGGTCGGCGCCACTGCCGCCCAGTCGGTCTACTACCTGCCTCGCAGCGACCTGGCCACCACCGCCTACCCCTCCCGGGCCGTGGAAGCAGGCTCGATGCGAGGCTACGGCACCCTGCAGACCATGGCCGCCACCGAGATGATGGTCGATGAACTCGCCGAGCGCCTCGACGTCGACCCCATCGAGCTGCGCCGCGCCAATGTGCTCGAGGCTGGCATGAAGAACACCCAGGGAGCGATCCCTGGCGGTGCCATCCGGGTCGGTGAGATGCTCGACAAGGCCGAGCGCCATCCCCTCTGGAAGGAACGCACCGAGCGCCGCGACAAACGCCAGGCCGAGGATCCCGACCACCTCTACGGCACCGGCTTCGCGGTCAGCCACAAGGATTTCGGCACCGGCGCCGAGGCGCCCATGGCCAGCGTCGAGATCGACGCCGAGGGGCGTATCCGGCTGCGCCAGATCGCCATCGACATGGGAACCGGCACCGCCACATCCCAGGCCATGAATGTGGTCGACTTCCTCGGTCGGCCGGCCGACGACATCAAGACCGGCGAAACCGACTGGCCGGAGCTGACGCTCGAGACCAGCGGCAATCCCTATACCATGCAGCAGGCCGAACAGGATCGCCTCAGCCGCAACCCGCGCTGGACACCTCGCCTCGCCTCGCCCTCCTCGGCGTCCAATTCCGCCTATTACTCCAGTCACGCCACGCGCGAGGCGGCACGCCTGGTATTCCGACATGGGCTATGGCCTGCGGCGCTGTCGATCTGGGGACAGGGCATCTATGGAGGCCAGGCCAATCCCTATGTGATGCGTCTCGAGGACGCCCGCTGGGTCGAAGGGCACCTCACCGCCAGCGGCATGACGCCGATTCCCCTGGCGAAACTGGCCGCCAAGGCGCACGAAATGGGCCTGGTCACCGCCGCCAGTGTGCATGCCTTCAACCGCTGGAGCTGGGCCAGTGCCGAGTTTCCGCTGAACGACGAGGCTCCGCGCCTGCCCCTCGACGCCGTGGCAGTGAAGTACGGCGACGACGACTATCACCTGCTCGACCGGCGCGACGTGCGCTATCCCGACGTACAGCTCAACAACGCCCACGTCACCTATTACAGCCCGGTCGCCACCTTGGTCGACCTCCGTGTCAACAAGGGCAGCGGCGAGGTCGAGATCCTCGAACACTACTCCTGGGTGGAGTGCGGCAAGCCGATCGTCCCCGAACTGGTCAAGGGCCAGCTCGAAGGCGGCATCGCCATGGGCATCGGCCACGCCCTGCTCGAAGAAATGCCGCTCTACGAAGATGGCCCCGGCAACGGCACCTGGAACGTCAATCGCTACCAGCTTCCCCTGGCTCGCCATTGCGCGGTCTGGAAGCAGGGCAGCGAAATCCTGCCGCCCCTCTCCGATACCGATCCCGCCAAGGGCATGGGCGAGGTGGTGATGATCCCCATCGTCGGCGCCATCGTGAACGCCCTGGCCCACGCCACCGGCCAACGATTCCGTGACCTGCCCGTGACGCCCGAACGCATCAAGGAGGCCCTCCATGGCTGAGCTTTCCACCCGCCCCCTGCGTCTGACGATCAACGGCCAGGCCGTCGGCCCCGTGGAGATACCGGACGATCTGATGATGATCGACTTTCTTCACGAATATCAGGGCCTCACCGGTTCGCGGCTCGGCTGCGGTCAGGGTATCTGCCGTGCTTGCGTGGTGATCCTCGATCACGACGACGGCACCAGCGAGGAGATGCGCATCTGTATCACCGGCGCCCACTTCTTTCACGGCAAGCGCATCCGCACCATCGAGGGACACGCAGAACACGGCGATGATGGCGACGTCGTCGCCCTGAACCCGATCCAGCGGAAGTTCGTCGATCATTTCGCCTTTCAGTGCAGCTACTGCGCGCCCGGGTTCGTCAATGCCGCCACGGTGCTGGTGGAACGCCTGGAGCGCGAGCCGGTGGCGCGCGCCGATCTCGAGGCCACCATCGACCAGGCGCTGGGGCATCATATCTGCCGCTGCACCGGCTATGTGCGTTATTACCAGGCCGCCAAGGCGGCCATCGAGGAACTCGGACTGGTCAAGGAGGGCTGAATGCGACGCTTACTGATCGGAATACTGCTGGTGCCCGGTCTGACAGCCCAGGCGGCCGACGATGAATCGCTCATCGAGCGCGGCCGCTATCTGGCGCGCACCGCCGACTGCGCGGCCTGTCACACCGCCGAGGGAGGCGCCCCCTTCGCCGGCGGCGTGCCCATCGCTTCGCCCTTCGGCACCATCTACGGCACCAACATCACGCCCGACCCGAATTATGGCATCGGCGAGTACAGTGCCGATGACTTCTATCATGCCTTGACCGAGGGCGAGACACCGAGCGGGCGACAGCTCTATCCGGCGATGCCCTACACGTCCTATCACCTGATGCGTCGCGAGGATGCCGACGCCATCTATGCCTTCCTGATGAGCCGCGAACCGATTGCCCGTGCGGCGCCCGAGACCGACCTCTCCTTTCCCTACAACCAGCGCTGGGGGGTGGCATTCTGGAACCTGATCTACGCCGATGCCCTTGAGCCGGACGCATCGTCGTCACAGAGCTCCGCCTGGCAACGCGGGCAATACCTGGTCGAGGCGATGGGACATTGCGGGGAGTGCCATACGCCCCGCAGCTGGACGGGCGCCATGGATCTCGACCGCCACCTGGAGGGCGGTAGCCTGGCCGGCTACCGCGCGCCCAGCCTCGAGGCCGAGGCACTGGCCGAGCGCGGCTGGAACCGCGACGATCTCGCGCACTTCCTCAAGCACGGCATGAGCCCGCAGGGCTCGGTGTTCAACGAGATGTTTCCGGTGATGCATCACAGCACCCAATACCTGACCGACGAAGATCTCTCGGCCATGGCGACCTACCTGCTCGGCGACACACCGCCCGAGGCCAGACGCATCGAGCCCCGTCCCCTGGAGACCCTGAGCGACTCCGCACGTCGCGGGCGCCAGTCCTATCTCGACACCTGCGCCGGCTGTCACGGCGGCGATGGCCAGGGCAAGCCGCAGGTCGCGGTGGCCATGAACGGCAACACCACCCTGCGCCTCGAGGATCCCACCAATCTGCTCAGGGTGATGCTCGACGGTATTGAAGCCCGCGACTTTCCCGGCTTCGCCCGCATGCAGGAAATGCCCGGTTTCGCCGCTCACCTGAGCGATACCGAACTCGCCGACCTGGGTAATTACCTGCGTGAAACCTGGGGTGGCCAACCAGGCGATATCGCCCCCGAGGACGTCGCAGACCTGCGCGAGGACAGCGCCCATGCTGCCCCTTGATCTCGCCACCCTGGAAAGCGCCCTGTCATGGGTACGCCAGGGTCACGACGTCTGGCTGTGCACCGTGCTGGCAACCTTCGGCTCGTCGCCCCGTCCGCCCGGCGCCCTGCTTGCCGCCACCCGCGACGGCGAACACGTCGGATCGCTGTCCGGTGGCTGCGTCGAGGACGACTTCCTGACCCGCCTGGCCAGCGGCGAATTCGATGCCGCGCCGCGCCTGGTGCACTACGGCGATAGTGGCGAGCAAGGCCTGCAACTGCCCTGTGGCGGCGTGCTGGAGGTATTGGTCGAGCGCTTTACGGCCGGCGAGGCCAGCACGACCTTGCTCGCCGCCATGCGCGATATCCTGCGCGGCGCTCCGCCACGCCTTCGCGAGGTGGCCCTCGACGACGGAGCCACCCGCCTGCTCGATGACGACGGCCTGGGGCCGCGTGTCGAACGCACCCACGACCACGTACGGCTACGCCTGGCTCCGACGCATCGACTGATCATCGCCGGCATCTCGCCGGTAACGCGTTTCTGCGCCGAGTTCGCTCGAGCACTGGACTTCGAAGTCATCGTCTGCGACCCACGGGAAGAGGCCTGCCGTACCTTTGACATCGAGGGCGTTAATGTCGTCCCGCGGCTGCCATCCAGCCTGATTCCCGAGGCCAGCCATGACGGTACGGCGGTGGTGGCCTTGACCCATGACCCGCGCATCGACGACCTGGCGATGATCGAGGCGGTCAGGACACCGGCCTTCTACATCGGCGTGATGGGCTCGCACCGCACCTCCGAAGCCCGGGCCGAGCGCCTGCGCCGCTCCGGCGGCCTCGACGAGGCGCAGATCGATCGCCTGCACATGCCCATCGGGCTCGACCTCGGCAGCAAGACGCCCGCCGAGATCGCCCTGGCCGTCATGGCCGATATCCTCCGCGTGCAGCGGGGGCGCCAGCCATGACGGCCGATGACGTAGTGGTCCTGGTGATGGCCGCCGGTCGCTCCCGCCGTTTCGGCCGTGACAAGCGCACCGCCCGCCTCGCCGATGGCCGCTCCTTGCTGGCGGCCACCCGGGAGTCGGTCTCGCGCACCTACCCTCTCCAGCGCCTGATCCTGCGTGGAGACGAAACCCCGGCCTCCCTGGGGCTGTCGCCATCGGTACCGCACTGGCACGTACCTTCCAGCATTCGGGAGGGCCTTGGCACCAGCCTTGGCCATGCCGTTCGCACCGCCTGCCTCGATCCCGAACTGGCGCATTGCCGCGCCCTGGCGATCTGGCTCGGCGACATGCCCTGGATCGCACCGGCCACCAGCGAGGTTCTACTCGCCCACGCCTGCGATGACACCCTCCTTCGCCCCACCCATGATGGCCAACCGGGCCATCCGGTACTGTTCGGCCGCACCTTCTGGCCCGAGCTGTCGAATCTCGCCGGCGACCACGGCGCACACGAGCTGCTTGTACGCCATCGCGAACGTTGCCATCACCTGCCCGTCGACGACCCCGGCGTGCTGCGCGATGTCGACAGGCCACATGATCTCGGCCGGGCACCGCTTCGTTCCTGACGCCACTGCCCCGGCGCTTTCCGGCACGCGGGACAATCGTCGTGAGTTGCGCAATTCTGTCCAAGCCCCGGCGGGCGAGTGACGCTAGAGTGGTGGCGTAAAGGGCACAGACGCCGCCCGAGGAGGTGCGACCTTGACGCAACGGAGCCAATTCCGCTTCACCAGAAGCCGGCATGTGCCGGGGCTCACCATGCTGCGCGCCGCAATGAGCGACTTCAGCTACGATCGCCATGCCCACGAGGAATATGCCTTCGGCGTGACCCTGGCCGGGCGCCAGGACTTCTTCAGCGGCGGCGAGTATCACCGCAGCCGCCCGGGCACCATCATCGAGTTCAATCCGGATGAGGTGCACGACGGCCAGGCCGGGGGCAACGATACCCTCGACTATGTGATGCTCTACGCAGACCCGGCGCAACTCGCGCCGCTGTTCGCCAGCGCGGCGGGCCGTGAGAGCGCCAGCCAGTTTCGCGCCGCCGAGACGCTGATTCATGACGGTGCGTTGCGTGGCGAGATCCTCGATCTCGCGCGGCGAATCGATACCGACACGGGCAGCCGCATCGACCAGGAGTACGCGCTCTACCGGATCGCCGCCCGATTGGTCCAGCGGACCGGCAACCTGGATGAGGACGTGTCGACGGGACGCACCGACAAGCTGCTGGAGCGGGCAAAGACATTCATCCATGCCCATGCCGAGCACGACATTTCCCTCGAGGAGATCAGCCAGGCGGCCCATCTCTCCAAGTATCACTTCCTGCGGCTGTTCCGTCGCCAGTTCGGCATCACCCCGCACCAGTACGTGCTCAACTGCCGCATCAACGCCGCCCGCTCGGCCCTCGATGCAGGCCACGAGCTCAACGACGTGGTCGGCCGCTACGGCTTCGCCGACCTGAGTCATTTCAACCGTCGCTTCAAGCGCATCTATGGCATGACGCCGAGGCAGTACCAGCGCAACGTCATCGTCTGACCGGGACCCCATCATGATCGAGATCCTCGCCTATGCCATTGGCGTGATGTACACGCCTGGGCCAGTGAACCTGTTTGCCCTGAATTCCGGCCTGAATGGCCGCTTTGCCTCGTCACTGGGCTTCTTCGCCGGCGTCGGCACGGCCATGCTGCTGCTGTTGCTATTCGGCTGGGTGGGGGCGCGCTGGGTGCGCGGCGATGCCTTGCTGGTGATCAGTGCCCTGGGCTGCCTCTACATCGCCTATCTGGCCCTCAAGGTCATGCGAGCCGAGGTCAGCATCGACGGAGCAACACAGGGCACCCGACTACGCTTTCGCGATGGCCTGGTCATGCAGTTGATGAACCCCAAGGGGCTGCTGGCCACTCTGCCCATCGCGACCCTCCAGTTTCCCCACGCGGGCATCGAAGGGCCTGCACTGCTGTTCGCCTCCCTGGGGCTTGCGGTGCTGGCCTCCGGCGCCCCCGGCAGCTATGCCCTGGCAGGCTTCCTGGCCGGCCGACGCCTCGGGAACCCGCGCGTCTTCAAGGCCCTCAACCGGGTCATGGCGGTCCTGCTGATCGGCGTGGCAGGTTCGATCGGCTACGAGCACGTCTACCTGCCGCTGCACGCGTGAGTGCTCAACGCTTAATCACGACATATCACGCCGCTTGCGAGCCTTATTGCGCCGATACAGCCGCACCAGGGCGATCCACAGGGCGGCCACGACCATGGCCGCCAGCGTCCAGCCCTGCCAGGGGCGGGCCGCGTCGCCCATCACGGTCTCCAGGGTGATGATGAGAATGAAGCCCAGCGCCTGGCTGGCAATGGCCAGGGCGCGGAGGGTGTCGAAGGCCGGTTGTGCCATGAATGCTCCCGCTGGATGACAGCCCCGCCCACCGGCAGTAGGCTTGGCAAAACGAATCCGCCAAGTGTAACCGGTCCGGCGCAGCGCGCCGACCCTTGACCCGGAAGCCAGAACCTCGCCATGGATGCTATCGCCCTGGGGCCCGTGCTGCTCCCACTGCCCCGCCTCTACGCCCTTGCCGTCACTCTGTTGCTGCTGGCCCTCAGCGTCTTCCTGCTCGGCCTGCCCCGACAGCGACACGTGCGCTGGTTCAATGGCCTGCTCATCGTCTGGCTGGTGGCAGCCAGGCTCGGCCATGTCGCCCTGCATCCGGCGGCCTATGCCGAGGCGCCACTGGATATTCTCAAGTTCTGGCAGCCCGGCTTCCAGGGCGTGGTGGGGCTACTGGCGGCACTGGCCTGGACGCTGTGGTCACTGCGCGACCGTCTCGGTGCCCTGCTCGGCGCCACGGGACTGACCATCGGTGCCTCGCTGCTGTGGCTGGCCCTGACGGCACTGGCACCGCTGGGTGGCGGCATGGCCCTGCGCCAGTTGCCCGACATCACCCTGGAGAACCTGGAGGGAGAAAGTGTCGAACTGGCCTCGTTGAGCGGCGAGAAGGTGTTGGTCAACCTCTGGGCCACCTGGTGTCCGCCCTGTCGTCGGGAGATGCCGCTGCTCGACGAGGTCGATGACCGCGCAGGCGTCACCGTGGTGGTGGTCAACCAGGGCGAAGACCTGCTGCCAGTGGTGCGATATCTCGATGAACAGGGCCTCGAATTCACCCATGCTCTGCTCGATCCGCGCCAGACGCTGATGGTCGAGAGCGAGTCCCCGGGCCTGCCCACCACCCTGCTGTTCGATGCCGAAGGTCGCGGCGTGGCCCAGCACGTCGGCGAGCTCACCCGCGCCATCCTGGACGACTGGCTGGAACCACGCTGAACGGCACTCGGGAGACTTAAGCCACGGCCGGCTTTGCTGTAAGATGTCGCGCCCTATATCTCGCGGCCCTCATCTCATCGCGGCCGCGACGCGAGACATGATCCCTAGCACCCGAGGCACCATGAGCGACTTCTCTCCCGGCCAACGCTGGATCAGCGACGGCGAGGCCGAACTTGGCCTTGGCACCATCCTCAACTGCGACAACCGCAGCGTCACCGTCCTCTTCGGCGCCAGCCAGGAAACCCGCACCTACAGTAGCCGGCAGGCTCCCCTGACTCGAGTGGTCTTCGGCAGCGGCGACCGCATCCAGTCCACCGACGGCTGGCACCTGATCGTCGACGACAGCAAGGAAGCCAATGGCCTGATCACCTACATCGGCGAGAGCGAACAGGGCGAACTCTGCGAGCTACCCGAGGCCAAGCTCGCCGATACCATGCAGTTCGATCAGGCCAGGGATCGACTGCTGACCGGTCAGGTCGACCGCAACGACTGGTTCGACCTGCGCTTCAGGACCTTGCATCACTATCATCGCGTCGAGCAAAACCCCGCCCTGGGCCTGGCTGGCCCACGCGTCGACCTGATTCCCCACCAGCTCTACATCGCCGACGAGATCGCACGCCGACCGTCGCC
Source organism: Halomonas eurihalina (assembly GCF_008274785.1). Classification (GTDB taxonomy): domain Bacteria; phylum Pseudomonadota; class Gammaproteobacteria; order Pseudomonadales; family Halomonadaceae; genus Halomonas; species Halomonas eurihalina. The sequence continues at coordinate 81,615 of NZ_VTPU01000011.1, forward strand.
GCGCGTGCTGCTGGCCGATGAAGTGGGGCTGGGCAAGACCATCGAGGCCGGCCTGATCCTGCACCGCTTGTTGCTCACCGGCCGCGCCGAGCGCGCCTTGATCCTGGTACCGGCCAGCCTGACCCACCAGTGGCTGGTGGAATTGCTGCGCCGCTTCTCGCTGGAAGTCACCCTGCTGGATGAACAGCAGAGCCTGGCCCACGGCGATACCAACCCCTTCGAGGCCGGCCAGCTGATCCTGGCCAGCCAGGACTGGCTATTCGCCGATCCGCATCGCCAGGCCCAGGCCGAAGCCTGCGACTGGGACCTGCTGATCGTCGACGAAGCTCACCACCTGGAGTGGTCCGAGGAGCGCGTCGGCCCTGGTTACGCCTGTGTCGAGCGCCTCGCCGGCAGCGTGCCCGGCATACTGCTGCTCACCGCCACGCCGGAGCAGATGGGCCAGGAGAGCCACTTTACGCGGCTGCGGCTGCTCGACCCGGACCGCTACCACAACCTGGCCGACTTCCAGGAAGAGGAGCGCCACTACATCGAGGTCGCCGAAGCCATCGATGCCCTGGAGCGCCTGCCCGACCAGGAGGATGAACGTCAGCGAGTCGCCGCGGTGATTCACGAAGCCGACAGCCAGGCCCTGCTGGACACCCTGGCCTCGCCGGAAAGCGACGCGGCACAGCGCGACGACGCCCGCGGTCAGTTGCGCGACCAGTTGCTGGACCGCCACGGCACCGGCCGGGTGATGTTCCGCAACAGTCGGCGCCACGTCGGCGGCTTCCCCGAGCGCCGCCTGCATGTCGAACGCCTCGAGCCGCCCGCCGCCTACCGGCGCGTGCTGCGTCGCCTGGGTCGCGACGAGGATTACCTGGACGAACTGCTCATCGAGAGTGGCCTCGACCATCCCGAGGTACTGGTCTATCTGGACACCATGTACCGGGCGCTGGCCAACGATCCCCTGAATGCCGAGCCCTGGTGGCAGATCGACCCGCGAGTGACCTGGCTGCTCGAGCGCTTGACCGAGCTGGGCGACGACAAGGTGCTGGTGATCGCCCATGACCGCGAGACCGCCATCGGCCTGGCCGAGGGACTCCGTGTGCTCGGCGGCATGCACGCCCCGGTCTTCCACGAAGGGCTTTCGCTGGTGGAGCGCGACCGGGCAGCGGCCGCCTTCGCCGACGAGGAGGATGGCTGCCAGGTTCTGGTGTGCTCGGAGATCGGCTCCGAAGGCCGCAACTTCCAGTTCTGCCATCACCTGGTGATGTTCGATTTGCCGCTGCATCCCGATCAGCTGGAACAACGCATCGGCCGTCTCGACCGGATCGGCCAGCGCCACCCCATCGAGCTGCATGTGCCGGTGTTCTCGGACAGTCCCGGTGAGCGGCTGCTGCGCTGGTACCGCGACGGCATGGACGCCTTCAGCGCACCGCATGGCCTGGGCAGCGATATCTACACCGCCTTCGGCGACGCCCTGGCCGATGCCCTGCTCGACGAAGAAGCGCTGGAAGAAGTCATCGACGAAACCCGGAGCTTCTTCGAGTCCCGACTGGCCGAGCGTGATGCCGGCCGCAATCGGCTGCTGGAACTCAACGCCTGCCGTCACGAACGTGCCGAGGCCGTCATTGCATCGATCCACGAGTTGGACACCGATCGCGCCCTGCGCCGCTATATCGACCAGGCCCTGGACATCTTCGGCGTCGACAGCCAGGACCTGGGCGGCGACATCCAGCTTCTGCAACCCAGCCCGCAGATGCTCGATGGCCTGCCCGGCCTGGTAAAAGGCGAGGAAGGCTTCTCGGCGACCTTCTCCCGGGAACGCGCCCTGGCCCGCGACGATGTCCAGCACCTCAGTTGGGAGCACCCGCTGACCCGCGAGATGATGGCCCGCATCCTCGAAGGCTCCATGGGCAACACCGCCCTGGCACTGCTCAAGCATCCGTCGATTCCCGGCGGCCGCCTGATGGCCGAACTGGTCTTCCGCACCCATTGTCCGGCGCCCAAGCGGCTGCATCTCAACCGCTTCCTGCCGCCCACCGCGGTTCGCGTGCTGCTCGATGAATCCGGCGCCAACCTTACCGACAAGATCTCCTTCAGCGGCCTGTCGAAGAACCTGAACAAGGTCAAGAAGGCGGTGGCTCGCGACCTGATCAAGAGCCGTCACGCCCAGCTCCGCGAGCTGCTCGACCGCGCCGAGACCGAGGCCGAACGCGAACTGCCGAGCATCGTCGAGGCCGCCCAGGACCGCATGCGCACCGCCCTCGATACCGAACTGGCTCGCCTGGAGGCCCTGGCGCAACGCAACCCCTCGGTGCGCGAGGACGAACTGACCGCCCTGCGCGACGAACGCGCCACCCTGGATGCCGCCATCGAAGGCACCCGGCTACGCCTCGACGCCGTGCGCGTCATCGTCACCGTGGACGAAGACTCCCGCTAAACACGGAGCAAGGTCGTTACGACGCAAGAGCGAGCGCCGAACCATTCGGGCTTCGGCGCTCGCCGCGCTCTGACCGGGCCTGGATCGACAACCCGGCACCTATCGTCGATATTGGTTCGGCCACCTCTGCTCCATTCGAACCCGCAGGAGTCACACCATGCTCGACGATACCGACATGAAGCATCTCCGGCGCTGCGTGGCACTCGCGGCCGAGGCGCTGGAGCACGGCGACGAGCCCTTCGGCAGCGTGCTGGTCGGCGCCGATGGCGAGGTGCTGGCCGAGGATCGCAACCGCATCGCCGGTGGCGATTCGACACGTCATCCGGAGTTCGCCCTGGCACGCTGGGCCGCGGAAAACCTGCCCGCCGAGTCCCGAGCCGCCGCCACCGTCTATACCTCGGGCGAGCACTGCCCGATGTGTGCTGCCGCCCATGCCTGGGTGGGCCTTGGGCGCATCGTCTACGCCAGTTCCTCGGCGCAGCTCACCGCCTGGCTGAACGAATGGGGCATCGCCCCTCCGCCGGTTCGACCGTTGCCCATTCAGGACATCGCGCCGGGCATCGAGGTCGACGGCCCGGCTCCCGGCCTGGACGACGAGATCAAGGCCCTGCAGCGACGCTGCCACGCCTGACGCCCTCGCGCTTCCTCGCTGGCGGCCCCGACCGGCGCGTCAGTCATGGTCGCCTCCGCGCTCACCCTCGTCCGATGATGTCGTCCAGCGCCTCGGCAAGCGTCGGGAAGCGGAAGGTGAAGCCCGCCTGTTCGAAGCGCCGGGGGCGCATGTCGGCACCGGTCAGCAACAGCCGGGACATCTCGCCGAACACGCCTTCCAGCACCCAGGCGGGCACGGGCAGCAAGGTGGGCCGATTCAGTCGTTGTGCCAACTGCCGGCTGAACTCGGCATTGGTCACCGGCTGCGGCGCGCTGCCATTGAAGGCGCCCTCGTGCGCTTCGTGCTCGAGCAGAAAGACGATCATCCGCACCAGGTCCTGACGGTGGACCCAGGGCATGAATTGTCGCCCATGCCCAAAGCGGCCACCCAGGCCGAGACGGAACGGCGGCAACATGCGCTGCAGGGTACCGCCGCCTTGATCGAGCACCAGCCCAATACGCAGGATGGCCAGCCGAGTCCCGTAGTCCGTCACATCCTGGGCGGCCTCTTCCCAACGCCGGCACAGCCGGTGAGCGAACTCGTCATGGGGCGGCGTCTCCTCGTCCACCTCCCGCTCGCCCTGGTCGCCATAGAAGCCCATGGCCGAACCCGACACCATCACCCTGGGCGCTGTCCCTGTGTGCGACAACTGCTCGCACAGGGTGACCAGCTCGTGGGTGATGTTGACCCGTGAATCGATCAGACGCGCCTTTTGGGACTCGCTCCAACGCCGGGCGGCAATCGGCTCACCCGCCAGATTGACGACGGCATCCGGTGGCGTGTCGACGAAATCCAGCGCCGAGCGGCGGATGTCGGTGCCACTCGGCAGGCGCTCGCGCACACGCTCGGGGGTTCGCGACACAACCATCGGCCGATGCCCGTTTTCCTTCAACAACGGGCAAAGCGCCTGTCCCACAAAACCGCTACCGCCGGTGATCAATACGCGCATGGCTATCTCCTTGATGGCGGTGTGTTATACAGCCTTTGTACACCTTTGTTAGTCTAGCTGAGCGACGGCGATGCCTGCATCGCCATCGACGCTCAATGACTCGTTTTCTGCCCCGACATGACCCGCTGGAGGTGCCGACATGAACAAGGCCTTGATCCTGATGGCCCACGGCTCGAGCGACCCGCGCTGGCGAGAACCCTTCGAACGCTTCTATCAGGCCCTCGATGCGCGGCTTGCCACGCCATTGCGGCTGGCTTATATGGAGCTCAGCGAACCCTCGCTGGAGACGACCGTCGCCGAGCTGGCCGACGCTGGTACCGAGCGCGCCGAGATCCTGCCGCTGTTCTTCGCCGCCGGTCGTCACCTGCGCAAGGACGTGCCGGCTAAGGTGGAAGCTCTCGGCACTCGACATCCCGACATCGCCCTGACGCTGCTGCCTCCCGTAGGCGAACATCCCGATTTCATCGAGGCGCTGGCGGCGGTGATCGCCGAACGTGCCGGAGAATGAAGCCGTCGGGTTGTACAACACACTCACCTTGTACAACACTTGTGGTGACAGCACATCACCCTACCACCACATCATGAGGCCCGCATGAACGACAAGGCGAACCTCCCGGGCGACACGCCCCGCTACCCGATTCGCGAGGTCTCGCGTCTGACCGGCGTCAACTCGGTCACCCTGCGGGCCTGGGAGCGCCGCTATGGCCTGCTGCGCCCTCATCGCACCCCCAAGGGCCACCGGCTCTATGCCCGCGAGGACATCGAACGCGTCGAACACATCCTGCAATGGCTACACCGCGGCGTCCCAGTCAGCCAGGTGCGTGAACTGCTCGAGCAACCCGATGCCCCGGCGAGTCATCGCCCCGGCGCCGACGACTGGACGAGCCAACACCAGCAGTTGATCGCCGCCGTCGAAGCTCTGGATACCGCCCGCCTGGATGCGCTGTTCAACCAGAGCCTGGCGCTCTACCCGGCCGATGTGTGTGTCGAGAAACTGTGGCAACCGGTCATTCACAACCTGGAGGAGCGCTGGGACGAGCGCTTGGGCGCCACGCTGCAACGCCGAACTCTGGAAGCCTTCCTGCGCACACGCATCGGTACCCGCCTCTACCATGCCAATTCCCGGGCCGAGAAAGCGCATGTCCTCGTCGCCCCGCTGCCCGAGGCCGACAGCCCCTTGACGGGCCTGCTGGCCGCTCTTCTGATCAGCGAGCAGGGCCATCGCGTCCAGTGGCTGGACGCGCCCCTGCCGTTTCAGGAGTTGAACCTGGCGGAGGAACGTCTGGGTGTCGATGCCCTGCTGCTGGCCAGCAGCAAGGCCGAGAAGCCCGATCTGATCAGGCGCCAACTGCCCCGGCTCGCCGACCAGTTGGGCGTTCCCCTGGCGCTGTGTGGTCCAGTGGCACGCATCCGGGCTTCGGATCTCGCGGATAGCCGAGTCGTCATTCTGGGCGACGACCTCCCCGTCGCCGCATCACGCCTGAATGACCTGCTGGCCAATACCCCACACAACGAGACCGGAATGCACCTGAATGAATAGGGAGCCCTCGATGCCCCCCAGCCTGGTCTGGTTTCGCAGTGATCTTCGCGTGCATGACAACACTGCCCTGGCCGCTGCAGCTTCGAAAGGCCCCGTAGTGGCCGTTTTCCTGCGCAGCACGGCCCAGTGGCTAGAACATGGCCACGGCGCCAACAAGTTGGACTTCTGGCATCGTGGCGTCCTCGCCCTGCGGGCTGCCCTCCACGGGCTGGGAATTCCCCTGCTGCACCGCGATATCGACGACTTCGCCACCGCGCCGAATACCTTGCTGGCCCTGGCCCGCGAGACCGGCGCCCGCCGACTGCATTTCAATCACGAGTATCCACTCAACGAGAGGCGTCGCGATGCCAGCGTCGTCGACGCCTTCGAGGCCGCCGGGCTCAGCGCCGTCGGCCACCATGACGGGGTCGCCTTTGCGCCGGGAGAGCTGCGCACCGGCAAGGGCGACTTCTATGGCATCTTCACGCCCTTCGCCAAGGCCTGGCACCGGCAGGTGACACCAGAGCGCCTCGCGCTGCGCGATCCCCCCGCCCCCCAGGCACCCTTGCCCATCGCCAGCGACCCGGAGCCCGAATTCCCGACGCTCGACACAGCACCCGCCGGTCCGGAAAACTGGCCCGCCGGCGAGGACGCCGCCGCCGATCGCCTGGCGCGTTTCCTGCGCTTGCGCGCTCGTCACTATGCCGAGCGACGGGACTTCCCTACCGAGGCCGGCACCAGCGGCCTTTCGCCTTATCTGGCACTGGGCATGATCTCCCATCGTCAGTGCCTGCAGGCGGTGCTCGCCGAGAACGACGGGGGGCTCGCCGAAGGCGACGCCGGCCTGACCGCCTGGGCCAACGAGCTGATCTGGCGGGAGTTCTATCAGCACGTTGCGGTCGGCTTTCCCGAGGTGTGTCGTCATCGCGCCTTTCAGGCACACACCGAGGCATTGCCGTGGCGCAACGACACCTCGGCATGGCGAGCATGGGCCGAGGGGCGCACGGGTTATCCACTGGTCGATGCCGCCATGCGCCAGCTCCTTGCCACCGGCTGGATGCATAATCGACTGCGCATGGTCACGGCCATGTTTCTCGCCAAGCACCTGCTCATCGACTGGCGCCACGGTGAACGCTTCTTTCTGCACCATCTGGTGGATGGCGAATTCGCCGCCAACAACGGCGGCTGGCAGTGGGCCGCCTCCACCGGCACCGATGCCGTGCCTTATTTCCGCATTTTCAATCCCACCACCCAGTCGCGTCGCTTCGACCCCGACGGGCGCTTCATCGCCGAGTGGCTACCCGAACTGGCCGATCTGCCCGCCAAGGAGCGTCATGATCCAGCCCCCGCACAACGCGCGGCCAGACACTATCCCACGCCGATCGTCGAGCACCGTGCCGCCCGCGCTCGCGCCCTCGAAGCCTTCAAGGGGCTGACGCGTTGAGCCCGGATACACGCGAGATGACTCGACCTCATCCCCTCCCGATCAAGGCCCCGGCGGGTTGTGAGCTTGCCGTCGTCGAACCATGAGGTGAGGCAACCGGCCCGCGCGGCGTGCATTCGACGAACGCGAACAGTAGACTAGGCGATGCCGCCTGGCGGTCGCATGCCGTGAAACGGCATACAGTAATCTCGACTCTCGGAACGATTCAGTGACCAAGCAACATTCCTTTGATCGCGAAGCACTGCTGGCATGCAGCCGTGGCGAGCTGTTTGGCCCCGGCAACGCCCAACTGCCGGCACCCAACATGCTGATGCTCGATCGCATCGCACACATCCACGAAGAGGGTGGCGAATACGGCAAGGGCGAAGTGATCGCCGAGCTGGATATCCACCCGGACCTATGGTTCTTCGATTGCCATTTTCCCGGCGACCCGGTGATGCCGGGCTGCCTCGGCCTCGACGCCATGTGGCAGCTGGTCGGCTTCTACCTGGGCTGGCTAGGCCACCCGGGGCGCGGCCGTGCCCTGGGCTGTGGCGAGGTCAAGTTCAGTGGTCAGATTCACCCCGATGCCAAGAGGGTGACCTACCGTATCAACATCAAGCGCATCATCACCCGGCGCCTGATTCTGGGCATGGCCGACGGCACTCTGGCTGTCGATGGCCGCGACATCTATCAGGCCAATGACCTGCGGGTCGGCCTGTTCACCTCCACCGCGAATTTCTGATCAGGAGGCTCCCATGCGACGAGTGGTAGTCACCGGCCTGGGCATCGTGTCCTGCCTGGGCAACGACGCACAACAGGTTCTCGAGGCGCTACGCCTGGGGCGGTCAGGCATTCGCTTCAAGGACGACTACGCCGAACGTGGCTTCCGCAGCCAGGTCGCCGGCGTTGTCGACATCGACCTGGAAACCTTGGTCGACCGCAAGCTGCGCCGCTTCATGGGCGACGCGGCCGCCTATGCCTATGTCTCCATGGCCCAGGCCATCGAGGATTCAGGCCTGGCACCGGATCAGGTCTCCAACGAGCGCACCGGCCTGATCGCCGGTTCCGGCGGCGCCTCCAGCGCCAACCAGGTGGAGGCCGCCGATGTCATGCGCGAGAAGGGCCTACGCCGCGTCGGACCCTATCGCGTTACCCGCACCATGGGCAGCACCGTCTCGGCCTGCCTGGCCACGCCCTTCCAGATCAAGGGCGTCAACTACTCGATCTCATCGGCCTGCGCTACCTCGGCCCACTGCATCGGCAACGCCATGGAGCAGATCCAGCTCGGCAAGCAGGATGTGGTTTTCGCCGGCGGCGGCGAGGAAGAGCACTGGACGCTGTCCTGTCTGTTCGACGCCATGGGCGCGCTGTCGACCCAGTACAACGAGTCCCCCGAGTTGGCCTCCCGCCCTTATGACCAGGCCCGCGACGGCTTCGTCATTGCCGGCGGCGGCGGCATGCTGGTACTCGAGGAACTGGAACACGCCAAGGCCCGCGGCGCCAAGATCTATGCCGAGCTGGTCGGTTACGGCGCGACCTCCGACGGCCATGACATGGTCGCCCCCTCCGGGGAAGGCGCGGTGCGCTGCATGCGCCAGGCATTGGCCACTGTGGATGGCGATATCGACTACATCAACACTCATGGCACCTCCACACCAGTGGGCGATGTGGCCGAACTCAAGGCCGTGCGCGAAGTCTTCGGCGATACCACGCCGGCAATGAGCTCTACCAAGTCGTTGACCGGCCACTCGCTGGGTGCCACCGGGGTGCAGGAAACCATCTACTCGCTGTTGATGATGGAACACGACTTCATCGCCGCCTCGGCCAACGTGGACAATCTCGACGAGCAGGCCGCCGGCTTCGATATCGTCACCGAACGGCGCGACGCCTCGCTGGAGCGCGTGCTCTCCAACAGCTTCGGATTCGGCGGCACCAACGCCTGTCTGGTGCTGCAGCGATATCGCGACTGACGCTCATGATGCTGAAATCAGCATGACGTAACGAAGAGGACGCCCCAGGGCGTCCTCTTCGTTTTTCGGCTCTCGTCTGACGTCAGCCCGGCTGGATTTCGCCGTCAGAGGAGGCCTGGCGTTCGTCGCGCGGCCGCGGCACCTCGGAGATCTCGGCGAGTTGCGCCTCGATCCAGGCCTCGGTCTCGGCCAGCACCTCTTCCGCGCTGCGCCCGACGGTCTCGATGGGTTCGCCGACCACCAGCGTCAAACGCCCCGGGCGCTTGACCCAATGATGCCCCGGCCAACGCTCACCGGCGTTGTGGGCCACCGGCACCACCGGCATGCCGGCCCGGCAGGCGATCACTGCCCCGCTCTTGTTGTAGCGTCGCCGCTGGCCCGGCTCGACTCGGGTGCCCTCCGGGAAGATCAACACCGAAAGCCCTTCCTCGAGACGCTGCTTGCCTTGGGTCAGCACCTGCTTCATGGCACGAGCAGGCTTGGAGCGATCCAGCGCGATGGGATGCAGCAGGCGCAGCCCCCAGCCGAAGATCGGGATATTGAGCAGCTCCTTCTTGAGCACCGTGCATACCGGCGGCTTGAGCAACTGCAGGTAGACCGTCTCCCACTCGCACTGATGATTGGCCAGCAGGACACAGGGGCCGTCGGGCAGGCGCTCGCGGCCACGCACGTCGTAGCGCACGCCACAGACCAGCCGGAACCAGGCGATGATGAAGTGGTTGTAGAGGTTGAGCAGGCGATAGCGGCTCGCCAGCGGCAGGAAGGGGGCGGGCGGCAGGAACAGCACGCCGCAGATGAGCATGGCCAGAAAATAGCCGATATAAAACACCGTGCTACGAATCACATTCATGCTTTCCCGGACTCCTCTTCCGTGCCAGCTTCCTCATCCCTCGCCAGACACCACAGGTCCAGCATGCGCCCCACCTCAAGTCGCCAGGGTTTCTGGTGGACGCCGAAAACCTCCAGCACGCGACGGCAGTTGAGCACCCGGCGCAACGGCTGATCATGGTGATGGCTCAGCGCCTTGACGCTACCCAGCTCGACCGACTCGCCGCGCCCCTCGAGACGCGTGGCCAGTTGGGTACGAACCATCGAGACGAAGGTATAGGCGCTGACCGGCTCCGTACCGGCCAGGTGATAGCTGCCCCAGGCATCGGCGCCGCAATGTTGCTGCTGCAGCATGCCGATCAGCGCCATGGCCACGGCATCGGAAGACGTGGGGCAGAAGATAACGTCCGAGGCGGCACGCACCTCCTCACCATTCGCCAGGCTGTCGAGCAATTCGCCGAGCCAGGCATGGCTGCCCTCCAGGGCGAAAAGCGGCCCGACTCGCACGATCAGGTGACGAGGCAACTCGGCACGAATACGCTCGCCCGTACTCACCAGGCGTCTCAGGCCATCATCCCGGGGCTGGGGCACCACATGCTCATCGATGACCCCTTCGAAGCCTTCCTCGTAGAGCTGGTCGGAAACGCACCAGACCAAGGGGACATCGCGCTCACGACAGGCCTGCATGCAGGCTTCCACGGCTTCGGCATGCGCCGTCACCGAGGCCGGATCGGCACTGATCGGATGCGACAGCGGCGGGATGATCAGAGCGTCGGGGGCGACTTCATCAAGGCGTTCGGGCGCCAGGCCCAGTCTGGGTTCGATGACCAGCTCGACATCGCTGCGCCGGTTACTTTCGCGGGCCAGCGCCAGGCTAAGACAGTGACCGGCGTCCAGTATCAGTAACTTCACGGCGGCTCCTTGCTCGATCATGGGATGACCGCGTCACATCACGCGCCCTGGCGAATGGCGCATTGGCGGTCCAAGGCCCCGCATTTTACACGATCTCCCGGAGACACGCGGCCACTTCATCGACGCTCGTCCTCCATCCGCCGCCGAGAGGGTGTTCGCCCCTGATGCGACCCTTGACCTCAACCATGCTTGAGGATCTATAAACTGGCGTATCACTCGACCCAGTCCCAGGAGGCATGCCAGATGTCACAGTCCATCGATTCCATTGACGGCAACCGATCACACCATGCACCGGCCCAGAACCAATATGCCAACCCGGGCAAGGCCAGCACAACGAAACGGGCCTTGCTGCTGGGTTACGCGCCCCAGACTCTGGAGGCGCTGCGCGATGAGCTGACCGAGCTCGGTGTCGCAACGGGCGGTACGGCATCGCTCGTCTCCCTCGAGAGTCCCGAGTTCGACGTCGCACTTCATGCCCCTGGCACCTCCTCGGCCGAACGCCGCCAGGCCCGCGAACTCCTCGGATCACACGCATCGCTCATCGAGGCCCCGGCAGCGCTCGCCGTTTCCCGGGCCGCCTCGGCCCTCGAAGGCGAAGCACCGCCCACCATCGACCTGGACGCCTACTGCACACGAATCGGCTATCGGGGCCCCCAGGAGGCGACCTTCCACACTCTGGCGGCCTTGCAGGAACAGCACCCCGCCGCCATCGCCTTCGAGAACCTTGATGTCCTGCTGGACAAGGGCATCGACCTGGCGCCCGAACACATCGATGCCAAGCTGATCGACGGCCAGCGCGGCGGCTACTGCTTCGAGCACAATGCACTCTTCAAGCGCGCCCTCACGGCCATGGGCTTCCAGGTGGACGGGTTGATCGCGCGCGTGCTCTGGCAGGCTCCGGCGGGCAGCGCTCCCAACCTGCCGACCCACATGGCGCTGCGCGTCTGGCTGGACGATACCCCCTGGCTGGTCGACGTCGGCTTCGGCGGCAACATGCCCACGACGCCGCTCGACATGACCACCAGCGCGCCACAGCCGACGCCCCATGGGCTCTACCGAGTGCTCCCCTTCGGCGATGGCTGGCGGCTGCAGGTATGGATCGAGGATCGCTGGCGTTCTCTCTATGAGCTGGCACCAACACCGCAGCTCGACATCGACTACGAACTGCCCAATTGGTACACCGCCACGCATTCCAGCTCGCACTTCCGGTATCACCTGACGGTGGCGCTCAGCACCCCGGAGGCACGCTACAGCCTGGCGGATCGGCGACTCACGGTACGCACGACCGACGGCCAGCAGACACGTACCCTGCTGGACGCCGACGGCCTGGCACGCACCCTCCACGAAACCTTCGGCCTGGCCGTCAGTCCCGACTGGCGGCCGCTGCTCGAGCGCATTGCCGAGAGCTGAATGGCGCTGGCACGCCGGACAGCGAAACGCCCCGTCGAAGCGGGGCGTTTCCTGGGTCATGACAACTCCCCGACGAAGGGGATGCCTTAGAACGGGATCTCGTCGTCGAAATCATCGAAGCTGCCCGGATCCGGAGCGCCGTAGTTACCACCCTGCTGGCCGCCCTGGTTGGGGGCCGGCTGCTGCTGCGGAGGACGCTGCGGCTGACCACCACCATAGTTGCCACCCTGCTGCTGTGGCGGTTGCTGCGGCTGGCCACCGAAGCCACCCTGCTGTTGCTGCTGGGGCTGAGGCTGGCCGCCACCGAAACCGCCCTGCGGGGCGCCGCCCATCTCACCACCGCGCGAGTCGAGCATCTGCATGTCGTTGGCGACGATCTCGGTGCTGTAACGGTCCTGACCGTTCTGATCCTGCCACTTGCGAGTCTGCAGGCGCCCCTCGATATACACCTTGGAGCCCTTGCGCAGGTACTGCTGGGAAATCTCGGCCAGCTTGTTGAACATCACCACCCGGTGCCACTCGGTACGTTCCTGACGCTGACCGCTCTGACGGTCGGTCCAGGTATCGGTGGTTGCCAGGTTGAGGTTGGCCACCGCGGTACCGGAGGGCGTGAAGCGCACTTCCGGGTCCTGCCCGAGGTTGCCGATGAGTATGACCTTGTTGACGCCACGGGCCATGGTTGACTCCTTATCGAATGCGTAGTGCTGCGGATTCCTTGGCGCCGGTACACCGGCACCACCATCATGTCAGGGTCTCACGACCCGGCGGGTTCAAACACCGTCCTGTTTCTCGCCCCGGGCGACCAGTGCCGCCAGGGCCTGCTCATCGAGATGCTGACGGTCGACCTTGAGGTAGGCCAGCTGTTCCTCGGGTACCACCATCACGTCCTCGACCCCGGCGACATCGGCGAACTTCGCCATCAGGGTGTCCAGGGCGTCGTCGCGATGTCGCTCGTCCAGTGCGACCACTTCACTGGAAAGATGCCGTGGCGGCGCCATGCCGACCATCAGTACCAGCCAGACGCCTCCCAGCATGGCACATCCCGCGAATACTGCGGAGAGCCCCCACTGCTGGGACAACCAGCCCCCCAGCACGCCGCCCAGGAAGGCCCCCAGGAACTGGCTGGTGGAGTAGAGCCCCATCGCCGTTCCCTTGGCGCCGGCCGGCGCCAGCTTGCTGAGCATCGACGGTAGGGTGGCCTCGAGCAGGTTGAAGGCGGTGAAGAACACCAGCAACCAGACCAGCAGGCCACGCAGCCCCTCGGCGAAGCCGGCCAGGCCGATCAGGCTCAGGGTGATCGCCATGATGGCGCCCAGGCACATGGTCTTCATCCGGCGTTGTTTCTCGGCCACGATCACCAGCGGTACCATGGCGACGAAGGCCGCCGCCATGACGCCGAGGTACACCCAACCATGTTGCGCACTCTCGATCCCGGCATCGACCAGACGGAATGGCACGGCGATGAAGATCGCCATCAAAATAAGATGCAGGGAAAAGATCGAGACATCCATACGCCACAGGTCGACCCGCCCGAGGATACTGGCGAGCTGGCCGCGGTCCAGTCCCACATCGCGATGACGGCTGCGCCGAGGGGCTGGCGGCACCAACTTCCACAGCACGGCCAGCCCCACGGCGGAGAGGCCGGCGGTGAACCAGAACACGCCGGTCAGGCCGAAGTGTGCCGAGACCAGCGGCCCCAGCACCATGGCCACGGCAAAGGCCACGCCGATCGACAGGCCGATAGTGGCCATGGCCGCGGTGCGTACCTGCTCGCGGGTCTGGTCGGCCAATAATGCCATGATCGCCGCCGCCACTGCGCCACTGCCTTGCAGGCAGCGCCCGAGGATGATGCCGGCGATGCTATCGGCCTGGGCCGCCACCAGGCTGCCGATCATGAACAGACAGAGCCCGAAGGCAATGACCGGCTTGCGCCCGATACGGTCGGAGACCAGACCAAACGGGATCTGCAGAGCGGCCTGGGTCAGGCCGTAGATGCCGAGCGCCAGGCCGACCAGCAACGGTGTCGCACCGCTCAGGTTCTCGGCGTGCAGCGCCAGCACCGGCAGCACCATGAACAACCCCAGCATTCTCGAGGCGTAAAGCCCCGCCAGGCCGGCAATGGCACGGCGCTCGGAAGCCAACAGCAGTCCAGAGACCTTTCGCATAGGAATCGCGTTTCCGTGAACGGGCTGGCGCCCTTGAATGGACCGCATATTCTAGCCGTTCGTCACCACCCGGGGAAAGCCAAAGCGAAGTAGGGCTTTGCCGGGGCCACGAGCGGCCACGTATAATCGAACTTTTGCCGCGTCTCGCGAGGTGGGAATGGACAAGATTCTGGTCAGGGGTGCGCGCACCCACAACCTCCAGCAGATCGACGTCGAGTTGCCGCGGGACAAGCTGATCGTGGTCACTGGCCTGTCCGGTTCGGGCAAGTCGTCGCTGGCCTTCGACACCCTCTATGCGGAGGGTCAGCGCCGCTATGTGGAGTCGCTCTCCACCTATGCCCGCCAGTTCCTGTCGATGATGGAAAAGCCGGACGTCGATCACATCGAGGGGTTGTCGCCAGCGATCTCCATCGAACAGAAATCCACGTCCCACAACCCTCGTTCTACCGTCGGCACCATCACCGAGATCTACGACTACCTGCGCCTGCTGTATGCCCGCGCCGGTACGCCGCGCTGCCCGGAGCATGGCGAGGATCTCGAGGCCCAGACCATCTCGCAGATGGTCGATCAGGTCACGGCCCTGCCCGAGGGCAGCAAGCTGATGCTGCTGGCGCCAGTGGTCAGTGGTCGCAAGGGCGAGCACTTGCAACTGCTCGCCGAACTGCGCGCCCAGGGCTTCGTGCGCGCCATGGTCGATGGCCAGGTGCTCGAACTTGACGACATCGCTCCGTTGGACAAGAACAAGAAGCATGACATCAGCGTGGTGGTCGACCGCATCAAGGTCCGCGAAGGCCTGTCGCAGCGTCTGGCCGAGTCCTTCGAGACGGCGCTGGGGCTGGCCGATGGCACCGCCGTGGTGCATTTCATGGACGGCGAGGCCGAGGATATCGCCTTCTCGTCACGCTTCGCCTGCCCAGTGTGCGGTTACTCCATCGCCGAGCTCGAGCCGCGGATGTTCTCCTTCAACAATCCAGCCGGCGCCTGCTCCACCTGCGATGGCCTGGGCGTCCAGCAATTCTTCGCGCCGGACAAGCTGATCAGTCACCCGGAACTGTCGCTTGCCGAGGGCGTGATCAAGGGCTGGGACCGGCGCAGCGTCTACTACTTCAACCAGCTCCAGGCAGTAGCCAACCACTATCGCTTCACCCTGGAAACACCCTGGCAGGAGTTGGCGCGCCACGAACACGACATCATCCTCCACGGCAGCGGCAGCGATGACATCGCCTTCAGCTACGTCAACGACCGTGGCCGCAAGGTGGTCCGGGAGCACCCCTTCGAAGGGGTGCTGCCCAACATGCAGCGCCGCTACCGGGAAACAGAATCCAGCGCGGTGCGCGAGGAGCTCTCCCGCTACATCTCGACCCAGGCCTGCCCCGCCTGCCAGGGTAGCCGGCTGCGCAAGGAATCTCGCCACGTCTACATCGATGAGCGTACCCTGCCGGAGGTGGTCGGCCTGCCCATCGGCGAGGCACTGGACTATTTCCAGGGACTCTCGCTGCCCGGCCGCCGCGGCGAGATCGCCGAGAAAATCCTCAACGAGATTCGCGCACGGCTGGAATTCCTCGTCAACGTGGGGCTCGACTATCTCAACCTGGAACGCAGCGCCGAGACGCTTTCCGGCGGCGAGGCCCAGCGCATCCGCCTGGCCAGCCAGATCGGTGCCGGCCTGGTGGGCGTCATGTACATCCTCGACGAGCCCTCCATCGGCCTGCACCAGCGCGATAACGACCGCCTGCTCCAGACCCTGGAGCGCCTGCGCGACCTGGGCAATACCGTCATCGTGGTCGAGCACGACGAGGACGCCATCCGGGCCGCCGATCACGTGCTCGACATCGGCCCGGGAGCCGGCGTGCATGGCGGTCGCATCGTCGCCCAGGGCACGCCCGACGATATCATGGCAACACCGGACTCCTTGACCGGCCAGTATCTGGCCAGGCAGCGTCGCATCGAGATACCGCCCTGGCGCATCCCCGGCAACCCCGAGAAACAGCTCGTGCTGTCCGGCGCCTCCGGCAACAACCTGCAGGATGTCACCCTGACGCTGCCGCTGGGGCTCTTCGTCTGCGTGACCGGCGTCTCTGGATCCGGCAAGTCGACGCTGATCAACTCGACGCTGATGCCCATCGCCGCCCGCGAGCTCAACCGCGCGACCGCGCTGAGCCCCGCCGCCTACGAGAGCATCGAAGGTCTCGAGGCGCTGGATAAGGTCATCGACATCGACCAGAGCCCCATCGGTCGAACCCCTCGCTCCAACCCGGCCACCTATACCGGCATCTTCACACCGATCCGCGAACTCTTCGCCGGCACCCAGGAAGCCCGAGCACGCGGCTACAAGCCGGGGCGCTTCTCCTTCAACGTCAAGGGCGGGCGCTGCGAGGCCTGCCAGGGCGAGGGCATGATCAAGGTGGAGATGCACTTCCTGCCGGATATCTATGTGCCCTGTGATGTCTGCAAGGGCAAGCGTTACAACCGCGAGACCCTCGAGATCGCCTACAAGGGCAAGAGCATCCACGAGGTGCTCGAGATGACCGTCGAGGAAGCCCTGGAGTTCTTCTCGCCGGTACCGGCCATTGCCCGACGCCTGCAGACGCTGATGGACGTGGGCCTGTCCTATATCCGTCTCGGCCAGAGCGCCACCACCCTGTCCGGCGGCGAGGCACAACGCGTCAAGCTCGCCCGCGAGCTAGCCAAGCGCGATACCGGCAAGACGCTCTACATCCTCGACGAGCCGACCACCGGCCTGCACTTCGAGGATATCCGCCAGCTGCTCACAGTGCTGCATCGCCTGCGCGATCACGGCAACACCATCGTGGTCATCGAGCACAATCTGGACGTGATCAAGACCGCCGACTGGCTCATCGACCTGGGCCCCGAAGGCGGCTCCGGCGGCGGGCGCATCATTGCCGAAGGCACACCCGAGCAGGTCGCCCAGCAGGAAGTCTCGCATACCGGCCGCTTCCTCAAGCCGATGCTGGAACGCGCCACGAGCGGCGAGCCGCGAGCCACAAGCAGCGCGGAGGCCTGAGCCGGGCGCGAAGCTCAAACGAGTGACCCGAGCTCGTAGCTCGTAGCTCGTCTTCCAGGCGCGTAGCGCCGCTCTTCCAGCTCCCGGCGAAGCCGGGCGTAAAAAAAACCGGCTCCCCTCGGGGAGCCGGTTTTCGTACCGGTCTTGGTCGCGCGACGCGAGGATCAGTCCTCGGCGGCTTCCTCGACGACCGGACGGTCGACCAATTCGACGTAGGCCATGGGGGCGTTGTCGCCGGTGCGGAAACCGCACTTCAGTACCCGGACGTAACCGCCCGGGCGCTCGGCGTAACGCGGACCCAGCTCGTTGAAGAGCTTGCCGACCGTTTCCTTGGAGCGGGTACGGCTGAAGGCCAGACGCCGGTTGGCGACGCTGTCCTGCTTGGCCAGGGTGATCAGCGGCTCGATATGACGACGCAGCTCCTTGGCCTTGGGCAGGGTTGTCTTGATCACTTCGTGCTCGACCAGCGACACGCACATGTTCTTGAACATGGCCTGACGATGTGAGCTGGTGCGATTCAGGTGACGACCACTCTTACGATGACGCATGGTTGTGATTCCTTACCAAACTGGGACTCGAGTCGACGCTCACGCGGAGGCCTTGTCGTCCTTCAGGCTAGCGGGTGGCCAATTTTCCAGCCGCATACCGAGGGACAGACCGCGGGCGGCCAACACGTCCTTGATCTCGTTCAACGACTTCTTGCCGAGGTTCGGGGTCTTCAGCAGCTCCACCTCGGTGCGCTGGATCAGGTCCCCGATGTAATAGATATTCTCGGCCTTCAGACAGTTGGCGCTGCGAACGGTCAACTCGAGATCGTCCACGGGGCGCAGCAGGATCGGATCGATATGATCCTCTTCCTCCTCGACTTCCTGTTCCTTGTCGGCTTCCAGGTCGACGAACGCTGCCAGCTGCTCTTGCAGGATGGTGGCGCTGCGACGGATCGCCTCTTCCGGATCCAGGGTACCGTCGGTTTCCAGATCGATGATCAGCTTGTCGAGGTCGGTGCGCTGTTCAACACGCGCCGCTTCGACGGAATAGGAAACGCGACGCACGGGGCTGAAGGTCGCATCCAGCTGCAGGCGGCCGATGGCGCGAGACTCATCGTCGGCATCGCCACGCACGTCGGCCGGCTCGTAGCCACGGCCACGCGCGATCTTGAGCTGCATCTTCAGCTCGGCACCCTCGTTGACGTGGGCGATGATGTGCTCGGGATTGACGACCTCGACATCATGGTCGAGGGCGATGTCGCCCGCAGTCACAACGGCCGGGCCCTGCTTGTTCAGCGAGAGCACCGCCTCGTCGCGGCTATGCATCTTGATCGCCACGTCCTTGAGGTTCAGGAGGATTTCGATGACATCTTCCTGGACACCCTCGATCGCGCTGTACTCATGGTCGACACCGGCAATCTCGACCTCAACCACGGCACAGCCGGGCATGGACGAGAGCAGGATACGACGCAGTGCATTCCCCAGCGTGTGGCCGAAACCACGCTCGAAGGGTTCGAGCACGATCTTCGCGTGGTGTGCGCTGATCTCTTCGACCTTGATATCGCGAGGACGGAGAAACTCTGTCACTGAACGCTGCATATGAACACCTTTCAGGCTGCCAAACGGATACTCGGTTCTGGAAGCCGCTTCCCATCATCGGGAAGCGGCGCGGTCTGGCCGCTTACTTCGAGTACAGCTCGACGATCAGGTTTTCGTTGATGTCGGCAGACAGGTCACCGCGTTCAGGCAGAGCCTTGAAAGTGCCTTCCATCTTCTTGGCATCGATCTCGACCCAGGCCACGTCGCCGCGGTTGGCAGCGATGCCGAGGGCATTCTGGATACGGGCCTGGTTCTTGGCCTTCTCGCGAATGGAGACCACATCCCCCGGCTTGACCTGGTAAGAGGCCACGTTGACGGTCCTGCCGTTGACGGCGATCGCCTTGTGGCTGACCAGCTGACGTGCCTCGGAACGCGTGGAGCCAAAGCCCATGCGATAGACGACGTTGTCCAGTCGGGATTCAAGCAGCTGCAGCAACAACTCGCCGGTTGCGCCCTTCAGACGGGCCGCTTCCTTGTAGTAGTTGCGGAACTGCTTTTCGAGTACGCCGTACATACGACGTACTTTCTGCTTCTCGCGAAGCTGCAAGCCGTAGTCGGAAATACGCTGACGACGCTGGCCGTGCACACCCGGGATCTGCTCGGATTTGCACTTCTTCTCGAAGGGAGTGACACCGCTCTTGAGGAAGAGGTCGGTACCCTCACGACGAGACAGTTTGCACTTCGGTCCAATATAACGAGCCATGAATCTGTCTCCTTAAACGCGGCGTTTCTTCGGCGGACGGCAGCCATTGTGGGGAATGGGCGTCGCGTCGGTGATGCTTTGCACGCGGAAGCCGGCGGCATTGAGTGCACGCACGGCGGATTCACGACCCGGACCGGGGCCTTTGACCAGCACGTCGACGTTTTTCACACCATACTCGGCTGCAGCAGTCGCTGCACGTTCACTTGCCACTTGAGCAGCGAACGGGGTGCTCTTGCGAGAACCACGAAAACCCGAACCACCGGCAGTCGCCCAAGAGAGCGCATTGCCCTGGCGGTCTGTGATCGTAATGATCGTGTTGTTAAAAGAGGCGTGGATATGCGCAACCGCATCCACTACCTGCTTTTTAACCTTTTTACGGTTGCTACGCGGGTTAGCCATGTTGATGTCTATTCCTGTCGTTACGCCAGAACGTGCGTG
Organism: Halomonas eurihalina; assembly: GCF_008274785.1. GTDB lineage: Bacteria > Pseudomonadota > Gammaproteobacteria > Pseudomonadales > Halomonadaceae > Halomonas > Halomonas eurihalina. The sequence goes on from NZ_VTPU01000011.1 coordinate 101,623, forward strand.
TTATTTGCGGATCGGCTTGCGCGGGCCCTTGCGGGTACGCGCATTGGTCTTGGTACGCTGACCGTTCAGCGGAAGACCACGACGATGACGCAGACCACGATAGCAACCCAGGTCCATGAGACGCTTGATGTTCAGCGTCACATCACGACGAAGGTCGCCTTCAACGGTATGCTTGCCGACCTCGGCACGCAGGGTGTCCACCTCTTCAGAGGACAGCTCCTGAACCTTGGTGGTCGGTGCGATGCCGGCCGCGACACAGATTTCCTGAGCGCGCGTACGGCCAATCCCGAAGATATAGGTCAGCGAGATCGCCGCATGCTTGTTGTCCGGGATATTGACGCCTGCTATACGGGCCATCAGCTTACTCCGAAGTTTGCGAAAAGCCGCTTGAATGGCGACACGGGCGAATCGCTTGGTTGCGTTTCGCGCCGCTCACCGATTCACTCGGCGTTTTCTTGAGCGGCTTGCTCGTTTAATCATCTACAAAAGGCGCAACAGCATACCCCTTTCCCTATCAAAGGGCAAGGGGCATGCCGGCACCCGGTTCATTACAGCCCAGGGCTTCAGCCCTGACGCTGCTTGTGCCGCGGCTCGCTGCAGATGACGCGCACGGCGCCATTGCGACGAATGATCTTGCAGTTACGGCACATTTTCTTCACGGAAGCTCGAACTTTCATCGTTCTTTCTCCAAATTCGGCTCGCGGCGCGCCAAATCGAGCGGCGGCGCCTTCAGCGCATCATGCCGCCGCTGCCGTAGCCTTTCAGGTTCGACTTCTTCATCACCGATTCATATTGATGCGACATGAGGTGCGACTGCACCTGAGCCATGAAGTCCATGATGACCACAACCACGATCAGCAACGAGGTACCGCCGAAGAAGAACGGCACGTTCCAGGCCACGATCAGGAACTGGGGCATCAGGGAAACCGCAGTGATGTAGAGAGCACCGAACAAGGTCAGACGAGTCATGACCTTGTCGACGTAGCGAGCGGTCTGCTCACCGGGACGGATACCCGGCAGGAAGGCCCCCGACTTCTTGAGGTTGTCGGCGACATCCTTGGGGTTGAAGACCAGCGCTGTGTAAAAGAAGCAGAAGAATACCACCGCCGCCGCGAAAAGCAAGATATAAAGCGGCTGACCAGGACCCAGAGCCTGGGATGCCCGTTGCAGCCACTCCATGCCTTCTCCGGCACCGACCCACTGTCCCAGCGAGGCCGGGAACAGCAGGATGCTCGAAGCGAAGATCGCCGGAATCACACCCGCCATGTTCACCTTCAGCGGCAGATAGCTGCTCTGGCCGGCATACATCTTGTTGCCGACCTGACGACGCGGATAATTCACGGTGAGGCGGCGCTGGCCACGCTCGATGAACACCACGAAGGCCACGGTGGCGATGCCCAGCGCGGACAGGGCCAACAGCGGCAGCACGTTCCAGGCACCATCGTTGCGGGCCAGCTCGAAAGCCTGCCCCACGGCACCCGGCAACCCGGCGACGATCCCGGAAAAGATCAGCAGTGAAATACCATTGCCGATGCCTTTCTCGGTAATCTGCTCACCCAGCCACATCAGGAACACCGCCCCGCTGACGAACGTCACGATGGCGGTGAAATAGAAGCTGAAATCGGCCGTATAGGCGATCCCTTGACTCGCCAGACCGACCGACATGCCGGTGGCCTGGACGAGCGCCAGGAGCACGGTGCCGTAGCGCGTGTACTGGCTGATCTTGCGACGGCCGGCCTCGCCCTCCTTCTTCAACTGCTCGAGCTGAGGCGAGACGGCGGTCAGCAGCTGCATGATAATCGACGCCGAGATATAGGGCATGATGCCCAGGGCGAGGATACTCATGCGCTCCAGGGCACCGCCCGAGAACATGTTGAACATGCCCAGGATGGTGCCCTGCTGCTCCCTGAACAAGGCAGCAAGCTGGTCAGGATTGATACCGGGAACGGGGATGTGGGCACCGATACGGTAGACCACGATGGCGAGGAGCACGAAGCGCAGACGCGCCCACAGTTCACTCAGACCGCTGCCCATCGCCGGCATGTTTCCTGACTTGGCCATTTAGTCCTCTACCTTGCCGCCGGCGGCTTCGATCGCGGCACGGGCACCCTTGGTGACCTTGAGGCCGCGGACAGTAACCGCCTTGTTCAGTTCGCCGGAAAGGATCACCTTGGCGTAGCGCGTGGCATCCTTGAGCACGTTGGCTTGCTTGAGGGTCTCCAGGGTGACGTCGTCACCTTCGACCCGGGCCAGCTCGGCCAGACGGACTTCTTCGGAGGCCAGCGCCTTGGCGGAGGTGAAACCGAACTTCGGCAGACGACGCTGCAGCGGCATCTGGCCGCCCTCGAAGCCGGGCTTCACACTACCGCCACTGCGCGACTTGAGTCCCTTGTGGCCACGGCCACCGGTCTTGCCCAGACCGGAACCCATGCCACGACCGACGCGCTTTTCGGCGTGCTTGGAGCCCGGTGCCGGGCTCAGGCTATTGAGTTTCATGGATTACTCTCCCTCAACACGCACAAGGTAGTTGACCTTGTGGATCATGCCGCGCACGGCAGGGGTGTCTTCCAGTTCAACCGTATGACCAATACGACGCAGGCCGAGGCCCTTCATGGTGGCCTTGTGCTTGGCCAATACGCCGATGGTGCTGCGGGTCTGGGTAACCTTGATCGTTGCTGACATGGTCCTTACCCCGTGATCGCTTCGACTGACAGACCGCGCTTGGCGGCCACGTCTTCCGGCGATTGCTGGGCAGTCAGACCGTTGACGGTCGCCCGCACCACGTTCACCGGGTTAGTGGAGCCGTAGCACTTGGCCAGGACGTCGTGAACACCGGCCAGCTCGAGCACGGAGCGCATGGCGCCGCCGGCGATGATGCCGGTACCCTCGGAAGCCGGCTGCATGTACACCTTGGAGGCACCGTGGCGGGCCTTGACGGAGTACTGCAGAGTGTTGCCGGCCAGGTTGACCTTGACCATGTTGCGACGCGCCTGGTCCATGGCCTTCTGGATCGCCACCGGAACCTCACGAGCCTTGCCGCGACCGAAGCCGACACGACCGTTACCGTCGCCCACGACGGTCAGGGCGGTGAAGCCGAAGATTCGGCCACCCTTGACCACCTTGGCGACACGGTTGACCTGCACGAGCTTTTCCTGCAGATCGCCGTTTTGCTGTTCGTTCTTCGCCATCGTAAAACCCTTTAGAATTCCAGGCCGCCTTCACGAGCGGCGTCGGCCAGGGCCTTGACGCGGCCGTGGTACTTGAAACCGGCGCGATCGAAAGCCACTTGGGTGATGCCAGCCTGCTTGGCGCGCTCGGCAATCATTTCGCCGACCTTGGTGGCGGCGTCGACATTGCCGGTCGCTCCCTCGCGCAGGGCCTTGTCCAGCGTCGATGCACTGGCCAGGACCTTGCCACCATCCGGCGAGATGATCTGCGCATAGATGTGGCGCGGGGTACGATTGACGCACAGGCGATGCACGCCCAGCTCGCGGATCTTGGCACGAGCGCGGCGGGCACGACGGAGACGAGATTCTTTCTTCGCGTTCATAACCCTGCCTTACTTCTTCTTGGCTTCTTTGCGGCGGACCTGCTCGTCGCCGTACCGGATACCCTTGCCCTTGTAGGGCTCGGGCGGACGGAAGGCGCGGATTTCCGCGGCAACCTGGCCGAGTTTCTGCTTGTCCGCACTCTTCAGCACGATCGTGGTGTTCTTCGGCGTTTCGGCCGTGACACCCTCAGGCAGTTCATAGTCGACCGGGTGTGAGAAGCCCAGTGTCAGGTTGAGCGTCTGGCCCTTCGCTTGAGCACGATAACCGACGCCGTTAATTTCGAGGGTCCGGCTAAAGCCCTCGGACACACCAGTGACCAGGTTCTGGACCAGGGCACGAGTAGTACCAACCATTGCCCAGCTCTTGGCAGACTCGCTCGGCTGGAAGGTCAGTTGGCCATCTTCCTGGCCGATCGTCACGTCGGGATGCACGGCCATGGACAGCGAGCCCTGACCTCCCTTGACGGTCAGCTGGTCGCCATCGAGCTTGATCTCGACGCCGCTGGGCAGTTTAACCGGATATTTGGCTACGCGGGACATTCCAAACTCCTAGAATACGGTGCAGATGACTTCACCACCGACACCAGCCTGACGAGCCGCGCGGTCGGTCATCACCCCCTGAGAGGTAGTGACGATCGCGATACCCAGGCCATCGGCAACCTTGGGCAGTGAATCCTTGCCCTTGTAGTTGCGCAGAGACGGCTTGGAGACCCGCTGCAGATGCTCGATGACCGGCTTGCCTTCGAAGTACTTGAGGGTCACGTTCAGCTCGGGCTTGACCGAGCCGCTGACGCTATAGTCAGTGACGTACCCTTCTTCCTTCAGCACGCGGGCCACCTCGATCTTGAGCTTGGAGGACGGCATGGAAACCGTCTCCTTGGTGGCCATCTGCGCATTGCGGATACGGGTGAACATATCCGCCAGAGTGTCTTGCATGCTCATTTACGTTGCGCTCCTGATGATTCTACGTGGCGTTACCAGCTGGACTTCTTGAGTCCGGGCACGTCGCCACGCATGGCGGCTTCACGCAGCTTGTTGCGACCGAGGCCGAACTTGTTGTAGTAACCGTGCGGACGGCCGGTGATACGACAGCGATTACGCTGGCGAACCGGGCTGGAGTCACGCGGCAGCTGCTGCAACTTGAGCTGTGCGTCGAAGCGCTCTTCGTCGGAAGCGTTCACGTCCTGGATAATCGCCTTGAGCTCGGCACGCCGGGCGGAGAACTTCTCCACCAGCTTGGCGCGCTTCGTCTCACGCTCTACCATGCTTTTCTTTGCCATGATCCCACCCTTATTTCTTGAACGGGAAGTTCAGCGCGCCAAGCAGCGCACGACCTTCTTCATCGGTGTTGGCGGTGGTGGTAATGGTGACATCCAGACCACGGATCCGATCGATCTTATCATACTCGATCTCCGGGAAGATGATCTGCTCACGTACCCCCATCGAGTAATTGCCACGACCGTCGAAGGACTTCGGGTTGAGACCACGGAAGTCACGAACGCGGGGGATCGCGATATTCACCAGGCGATCGAGGAAGTCCCACATGCGCTCACGGCGCAGGGTCACCTTGATCCCGATCGGCCAGTCTTCACGCACCTTGAAGCCCGCGATGGACTTGCGCGCCTTGGTCACCAGCGGCTTCTGACCGGACAGCTTCTCCAGGTCGCCGATGGCGTTATCGATCAGCTTCTTGTCGCTGATCGCGTCGCCGATGCCCATGTTCAGAGTCACCTTGGTGATCCGGGGCACCTGCATCACGTTGGCGTAGCTGAACTGCTCTCGCAGCTGAGCTGCCACCTCGTTTTGATAACGTTCTTTCAAGTTCGCCATTTTGCTACCCGACTCGCGTTAAGCGTCGATCTGCGCTTGCGTCGACTTGTAGATACGTACCTTGGTACCGTCTTCCTGAACCTGGAAGCCGACGCGATCCGCTTTACCGGTCTCCTGGTTGAAGATGGCAACGTTGGACGCGTGAATCGGAGCCTCGCGCTCGACGATACCGCCCTGATTTCCCGCCATAGGATTAGGCTTGGTGTGACGCTTGATCATGTTCACACCGGACACCACATAGCGCTCGTCCTTGAGGACGCGCTTGACCGTGCCACGCTTGCCCTTGTCCTTGCCGGCGATGACGATCACTTGGTCGTCACGTTTGATCTTTTGCATATCCGCCTCGCTCCTTACAGCACTTCAGGCGCCAAGGAAATGATCTTCATGAACTTCTCAGTACGAAGTTCACGGGTCACCGGCCCAAAGATCCGGGTACCAACCGGCTGTTCGTTGATGTTGTTCAACAAAACCGCCGCATTTCCATCGAAGCGAATCAGCGAGCCGTCGTTACGACGGACGCCACTACGGGTGCGAACCACAACCGCCTTGAGGACCTGGCCTTTCTTGACCCTGCCGCGCGGAATGGCTTCCTTCACCGTGACCTTGATGATGTCACCGACGCGGGCGTAACGGCGGTGTGAACCACCGAGCACCTTGATGCACTGCACCCGGCGCGCCCCGCTGTTGTCGGCGACATCCAGCATTGTCTGAGTCTGAATCATCGGTTTTCTCCAAACCTAATCTGACTGCGCAGGCTTGACTGGCGTTAGCCGATCAACCCTTGGCCTGTTCGACGACCTCGACCAGTGTCCAGGACTTGTTCTTGGACAGCGGACGGCACTCCTCGATAGACACCGTGTCACCGGCCTTGGCCTGGTTGGTCGCGTCGTGGGCGTGCAGCTTGGTGGAGCGCTTGACATATTTGCCATAGATCGGGTGGCGCTCACGACGCTCGATCATGACGACGATGGATTTGTCCATCTTGTCGCTCACCACCTTACCGGTGAGCGTACGGGCTTTCTTTGCTTCGGCCATCTCAGACACCTGCCTTCTCGTTGAGCACAGTCTTCACACGGGCAATATCCCGACGAACCTGCTTGAGCAGATGAGTCTGGCTCAGCTGGCCGGTGGCCTTCTGCATGCGCAGGTTGAACTGCTCACGGAGGAGTTCGAAGAGCTGCTCCTGGAGCTGCTCGGCTGACTTCTCGCGAATTTCCTGGGCTTTCATCACATCACCGTCCGTTTCACAAAGGTGGTGGAGACCGGGAACTTCTGTGCGGCCAGGCCAAATGCCTCGCGAGCCAGCTCCTCGGATACGCCTTCGATCTCGTACAGGACACGGCCGGGCTGGATCTGAGCGACCCAGTACTCGACGGAGCCCTTACCCTTACCCATGCGGACTTCCAACGGCTTCTTGGAAATCGGCTTGTCAGGGAAGACCCGGATCCAGATCTTGCCACCACGCTTGACGTGACGCGTGATGGCACGACGACCGGCCTCGATCTGACGGGCGGTGACGCGGCCACGACCAGTGGCCTTGAGGCCATACTCGCCGAAGCTTACCTTGTTACCGCGATGCGCGAGGCCGCGGTTACGGCCCTTCTGCACCTTGCGGAATTTGAGACGCTTGGGTTGTAACATCGATTCGCTCTCCCCTTACCTGGAACCTTTCTTCTTGGAGGGCGCGCCTTGCGACTGCTTAGCCTTGGCGCGGACCTCCTCGATGCCCCCGAGGATTTCACCTTTGAAGATCCAGACCTTGACACCGATGATGCCGTAGGTGGTCTTGGCTTCGTAGGTGGCGAAGTCGATATCCGCACGCAGGGTATGCAGCGGCACACGACCCTCGCGGTACCACTCGGTACGGGCGATTTCCGCGCCGCCGAGACGACCGGAGAGCTGCACCTTGATACCGCCGGCGCCCAGGCGCATGGCGTTCTGGACGGAACGCTTCATGGCACGACGGAACATCACGCGACGCTCGAGCTGGCCGGCAATGTTCTGCGCGACGAGCTTGGCATCGAGTTCCGGCTTGCGGACTTCCTCGATGTTGACGTGAACAGGCACGCCCATCATCTGGGAAAGATCACGACGAAGCTTGTCGACATCCTCGCCTTTCTTGCCGATCACGATCCCCGGACGCGCGGTGTGGATAGTGATACGAGCATTGTTGGCCGGACGCTCGATGATGATGTTGCTCACCGAGGCATTCTTCAGCCGTTCCTCGAGGAAGCGACGCACTTCGAGGTCGTTGTTCAGCTTGTCGGCATAGGCGCCGCGCTCGGCATACCAAACCGAGGTATGGTCTTTGACGATACCCAGGCGAATGCCTGTTGGATTGACTTTCTGACCCATCTGGTCGACTCCTACTTCTCGGCTACCTTGACGGTGATGTGGCAGGTGCGCTTCAGGATACGGTCCGCACGGCCCTTGGCCCGCGGCCGGATGCGCTTGAGCGTCATGCCCTCATCGACGCAGATGGTCGAGACACGCAGCTCGTCGATATCCATGCCGTTATTTTCTTCCGCATTCGCGATGGCGGACTGCAGCACTTTCTTGACCAGCTTGGAGGCCTTCTTCGGGGAGAAGGTCAGCAGGTCGAGTGCCTCGGCGACCGGTTTACCGCGCACCTGGTCAGCCACCAAACGGGCCTTCTGGGCGGATAAACGAGCGCCACGCAGCTTTGCTGTGACTTCCATCTCTAATCCTCTCTCGGCTTACCGTTTGGCTTTCTTGTCCGCCGCATGACCGCGATAAGTGCGGGTAGCAGCGAATTCGCCCAGCTTGTGGCCAACCATTTCCTCGGAGACATGCACCGGGACGTGTTGGCGACCGTTATGGACTGCAATGGTGAGCCCGACCATGTTGGGCAGGATCATGGAACGACGCGACCAGGTCTTGATCGGTTTGCGGTCGTTCTTTTCCACTGCAACCTCAACCTTCTTCAACAGGTGAAGGTCAATAAAAGGACCTTTCTTCAGTGAACGTGGCACAGCCGTTACCTCTTGATGTCTTGGCGTTGGATCTTATTTCCGGGCCTTGCGGCGACGGATGATCAGCTTGTCGGTGCGCTTGTTCTTGCGGGTCTTGTGGCCCTTGGTGGGGATACCCCACGGAGACACCGGATGACGGCCACCGCTGGTGCGGCCTTCACCACCACCATGCGGGTGGTCCACCGGGTTCATGGCCACGCCGCGAACCGTCGGGCGCACACCTCTCCAGCGCTTCGCACCGGCTTTGCCAAGCTGACGCAGGCTGTGCTCGGTGTTGCTGACTTCACCCAGGGTCGCACGGCATTCGGCCAGCACCTTGCGCATCTCGCCGGAGCGCAGACGCAGGGTGGCGTAATTGCCTTCGCGAGCGACCAGCTGCGCGCTGGTACCGGCGCTGCGAGCGAGCTGGGCACCCTTGCCGGGCTTGAGCTCGATGCAATGCACGGTGGAACCCAGCGGAATATTGCGCAGCGGCAGGGTGTTACCCTTCTTGATCGGCGCATTCACGCCGGACTCGAGACGATCACCAGCACTCACGCCACGCGGCGCGATGATGTAGCGACGCTCGCCGTCCAGGTACTTGAGCAGCGCGATATGGGCGCTGCGGTTCGGATCGTGTTCCAGGCGCTCGACGATGGCCGGAACGCCATCCTTGGTGCGCTTGAAATCGATGATCCGATAATGCTGACGGTGACCACCGCCCACGTGGCGGGTAGTGATACGACCGTTGTTGTTACGCCCACCGGACTTGGACTGCTTCTCGAGCAACGGCGCGTAGGCGCGGCCCTTGTACAGTTCCTCGCCGACGATCTTGACGACGTGGCGACGACCGGCGGATGTGGGTTTAGTCTTGACGATTGCCATGATCCGTACTCCTGCCCTTATTCGGCGCCAGAGAAGTCTTCAAGCGTTTCGCCGGCGGCCAATGTCACGTACGCCTTGCGATAACCCTTGCGCTGACCGAGACCATTCGCGCTGCGCTTGGTCTTGCCCTTGATGTTCAGCACCTGAACACGGTCGACTTTCTTGCCGAACAGTTCCTGCACGGCGACCTTGATCTCGGGCTTGGTCGCGTCGTCCGCCACCTTGAACACGTACTGGTTGCGCTCGGCGGCCATGGCGGCCTTCTCGGTCACGTGCGGACCCAGCAGCACCTTGAATACACGTTCCTGGTTCATGCCAGCTTCTCCTCGAATTTGCGCAGAGCGGAGACGGTGACCAGCACCTTGTCGAAGGCAACCAGGCTCACCGGGTCGGCGGCGGCGACGTCCACGACATCCACGTTGGGGATGTTGCGAGCGGCGAGGTAGAGGTTTTCGTCAACCTCTTCGGTGACGATCAGCACCTTTTCCAGACCCAGCTCGCCCAGTTTGGCGGCCAGCTGCTTGGTCTTGGGGCTCTCGACGCCGAAAGCATCGACAGCCACCAGGCGCTCCTGGCGAACCAGCTCGGACAGGATCGAACGCATGGCCGCGCGATACATCTTGCGGTTGACCTTCTGAGCGTGATCCTGCGGACGGGCTGCAAAGGTCACACCACCAGCACGCCAGATCGGCGAGCGAATGGTGCCGGCGCGGGCACGACCAGTGCCCTTCTGGCGCCACGGCTTCTTGCCGCCGCCACGCACGTCGGAACGATTCTTCTGGGCGCGTGTGCCCTGGCGACCACCGGCCAGATAGGCGGTGACGACCTGATGCACGAGCGCTTCATTGAATTCTTTGGCGAAGGTGGCGTCGGACACTTCGACGGTGCCGGCACCGGCGCCTGCGAGATTCAGATTCATCGGTTAACTCCCCTCAGCCTGCTTTGACGGTGCTGCGCACGATGACATCGCTGCCGGTGGCACCGGGTACGGCACCCTTGATCAGCAGCAGGTTGCGCTCGGCATCGACACGGACGACTTCCAGGGTCTGCACGGTGCAGCGGGCGTTGCCCATCTGACCGGCCATCTTCTTGCCCTTGAATACGCGACCCGGGGTCTGGCACATGCCGATAGAACCCGGCGCACGGTGGGCCAGGGAGTTACCGTGGCTATTGTCCTGGGTACGGAAATTCCAGCGCTTCACAGCACCTTGAAAACCCTTACCCTTGGAGGTACCGGTCACGTCGACGCGCTGACCAGCTTCGAAGAGGGATACGGTGAGCTCGCCGCCCACTTCCGGAGCCTCGGCGCCTTCGTCCAGGCGGAACTCCATCAGCGAACGACCGGCCTCGACACCTGCCTTGGCGAATTCCCCAGCTTGGGCTTTCGACAGATGCTTGGCCTTGCGGGAGCCGGTTGTCACCTGAACCGCAGCGTAACCGTCTGATTCGACGGACTTCACGCGTGTCACGCGGTTGGGCTCAACCTCGATAACGGTCACGGGCACAGAGGCGCCATCTTCGGTAAAGACACGGGTCATCCCGGCCTTTCTACCGACCAAACCGATAGTCATGCTTAGTCTCCTTTAGTGTACGGGGCTATCACCCGCTATGGCTGCCCTTTCCAGAGCATTCCACTAGCACGTTGTATGACGCCATCCCGGCGTGGCGGCTGCTGAACCTCGATATTTCTGGTGAGGAACGCTGGGCCGCGAGTGTCTAGTGTGGTATCAGTCGAGCTTGATCTGCACGTCCACGCCAGCGGCGAGGTCGAGCTTCATCAGGGCATCAACGGTTTTCTCGGTCGGCTCGACAATATCGAGCACGCGCTTGTGCGTACGAATCTCGTACTGATCACGAGCATCCTTGTTCACGTGCGGCGAGATCAGCACGGTATAGCGCTCGCGATTGGTCGGCAGAGGAATCGGACCCCGAACCTGGGCGCCGGTACGCTTGGCGGTATCCACGATCTCCGCAGCGGACTGGTCGATCAGGCGATGGTCGAAAGCCTTCAACCGAATGCGAATCTTCTGGTTCTGCATTTGCCCTAAACTCCAATGGATCTTGACGGCGCGAGCCGTCAACCCACGCATTCAAAGGATGCGCATTATAGGCGTACCAAAAACGAGAGTCAAACCCTCATCACGGTGCGCAGAAAGGGGGCTCCTTTCGGAGCCCCCTTCGATCGGTCGAGTCGCGTATCGCTTACTCGATGATCTTGGCCACGACGCCAGCGCCGACGGTACGACCGCCTTCACGAACGGCGAAGCGCAGGCCGTCATCCATGGCGACCGGGGCAATCAAGCTGACAACCATCTTGACGTTGTCGCCCGGCATGACCATTTCGACGCCTTCCGGCAGTTCACAGGTACCGGTGATGTCGGTGGTACGGAAGTAGAACTGCGGACGATAGCCCTTGAAGAACGGAGTGTGACGACCACCCTCGTCCTTGGACAGCACGTAGACCTCAGCCTCGAACTTGGTGTGCGGGGTGATGGTGCCCGGCTTGGCCAGGACCTGACCACGCTCGACGTCGTCACGCTTGGTGCCACGCAGCAGGGCACCGATGTTCTCGCCGGCACGACCTTCGTCGAGCAGCTTACGGAACATCTCGACACCCGTAACGGTGGTTTTGGCGGTGTCCTTGATACCGACGATCTCGACTTCTTCGCCAGCCTTGACGATGCCGCGCTCGACACGACCTGTCACCACGGTACCACGACCAGAGATAGAGAAGACGTCCTCGATCGGCATCAGGAACGGCTGATCGATGGCACGCTCCGGCTCCGGGATGTAAGCATCCAGGGCCTTGATCAGGTTGGCAACGGCGGTGGTACCCATGCCGTTGTCATCCTTGCCTTCCAGCGCCATCAGGGCAGAACCGGTGATGATCGGGCAGTCGTCGCCCGGGAAGTCGTACTCGCTGAGCAGTTCACGGACTTCCATCTCGACCAGCTCGAGCAGCTCTTCGTCGTCGACCATGTCGGCCTTGTTCAGGAACACGACGATGTTCGGCACGCCGACCTGGCGAGACAGCAGGATGTGCTCGCGAGTCTGCGGCATGGGGCCGTCGGCAGCGGAACAGACCAGGATAGCGCCGTCCATCTGGGCGGCACCGGTGATCATGTTCTTGACGTAGTCGGCGTGTCCCGGGCAGTCGACGTGAGCATAGTGACGCTCTTCGGACTGGTACTCGACGTGAGCGGTGGCGATGGTGATACCGCGCTCGCGCTCTTCCGGTGCGTTGTCGATGGAGTCGAACGCGCGGGCATCACCGCCGAAGACTTCCGCAGACACACGAGTCAGGGCCGCAGTCAGCGTGGTCTTGCCGTGGTCGACGTGACCGATGGTGCCGACGTTGACGTGCGGTTTGGAACGTTCGAATTTTTCCTTAGCCACTGCTATGACCTCTTTACGTTAGCTAACGGTTAACCGTTCTGATTGATGACGGCTGCAACGACGCTGGACGGCGCCTCTTCGTAATCCGCAAACTCCATGGTGTAGCTTGCGCGGCCCTGGCTTTGAGAGCGCAGATCGGTTGCATAACCGAACATCTCAGCCAGCGGAACGGTGGCACGAATGACCTTCCCGGCGGGAGTGTCATCCATCCCCTGGACCAGGCCTCGACGGCGGTTCAGGTCGCCCATGACATCCCCCATGAACTCCTCGGGTGTCACGACTTCGACCTTCATCACCGGCTCGAGCAGCACAGCCTTGGCCTTGGGTGCGCCTTCCTTGATCGCCATGGAAGAGGCGACCTTGAACGCGGTCTCGTTCGAGTCCACGTCATGGTAGGAACCGTCGAACAGCGTAACCTTGACGTCAATCATCGGGTAGCCCGCGATGACACCGTTCTGGAGCTGCTCATAGGCCCCCTTCTCGACAGCAGGCACGTATTCCTTCGGAACCACGCCGCCGACGATTTCAGAAGCGAACTTGAAGTGCATGTCTTCGTCGTCGCCCTTGTCCTCGGCCGTCAACGGCTCGATGCGCAGATGCACATGACCGTACTGGCCGCGACCACCGGACTGACGGACGAACTTGCCTTCCTGCTCGACACTCTGACGGATGGTCTCGCGGTAGGCCACCTGCGGCTTGCCGATGTTGGCATCCACCTTGAACTCACGACGCAGGCGGTCAACGATGATGTCCAGGTGCAGCTCGCCCATCCCGGAGATGATGGTCTGCCCGGTCTCTTCGTCGGTCTTGACCTGGAAGGACGGGTCTTCTTGAGCCAGCTTGCCCAGCGCCGTACCCATCTTTTCCTGGTCAGGCTTGGACTTCGGCTCGACAGCCACGGAGATCACCGGATCCGGGAATTCCATGCGCTCCAGCACGATCTTGTCGTTCAGGTCGCATAGCGTATCACCGGTGGTGACGTCCTTGAGCCCGATACAAGCGGCGATATCGCCGGCCAGCACTTCCTTGATCTCCTCGCGGGAGTTGGAGTGCATCTGCACGATACGCCCGACGCGCTCTTTCTTCTCCTTGACGGAGTTATAAACGCTGTCGCCCGACTTCAACATGCCGGAGTAGACACGAATGAAGGTCAGGGTACCGACGAAGGGATCGGTGGCGATCTTGAAGGCCAGCGCCGCGAAAGGCGCATTGTCGTCGGCCTCACGGGTCGCGACAGTACCGTCCTTGTCGTCCAGCTCACCTTCGATGGCCTTGACCTCGGTCGGAGACGGCATGTACTCGATCACGCCATCCAGAACCGCCTGCACGCCCTTGTTCTTGAACGCGGAGCCACAGGTAACCAGCACGATCTCGTTATCGAGGGTACGACGACGCAGACCGGCCTTGATGTCTTCCTCGGAAAGGTCGCCTTCCTCGAGGTACTTGTCCATCAACTCTTCGGAGGCCTCGGCGGCGGATTCAACCATCTGCTCACGATACTTCTGAGCGGTCTCTTCCAGCTCGGCGGGAATATCAACCAGGACGTAGTTCATCCCGAAGTTGTCTTCATCCCACTGGATGGCCTTCATGCGAATGAGATCGATAACGCCCTTGAAGTCGTCCTCGGCGCCCCAGTTGATCTGGATCGGCACGACATTGGCACCCAGCTTGCTCTTGAGCTGGTCGATCACCATGAAGTAGTCAGCGCCGGCGCGGTCCATCTTGTTGACGAACACCATGCGCGGCACTTCGTACTTGTTGGCCTGGCGCCAGACGGTCTCGGTCTGAGGCTGCACGCCGGAGCTGCCGCACAGCACCACGACCGCGCCGTCGAGCACGCGCAGGGAACGTTCCACTTCGATGGTGAAGTCAACGTGTCCCGGGGTATCGATGATGTTGATGCGATGCTCATCGAACTGCTTGTCCATGCCCTGCCAGAAGCAGGTGGTCGCCGCGGAGGTGATGGTGATACCACGCTCCTGCTCCTGCTGCATCCAGTCCATGGTGGCAGCGCCATCATGGACTTCGCCGACCTTGTGAGAAAGGCCAGTGTAGAACAGGACACGCTCGGTAGTAGTCGTCTTACCGGCGTCGACGTGGGCTACGATACCGATGTTGCGGTAACGCTTGAGCGGAGTCTTGCGAGCCACGATGTAACTCCCGTTGGTTGGCGATGCGGTTTAGAAGCGTTGAACTTAGAACCGGTAATGAGAGAAGGCCTTGTTAGCCTCTGCCATACGATGCACGTCTTCACGCTTCTTGACGGCCGAACCCTTGCCTTCTGCGGCATCCAGCATCTCGCCAGCCAGACGCTGCTCCATGGTCTTCTCGCCACGGCGGCGAGCGGCGTCCACCATCCAGCGCATGGCCAGCGCCTGACGGCGGGACGGGCGCACTTCGACCGGCACCTGATAGGTCGCCCCGCCGACACGACGAGACTTGACCTCGACCATGGGCTGGATGGTTTCCAGCGCCTTGTCGAAGATCTCCAGCGGCTCTTCCTTGCTACGCTCGGCAACCCTGTCCAGCGCACCATAGACGATACGCTCAGCTACGGACTTCTTGCCGCTGATCATCAGGTGGTTCATGAACTTCGCCAGGCGCTCGCTTCCGAACTTCGGATCCGGCAGGATTTCGCGCTTGGCCGCAACTCTTCTTCTAGGCATGATAAGCCCTCGTTCGAAGGGTCCTTCAGGTAAACCCGAGACTGCCCATGGCGCTCGACCTTACTCTTATCAGACCGTGACTATGATATTTCGGTGGCCGTAGCCGCTACGTCGAATACCTCGATCAGGCCTTCGGACGCTTGGTGCCGTACTTGGAACGGCCCTGCTTACGATTCTGAACGCCGGAGGTATCCAGAGCACCGCGCACCGTGTGGTAACGGACACCCGGAAGGTCCTTGACCCGGCCGCCACGAATCAGGACCACGGAGTGCTCCTGGAGGTTGTGGCCTTCACCGCCGATGTAGGAAGCCACTTCATAGCCGTTGGTCAGGCGCACACGGCAAACCTTACGCAGGGCCGAGTTCGGCTTCTTCGGGGTGGTAGTGTAAACGCGGGTGCAAACGCCGCGCTTCTGCGGGCACGCCTGCAGCGCCGGCACGTCGCTCTTGGCGGGCTGACGCTTGCGCGGCTTGCGCACGAGCTGATTGATCGTTGCCATTTATTGCTCCAAATGGGTTGCCTTGGCGGAAGCGAGTAGCCGTTCGCTTCCTGTCTAGCGCACTTTATCAATGGTGCGAGCGCACCCGCCCCACTGTTAAAGGCTGCGCATTCTAATGGCTGATGCCACCATCCGTCAAGCGTGGCGCCCGTCACCCGGGCGCCACGCCAGTGGTTGCATCAGATATCGTCGTCGTCCGAATCCAGGGCAGTGAGCTGGGCGCCCAGTTCCTGCTCGACGTCCTGGGCGGACGGATGGAGCATGCGCTCGGTATCCTCCCGCTTGCGACGACGCTCGGCGTGGTGCGTCAAGCCAGTACCGGCCGGGATCAAGCGACCCACCACCACGTTCTCCTTCAGGCCACGCAGGTAATCGCGCTTGCCAGTAACCGCCGCCTCGGTCAGCACTCGCGTGGTCTCCTGGAAGGAGGCCGCAGAGATGAACGACTCGGTGGCCAGGCTGGCCTTGGTGATGCCCAGCAGCAGACGCTGGTACTTGGCCGGGAACTTGTCCTCGTTCACCAGGCGGGCATTCTCTTCGAGCACACGCACCAGTTCGGCCTGATCGCCGGGGATGAACTCGGAATCGCCAGCGTCCGTGATCTCCACCTTGCGCAGCATCTGACGCACGATCACTTCGATGTGCTTGTCGTTGATGCCCACGCCTTGCAGACGATAGACATCCTGCACCTCGGCGGTGATGTACTTGGCCAACTCGGCGATGCCCAGCAGACGCAGGATGTCGTGCGGGTTGCTCGGGCCGTCGGAGATCACCTCGCCCTTCTCGACGGTCTCACCTTCGAAGACCGCGATCTGGCGCCATTTCGGAATCAGCATCTCGAACGGATCGCCATCCGCAGGCGTGATCGTCAAGCGACGCTTGCCCTTGGTCTCCTTGCCGAAGCTGATCACGCCACTGATTTCAGCGAGGATCGCCGATTCCTTGGGCTTGCGTGCCTCGAACAGGTCGGCAACGCGCGGCAGACCACCCGTGATGTCCTTGTTACCGGTCGCCTCGACCGGGATACGGGCCACGACCTCACCGACACCGATGTGCGTGCCGTTGTCCACGGTCACCACCGCCTTGCCGGGCAGCAGGTACTGTACCGGGGTATCGGTGCCGCTCACCGTCACCGGCTTGCCGGCTTCGTCGGCGAGCAGGATCATCGGGCGCTTGTCGCGGCCAGCCATCGGACGTGCCGCCGATTCGATGACCTCGATGGAGGACAGGCCGGTCATCTCGTCCACACTACGGTGGATGGTGACGCCCTCGTCCATATCGGCGTACTGCACCTGACCTGCAGCCTCGGCGACGATCGGGTGGGTGTGCGGATCCCACTTGGCCACGGCCTGGCCGGCCTCGACCTCGTCGCCGTCCTTGACCGACAGCTCGGCACCATAGGGCAGCTTGTAGTACTCGCGTTCGCGACCATGCCCATCGGCAACGGCCAGGGCACTGGAGCGCGAGACCACGACCAGCTTGCCATCGGCACGCTCGACGTACTTGATGTTGTGCAGTCGCGCCTTGCCGCCATGCTTGACCTGAACGCTGTCCACCGCGGAGGCACGAGAGGCCGCACCACCGATGTGGAAGGTCCGCATGGTCAGCTGGGTACCCGGCTCGCCGATCGACTGAGCGGCGATGACACCCACCGACTCACCGACATTGACCTGGTGGCCCCGCGCCAGATCACGACCATAGCAGGACGAGCACACGCCATGCGGCGTCTGGCAGGTGATGGCGCTGCGCACCACGATCTCGTCGACACCCATGGTGTCGAGTTCGGCGCACCACTTCTCGTCGAGCAGGGTGCCACGCGGAATCAGCAATTCTTCGGTATTCGGGTCAACGACGTCCTGAGCGACCACGCGGCCCAGCACACGCTGTGCCAGCGAGACGATGATGTCACCGCCTTCGATGACCGGGTGCAGGGTCAGGCCGTTCTCGGTCCCACAGTCAGTCTCGGTGATGACCATGTCCTGCGCCACATCGACCAGGCGACGGGTCAGGTAACCGGAGTTGGCGGTCTTCAACGCCGTATCCGCCAGACCCTTACGCGCCCCGTGGGTCGAGATGAAGTACTGCAGGACGTTCAGGCCTTCACGGAAGTTGGCGACGATCGGTGTTTCGATGATCGATCCATCCGGCTTGGCCATCAGGCCACGCATGCCGGCCAGCTGGCGAATCTGCGCCGCGCTACCACGGGCGCCAGAGTCAGCCATGATGAAGACGCTATTGAAGGAGTCCTGCTCGACCTCGTTACCCTCGCGGTCGATCACGTTCTCCTTGGAGATACCGGCCATCATCGCCTTGGCGACCTGGTCGTTGGCCCGCGCCCAGATATCGATGACCTTGTTGTACTTCTCGCCTGCGGTCACCAGACCGGAGGAGAACTGGTCCTCGATTTCCTTGACCTCTTCCTCGGCGCCCTCGACGATCTCGGCCTTGGCATCCGGGATGACGAAGTCATTGACGCCGATCGAGGCACCGGACCAGGTGGCCATACGGAAGCCGGTATACATCAACTGGTCGGCGAAGATCACCGCGGACTTCAGGCCGGCACGACGATAGACCTCGTTGATCAGCTTCGAGATGGCCTTCTTCTTCATCGGCTGGTCGACCAGCGAGAAAGGCGCACCCTCCGGCAGGATACGGTACAGCAGCGCACGACCCACGGTGGTGTCGTAGAGCTTGCGGCTGTAGGTCTTCTCGCCGCCCTCTTCCTCGATGATGATCTCGTCGAGGCGCACCTTGACGCGGGCATGCAGAGAAACGCTCTGGGTCCCGAACGCACGCTCGACCTCATCCAGGCCGGAGAACACCATCCCCTCGCCCTTGGCGTTGATGCGCTCGCGGGTCATGTAGTAGAGACCCAACACCACGTCCTGGGACGGCACGATGATCGGCTCGCCGTTGGCCGGTGACAGCACGTTGTTGGTGGCCATCATCAGCGCCCGCGACTCGAGCTGGGCTTCCAGGGTCAGCGGCACGTGAACCGCCATCTGGTCACCGTCGAAGTCAGCGTTGTAGGCGGCACAGACCAGCGGGTGCAGCTGGATCGCCTTGCCTTCGATCAACAGCGGCTCGAAGGCCTGGATGCCGAGACGGTGCAAGGTCGGCGCCCGGTTGAGCAGCACCGGATGCTCGCGGATGACCTCGGCGAGAATGTCCCAGACCTCGGGCAGCTCGCGCTCGACCATCTTCTTGGCGGCCTTGATAGTGGACGCCTGGCCGTTGTGCTGCAGCTTGGAATAGATGAACGGCTTGAACAGCTCCAGCGCCATCTTCTTCGGCAAGCCGCACTGGTGCAGACGCAGGGTCGGCCCCACGGTGATCACCGAGCGGCCGGAATAGTCGACACGCTTGCCGAGCAGGTTCTGGCGGAAACGCCCCTGCTTGCCCTTGATCATGTCGGCCAGCGACTTCAACGGACGCTTGTTGGAACCGGTGATGGCACGACCGCGACGACCGTTGTCGAGCAGCGCATCGACCGCTTCCTGCAGCATGCGCTTCTCGTTGCGCACGATGATGTCCGGCGCATTGAGGTCGAGCAGACGCTTGAGGCGGTTGTTGCGGTTGATCACGCGACGGTAGAGATCGTTGAGATCCGAGGTCGCGAAACGACCACCGTCCAGCGGCACCAGCGGACGCAGGTCCGGCGGCAGCACCGGCAGTACTTCCATGATCATCCAGGCCGGATCGTTGCCGGATCCCTGGAAAGCTTCCAGCAGCTTGAGGCGCTTGGAGAGCTTCTTGATCTTGGTCTCGGAATTGGTCTGCGGAATTTCCTCGCGCAGACGCTCGATCTCTTCCTCGAGATCGATGTCCTTGAGCATGGCCTGCACCGCCTCGGCCCCCATGCGGGCGTCGAAGTCGTCGCCGAACTCTTCGAGGGCCTCGAAATACTGCTCGTCATTGAGCAGCTGGCCGCGCTCGAGAGTGGTCATGCCCGGATCGACGACCATGAAGCTCTCGAAATAGAGCACGCGCTCGATGTCGCGCAGGGTCATGTCGAGGAACATGCCGATACGCGACGGCAGTGACTTCAAGAACCAGATGTGAGCGACGGGGCTCGCCAGCTCGATATGGCCCATCCGCTCACGACGCACGGCGGCCTTGGTGACCTCGACGCCGCACTTCTCGCAGATGATGCCACGGTGCTTCATGCGCTTGTACTTGCCGCACAGGCACTCGTAATCCTTCACCGGACCGAAGATCTTGGCACAGAACAGGCCATCACGTTCCGGCTTGAAGGTACGGTAGTTGATCGTTTCGGGCTTCTTGACCTCGCCGAAGGACCAGCTGCGGATCATGTCCGGCGATGCCAGGGTAATCTTGATCGCGTCGAACTCGTCGGACTGAGACTGCGATTTGAGGACTTTCACCAAATCTTTCATGGGTCGGCTCCGTTGCGGAGTTGTCATGGGCGGGGGCGCGCACGCCCCCGCGGACCGTCATACTGCGAAGCGCCGTTACGGCAGCCTCAGCTCTCCAGTTCGATGTCGATGCCCAGCGAGCGGATTTCCTTCACCAATACGTTGAAGGATTCCGGCATGCCCGCCTGCATGGCATGGTCGCCATCCACGATGCTCTTGTACATCTTGGTCCGCCCTTCCACATCATCGGACTTGACGGTGAGCATCTCCTGGAGCGTGTAGGCCGCGCCGTAGGCCTCCAGGGCCCAGACCTCCATCTCCCCGAAACGCTGGCCGCCGAACTGGGCCTTACCGCCCAGTGGCTGCTGGGTGACCAGCGAGTAGGAACCGGTGGAGCGCGCATGCATCTTGTCATCCACCAGGTGGTTGAGCTTGAGCATGTACATGTAGCCCACGGTGACCGGTCGATCGAAGGCTTCGCCGGTCCGGCCATCGTAGAGCGTCATCTGACCGGACTCCGGCAGACCGCCCAGGTCCAGCAGGTGCTTGATTTCGTGCTCGCGGGCACCATCGAAGACCGGCGTGGCCATGGGCACGCCCGCCTTGAGGTTCTTCGCCAGTGCGATGACTTCGTCATCGGACAGCGAATCCAGCTCCTCGACCCGGGTGCTACTGGCAGTATTGTAGACCTGCCCCAGGAACTCACGGATCTCACCGACCTGCTGGTCACGAGCGTCACGCAACATCTGCTCGATCCTGACGCCGAGACCTCGTGCCGCCATACCCAGGTGCGTCTCGAGAATCTGGCCGACGTTCATCCGTGACGGCACACCCAGCGGGTTGAGAATCAGGTCGATGGACTCGCCGTTGTCATCGAACGGCATGTCTTCGATCGGCATGATGGCCGAGATGACACCCTTGTTGCCGTGACGACCCGCCATCTTGTCACCCGGCTGCATGCGGCGCTTCACGGCCAGGTAGACCTTGACGATCTTCAGCACACCCGGCGCCAGGTCGTCGCCCTGAGTGAGCTTGCGCTTCTTGTCCTCGAAACGCTCGTCCATCTCCTTGCGACGAGTCTCGAGCTGCTCGTCGGCCTGAGCCAGCAGTTCGTTGAGCGACTCATCCTGCATGCGCAGCTTGAACCACTGCTGACGCGGCAGCTCCTCGAGGTACTCGTCGGAGAGCACGTCGCCCTTCTTGAGCTTGGGCCCACCGTTGACGGCCTGACCGGACAGGGTCCGCTTAAGGCGCTCGAAGGTGGCATCCTCGGCGATGCGATAGGTCTCCTGGAGATCCTTGCGCACTTCATCAAGCTGCATCTGCTCGATGGCGAGCGCACGGGAATCCTTCTCCACGCCATCGCGGGTGAACACCTGAACGTCGATAACCGTGCCCTTCATGCCGGTCGGCGCGCGCAGTGAGGTGTCCTTCACGTCAGACGCCTTCTCGCCGAAGATCGCACGCAGCAGCTTTTCTTCCGGCGTCAGCTGGGTCTCGCCCTTGGGCGTGACCTTGCCGACCAGGATATCCCCCGGGCCGACCTCGGCCCCGATATAGACGACACCGGCCTCATCCAGCTTGGACAGCGCGGACTCACCGACATTGGGAATATCCGAGGAGATCTCCTCGGCACCCAGCTTGGTATCGCGGGAGACGCAGGTCAGCTCCTGGATGTGGATGGACGTGAAACGGTCCTCCTGGACGGCCCGCTCGGAGAGCAGGATGGAGTCCTCGAAGTTGTAGCCGTTCCACGGCATGAAGGCGATGCGCATGTTCTGGCCAAGCGCCAGGTCGCCCATGTCGACGGACGGACCGTCGGCCAGGATATCGCCACGTGCCACCGAATCCCCTGTATGCACGATCGGACGCTGGTTCTGACACGTATTCTGGTTGGAACGCAGGTACTTGGTCAGGTTGTAGATATCGACGCCGGCCTCGCCGCCGATGATCTCGTCCTCGTTGACGCGCACCACGATACGCTTGGCGTCGACCGAGTCGATCACCCCGCCGCGACGCGCCACGGCGCAAACGCCGGAGTCACGGGCCACGAAGCGCTCCATGCCAGTACCCACCAGCGGCTTTTCGGCACGCAGGGTCGGCACGGCCTGACGCTGCATGTTCGCCCCCATCAAGGCACGGTTGGCGTCATCGTGCTCGAGGAAGGGAATCAGCGCCGCCGCCACGGAAACCACCTGGCGCGGAGAGACGTCCATCAGGGTGACCTGCTCGGGACGCATGAAGGTCGTCTCGCCCTTGTGACGGACCTGCACCAGGTCGTCGACCAGGCGATTGGCCTCATCCACGGTCGCCGAGGCCTGGGCGATAACGAAGTCACCTTCCTCGATGGCCGAGAGGTGAACCACATCATCGGTCACCAGACCATCCGTCACCTTGCGATACGGCGTCTCGAGGAAGCCATAGCTGTTGGTATGGCTGTAGGTGGCCAGGGAGTTGATCAGGCCGATGTTCGGGCCTTCCGGCGTTTCGATCGGGCACAGGCGACCATAGTGGGTCGCGTGCACGTCGCGTACCTCGAAGCCGGCCCGCTCGCGGGTCAGGCCGCCCGGGCCGAGGGCGGAGACACGACGCTTGTGGGTCACCTCGGACAGCGGGTTGTTCTGGTCCATGAACTGCGAGAGCTGGCTGGAACCGAAGAACTCCTTGACCGCCGCCGCGACCGGCTTGGCGTTGATCAGGTCCTGCGGCATCAGGCCTTCGCTCTCGGCCATGGAGAGGCGCTCCTTGACCGCACGCTCGACCCGCACTAGGCCGACGCGGAACTGGTTCTCGGCCATCTCACCAACACAGCGAATGCGGCGGTTGCCCAGGTGGTCGATGTCATCGACATCACCGAAGCCGTTACGGATGCTGATCAATTCGCCCAGCACATCGAGGATATCGCGCTGATCGAGCACCCCGGAACCGGTGTCGGAATCGCGACGCAGGCGCCGATTGAACTTCATGCGACCGACGCCAGAGAGGTCGTAGCGGTCCTCGGTGAAGAACAGGTTGTTGAACAGCGTCTCGGCGGCCTCCTTGGTGGGCGGCTCGCCGGGGCGCATCATGCGATAGATCTCGACCAGCGCCTCGAGCTGGGAACCGGTAGTATCCAGCCTGAGCGTATCGGAGATGAAGGGACCGCAATCGAGATCGTTGGTATAGAGCGTCTCGATGGTGGTGATGCCGGCCTGCCCCAGACCTTCCAGCAACTCGGGCGTGATCGCGGCGTTGCACGGACAGATCAGCTCGCCCGTGTTCGGGTTGATCTGATCCTTCGCCAGAGTCTTGCCGAACAGGTAATCCATCGGCACTTCGAGGCGCTCCAGCCCAGTCTTCTCGAGCTGGCGAATGTGCTTCTGGGTAATGCGGCGGCCTTCTTCGACGATGACATTGCCGTCACCATCCTTGATGTCGAAGGTCGCGGTTTCGCCACGCAGGCGTGACGGCACCAGATCCACGGAGAAGCCGGACTTCTCGATGTGGAAGGTGCTGGTCTCGAAGAACTCGTCGAGGATCTCCTCGGCGCTCATGCCCAGCGCACGCATCAACACGGTCGCCGGCAGCTTGCGACGACGGTCAATACGCACGAAGACGTTGTCCTTGGGATCGAACTCGAAGTCCAGCCAGGAGCCACGATAGGGAATGACTCGGGCGGAATACAGCAGCTTGCCGGACGAGTGGCTCTTGCCCTTGTCATGGTCGAAGAATACACCCGGGCTGCGGTGCAGCTGCGAGACGATGACGCGCTCGGTACCGTTGATGACGAAGGTACCGTTCTCAGTCATCAGGGGGATTTCCCCCATGTAGACTTCCTGCTCCTTGATGTCCTTGATCGCCTTGTTCGACGAATCCTTGTCGTAGATGATCAGGCGAACCTTGACACGCAAGGGAGCCGAGTAGGTGACGCCACGCAGTTGACATTCCTTGACGTCGAACGCCGGCGTGCCAAAACGGTAGCTGACGTATTCCAGAGCGGCGTTGCCGGAAAAGCTCTCGATCGGGAAGACCGAGCGGAAGGCGGCATGCAGGCCGACGTCGAGACGTTCTTCAGGTGAGCGATCCTGCTGGAGAAAGTCGTAATAGGAATCAAGCTGGATGGCCAGCAGGTAAGGCACATCCATCACTTGGGGCAGTTTGCCGAAATCCTTGCGGATGCGTTTTTTCTCAGTGTATGAGTAAGCCATCTGTATTCCCCAGCTTGTTCACCATGGGTGACCGATGCGTGTCGGCGCCACCCGACGGGGTCGGCTCCGTCAGGCGCTGACGGCGAGCCCCCGGAAGAGGCTCGCCATCGGAATTCGGCCAACCGGCGCCCTTAAGGGCTACCGGCTAGCGACAACAGAAAAAGGCCGGCAGCGGGTGTACCGCCACCAGCCGTACAAGCTTACGCCGCGCGTGAAGCCATAGGCACAAGGGTTACTTGAGCTCCACGGACGCGCCGGCTTCTTCCAGCTTGGTCTTGGCTTCTTCGGCATCTTCCTTGGACATGCCTTCTTTCAGGGTAGCCGGCACACCGTCGACGGCGCCCTTGGCTTCCTTCAGGCCCAGACCGGTGATCTCGCGGACGGCCTTGATGACGTTGACCTTCTTCTCGCCGGCGCCAGTCAGCACCAGGTCGAACTCGGTCTGCTCTTCAGCGGCTTCGCCTTCGCCACCAGCACCCGGGCCGGCCACGACAGCGGCAGCGGCGGACACGCCGAACTTCTCTTCCATCGCCTCGATCAGCTCGACGACTTCCATCACGGACATGTCAGCGACGGCGTTGATGATGTCTTCTTTGGTCAGTGCCATTTTCACGTTCCTAACTTTGCGGGAGTCTCGGTAGTCCGACGACTCGATGATTCAATGTTCGATTCGCATGACGGGCCTGGGCGCGTCGCTCAGGCAGCTTCTTCCTGCTTCTGGTCACGCAGCGCGGCAAGTGTACGAACCAGCTTGCCAGCGGACGCTTCCTTCATGACGGACATCAGCTTGGCGATGGCCTCGTCATGAGTCGGCAGGGTTGCCAGTCGATCCAGGTCGCTTGCCGGGATGAACTCGCCTTCGTAAGCCAGCGCCTTGACTTCGAATTCCTTCTCCGTCTTGCCGAACTCCTTGAACAAACGGGCAGCGGCGCCCGGATGATCGGTGGAGAAGGCCAACAGAGTCGGACCCACGAAGCTTTCATTCAGGCACTCCCACTGAGTGCCCTCCAGGGCGCGGCGTGCCAGGGTGTTGCGCACAACACGGATCTGCACGCCATTCTCGCGAGCCTGCTTGCGCAGGTCGGTCATCTTATCGACCGAGACACCACGAGAATCGGCAACAACGACGGAGAGAGCATCCTTGGCCGCTTCACTGACCTCGGCAACAATCGCTTTCTTGCCTTCGAGTGCTAGTGGCACAGTGATCACTCCTTCGTGCCGGAACCTCACAAGAGCATTCCGGTGGTTACCATCTCCCCCACCGCAAACGGCAGGGGTCCTGGGTGATGGTGCTCACCAGACATCTGGCGGCCACACCATCTGCGCAGGCCTCCCTCCCGGGGATGATTAAGCCGCCTCGCGTGAAGGCGGCACCTGCGGTCTTTGACGGTGCCCCGCCGGCTCTTGTCGAAACAACGCACGGGGACCGCAAAGTTACTTGCCTTTTACGTTCCGCGATTCAGACCAGCGCGGAATGGTCGACTGTCACGCCCGGGCCCATGGTGGTGGACAGGGAGATCTTCTTGAAATACACACCCTTGGACGTGCTCGGCTTGAGCTTCTTCAGGTCGGCGATCAGCGCTTCCAGGTTGCCCTGAATAGCGGAGGCGTCGAAGTCGACCTTGCCCAGCGTGGTGTGGATGATGCCGTTCTTGTCGGTACGGAAGCGCACCTGGCCGGCCTTGGCGTTCTTGACCGCCGTGGCGACGTCAGGCGTCACGGTGCCGACCTTGGGGTTCGGCATCAGGCCACGCGGACCGAGAATCTGGCCCAGTTGGCCGACGACACGCATGGCGTCCGGCGAGGCGATGACCACGTCGAAGTCGAGCTGGCCTTTCTTGACCTGCTCGGCCAGGTCGTCCATGCCGATGATATCGGCACCGGCTTCCTTGGCAGCGTCGGCGTTGGCGCCCTGGGTGAAGACGGCAACACGCACGTCCTTGCCAGTGCCATTGGGCATGACGGTGGCGCCACGCACGACCTGGTCGGATTTACGCGGATCGACACCCAGATTGATGGCGACGTCGACGGATTCCTTGAACTTCACAGTAGACAGTTCGGAAAGCAGATCGACGGCCTCGTTCAGGCTGTACGCCTTGTTCGGGTCGACCTTTTCACGGAACAGCTTTGCACGCTTGGTCAGCTTAGCCATGATCAGAGACCCTCCACGTTCAGGCCCATGCTACGGGCGCTACCAGCAATGGTACGCACCGCGGCGTCGAGATCGGCAGCTGTCAGATCCGGCTCCTTGGCCTGGGCAATCTCTTCGAGCTGCTCGCGGGTCACGGTACCGACCTTGTTCTTGTTCGGCTCGCCAGAGCCGGACTTGATACCAGCCGCCTTCTTCAGCAGGACCGCCGCGGGCGGGGTCTTGGTGACGAAGGTGAAGCTGCGGTCGGAATACACGGTAATGACAACCGGCGTCGGCAGCCCCGGCTCAAGGTTCTGCGTTTCGGCGTTGAAGGCCTTGCAGAATTCCATGATATTGACGCCGTGCTGACCCAGCGCGGGGCCCACGGGGGGGCTCGGGTTGGCCTTACCAGCTGCAACCTGCAGCTTGATGTAAGCCTGTACTTTCTTGGCCATGATTGACTCCAGTTGGGTAGTAGCGCCTTGCGGCTCCCCGGGTTAAGCGGCCACTTCGGCGGCCGCCACATTCATGCTCGGGTCACTCTTTCTCGACCTGAGCGAACTCCAATTCGACAGGCGTGGAACGGCCGAAAATCAACACGCTGACCTGCAAGCGGCTCTTGTCGTAGTTGACTTCCTCGACCACGCCATTGAAATCGGCGAAAGGCCCGTCGATGACGCGCACCGACTGCCCCGGCTCGAACATGGTCTTGGGCCGCGGCTGTTCGGTGCCTTCCCTGACGTGACTGAGAATGGCGTCCGCCTCACGCTGTGTGATCGGTGCCGGCTTCTCCTTGGTACCGCCGATGAACCCCATGACACGCGGGGTCTCATTGACCAGATGCCAAGTCTCATCGGCCATTTCCATCTCGACCAGCACATAGCCGGGATAGAACTTGCGCTCGCTCTTGCGGCGCTTGCCGTCACGCACTTCGACGACTTCTTCGGTCGGCACCAGGATCTCGCCAAAGAGGTCCTCCATGCCATACAGCTTCACGCGCTCGGTGAGCGAGCGCATGACATGCTTCTCGAAGCCGGAATAGGCGTGTACGACGTACCAACGCTTGGACATGCGGACTCCTAACCAATGACGCCGGACATCGCCCAGCCAAGAAGCGTGTCGATGAGCCACAACACCAGCCCCACCACCAGGACAGCAACCAGCACGATGGCGGTCGTCTGAATGGTTTCGGGACGAGTCGGCCAGACAACGCGCTGAATCTCCTTCTTCGCATTGCGCGCCAACTCGAGCAGCTCGCGACCCTTCGCGGTGGTCAATGCCACCAGCGCCGCCACCACGCTGAGCGCGACGACACCGAGCACACGATAAAGTATCGCCATGTCGGCAAAGTACGTATTGCCGACCACGGCCAGAACCAACAGAATGACGACAACCGCCCACTTGAGCCCGTCGTGGCGCGACTCCTGCACCTCGGCGTTATGTTTCATGACCACGAGACTCCTCAGGGGCAGCAATCGAAAACAAGACAGTATACGGGATATTGCCAGCCTGGGGAAGGCTGGCAGGCCAGGAGGGACTCGAACCCCCAACCTGCGGTTTTGGAGACCGCTGCTCTGCCAATTGAGCCACTGGCCTGTATGCCTTCAAGACCCGCCTTTGCAGCGGCGCCTGAGCGACAGCGGGCGCCATGATAGCGAAAGCTTTCTCGCCTGGCAACCCCTTCCGACACGCTCGCTTTCGGAAGAAAAAGAAAAGGCGAGCTTTCGCTCGCCTTTTCGCAATGGAGCTCATGGACGGATTTGAACCGTCGACCTCACCCTTACCAAGGGTGTGCTCTACCCCTGAGCTACATGAGCACAACAACCGGCATTCACATACCAGAAACTGGAGCGGGCAGCGGGGATCGAACCCGCATCATCAGCTTGGAAGGCTGAGGTTCTACCATTGAACTATGCCCGCCTGCCCAACTCTCGCGCCATTCTCGCCAGGCGAGCACGGCAAAAACCTGGTGGAGGGGGAAGGATTCGAACCTTCGAAGCTTTCGCGGCAGATTTACAGTCTGCTCCCTTTGGCCACTCGGGAACCCCTCCAACTGGCGGAGCATTTTACAGCTCCAGGTTTCGGTGTCAAGTGATTGTTTTCTCAATCATCCTGACAGGGCATCCTCGTCAAAACGGGCTACCGCTCCGGAACGCGACGCATTCTGTCAAAGCAGCATGGAGAATGCAAGGCCAGCGCGAATCTTTTCCAGTGATACCGGTCGCGGCACCCCCGGCGCCCCCGACATCCGGCCGGCACGCTCTGCCGCCGTCAATGGGAAGCAGGCCTCGAGGCCGCCATAAACCATGTCAGGCCACACAGCATGCGGGGCCTGAATACCTCGAGATACCACCCGCGCATCGCCTCCGGTCACCAGAAGAGGCAAAGCGATACCCTGCTGATCGCACACCTCACTGTAGATGCGGTTCACCGCACTAACCGCTGCCATGTAGATACCGTGATTGACAGCCTCGACAGTACGCACCCCCGGCTCCAGGAGCCCTTCAGCCTCGCTGTCCGGATCGATGGCCACATTCCGGGTGCCGAGCTTGAGACTCTCCTTCATCAGACGCAATCCCGGCAGGATATAGCCCCCGAGGTGCCGACCACCGGGCAGCACGAAGTCCATAGTGATGGCGCTGCCACAATCCACCGAACAGCACCCACCTGCCAGTTGATAACCCGCCAGCACTCCCATCCAGCGATCGACGCCCAGTCGCGCCGGCTCCTCATAGCCATTGGTCACCCCCAGGGCCTCCGGCGTGGAGCGGGCAACATGAACACCGCCCACCCGGTGTCGCAACAGGCTCACCGTCCGGGCGAGCACCGCTTGACGGGCCACACTGGAGATGCGCACCGACTCGACGACATCCAGGTCAGGAATATCTGCCCCCGGGCGCCACTCTTCACGGGTCCAGACCGCCCCTCGGGAACGTATTTCACTGCTGTCGGCATCCTTGAGCCGCCATTTCGACAGCGTGTTCCCGATATCCAGGTCGAGAATCATACACGCCCCCGCACGCTGATCTCTCCCCCGGACAACTTCCAACTCCTCGAAGGCTGCCTGACCCATAGGTTACCCGACGCATCCACTTGCTCTGCGACAGCAGTCTCACGCCGGTCGCCCTGGATGACATCCACCTCTTGGCCGGCAAAGGCGTGACGCGCGTTCCACTCTGCCTGCCAGCTCGCAAACCCTGAATGCTCGAAGCCAGCCAGTAGCGGCATCAGACGAGCCAGCAACTCGATGGCCAGCTGATTGCGAGCAAGATCCGGGGCCTGATCCCGCACCGCCGACACCGGCTGCTCTATCCCTTCCCGGAACGCGGCAGACAAGTCGACATTGATACCGATCCCCACCACGACCTCGCAAGGCCCTGCCGCATCCCCGCTCATTTCCACCAGGATACCGGCCAGCTTGCCAAGCTCGCCTTCCTCGTTCTCCAGCAGCACATCATTGGGCCACTTGAGCAGCGGCTTTACACTATGCGACTCCAGCACCTGGGACAACACGACCCCCACAGCCAGGCTCAACCCCTCCAGAGCAGCGACGCCGGACTCAAAGCGCCACCCCACCGACAGCATCAGCGTGCGCCCCCAGGGCGTCACCCAGGCCCGCCCTCGGCGCCCCTTGCCAGCACTCTGCTGCTCGACCAGGCAGACCTCGCCATGGCCAGCCCCCTGCCCAAAACGATCCCGGAGGAACTGGTTGCTCGAGGGCAGCACCTCCTCAACGAACAATCGAGTAACACAGCGTCGGGCCTCTCTCGGCAAGCCTGCCACGATGGCACTGCCATCGAGCAACTCCAGGGGCTCGGCAAGGCGATACCCCTGCCCCTTCACCGCCTCCATGGGAATGCCTAGCGACTCGAGTTTACGCAACTGTTTCCAGACTGCCGCACGAGAAACACCCAGCCGCTCTCCAAGCTGTTCGCCGGAATGAAACTCGCCATCGCTCAGCAAGCGGATCAGGTCTCCGATGGTCATGCACAAGCCCCAACCAAGGAAAACCCATATTCTATCGGAACAGGCCAAGCGCCGGAAATTCGCCTTATCGCTACCCGAACCATGACACCCCGCTCAGACCTTTCTTCCAGACATGAAAAAACCCCGACTTCAGTGAAGTCGGGGTTTTCTCGGGATAGATGCCTGACGATGACCTACTCTCGCATGGGAACTCCCACACTACCATCGGCGCTGAGCGGTTTCACTGCTGAGTTCGG
>NZ_VTPU01000012.1 GCF_008274785.1 Halomonas eurihalina
CCCTGCTGCCCGAGGCACTCAAGGATGGCAACCCGGTCGGTGTCAGCCGCCTGGTCGATGGCAAGCGCGAGGCCTGAAAGCTCTCTGTCTGACCGATATGGTGATATCTCGGGCCGACGGCTTTGTCTGCTGGCCCCTTCACGACATAATGGCGCCACACTTCTCTGCTTGGTACGTCTGCCATGTCTGACTCTCGCCATCGCTCCGCTTCCCGCGCTGGCCATTCCCGTCGCGAGCCCATGCGCCGGGCCAGGGAGCCCAAGGCCAGTGTCGGCGATGTGGCCTATCTGCCGGTGGTGACAGTCAACGAGACGGGGGCCTTCCTCGATTGGGGCCATGCCCACGATCTCCTGCTGCCCTTTGGTGAGCAGCGCTTTCGCCCCACGGTGGGCCGCCGGGTGCTGGTGATGATCGCCGAGGACGACCGTGGCCGGCCGTTCGCTTCCCAGCGGCTCGATCGCTACCTCGACGATCATGCCGAGGGGCTCTCCGCCGGTGATTCCGTGGCGTTGGTGATCGCCGAGCAGACCGATCTGGGCTACAAG
Source organism: Halomonas eurihalina (assembly GCF_008274785.1). Lineage (GTDB taxonomy): Bacteria > Pseudomonadota > Gammaproteobacteria > Pseudomonadales > Halomonadaceae > Halomonas > Halomonas eurihalina. The sequence goes on from NZ_VTPU01000012.1 coordinate 546, forward strand.
GCGACGGTGGATGGCCGGTTCTGGGGGCTGCTCTACCATGACGATGTAACGCGGCCACTGCGCCGTGGTCAGCGTCTGAAAGGTCATGTGAAACGGGTGCGCGATGATGGTCGTCTGGACCTGTCGCTGCTGCCGACCGGCTCGGCGCGGCTCGATGCGGTGGGTGAGACGGTGCTCAAGGCGTTGCGCGAGAGCGGCGGTTATCTGCCGTTGGGTGACAAGAGCTCGGCCGCCGAGATCAAGGCGCGGCTGGGGGTCAGCAAGGGCGCCTTCAAGCAGGCCATCGGCCGGCTTTACAAGCAAGAGCGCATCAGCCTGGAGTCGACGGGTATCCGCCTGGTGCCTGGCGGGAATCAGGACTCTCACGGCACCTCGTAGCGAAGCGCGCCGGGGGCAGGCCGTAAAGGAGGTCATTTGCCATGGATGGCAAATGTAGCGCCCATGGATGGGTTTACAGCGCCTCCTTGAAGGCCTGCCGACGGATCAGCGCTTTGCGTACTACTTGAGCCCGAGCGTCTTGGTGCGCTTGCCGGCCATGCGGCATACTGGCCGTATTGACCCTAGACTCCGGAACCCGATTCGATGAACGATCGTCCCCTCAAGGTCGGCGTGGTGATGGATCCCATCGCCGATCTTAGCTACAAGAAGGACACCAGCCTGGCGATGCTCTGGGCCGCCCAGGATCGCGGCTGGTCGCTGCACTACATGGAGCAGGAAGACCTGTTCCTGCGCGATGGCCGGGCCCATGCCCGCTGGCGCGAACTCGAAGTGTATCGCGATCCCGAGCACTGGTATGCGCTGGGCGAGTCCCGGGTCGCGCCGCTCGCCGAGCTGGACGTGGTGCTGATGCGCAAGGACCCGCCGGTGGACGGTCGCTTCCTCGATGCCGTGCACCTGCTCGGCTTTGCCGAACGTGAGGGTGTGCTGGTGGTCAATCCGACCCGCGCCCTGCTGGAGTGCAACGAGAAGCTGTTCGCCCAGCAGTTCCCTCAGTGCTGCGCGCCGACCCTGGTGTCCAGCCGCGATACCGAGATCCGCGCTTTCCACGCCGAACATGGCGACGTTATCCTCAAGCCCCTGGACGGCATGGGTGGCAGCGGGATCTTCCACGTCGGCCCCGAAGGCCGCAACCTCGGAGCGGTGATCGAGACGCTGACCGAGCGGGGCGCTCGCCAGGCCATGGTCCAGCGCTACCTGCCGGAGATCAAGGACGGTGACACCCGCATCCTCCTGGTGGAGGGCGAGCCGGTACCCTATGGCCTGGCCCGAGTGCCCATGGCCGGCGAGACGCGAGGCAACCTGGCCGCCGGTGGCCGGGGTGTCAGCCGCGAGCTCACCGACAGGGACCGCTGGCTGGTCGAGCAGGTGCAGCCGGTGATCCGCGAAAAGGGGCTGATGTTCGTCGGCCTCGACGTCATCGGCGACTACATCACCGAAATTAACGTGACCAGCCCGACCTGCGTGCGCGAGATCGATGATCAGCGCGGCACCGATATCGCCAGCTCCTTGATGGACGCTATCTCTCGGCGTCTCGCCGGGTAGGGGTGGTACAATCGGCGTGAAATGCCGAACTCGGCCAGGCTGCGCTGGAACCATTCAAAATGCCGTGCCCTGCCGGCCCTTCGATGGGGGCATGGGCAAGCGGCGAGTCGTTATTCATGCGCGCCTGGCGCTTCGGCGAAGGTAAACATTACGGCGTTCACTAGGTCCGCCGGGGAGTCCCATGCAAAGTTTGAAAAACCACTTCCTGATGGCAATGCCGCACCTGGAAGATCCCAATTTCGCCGGCACGCTGAGCTATCTATGTGATTACGACGAAAAAGGCACCATGGGGGTGATCGTCAACCGGCCACTGGAGCTGACCCTCGATGCGCTCTTTGAGCAGCTCGAACTCGAGGGGGGCGATAGCCCGCATCGCAATGTGCCCGTCTATTATGGTGGGCCGACGCACAAGGATCGTGGTTTCATCCTGCACGAAGGGGGCAGCGAGGACTGGGATTCGAGTCTTCAGGTGGCCGATGACATCGCCCTGACCACCTCCATGGATATCCTGCAGGCCTTGGCCGCGGGCCGTGGCCCGGAACGTTTTCTGGTCTGCCTTGGCTGTGCGGGCTGGGAGTCCGGTCAGCTCGAGTCCGAACTCAAGGACAATGCCTGGCTCACCGTGGAAGGTCGGGCCGATATTCTCTTCGAGGTGGAGCCCGAGCAGCGTCTCGGCGCCAGCGCCGGCATTCTTGGCGTCGACCTCAACCTGATGACCCGCGAGGCGGGGCATAGCTGATATGCACGGAACGGCCTGCGCTCGCGGGGTAGACATGTCGATGGGGAAGGGTGCCGATGAGTAGCCAGCGCCTGATCCTGGGCTTCGATTTCGGTACCCGGCGCATCGGCGTGGCGGTGGGTAACGAGCTGACGCGCAGCGCCAGGCCACTGGACCCGCTGCCGGCGCGCGACGGCATTCCCGACTGGACGCGGGTCGCCCGGCTGGTCGATGAGTGGAGGCCGGATCTTTTCGTGGTTGGCCTGCCGCTCAACATGGATGGCACCGAGAGCGACATGAGCACCCGGGCGCGCAAGTTTGGCAAGCGCTTGTTCGGTCGTTACGGCATTCCCTTCGAGATGGCCGATGAGCGTGGCTCGACCCGTGAGGCCAAGGCGATTGCCCGCGACGCCGGGCATCGTGGCAATTACCGTGACGACGGCGTCGATGGCCTGGCGGCCGTGCTGATCCTTGAAGGTTGGCTGGCCGACCGAGAGGGGCTGCCGCGCTAGGCCGGATCCGACCCGCCACGATACTTGGCCACGAAATCCCCCACCTCAATGCAGGTGAACTTCTCGATGAAGAAGGCGAGGGTCGAGGGGCGCTGGAAGCGCTCTTCGAAATGCTCTTCTTCGTCGCCCTGGCCACGAATCACGCTGGCGCGATAGCGCTCGCCCTCCAGGCGGACATTGACGGTGGCGGGGCGCGTGGTGTCGCGCTTTTCCACCTTCAGCTCGCCTTGTCGCTCGAGCAGCTCGCTCAATGTCTGACCGCCTTCGAGCTCGCCTGGGGTTGCCCAGATGTCCTGGTCGCGATTGCCGTAGCGGAACAGCAGCAGGGTTGGCAGTGCGGTGAAGATGATGTTGGCCAGTAGCCAGGTGAGTTCAGCGCTAGAGGGAGAGGTCGTGAACAGCAGCCAGAGGTTCGCCACGATGCTGAGGGCGAGCAGGCCGGCGAAAGGACGCCAGGTGCGCCAGCTCATGACCTGGCGACCGAGGAAGTAGCCCCAGAGTCCGGCGACGGCCACGACGCCGATGGCTAGCTGGACCAGCGAGAATGTCGTGCCGCCGCCCATCACGACGGCTATCACGCCCACGGTGAGTAGCGCAGTATAGAAGATCGCCAGCAGGATATAGGCGCGTTGCAGGTTCATCGGCTCGCCTCTCCTTGTCGCAGGTTGTCGCGTTGAATCCGTGCAGGCCGCCGACTCATGTCGGCGGCCTTCCTGCCAGCTTAGGCGAAACTCGCCGATCAGGCCTCCCCTGTCAGTCAGCGGTCCTTCAGCGCTCGACGTCGTCCACGCCGACGGTCTTCGGCACGAACCAGGACACGTCGCGCAGGTCCTTCTCGATCAGGTCCTCGACCTGGAGAAGGGTCGCGAAGATCGCCATGCGCATGGGGATGCCGTTGTCGGTCTGGCGGAAGATCGCCAGCCGAGGATCGCCGTTGAGGTCCACGTCCAGGTCGTTGGCCTCGGGGCGACTGTCGCGCGGTAGCGGGTGCATGACGATGGCATGGTCGTTGACGCGCTGGTCCATGAACGCCTTGTCCACGGTGTAGTCCCGCGAGAGGCTGAAGCCCTCGCTCATCTCGGCGGTGAAACGCTCCTTCTGGATGCGCGTGGTGTAGACCACGTCGACGTCCGAGAAGTCGGCGGCCAGATGCTCGCGGGTCTCGACGCGGTGGCCGCGCGAGGCGACCAGCTCGACCAGGTGCTGCGGCATTTCCAGCCCCGGCGGCGAGACCAGCGTGATCCGCATCGGTGCGTAGAGCGACAGCAGCTTGATCAGCGAATGCACGGTGCGGCCGAACTTGAGGTCACCGGTGAGCAGGATATGGGCGCCGGCCAGCTGCTTGCCGCGCCGGGCGAATTCCTTGTCGATGGTGTAGATGTCGAGCAGCGCCTGACTGGGATGCTCGCCAGGGCCGTCGCCGCCGTTGATCACCGGCACATTGGTGGCCTGGGCGAATTCGGCCACCGAGCCTTGCTCCGGGTGGCGCATCACGATGGCGTCGCAGTAGCCGCTCATCACCCGGCTGGTGTCGTAGAGCGACTCTCCCTTGGCCATGGAGGAGAAGGTGAAGCCGGTGGTGTCGCAAACGCTGCCGCCCAGCCGGCAGAAGGCCGCGTGGAAGCTGACTCGGGTGCGGGTGCTGGCCTCGAAGAACAGATTGCCGAGGACCGCGCCTTCCAACACTCTTGTGACCTTGCGCCGCTGGGCGACCGGTTCCATACGGGCGGCGACACGAATCAGGTGATCCACATCATCGCGTGACAGGGAATCAACGGAAAGCAGATGGGAGCTCATACGGGCCTCGGCTGGCGGTTGAGATGGCGAGCCTAGTGTAACGTCACGGCAGGGTCGCTTCACTGTCTTGGTATTCCCGCATTTCCCCGGCGAGTTCGCCGACGCGGCGGATAGCGGCTTCGAGCGAGGCGGTGGGGCGCTCGGCGTAGTTGAGCCGCAGGCAGTGGCGATACTTGCCCGAGGCGGAGAACATCGGCCCCGGTGCCACGTGCAGGCGTTCGGCAGCGAGTCGTTCATTGAGCCGGGGAGTGTCGATGGGGCCGGGAAGCTCCACCCACAGCAGGAAGCCTCCCCGGGGTTGGCTGATGCGGGTGCCATCAGGGAAGCTCTCGCCGACCCAGTCGGTCATGATGTCGCGCTGGCGCTGGTAGCGGCGGGCGATCTCGCGAAGGTGGCGCTGGTAATGCCCCTTTTCGATGAAGGCGGCGACGGCGCGCTGGGGCTGGGTCGCCGAGGCGCCGGTGGAGACGTATTTCTCGTGCAGGGCGCGGTCGCGGTATCGCCCCGGTGCGATCCAGCCGACCCGCAGGCCCGGCATCAGGCTTTTCGATACGCCGCTGCACAGCAGCACCCGTCCCTCGTCGTCGAAGGCCTTGATGGCCTTGGGGCGGGGCGACTCGAAGGCCAGGTCACCATAGATATCGTCCTCGATGATCGCCACATCGTAGCGTCGGGCCAGCTTGACCAGCTCACGCTTGCGTGATTCGGGCATGGTGTAGCCGAGCGGGTTGTTGCAGGTCGGCGTGACCTGGATGGCCCGGATCGGCCACTGATCCAGCGCCAGCTCCAGTGCCTCGAGGCTGATGCCGCGGCGCGGGTCGGTGGGGATCTCCATCACCTTGAGGCCGTGCGCCTCGAGAATCTGCATGGCGCCGTAGAAGCTGGGCGAGTCCACGGCCACCACGTCGCCGGGGGCGGCGAGCATGCGCAGCGCGATGGCCAGGGCTTCCTGGCAGCCGGTGGTGATGACCACGTCATCGGGATGCAGCAGGCAGCCGGATGTCGTGGCCAGGCGCGCCACCTGCTGACGCAGTGGTGGGTGGCCGGCCAGGCTGTCGTAGCCGAGATCGCGAGGGTCCGGATCACGGTGCAGACCGGATAGCAGACGGCCGAGCGGTTTGAGGGTCGCGGCGTCCAGGGCGGGCGTTCCGGCCCCCAGGCGACGCGGCTGATCGGCACTCGGCGCCGAGCCGACCATGGCCAGTACCTGATCCCATTGTGCGACCTCGAGAGGCCGCTGGGCGGGACGGGATACCGTCGGCAGGTCCCGGGGCCGGGGGCGCGGCAACACATAATGACCGGAGCGGGGGCGTGCGGCGGCAAGTCCCATTTCCTCCAGTCGCGCATAGGCGCTCTGCGCGGTGGTGACACTGATGCCCTGTTCGCGACACAACTCGCGAATCGAAGGGAGTCGGTCACCGACCGTATAGGTGCCCTGAGCGATACGGCGGGCGAGAAGGTCGGCGATATCGTCGTAGCGTGTCGAGGCTGTCATCGCGAAGCCCTGGTAGAAGCGGTACAGATGTGCGAAAAGCGCTCGGTACAGGTGGAGTGACAATACAACTGTACCCTATATAAAGAGTGATTCTGAATCTGTATCGCTCATGATGTCGAGCCTAACCTGTCGAGACACCCTCGAAGGGCAACGACAGGAGTTCGGCCATGATGCATGTTCGTTTGGCGAACTGGAGGCTGGCCTGGCAGCGCCAGTGGCAGCGTCATCACACTCGGCGTCGGCTGGGTGACCTCGATGCGCGGCTTCTCGACGATGTCGGCATCAGTGCGGCCCGGGCCGAACGCGAAGCTCGCAAGCCGTTCTGGCGACGTTGAACATCGGCAGAGTCGCGCCATGGCCTCTATGCTGAAACCCCCTATGCTGTAAGGTCCGGGGGGCCGAGGTGGTGGCTTCGAGGGAAACACGACAATTCGATACAGGAGGTTTCATGCCCAGTCCACTCTCGCGTTACTACCTGCTGGATGTGTTCACCGATACACCACTGGCGGGCAATCCGCTGGCCGTGTTCCTCGATGCCGAGGGCATGGAGGCTTCGGACATGCAGGCGTTCGCCAACGAGCTCAACCTGGCGGAAACGGTCTTCGTGGGGGCGCGGCAGGCAGAGAACGACTTTCCGATACGTATCTTCACGCCGAGTCGCGAACTGCCGTTCGCAGGCCATCCGACCATAGGTACGGCACACCTGCTGGCTGCCCAGGGGTTGGTGGATACCACGCAGCCGTTGACACTGAGGGCGCCGGTGGGACCTCTGGAGGTACGTTTCGAGGGGGAGCGGGCGCGCTTCACCACTGCCGTGCCGGCCGAGGTCGGCGCGAGTTCGCTGGGATGCGCCGCTGCTGCCACGTTGCTTGGCCTCGAAGCGTCGGCGATCGCCGGCGACCCGGTCCAGGCCTCCTGCGGGTTGCCGTTCCACCTCATTCCACTGGATAGTGAAGCCTCGCTGGCAAAGGTGGTGCCGGACATCGGGCAGTGGACGCTGCATGTCTCGCCCAGCGGGGTCGACCAGGTCTATCTGTATGTGGAGAAAGGTGAATCCCTGGCAACACGCACCTTCATTCGCGAGTTCGCCGGCTTGAAGGAAGACCCGGCCACCGGCAGCGCGGCATCGGCGCTGGCCGGCTACCTGGGCACCCGGGATCGGCTCGACGACCGCCAGTGGCGCATTCGCCAGGGGGTGGACATGGGGCGCCCCAGCGAGATTATCGCCCGGGCCCGACGCGACGGCGAACAGGTCTGGGTCGAGGTCGCCGGGCAAGCCTGCCTCGTCGGTGAGGGTGCCTTCTACCCCCGGGACTGAGTCGGCGGTTTCCTCACTTCGCCAGTGAGGGGCGGGCTTCGGCCTGCCGGGAGGCGGGCCGGGCCAGGCACCAGAAGCTGGCCATCGAGAGCACGCCGGCCAGGCCGATCGTCAGAGCCATGGCGTGGGAGGTGCCGTCATGGAACTGGCCGACAAGGGCGCCGATCAGTGCTGCCACGGTCATCTGCAGAAAGCCGAACAGCGAGGAGGCCGAGCCGGCGCATTGCGGGTTGGGAGCGAGGGCTCCCGCCATGCTCTGGGGCATCAGGATGCCGAAGCCGACGAGAAACAGGATGTGCGGGCCGATCACTGCCCAGGCGGCGTAGACACCGGCGAAGGCCAGGCTGGCCATGGCGGTACCGGCCAGGGCGCACATCAGGGTGGCGTATTGCAGCAGGCGGTCGCGTCCCAGGCGATGACTGTAGCGGCCGCTGACCAATGACCCGACGAAGAAGCCCGCGACGATCAGCATGAAGCCGATGCCGTACTGAAAGGGCGTCAACCCCATGAAGTCGATCAGCACGAAGGACGAGCCGGAGAGAAAGGCGAACAGGCCGGCAAACCCGGTGGCATTGGTCAGGGTATAGCCGATGAAGGTGCGTTGGGTCAGCAGCATGCGGAAGTTGGCCAGGATCACGCTGGGCTGGATCGACTGGCGCCGCTCGATGGGGAGTGGTTCGGGCATCGCGAACACCAGCAACAGCAGCATGGCCACGGCGTACAGCGCCAGCAGCGTGAAGATGGCCTGCCAGCCGAAGAACAGCAGTAGGCCGGCACCGATGACCGGCGCCAATGCCGGTGCCAGCGCCATGGTGCTGGCCATGTAGGAGAGCACTCGGCTGGCCTCGATGGGGCCGAAGATGTCGCGTACCGCGGCGCGGGCCAGTACCGGCCCGGTGGCGCCCCCGAATGCCTGCAGGAAGCGGCCGACGAGCAGGGTTTCGATATTGCTGGCCAGCATGCACAACAGGCTGGCGAACAGGAACAGGGCGAATCCCGCGATCATCACCGGCCGGCGCCCGAAACGGTCGGAGATCGGGCCACAGAACAGCTGGGCCAGGGCGAAGCCGGCCATGTAGAGGCTCAGCGTCAGCTGTATCTCGTCGGGTCCGGTCGACAGCGCCTCGGCCATGCTGGGCATGGCGGGCAGGTACATGTCGGTGGCCAAGGGGCCCAGTGCGGTCAGGGTGGCCAGTAGCGCTATGGTCGCGGTCGAGGTCAGCCTCAGCACGTGCTGCTCCATGGATGAGTGATGATCGTCAGGGACGCGACAGGCGGGCCGGCCTGTGCCGTACCCGCCTGTCGTCTGCGGCGCCTGATGGATCGAGCTGTTCCAGACTCGTCAGCGTGATCGCCTGGGCATGGCGCTGGTGACGAGATTGCTTAGACCGCTCATTATAACTCAGTTTGCATCTGGCTGCTCGCCGGGGCAGCGAGCCGGAAGGCATCCAGGGCGCGGGCGTTCTCGGTGATGCGCCGGATCCGCGGGTAGGCCGAAAGGTCGCATTCGCAGCGTTCAAGCGTCTGCGGCTGGTTCTGTGATGCGCCGAATTCCACCTGGTCTGGCCGTCGCTCGTGACTTTTGTAAACACCCTCTAAGCGAGATCATCTCTAGGATGCGTGATGGGGACATTCATCCTCGCGCAGGGTGAGGACTTCATAGCCATCTGCCGTCACCGCGATAGTGTGCTCCCACTGGGCGGAAAGCTGCTTGTCACTAGTCACCACGGTCCATCCATCGCGCTTCGACTTCACCTTGGCCTTACCTTGATTGATCATCGGTTCGATAGTGAAGGTCATGCCTTCTTGCAGTACCAGGCCCTGCCCAGGGCGACCGTAATGCAGTACCTCGGGAGGCTCATGCATCTCCTGACCGATACCGTGCCCGCAGTAGTCGCGAACTACCGAATAGCCATTGGCACTGGCATGCCGCTGGATCGCATGTCCCACATCGCCGAGAGTCGCCCCTGGCTTCACCATGCGAATGCCCTGCCACATGGCCTCGTAGGTCTTGTCCACCAAGCGCCTGGCTGCTGGTGACACGGCGCCAATCAGGTACATCTTGCTGGAGTCGGTGATATAGCCATGCTTTTCCAGGGTAATGTCGACATTGACGATATCACCGGACTTGAGGCGTTGCTTTGGCGATGGCACACCATGGCAGACGACCTGATTCAGGGAAGTGTTGAGGACGAAGGGGAATCCGTATTGCCCTTTGCTGGCAGGGTGCGCCTGCAGGGTATGAGTGATGAACGCTTCCGCCAGGTCGTTGATCTGCATCGTTGACATGCCTACCTCGATCCGGGTGTCGAGGTAGGCGAAAACCGAAGCGAGTAATTGGCCTGATCGGCGCATCAATGCGAGTTCGTCGGGCCCCTTGATCACAACCTCACTCATGGATGACCTGCCTTGTGTTTACTGCGGCCTGCTTCATTTGCTCCTTCAGAAGATCGTGGAAGGTCATCTGGGGATTGGCCTCGGCGAGCATGCCGATTTTGATCCAATACTCGGCCTGGGCATTGATAGAGCGCAGCATGGGGCCGCTGGCCTTGCGAATCTCATCATGCAAGACATCGCTGATCTTCACGATTCCCATAGGTATACCTAATATACGATATGTATACATATCGTATATTTCGGTTGGGGAAATCGCAAGCTCAGTAGTGGGTCAGTCAGGGAGCGGCGCCGGGCGCGGTGGGGCGGAACGGTTTGCCGTCGGGAGTGAATAGCGCGACTTGCGCGGCTTAGTCCTGGCGATCGGTAGCGCCGGCGGCTGTCAGACACCAGGCGAGGCAGAGCCTAGCTCGACCCTCCCATTAAGTGGTTTGAGTTAGCTGCGCTCTTTCCTTGGTGAGTAACCTGTGCGCCGTCGAAAGGCTCGCGAGAAGCTCGAGACATCTGCAAATCCCAAATCCATGGCGATGACGCCGATGGGGCGTTTGGTCTGGCGAAGCCAGTATTTTGCCCACAGAAGTCGCCGGTGCATGACATATTGCTGGGGCGACATGCCGAACAATCGCTGGCATAGCAAGTGGAGCTGGCTTTGACCGAGGTGCATGGCGTCTGCCAACTCCGCATTATTGGGAGGAGACTCGAGATGCTGGTCGATAAATTGATCCATGGCTTCGGCAGAGAGTCGCTGATGTGGTATGGGCGTCGCGTCAACATCCCCTATGAGTTGACTGAATTGCCCCACAAACAACATGGCCAATTGATGATTGATCAGGCGAATTCGAGATTCGTCGCTGATCGATTTCACTTGGGCGGCGGCGAATTCCACCATGGGTAGCAGTGTCGGTGGCAAACTGAGTGTACGAGGCTCGGCAAACAGGGATTCGCGAAGATCCAACGCACAGCTTTGTTCCAAGGATCTCAGGCAGGGATCGGCTGTATCGAGGTCAATCACGAAGACCTCGCACTCTTCCTGCCGTCCCAGATAGGAATGCGGCTCGCCGGCTGGTAGAACAGCGGCTTCACCCAGAACCAGCCTCCCTCCACCACGGGTGAATTCGTAATCCATGGCTCCCTGCCAGCCCAACATCAACTGGGCCGTATCATGACAATGTTCGCCAGATGTGCGGGCAATTGGATTGCATCGAGCTTGGGTCTGCTGCATGGGAATGTTCCGGGCGAGTGGCGATTGCGGAGCCTGGGACAACGCTTTCGGAACCTGGGCCAAAAAACCTGCCGTTAGGCCTCATAAACTGGTTGCTGGCCAACTCCAAATGAGGTTGACATGTTTCTGAATGCCGAGCAAGTGAGCCAGGCGCTGCCCTGGTCTGCCCTCGTGGAAGCACTGGATGACGTCTTCACCCGAACCGTTCACTCCCCGGTACGTCACCACCATCACCTACAGGTGCCTGGTGATCCGGACGCCACTCTGCTGCTGATGCCGGCCTGGATCGAAGGCAAATACCTTGGCGTCAAACAGGTCAATGTTTTCCCTGGCAACAGTACCCGGGGGCTACCCGGACTCACAGGTCACTACCTGCTGAGCTGCGCGCGTACCGGCCATCACTTGGCACAGTTCGAGGCCAATGAGCTGACCGCCCGCCGCACGGCGGCTGCTTCCGCTCTGGCGGCCCGTTACCTGGCCCGCGAGGGCGCATGCGAGCTACTGATGGTCGGTGCCGGGCGCATGGCCCGTCGTCTCATTCCTGCGCACCAAGCCATGCGGCCGATCCAACGAGTACGTATCTGGGATATTCGTGAGGCTTCGGCTCGCGACCTGGCGAATGAACTCCAGGCTGAGGGGATCGATGCCGAGGCGGTGCCGGAAAAGAGCTTGGCCGAGGCTGCTGGTCGAGCCGACATCATCAGCTGTGCCACTTTGAGTCGCGAACCCCTGATCCGTGGTGAGTGGCTGTCGCCTGGTACGCACCTGGACCTGGTCGGTAGCTTCACCCCCTTCATGCGCGAGGCCGATGATGAGGTGATGCGTCGTAGTGCGATCTTCGTCGATACCCGTGAGGGGGCCACGAGTGAAACCGGCGACCTGATCGATCCTCTGACGGCTGGTGTCATCCATGAGTCCGACATCCTGGCCGACTTCCCTGACCTGTGCAGCAAGCGCCATGCCGGTCGCAGTTCACTCCAGGATCCCGAACAGGCCATCACGGTGTTCAAGTCGGTGGGTGCCTCGGTGGAAGACCTGGCGGCGGCCATCCTGGCCTATGAGCGCTGTAGAGAACAGTCCTGAGCAGAGGCAAGTTTCCCGAACTCCTGACACAACGACAACAGGGTGGGCAACACCCACCCAGGAGGCCATAAAGGCATGAAAGACTATTCGACTCCTGACATTCCCGTGCCGAGTCTACCGCTGGCATTGATCCCCATCGTGCTGACCATCGCGTTACTCGGCGTACAAATCTTCTACTATGATGACTTCACTCCGCATATCCCGCTCGCTATTGGCTTCGGGATCACCGCCGTGGTCGGGTGGCTGCAGGGGTATCGCTGGAAGGACATCGAAGCCGGTGCCTTCAAGGTACTTCACGTAGCGATGCCTTCCATTGCCACGTTGATCATCGTCGGCATGCTGGTGGGCACCTGGATCGCCAGTGGCACCGTGCCAATGCTGATCTATCTGGGCCTCGAATTGATCGACCCAAGCTGGTTCCTGGCGGCCGCCATGTTGCTATGCACGATGGTCTCACTGTCCATCGGCTCTTCCTGGACCACCGTCGGTACCGTAGGCCTGGCATTGGTCGGCATCGGGGATGCTTTCGGCGTGCCCATCTACTGGACTGCCGGTGCCGTCGTCTCGGGAGCCTTCTTCGGCGACAAGATCTCGCCCCTGTCCGATACCACCAACCTGACGCCAGCGGTCACCGAGACCAATATTTTCGACCATATCCGTTACATGATGCCGACCACCGTCCCTGCCATGCTGATTGCCCTGGCAATCTACTGGTTTGTCGGCGGTGCGGAAGCCGGTGTGGGACATTCCCTCGAGCGCATCAATGTCATCAAGCAGGGATTGGCTAACAATTTCGAGATGGGCATTTGGCAACTGCTGCCGCTGGTGGTGGTCATCGGCCTGGCCTTCTTCAAGGTGGCACCGATCCCGGCACTGTTCATCGGCGTGATGCTGGGTGGCGGTGTCGCCATCCTGACCCAAGGGGCATCCATTCACGATGCTCTGACCTTCGCCCACAGCGGCTATTCTATCGCCACCGACAACGAGGCGCTGGGCAACCTGCTCAACCGCGGTGGAGTCACCTCGATGACCTGGGTGGTGACGTTGATGATGTTCGCTTTGGCCTATGGTGGCGCCCTGGAACGTACCCGCTGCCTGGAAGCCATCGTCAACACCATCATGGCAAGGCTAAAGAGCTTCCGCGGGTTACAGACCAGTGCCATCATGACTTCTATGGCGACCAACTTGGTATCTGGCGATGTGTACCTTTCCATTGCCTTGCCGGGGCGCATGTACAAGCCAGCCTACGATCAGATCGGCTATTCGAGACTGAATTTGGCCCGGGCCGTCGAGGAGGGCGGTACCCTAGTTTCGCCGTTGGTGCCGTGGAATGCGGGAGGTGCCTTCGTGATGGGAGCCCTGGGGCTGACCGTGACCGCCGGTGACTTCAGTCAGCTGCTGTATATTCCCTTGGCCTTCGCCTGCTGGTTGTCTCCCCTTATCGGCATCCTCTACGCCCAGCTCGGCTGGTTCTCCCGACGGGCCGAATCCGAGGTTCCAACTGAGACGGGTGTGGCGGAGGACCAGGCATGAATCAGGCCACTTCCCCGAGTCGGATTGCGGTGATTGGTGGCGGCGTGGTGGGGATGACCATTGCCCTGGCCCTGCAGCGCCAGGGGCATACGGTCAGCGTGCTGGACCCTCGTGGGCCAGGTGAAGGTGCCTCCTACGGTAATGCCGGTTTTCTGGCCACCGAACTGATCGATCCATTGTCGACGCTGGCTACCCTGAGAAAGGCGCCACGCTTGTGGCTTGATCCCCACGGAGCCCTGGCCTTGCCGCTTCGCTATTTGCCGCGACTTGTGTCCTGGTTGGGACGTTTTATCGCGGCCGCCCGTCCCGCCCGGGCCACCAAAGGGCGCCAGGCACTGGCGGCCTTGAACGGAGTGTCGGTGGCTGCCTGGAAGCGCTGCCTGGCCGAGATCGGGGCGGAGGAAGAATTGCTGGCATCGGGATATCTCCTGGTCTGGGAGTCCACCCGAGGTCGGGTTGCGGCCAAGGCGCAGATGGAACATCTGCAGCGTTGGGGATACGAGGTGGAATGGCTCGAAGCGGCCGAGATTCGCGCACGCGAACCGGGGCTCGCCGGTAAGCTCAGCCACGGACTCTACTTTCCCGGCGCCCACCAAGTGCGCGACCCCCACGCCCTGGTACGACGTCTGGCGGAGGTATTCGAGGCCCGTGGAGGTGGGCTGTGCTGGACGAGCGTCTCCCGGCTGGAACCCCGTGACGAAGGCGTACGGTTGCATACCGATGCGGGCCAGCGGGACGTGGACCGGGCAGTGGTCGCGGCGGGCGCCTGGAGCCACTACCTGGCCGAGAGCCTGGGCCTCGAAGTGCCGCTGGAGACCGAGCGCGGCTACCACCTCACATTGCCTACGCGCGGGGAGGCGCTGTGCCAGCCGGTAGGCTCGGCGGAGCGTCACTGCGTGATGACGCCGATGAGTTGTGGCCTGCGGGTGGTCGGTTTCACCGAACTTGGAGGCTTGACGCTGCCGCCGCGGGCGCGGCGCTACGCTTCGCTGCGCCATCATGTCCAGGCGCTGCTATGCGACTCCGCTAACCTCGATGATGGTGCCGAGGAGTGGATGGGCTTTCGTCCGACGCTGCCCGACTCCCTGCCGGTGATCGACCGCCACCCGGATCACTCCCAGATATTTTTCGCCTTTGGCCATCAGCATCTTGGTTTGACCCAGGCGGCAATCACGGCGGAGCTCATGGGCGCCTTGGTAGGTGAGAGAGCCCCTGCGATCGACCTCTCCCCGTATCGCATCACGAGGTTCATGAATGGCTCGTAGTGAAGCGTACCGACTTTCTCGAAGAGCCGTTGGTTTGAGTCAGGCCACTTTCTTGGCCTGACCCGGTTGCTCATAATACAGAGGCTTGCTCAGCTGGCATCTGGCTGCTCGCCGGGGGCGGCAAGCCGGAAGGCATCCAGGGCGCGGGCGTTCTCGGTGATGCGCCGGATCCGCGGGTAGGCCGAGAGGTCGCATTCGAAGCGTTCGGCGTTGAAGACCTGCGGCACCAGGCAGATATCGGCCAGGGTTGGTGCATCGCCGTGGCAGAAGTCGCCGCTGCCGGCCTCTCGGCTGAGCATGCTCTCCAGGGCGGAGAAGCCCTGGTGGATCCAGTGGCGATACCAGGTTTGCTTGGCGTCGTCCTCGACCCCGAGTTCATTCACCAGATACTTGAGCACTCGCAGGTTGTCGAGCGGGTGGATCTCGCAGGCCACCACCTGAGCCAGCGCCCGGACCCGGGCGCGCTCCTCGAGTTCGCTGGGCAGCAGGGCCGGCTCCGGGTAGCGCTCGTCCAGGTACTCGCAGATCGCCAGCGACTGGGTGAGCCGGATCCCGTTGTCGGTCATTAACATCGGCACCAGGCCCTGTGGGTTGTGGGCGAGAAAGGCGTCGTCACGCTGTTCGCCCTTGACCAGGTTGATCGGGGCCTGGTCATAGGCCAGGTTCTTCAGGTTAAGCGCGATGCGTACCCGGTAGGCGGCCGACGAGCGGAAATAGCCGTAGAGTGTCGTCATTTGCCTGCCTCCTTGAGGGTCATTGCGGTTGATATTTCACGACCTGCTGGTCGATGGCGCCGAAGATGCTCTGGCCTTCGCGGTCGAACATCTCGATGCGCACCCGGTCGCCGAAGCGCATGAAGGGCGTCTTGCTGTCGCCGTGGAGGATCTTCTCGACCATGCGCACCTCGGCCAGACAACTGTAGCCGACTCCGCCGTCCTTGACCGGCTTGCCGGGTCCACCATTGGCATCCGGATTGGAGACGGTCCCCGAGCCGATGACGGCACCTGCGCCCAGATGGCGGGTGCGGGCGGCGTGGGCGACCAGCTCGGGAAAGCCGAAGATCATGTCGGGGCCGGCCTCGGGCTCGCCGAACTTGTCGCCGTTGAGATGAACGCTGAGCGGCAGGTGGACGCGACCGTCACGCCAGGCGTCGCCCAGCTCGTCAGGTGTCACGCAGATCGGCGAGAAACTGGAGGCCGGCTTGGCCTGGAAGAAGCCGAAACCCTTGGCCAGTTCCCCGGGGATCAGGCCGCGCAGGCTGACGTCGTTGACCAGCATCACCAGCTTGATGTGGTCGGCGGCGGCCTCGGCACCGACGCCCATGGGCACGTCGTCGGTGATCACGGCGATCTCGCCCTCGAAATCGATGCCGTGCTCCTCGCTGACCGCCTCGATGTCCTCGGTGGGGGCGATGAAACGGTCGCCGCCGCCCTGGTACATCAGCGGGTCGGTCCAGAAGGTTTCCGGCATCTCGGCGCCCCGCGCCTGACGCACCAGCTGGACGTGGTTGAGGTAGGCCGAGCCGTCGGCCCAGTTGTAGGTGCGCGGCAAGGGGGAATGCAGTGCGGCCTGATCGAGCTCGAAGGCGGCTTCGGCCTGGCCGTCGTTGAGCTGGGCATAGCGCTGCTCGAGGCGCGCCGCCAGCGCATCCCAGTTCTCGATGGCGGCTTGCAGGGTCGGTGCGATGTCGGTGGCGCGCACGGCGCGGGTCAGGTCGCGCGAGACCACGATCAGTTCGCCGTCGCGGCCTTGGTTGAGAGAAGCGAGTTTCATGGGTGTCGTTCCTGTGCTGTCAGAGGGAGTGCGGATGTCGATTGCTGGAAAGTGATGAGCTTGTCCGTCGACAAGACTCCGCGAGGGCGCTGTAAACCCTTCCCTGGGCGCTACTTTTGCCATCCCTGGCAAAAGACCCTCGCTGCATCTTGTCCCCGGCGCTCATCACCGTCGTCAGCTCAGCGGGTCGTCGGGTCGAAGTGCGAGCGCAGGGTCGACCAGACATCAACGTAGTCGCGTTGCCGGAAGTCGGCGTCCAGGGCGGCCTTCGTGGGGTGGAAGACATAGCGGCTCTCGAACATGAACGCCAAGGTGTTGCCAAGGTGCTGCGGCGTCAATTCTGCCGTTGAGGCCTTCTCGAACGTCTCGGCATCCGGGCCATGGGGCGACATGCAGTTGTGCAGGCTGGCGCCGCCGGGCCGGAAACCTTCGGCCTTGGCATCGTAGGTGCCGTGGATCAGGCCCATGAATTCGCTCATCAGGTTGCGGTGGAACCAGGGCGGCCGGAAGGTGTGCTCGGCGACCATCCAGCGCGGTGGGAAGATGACGAAATCGATATTGGCCATGCCGTCGGTGTCCGACGGCGATGTCAGCACCGTGAAGATCGAGGGATCGGGGTGATCGAAGCTCACCGTGTTGATGGTATTGAAGCACGCCAGGTCGTACTTGTAGGGCGCGTAATTGCCGTGCCAGGCCACCACATCCAGGGGCGAGTGATCCAGGCGGGTGGTCCAGAAGTGGCCGGAGAACTTGGCCACCAGCTCAATGTCGCCTTCGCGATCCTCATAGGCGGCCACCGGGCTTTCGAAGTCACGCGGATTGGCCAGGCCATTGGCGCCGATGGGCCCCAGGCCCGGCAGCTCGAGGGGCATGCCGTAGTTCTCGCAGATATAGCCGCGGGCGGCGTCGCAGTCGGCAGCGAGGCGGACCTGGAACTTGACGCCACGCGGGATCACGGCGATCTCGCCGCCGCTGACGTCTAGCTCGCCCAGCTCGGTGCGCAGGCGCAGGCCGCCCTGTTGCGGAACGATCAACAGTTCACCATCGGCGTTGTAGAAGAAGCGCTCGACCATGTCGCGGTTGAAGGCGTAGACATGCACGCCACAGCCGCGCTGCGCGTCGGCATCGCCGTTGACGGCCACGCTCAGCAGCCCATCGATGAAGTCGGTGGGCGCCTCGGGCAGCGGGGCGGGATCCCAGCGCATCTGATTGGGATCGGCGGCGGGATTATCCAGTGGCGAGGTCGCCACCTTGCCCATCTCCAACGGCTCGTAGCCACTTTGTACCACCGAGGGACGAATGCGATATAGCCAGCTGCGCAGGTTGTGATGGCGCGGCGCGGTGAATGCCGAACCGGAGAGTTGTTCGGCATACAGGCCATAGGGGCAGCGTTGCGGTGAATTCTGTCCTTGGGGAAGCGCTCCGGGGAGGGCTTCAGTGGCGAAGTGGTTGCGAAAGCCACATTGATAGTCGAGCGATGTTGTCATTCTGGACGACCTCACGGCATATGGTTTCATGTGAAACTATATGGAGAAGGTTAGTCGTGCATGGTTTCATGTGCAACTATTAGTTCGACGCACCTGCCGCCACCAGGATGACCCATGACAGACGAGAATCTATCGACGGAGTTCGACCTCGAGCATTTTCTTCCCTATCGACTGGATCGACTGGCGGATCGCGTCAGCGAGGCCCTGGCACAGCTCTATGAAGCCCATTACGACTTGAATGTGGCGCAATGGCGGGTGCTGGCCTGGCTGCATCATCGCCACGAGCTGACCGCGAAGCAGATCTGTGCGGCGACCCGAATGGACAAGGCTCGGGTGTCGCGGGCTATTCAGGTTCTCGAGGGGCGCGGCTTGATGGTTCGCCGCCCGTCGCCCCGGGACCAGCGTTGGCAAGATCTACGCCTGACCGAGGCCGGCCAGGCGCTGATGGTGGAATTGGTCCCGCAGGTAAGGGCATGGGAGGCGGAGTTGGTCGCGCCGCTGGCGACGGAGGAATACCACCGGCTGCTCGACATGATGGAGCGGCTCGAGCGGCCACTGAGAGACGACGAGTAGCCGGCGCGCGGAAAACCCCGGGTATCAGGCCGGAATTTCGTCCGGGGCGGGCACGCGACCGCCGAGCTGGGCGGTGATGTCGCTGGCGGCATCGCGAACCAGCTCGCCGAGTTCCAACAGCCGGGCTTCGGGAATGCGGGCCACCGGGCCGGAAACGGAGATAGCGGCCAGCGGCGTGCCGTGTTCGTCGTGAATGCAGGCGGCCACACAGTGCAGGCCGACGGCATGTTCTTCGCGGTCGCAGGCATAACCCTGCTCGCGGATTTGAGCCATGCTTTCGCGCAGCGCCACGGGGTCGTGCAGGGTATTGTTGGTGACCCGCGCCAGGCCTCGTTCTTCGAGAATGCGCTCGAGTTCATCGTCCGGCAGCCAGGCCATCAACGCCTTGCCGACGCCGGAGGCGTGCAGGGGAGCACGGGAACCCAGGCGAGTGATCATGCGCATCATCTGCGGCGATTCGCTCTGGGCGAGGAAGACGGCCGTGCTGCCCTCGCGGACACCGAGGTTGGCGGTTTCGCCGGTCTGGTTGGTCAGTCGGCGCAGGAATGGGCGGCTGGTGCCGACGAAGTCCCGCGCTTCGAGGAAGCTGTTGCCGATGCGGAAGGTCTTGACGTCGATCTTCCACACGCCGAGCTCGTTGTCCTGGGTGACATAGCCCTGGCTCTGCAGGGCCTGCAGCAGCCGGTGGGTCGTCGAGGGGGCGAGTTCCGACTGTTCGGCGATCTCGGAAAGGGCCAGGCCGCCAGGGCTGCCTGCCAGGCGTTCGAGCAGATTGAGCCCGCGCACCAGCGATTGGCTATGCCCGCCGCTGCTCTTGCCGGTTGCCGGTCGTCCCGCTGTTCTGCGCCTGCCTTCGGTCACCTCGTCGTCTCCCGCATTGCTGCCGTTGTTATTGACCTGGCGTCAAGGCGTTGCTCCTGATCGCCTTGATGGAGCCGGCTTGAAAGCGTACCGGCTCGATGACTCGTCAGCATACCGTGTCGTGGCCGATCTGTCTCGCTTTCGGAAATGGTTTCCAGACTCACCTTTGGTGGAAGATGTGCCCGCTCGGCGCTTCGGTTGACGTATCATCGAGCGTTCGCCTCGTTATCGGGAGTAGAGTGGCGATGCCAGAACAAGATCAAGAGCATGATGGAGTGCGCCCGAATGAATTGACCGGGCTGCTGGCCCAGGCTGCCGTGCTGGTGATCGACGACGAGCCGGGCATGCGCAACTTCCTGGTGAAGACGTTGCGACTCTATTGTCGCGAGGTCGTCGAGGCCGAGGATGTCGAGCAGGCCGAGGCCCGGATGCGTCAGGCAAGCTTCGATGTCGTGTTGCTCGACAACGTCATGCCCGGGCGCAATGGTATCGAGTGGCTGGCCGAGCGACATCGCCAGGGTGCCATCGCCGATACCATCGTCGTCACGGCCTACGCCGATCTGGATACCGCCATCGAGGCCATGCGCGCCGGGGCCCGGGACTTCATTCTCAAGCCGGTGCGTTCCAACCAGGTACTGAATGCCGTGCGTCGCTGCATCGAGTTTGGCCAGCTCAAGCGGGAGAACGCCCTGCTGCGCCACGAGCTGCAGAGCGTTGATATCTGGCGACGGCGTCGCAGTGAGCTCATCGGCGATTCCGAAGAGATCGAGGACGTTCGACGCACCCTCGACCGGGTGACCAACATGCCGACGCCGATCCTGATCCGAGGCGAGTCCGGTACCGGCAAGGAGGTGGCGGCGCGACACCTGCACGCTGCCTCGGAGCGGGCTTCGCGTCCCTTCGTGGCGGTGAATTGCGCGGCGATCCCTGCCGACATGCTGGAAATCGAGCTGTTCGGTCATACGCGCAATGCCTTTGCCGGTGCCGAAGAGCATCGCGAGGGCCTGCTGGTTTCCGCCCAGGGCGGCACGGTCTTTCTCGATGAAATCGGGGAGTTGTCGTCTGCCGCGCAGTTGGCGCTGACCCGAGTGCTCGAGGATCGCACCGTGCGGCCGGTGGGCGGCGAGCAGGAGGTGCCGCTGGACCTGCGCTTTGTGTGTGCGACGTCCAAGGATCTGGCCCATGAGGTCGCGGCGGGGCGTTTCCGGGAGGACCTCTATTTTCGGGTCAATGTCATCGAGATCAAGATGCCGCCGCTGCGACTGCGCGGCGCGGATACCCTGGCACTGGCTGAGCTGTTCATGTGCGAAATTTCCCGCCAGCTGGGGCTCGCTCGATTGGAAATCGATGCCTCGACCCGAACGGCGATCCTGCGCCATCGCTGGCCGGGCAATATCCGCGAGTTGCTGAACTTCATCGAGCGCTCGTTGATCTTCGGTCGCTTTCCGCTCGAGACGCTGGCGCCTCCGCCAGAGACCGAGATCGAGACGCTGGAGGTCGTCGAGCGCCGCCAGATTCTCGATGCCCTGGAGGCGACTCATGGCAATCGTGCCGAGGCCGCTCGACGGCTAGGAGTCTCGCGCAAGACCGTGGATCGCAAGTGCGCCGCCTGGGGCCTCTGACATGAAGCGGCTGCTGCCTTCCTGGGCGCGGTCGGTGCGTGTGCGCCTGCTGGTCATTGCCCTGCTGCCGATGCTAGTGCTGTTGCCGTTGTTGCTGGGCATGGCCGTATGGCGCTGGTCCGGAAAGGTGGATGACCTGCTGACGGTCAAGGTCAATGGCGATCTGACCATCGCCCATCAGTACATGGCTCGGCTCCGCGAGAATTCGGGGGACCGTATCGAGGCCCTGGGCGCGTCCGTCGCCTTTGCCGAGGGAATGGCTCGGCCGGAAACCGGTTCAGCGGCGGATTTCCTCGAGCAGAGTCGCCATGAGCTGGGATTCGATTTCCTTTACGTGACGACCCGCGATGGGCGCATCATTCCTTCCGATACGCCGTCCGGGACGGATTTTGCGGCCCAGGGCTGGCCGGTGGTGCGGGCGGCGCTCGATGGCACAACGCGCAGTGCGGTCGATGTCTTCGATCATGAGCAATTGACGGCCCTGTCACCGACCCTGGCCGAGCGGGCACGGGTCGAGGTTGTCCCGACCCGCGCGGCGGCACCCACCTCTCGCCGTGTGGTCGAGAACGGCATGGTGCTGCATGCGGCGGCGCCGGTCCGGCTGCCGGACGGTCGGCGTGCGGCTCTGGTCGGAGGGCGCTTGCTCAACCGCAACCTCGATTTCATCGATACCATCAACGACCTGGTCTATCGCGATCGTAGCCTGCCCGAGGGCAGCCAGGGCACGGCCACCCTGTTCCTCGACGATGTTCGCGTGTCGACCAATGTGCGACTCTTCGAGGGCTCGCGGGCGCTCGGCACCCAGGTCTCGGCCGAAGTCCGGTCGCAGGTGCTGGAGCGGGGCGAGGTCTGGCTCGATCGTGCCTTCGTGGTCAACGACTGGTATGTCTCCGCCTATGAACCCATCGTCGATAGCCATGGCGAGCGGGTCGGGATGCTCTATGTCGGCTTCCTCGAGGCACCATTTCGCGAGGCGCGCACCTCCAGCATCATTCTCATCGCCGTGATCTTCCTGGCGATCACCGCGATCTCCGTGCCGATCTTCCTGCGCTGGGCGCGGCGCATCTTTCGCCCGCTGGAACGCATGAACGACACTATCGGACGCGTCGAGTCGGGCGATTTGGGCGCGCGCATCGGAACGGGAGGCGGCCGTGGCGAGATCAGTCGGGTGGCCCGTCATCTCGATGACCTGCTCGATCAGGTCCAGGAGCGGGATCGTCGGCTGCGTGACTGGGCGAGCGAACTGAATGACAAGGTCGAGGAGCGTACCCGTGATCTCCAGGAGGCCAACCGGCGCCTGGAGCGCACCACCGAGCAGTTGGTGATGTCGGAGAAACTGGCGGCGGTCGGTGAAATCACCGCCGGTGTCGCCCACGAGATCAACAATCCCGTGGCGGTCATCCAGGGCAATCTGGATGTGGCCCGCCAGAGCCTCGGTTCGCGGGTCGATGAGGTCGCCACCGAGTTCGATCTGATCGATGACCAGGTGCATCGCATTTCGGCGATCATCTCCAAGCTGCTGCAATTCGCGCGCCCCGGTGAGTTCTCGGGCTCGGCCAATCGCCTGGTGCCTGCCGAGGTGATCGACGACTGCCTGGTGCTGACCCGCCACCTGTCGAGCAAGGCCGGCGTCACCGTCGAGCGGGATGATCGGAGCATGGCCAGCATCCTGGTGGAGCGAACCGAGTTGCAGCAGGTCATCATCAACCTGGTGGTGAATGCGATCCACGCCATGCCCGAAGGCGGTACCCTGACCCTGGAGACCAAGGATCGCGATGTCGAGGGCGCACCTTGGGTGGCGATCATCGTGATGGATACCGGACGTGGAATGGCGCCCGAAGTGCTCAAGCGTATCTTCGATCCCTTCTTTACCACCAAGCGCTCCCAGGGCACGGGGCTCGGTCTGTCGATCAGTCAGACGCTCATGGGCCGTGCTGGGGGCTGGATCGAGGCGACCAGCGAGGAGGGCTCCGGCAGCCGGTTCACCGTCTGGATACCGGCTTGCCAGTGAAAAGGGTCAGAATGTCCTGTTCTACTGCGATCGAGTGGAGGGTCGAGGACTATTCGACCACGACAATGCTGTCGAGGGCGTGGTGGTGATGACAAGATGTCATTCTATCTAGTTGATAATAAAGGGGTTTGATTTGACGGCGATGGGCCGGAGACCCATTCTTCCGTGGGTGTGACAGCGTGTCGCATCACGACCAGAAAGCGCTTCCGAAGAGGACGCGCGGTCAACACGGGAGATATGACAACAATGAGCAACGCCAACTCTCGCGGCATGTTCTCTTTCCTGCTGAAAGAGCACATCGTCGCCAAACCTGGTTTTAATCGCTGGCTGGTGCCCTTGGCATCGATCGCGATACACCTGTGCATCGGCTCGGTGTACGCCTGGTCCGTCTTCAATCCGGCCTTGACCCAGCAGTTCGGGGTGGTGGCGCCGGCCGCCGGTGACTGGGACCTGTCATCCGTCGTCTGGATCTTTTCCGTGGCCATCTTCACCCTCGGTCTTGCTGCGGCGTTCGGCGGCAAGTGGCTCGAGGAGGTTGGGCCGCGCATGGTCGGCGTGGTCTCTGCCTTCTGCTGGGGTGGCGGTTTCCTGGTCGGCTCGCTGGGCATCGTCAGCCATCAGTTGTGGCTGATCTATCTCGGCTATGGGGTCATCGGCGGCTGTGGGCTGGGGCTGGCCTACGTCTCGCCTGTCTCGACCTTGATCCGCTGGTTTCCCGATCGTCGGGGGATGGCGACCGGCATGGCGATCATGGGCTTCGGGGGTGGTGCGATGATCGGTGCGCCGCTGATCGGCTACCTGTTGAACACCTTCGCCGAGGCGCCGACCTATCTCGGCAGCGCGGATACGATGGAGCTGATGACCGAGGCGGGGCGCCGTTTCGCCGAGACGGCCAACGGCCAGGTCGAGGTGGTCGTTGCCTCGGCTGCTCAGGCCGCGGAGCTGCCGGGCGGTGGCGAGGCCGGTGTCTACGCAGTGGGCACGGGGGACACCGGGGCCGCCGCGACCTTCCTCACTCTTGGCGTTGTCTACTTCGTCATCATGATGATCGCCTCCTTCAGCTATCGGGTGCCGCCGGCCGACTGGAAGCCGGAGGGCTGGACGCCGCCCGAGAAGCACGATGACAAGGCGATGATCACCCGCAATCACGTGCACATCAATCAAGCACTCAAGACACGGCAGTTCTGGCAGATGTGGATCATGCTGTGCTTCAACGTGACAGCGGGCATCGGTGTTATCGGCGTGGCCAAGACCATGATGACCGAGATATTCGGTTCCACGATGCCGGGCATCGTCACCGCGGCCTTCGCTTCGACCTATGTGCTGATGATATCGGTCTTCAACATGGTGGGGCGCTTCTTCTGGGCCTCGACATCGGACTATATCGGCCGCAAGAACACCTACCATTGCTTCTTCGTGCTGGGCACGCTGCTCTACATGTCGATTCCCTTCCTGGCATCGGCCGTCAGCAGCAATCCGACTGTCATCTATCTGGCGGGCTTCTATGCGGCGACCATGGTGATCTTCACCATGTACGGGGGCGGTTTCGCGACCATTCCGGCCTATCTGGCCGATGTCTTCGGCACCCTGCATGTCGGCGGCATTCACGGGCGTATTCTCACGGCCTGGTCGACCGCCGGCGTGCTGGGGCCCTTCGCCATCACCTTCCTGCGTGACATGTCGCGCCACAATGCCATCACCGAGCTGGTTGCCAAGATCGATCCAGCGGTGTTCCGCGAGGCGTTCGGGGCGCCGGTGGCACAGCTTGAGGCGCTGGTCGAGGCGAATACGGTCACCATCGCGCGGTTGATGGAGATCGCGCCGCCCGGAACGGTGGACCCGACGTCCAGCCTCTACAACACCACCATGTATGCCATGGCGGCACTGCTGGTGATCGCCTTCTTCGCCAATCTGTTCATCCGTCCGGTGGGTGAGCGGCATCATGTGGAGAACACGCACCCCGAGGCGGCGCCGGCGAAATAACGGCGTTCGGGTCTCGCTCACAAAAACGGGGCCTCGCTGCGCGCGAGGCCCCGTTGTGTCGAAGGGTAGGGTCGCTGCGGTTCAGACGTCGTCGCGGAAGACGCGATCCTGGCGCGGCAGCACGAGGTTGAGCACGATGGCGCACAGCGCACCAGGGATCAGGCCGGATTCGATGATCGCCTGGACGTTCTCGCTGTAGTCGGCGTAGATGCCTTCCTGAGCCGGCAGGCCGATGGCCGCCGACAGCGAGACCCCGATGATCACCATGTTGCGCTTGTTGAAGTCGATATGGGAAAGCATCTTGATGCCGGCGCTGGCGATCATGCCGAACATGATCAGCACCGTGCCGCCCAGTACGGCATTCGGAATGCCCGAGACCAGCCCGCCCAGCTTGGGCAGCAGCCCGGCCAACATCAGGAAACCACCGCCGATGGCCACCACATAGCGGCTGACCACCCCGGTCAGGGCGACGATGCCGACGTTCTGGCTGAAACTGATCTGCGGATAGGCGTTGAAGATGGCGGCGAAGACACTGGCCAGGCCATCGGCCATTACGCCGCCGGAGAGTTCTTTCTTGGTGGGCTCGCGATCCATGCCACCCGAGGTGGTGCCGACGATGTCGCCGATCGATTCGGCGCAGGTGACCACCGCCAGCAGGACCACTGGCACGATGGCGGCCAAGTGGAATTCGAGCCCGATGGCGAAGGGTACCGGCAGCGAGAACCAGTCCGCCTGGGCGACCGAGCCGAAGTCCACATAGCCCATGGCCGCCGCGACGATGAAGCCGATGATCAGCCCGATCAGTGGCGCCGTCTCGGACCAGATGCCGCGACCGAACTGGTGCAGCCCGAGGATGATCACCAGCACCAGGGCCGCCAGGATCAAGTTGTGGGCGGCCCCGAAGTCCTCGGCGCCGAAGCCCCCGGCGGCATAGGCGAAGCCGACCGGCATCAGCAAGGTGCCGATCATGATCACGAAGGTGCCGGTCACCACTGGCGGGAACAGGAAGCGCACCCAGGGCAGGAACAGGCCCACCAGGGCCATGGCGACCCCGCCGCACAGGGCAGCGCCCAAGGCCGCAGGCACGCCCATGCCCACGGCGATGGGAATCAACACTGGCACGAAGCCGAAGCTGGTGCCCATCACGATGGGCAGGCGGGCGCCGATGGGACCCAGACCCAGCGACTGCACCAGAGTGGCGGCACCGGCCACGAACATCGCCGCCTGGATCATCAGGGTAGTCTGGGCCTCCGAGAGACCGGCGGCGCCGGCGATGATGATGGGCACGGTGACGTTACTGACGAACATCGCCAGCACGTGCTGGATACCCAGTGGAATGGCCCGTGACAGGGGCGGCATGGCATTGACGTCGTGGGTGCTGCGTACCTTCGGCTGCTTGGCCTCGGTGGCGGCATCGGGTGTCGACATTGGGTATCTCCTGTTGTCGTTGTTGGGAACCCGTTGGTGAGCCGTCCCGCGATGGCGCTATCTCAGAGCGCCCGTCTCAACGCGGTGGCGGCTGCATCGTGGCGGGCCAGCAGGGCGTCGAGATCGACGTCCACCGGCTGACCCTCGGTCACCCGCCATTGCCCGGCGACCATCACGCGGTCCGCGCGATGGGCGCCGCACAGCAGCAGGGCGGCGATGGGATGATCGGCGCCGGAAAAGCGCGCCTCGTCCAGGCTGAACAGCGCCAGGTCGGCCTGCTGACCGGGCGCCAGGCCACCGATGTCGGTACGCCCCAGACAGGCGGCGGAGCCGCGGGTCGCCCAGCGGATCACGTCGTCGTGGGTGACCTGGCTGGGGGAATAACGCAGGCGTCCGAGCAGTAGCGCCTGGCGCATCTCCTCGGCGAGGTTGGAATGGTCGTTGGAGGCAGAGCCATCCACGGCCAGGCCCACCGGGCAGCCGGCAGCTTCCAGGTCCAGGGTGCGGCACATGCCGGAGCCGAGCACCATGTTCGACGAAGGGCAGTGGGCGATGCCGGTGCCGGCGGCGCCGAGGCGTGCCACTTCATCGTCATTGAAGTGGATGCCGTGGGCCAGCCAGGTACGGTCGCCCAGCCAACCGGTCGCCTCCAGGTAGTCCAGCGGACGCATGCCAAACAAGCGCTGGCAGTAAGCCGTTTCGTCCTCGGTTTCGGCCAGGTGGGTATGCAGGCGCACGTCACGCGTCTCGGCCAGGTGCGCGCTTTCCTGCATCAGTTCGCGACTGACCGAGAAGGGCGAGCAGGGGGCCAGCGCCAGGGTGATCATGGCGCCGTCGCCACGCTCATGATAGGCGTCGATCAGGCGGGCGCTCTCGTCGAGGATGGTGGCTTCATCCTGCACCACCGACTGGGGCGGCAGGCCGCCATCGTCGCGACCGACGCTCATCGAGCCGCGGGTCAGGGCGGCGCGCACGCCGAGGCGGCGGGCGGTTTCCACCTGTACGTCGATGGCCCGGGTCAGGGCACCGGAGAACACGTAGTGGTGATCGGCCACCGTGGTGCAGCCGGACATCAGCAGTTCGACCATGGCCAACTCGCTGGCCAGGGCCATCTGCGCTTCGTCGAGATTGGCCCAGACGTCGTAGAGGGTGGTCAGCCAGGGAAAGAGTTCCTTGTTCAGGGCCGGAGAATAGGCCCGGGTCAGGGTCTGGTAGAAGTGATGATGGGTGTTGACCAGCCCCGGCAACAGGACATGGCAAGAAGCATCGAAGGTGGCATCGACCCGGCTCTGGGGGTGAGCTCCCGCGGGTATCGCTTCGATGATACGCGAGCCCTGGACGACCACGCCGCCGGCGGCGCCCGTGTCACTGCAGGCGAGTGGATGTTTGATCCAGAGAGTCTGTTCGTTCGAGGTCATCAGTGGAGTCCTCCTCGGGTCCCGCGCGCACGCGGCCCCTGCCAGTGGCAAAGGGTTACCCAAGTCTCACGATCCGACCTGAGCCTTGGTTCAGGTGCCTTTGTATTTGTGTGTACCCACCATTCAACAATAATGGGTGGTGATTGTGTACAAAATGCGAGTCGCAGGCGCGGCTGTCAAGTCATACCGGTGGGAGCAGGCGCTGTGGATCCTGCTTTCAACGCTTCGTGATCCAGCACGGATGTTTAACTTGATGAAAAGGTTTGGCTTCGTGTGGGCCTGCCGGGAATCAGGGGTGGAATGTGGATTGGCACTACCTTGACGTGGCGACGATTTTCCACCATAGCTACGGCAATATAAATATGAATTACTGTTTCCTCACATGACGTCGACCATGTTGAAGGCAGGCGGTCGAAGCATGCATTGCGCGCAAGGGACAAAGGAGAAATGTCATGTTGAAATGGCAATGTGGCCTACTGCTCAAGAGGGGTGTTCTCATTCCATCTCTCCTTCCATTCTTGATGACCGGCTCGGCGTTTGCCCAGAGCGTCACCGGTACCGTCGATGTCTCGATCGAGTTGGCGGCAGCTTGTGAGGTCAATGGTTCGACGGCCACCAGCGGCGTGGATTTCGGGAGTCTGGAGTTTGGCAGCCATACCACGCTGTTCTCTGAAGCTGACTCCGAGGTGCTCAATGATGGCGCCGCCATCGAGGTATTATGTTCGCCTGGGGTCACGCCCTCCTTCCAGATCACCGGCGGGGCAAACGATGTCGAAAGCGGCGCACAGAATCATGCCATGGCCAATGGCAGTGGCAGCTTCGTGCCCTACTCGATCTACACCGATGCCGCGCGCACCAGCGCCCTTGAGTCCGGTACGCCATATGATCTGTCTGGCACGGCCGATGGCATAACGCCCCAGACCTTGCCGCTGTATGGCCGGGCCTATGGCCAGTCAGGGCTGGCGGCAGGCAGCTATAGCGACACCTTGAACGTCGAACTGTCATTTTGAGTCGAAGTGCGTCGTGGGCGGCGCTGTTGGCGAGCTTAATGCCGGTGCAGGAGGGGATGGCGCAGACAGCCCCCCAGACCAGCTTTCAGGTCGCTGCCACCATCAGCGAGGGTTGCCTGGTCGACAACGGAATCCCTGGGGATGGTGCATCGCTGGGAAGTCTGGGGTCGCTGGATTTCGGCACTGCTTCTTCATTATCGCAACAAACCCGTACGTCGATGTTGGTCGATACCGCCGGTGTGACCCTGAGCTGCACGCCGGGGCTCGCTCTGATCATGCGTATTGACGGCGGGCTTCACGCCAGTGGTGGCGTACGCCACATGGAGAACGATGCTGGTGTGGGCCTGGCCTATGCCCTGTTTGCTGATGCCAGCCATCAGCAGGCCATTGGTATCGACGCCTCGGTTGCCGTCGACACATTTTCCGACCCGAACAATATTTCCCTGCCGATACATGGGCGGCTGACGTTGCCCGGCGCTCGACCGCCGGGTGTTTACACGGATCGTTTAGCGGTGACGCTGGAGTGGTAATGACAATGAGACGGTGGAGTCTCGCGATGAAAGGCTTGCTGATGGCTGGCCTTTTGGTGATGGCCTTGCCGGCCAGCGCTAGCGCCTTGCTGATCTGGCCGATTCATCCGGTCATCGAGAACGGGCGATCGGCGACGGCGTTGTGGCTGGAGAACCGTGGCAGCGAGCCGACACTGATTCAGCTACGCATCTTCGATTGGCAGCAGCGTGATGGCAAGGATCAGTACCAGAGTCAGGACGACCTCGTTGGCAGTCCCCCGATGATGGAGATAGCGCCAGGACAGCAGCAACTCGTGCGCCTGATTCGGAGGACATCTCCACCGCCCTCGGGTGGTGAGCGGGCCTGGCGCGTCATCCTGGACGAGGTTCCGACCTCCTCCTCATCCGACGAGCCGGCTGGTCAGACCCGAGCCGGTGTCGAGCTGCAGATGCGCTACTCCTTGCCATTGTTCGATTACGGCGAGGGTGCCGCGCCCGAGGATGGCGCTGAGGCCAGTGAGGTTGCGAACATGCTCGGCTGGCGCATCATTCGCGAGAACGGTCGACGCTACCTGGAGGTGCGCAATCGTGGCGAGCGACATGCGCGTCTCACCGAAGTGGCGTTTGATCAGGGAGCCACCATCACCAAGGGGCTTTTGGGGTATGTGCTGGCCGACAGCTACCGTCGCTGGCCACTCGAAGAGACGACTCCAGGCGACACCCTGTTCGCCCGCGTCAATGGTGGGGAGCCAGTGCGCCTCGCGAGATGGTCTTCGGCACCTTGATCCCGGATTCGGATAGGGCTTGCCGATGCAAAGGCTGCAACGACTGTGCCGAGATGGCCTCTGCCTGGGATGGCTCGCCGTGTCACCTCATGCTGTCGGCCAGGACTTGCCACCGCCACCGGTCGCCGATGCCGCCCAGAACCGTGAGGCTCTGTTGCACCTGGAACTGGTGCTCAACCAGCGGCCGACCGGACGGGTGATATCGGTGACGCGTCGCGGGGGGCATCTACTGGTAACGCCGGAGGCGTTTGGTGAGATCAGGTTTCCCGAACGGCTGGCGTCGATGGAGCACCTTGATCTGATGCACCTTGAGGAGGTCGAGGCGCACTATGACGCGCTTCGCCAGCGCCTGGAGGTGACAGTGCCAACGGCATGGTTGCCCCGACAGCAGTTGGGCGGCCGGCAGGCAGGAGCCTCCTCCGAGGCGTTGAGCAGCCCCGGTGCACTGGTCAATTACGACCTGCATGTCAGCAAGGCGCGTCAGGGAACCACGCGCGCTTCGCTATGGCATGAGGCGCGGCTGTTCGGCCTGGGAGGAAGCTGGCGCAGTAGTGGTGCCTGGCGCGAGGCTCTGGAGTCGGTGCCTGACGGTTCAGGCGACGAATCGGCCTATGTGCGTTACGACACGACCTGGCGCCATGATGATCAGCAACGCCTGTTGAGCTACGAAGCAGGGGATGTCGTCACCCGTCCTCTAAGCTGGACGCGGGCCGTGCGGTTGGGCGGTGTGCAGGTGTCGCGCGATTTTGCGATTCGCCCGGATCTGATCACCTACCCGCTGCCGAGCTTCTCCGGCGATGCCGAGGTACCCACCACCCTGGACCTGTTCGTCAACGGCAATCGGGTCGAGCGCCGGGATATCGAGCCAGGCCCCTTCACGCTGTCCGATGTCCCGAGTATCAACGGGGCCGGCGAGGCAACGCTGGTCACCGAGGATATCCAGGGGCGTCGGGAAGTCAGGACCCTGCCTTTTTATGTGACCAACGAGCTGCTGCGGCCGGGGCTGGCGAGCTTCAGCATTGCTGCCGGCGCGTTGAGGCGAGGCTATGGGCAGCGCAGTTTTGATTACGATGAAGCGGCGGCCAGTGTCTCGCAGCGCATCGGGGTCACCGATCAACTGTCGCTTGGCGGACATGCCGAGTTGGCCGATTCCCTGGCGCTGGGCGGCGCGGGCGTGACTCTCGGTTTATGGCGTGCCGGCACTCTGGAGATGGCCTACCAATATAGCGATAGTGAATTCGGCACGGCGGCGGCTCACAGCCTGGGGTATCAGTACCGGGGCCGAAACGTCAGTCTGGGGGCGCGTCATGAGCGCAGGGAGGCGGGGTTCGCCGATTTGTCCGATGTCTTGGCTCGGCAGATCCCTGAACATGCCCGCACTCGGACCCAAGTGACCGCCAGCACGTCGCTGGGGAGGTGGGGCAGCATGGCCGCCGGATACTTCGAGGTCGACGACGGTGTGTCGACCCGGCTGCTGAATCTCTCCTATCAGCGTCCGCTGTGGCGTAACGCGCATCTGTCGTTGAGTGCCAACCGCGAGATGGGTGGGGCCGGGGGCTGGGGCGGGTTGCTGCAGGTCACGCTCGCCCTCGACCATGGCCGTGGCGTTGTGAGCGCTGGCATGGAGCGCGATGCCGAGGGCAATGCGGCACAGCAGCTGCAGTACTCGCGCGCCGCCCCCCTGGAAGGGGGCTGGGGCTGGAATCTGGGAGTACGTCGCCGCGAGGGGCAAGCAATCTATCGTCAGGCGGATGTTCGCCACCGTGGGGAAAGCGCCTCCTGGCGGTTGGGCCTGCAAGGGGCCGGCGAGGACGATACCTATTTCGGCGGCCTGAGCGGGTCGGCCGTCTTCATGGCCGGGCGCAGCTTTCTGGCCAACGAGGTCAATGACAGTTTTGTGGTGGTGTCCACAGACGGCGAGGCCGGTGTGCCGGTGCGTTATGAAAATCAGACGGTCGGCCACACTGATGAGGATGGCTACCTGCTGGTGCCCTGGGGGACCGCCTATTATCCAGGCAAGTACGAAATCGACCCGCTTGAGCTGCCTGTCGAGGTGGCCACACCGGAAGTCGAGCGGCGTGTGGCCGTCGAGCCGCGCAGCGGTTACTTGCTATCGTTTGATCTGCCGCGTCGTACATCCGCCAGTCTTCACCTGGTGGATGCCGATGGCAAGGATCTGCCGCTTGGTGCGAAGGTGCGCTCGTCGAGTGGCGAACGCGCCGTGGTCGGCTGGGATGGCATGACGTATCTCGAGACGGTGTCGATGGGAATGCGCCTGAGGGTGTCGCTACCGGATGGCAGCGAGTGCCTGGCACCTCTGTCCTTGCCCGATGAGGTGTCGGGGCGCCTGGATCTGGCGTCTGTGACGTGTCGTATGGAGGAGACGTGATGGGTCATACCGGCGTAATCCGCCTTGGCTGGCGGAGTCTCGTCACGTTCTGCCTGCTGCTGGCCGTGGTATGTGGCACGAACTCCGCTCTGGCTTGCGATGTGGTGGCGCCGAACCCTTTGGCGAGTTTTGGTGTCGCGAGCTCGCTGACGGTGGCCGGCAGTGCCCAGCAGACATCGGCACAGCCCAACGCCGGGGTGGAGTGCTCGGCTCCGCTATTGTCGGTGCTTGGCAGCGACTACGTGAATGCGACGATCACCAGCGCCAACGGCGGCCAACTCCAGGTGCCAACCGGCGACACCATCGACTATGACATCTCGGCCGACCCCGGCGGCGAGGTGCCCCTGACGCTTGGTACTACCTACGATTACTACAACGCTACCTTGTTGGATTTGCTCGGTCTGCTGGGGAGCAGCGGCCCGATCGAACTGCCGATGTATTTCCGCACCCTGCCGGGCTCTGCGGATAATGTCGCCGCCGGTCTCTATATCGATACCCTGACCGTCAACTGGAACTGGTCCGTCTGCGAGGGGATCGGGATCGGTGGGTTATGCCTGGGGCGAGACAACGGGAGTGGTACCAGTACTATCACTCTGCAGCTCGAGGTCCTGCCGGATTGCGTGATTGATGCCCCCGATCTGGATTTCGGCTCGGCACCGCTGGTGGCCGGCTTTAGCCCGGTCACCCGGACGCTTTCGGTGCGTTGTACCAAAGGGCAGGCCTACAGCGTGGGGTTGAGCGATGGTCAGCATGCTGCGTCCGGCCAACGGCGCATGGCATCGTCGGGAGAGTATCTGCGCTATGAGCTCTACAAGGGGGCCAGCGGGCTGTCACGCTGGGGACCCCAAGGGGCTGAGCGACGCGATTCGACCCAGGCTGACAACGCGCCGGGCAACCATGATGGCGTGACCGCTCAGGGGTTCATCTACCGTGGCATCATCGATGAGACTCAATCGACGCCACCCGCTGGCGTCTATACGGATACCGTCGTCGTGGATGTCGAGTTCTGAACGCAAGGCGCCGCCTTCTGGCGGCGCCTGCGGCGGGAGGAGAGCGGATCAACCCTCGAAGCTGGTTTCCGAGTAGAGCACCCGTACGCGCAAGGTGTGCGTCACCTTGCTCAGGGCCTCCAGGGCGCGGGGGCCATACTCCTTGTCCACGTCGATGACCACGTAGCCGATGCGCTCGTTGGTCTGCAGGTACTGGCCGAGGATGTTGATGTTGTCCTCGGAAAGCACCCGGTTGATCTCGGACATCACGCCGGGCACGTTCTCGTGGATGTGCAGCAGGCGGTGCTTTCCGGGGTGGGCCGGCAGAGCGACCTCGGGGAAGTTCACCGAGGTGATGGTGGTGCCGTTGTCGGAGAAGGTCACCAGCTTCTCGGCGACTTCAATGCCGATGTTTTCCTGGGCCTCCAGGGTGGAACCGCCGATGTGAGGCGTGAGGATGACGTTGTTCAGGCCGCGCAGCGGGCTGACGAACTCCTCGTTGTTACCCTTGGGCTCGACCGGGAAGACATCGACGGCCGCACCGTTGAGGCGGCCGGCCTGGAGGGCCTCGGCCAGTGCCTCGATCACTACCACGCTGCCGCGGGAGGCATTGATCAAGATGCTGCCCGGCTTCATCAGGCCGATCTGTTCTTCACCGATCATCCAGCGTGTGGAAGGCAGGTCCGGCACGTGCAGGGTGACGATGTCGGCGCGGGCCAACAGCTCCTCGAGGCTGCCCACCTGGCGAGCATTGCCCATGCCGAGCTTGGTTACCACGTCGTAGTAGATGACGTCGAAGCCCAGGGCTTCCGAGAGTACCGAGAGCTGGGCGCCGATGCTGCCGTAACCGATGATGCCGAGCGTCTTGCCGCGGGCCTCGTGGGAATTCTTGGCTGACTTCAGCCAACCTCCCTGATGGGCGCTGGCGCTCTTCTCGGGGATGCCGCGCAGCAGCATGATGGCCTCTGCCAGTACCAGTTCGGCCACCGAGCGGGTGTTGGAATAGGGTGCGTTGAAGACGGGGATGCCGCGCACCAGTGCCGCGTCGAGATCGACCTGATTGGTACCGATGCAGAAACAGCCCACGGCCACGAGCTTCTCGGCGGCGGCGAAGACGCGCTCGTTGAGCTGGGTACGTGAACGGATGCCGATGAAGTGGACGTCGCGGATCTTCTCGATCAGCGTTTCTTCGTCCAGCGAAGTCGACAGGTGTTCGATGTTGGTGTACCCGGCATTCAAGAAATTGTCCACCGCGCTCTGGTGGACGCCCTCGAGCAGCAGGATCTTGATCTTGCTCTTGTCCAGGGACGTTTTGGCCATGGTCGAATCAACCCCTTCTATGGTGCGCGCCGCATGCAGTTCAGCAGGTGAAGCCCGAGCTTGCCAGACGCCCTTGGCCCTGGCCGCGACAGGCTCCAAACGAGGGCCAACATGCTACCACAGCCCGGCCCGTTGCGGATGAAAATGCCGCGTCGTCTGGATGAGTGGCGTGCATGATGACCAAGACGCGCCGGGCGCGGGGCAGACGACCCCCCCGGGGGAGCGTGTATACTATCGCCCTCATGGTGAGATGGCCGACGAGGGTAGCCATGGCGGGACAGGACAAGCAGCGGCAGGATAGCGAAGAGACGGCGCCGGAGGATTTCGCGGCGACCGTGGAGCGTCTGGAGGCGCTGGTGGAACGACTGGAATCCGGTGAATTGTCGCTGGAGGCGTCGCTGACGGCCTTCGAGCAGGGCATTCGCCTGACCCGCGACGCCCAGCGTCGGCTCGACGAGGCGGAACTCAAGGTCCGCACCCTGACCGAGGGAGAGGAAGGCGGCATCGACCTCAAGCCCTTCGCGTCACCCGAGGAGGATGACGGTGAACATTGAACGCTTGATGGCCGCGGATCGTCGCCGCGTGGACGAATGCCTGGAAACGCTCTTCGCGCGCGGTGAGTCGGCGCCTTCGGAGCAGCTGGACGCGGCCATGCGTCATGGCGTGCTGGTCGGTGGCAAGCGCTTGCGGCCGGTGCTGCTCTATGCCACGGGGCGTGCCCTGGGGGCGAGCGACGAAGCGCTCGACGGTCCGGCGATGGCGGTCGAGCTGGTGCATGCCTATTCCCTGGTGCACGACGACCTGCCGGCCATGGATGACGATGACGTGCGCCGTGGCCGGCCCACCGTGCATCGCGCCTATGACGAGGCCACCGCCATCCTGGCCGGCGATGCGCTGCAGACCCTGGCCTTCGAAGTGCTGGCCGATACCGGCCACCCGCGTCTGGCGGCGATGGTCGGCACCCTGGCCCAAGCCGCCGGGCGTGATGGCATGGCGGCCGGCCAGGCACTGGATCTGGATGCCGTGGGGGGCCACCCCGACCTGACGGCGCTGGCGACGATGCATCGCCACAAGACTGGCGCGCTGATCCATGCCGCCGTGCGCCTGGGAGGCCTGGTGGCGGTACCCGAGGACGATGAACGTCTGCTGGCGCTGGGGCGATACGCCGCCGCCATCGGGCTGGCGTTCCAGATTCGCGATGACGTGCTCGACGTAACCGGCGACACGGCCGTCCTCGGCAAGACCTCGGGGGCGGACGCCGCCCGAGACAAACCGACCTATCCCACCCTGCTGGGGCTGAAGGGGGCCGATGACAAGGCCCGATCCCTGGTGGACGAGGCCGTATCGGCCCTGGCGCCGCTGGGCGAGGCCGGCAGCGTGCTGGCTAACCTGGCCCGATACATGATCGAGCGTGACCACTGAACCACAGGGCCAACATGAAGCTGTTCGATGACATCCCGGTCGAGCGTCCGGCCACGCCGCTGCTCGACACCCTGGAAATACCGGCCGCACTGCGCGCCATGAACGAGGCTCAGCTGGTACAGGTGGCCGACGAGTTGCGTGCTTACCTGCTCTACAGCGTGGGCGTTTCCGGCGGCCATTTCGGCGCCGGGCTCGGCGTCGTGGAGCTGACCGTGGCGCTGCATCATGCCTTGGAGACGCCCCACGACCGTCTTGTCTGGGACGTGGGCCACCAGGCGTATCCGCACAAGATTCTCACCGGCCGCCGCGAGGCGATGCAGAGCATCCGCCAGTTCGGCGGCCTGGCAGCCTTCCCGCGACGCAGCGAGTCGGAGTACGACACCTTCGGTGTGGGGCATTCCAGCACCTCCGTTTCCGCCGCCCTGGGCATGGCGCTGGCCGCTCGCACGCGCGGCGAGAAGCGTCGG
Organism: Halomonas eurihalina; assembly: GCF_008274785.1. Lineage (GTDB taxonomy): Bacteria > Pseudomonadota > Gammaproteobacteria > Pseudomonadales > Halomonadaceae > Halomonas > Halomonas eurihalina. The sequence goes on from NZ_VTPU01000012.1 coordinate 37,472, forward strand.
GTCTGCGCGGTGATCGGCGACGGTGCCCTGTCCGCCGGCATGGCCTTCGAAGCCCTGGCCCATGCCGGTCATGTGGATGCCAATCTGCTGGTGATTCTCAACGACAACGAGATGTCGATCTCCGAGAACGTCGGCGGCATGGCCAGTTATCTGGCGCGCATCCTGGCCAGCAAGCCCTACACCAGCATGCGCGAAGGCGGCAAGAAGGTGCTCTCGCACCTGCCCGGCGCCCTGGAGCTGGCCCGGCGCACCGAGGAACACATGAAGGGCATGGTCAGCCCGGCCACGCTGTTCGAGGAAATGGGCTTCAACTACATCGGCCCGATCGATGGCCATGACCTGCCGACCCTGGCCCAGACCTTGCGCAACATGTGCGACATGGACGGGCCGCAGTTCCTGCACGTGAAGACGCGCAAGGGGCGGGGCTTCTTGCCCGCCGAGGCCGATCCCATCGGCTACCACGCCATCACCAAGCTCGAGAAGAACGGCGAAACGCCGCCACCGTTCAAACCGACTCAGCCGGCCGCCACGCCCGGGGAAAAGAACGAGGCATCGCCCCCGAAGCCGCGCAAGTATTGCAACGTCTTCGGCGACTGGCTGTGCGACATGGCGGCGGCGGACGAGCGTCTGATTGGCATCACGCCGGCCATGCGCGAGGGCTCGGATCTGGTCCGTTTCTCCCAGGAATATCCCGAACGCTATTACGACGTGGCGATCGCCGAACAGCACGCGGTGACGCTGGCGGCCGGCCTGGCCTGCGAGGCGATGAAGCCGGTGGTGGCCATCTACTCCACCTTCCTGCAACGCGGCTACGACCAGCTCATTCATGACGTGGCGGTGCAGGAGCTGGACGTGACCTTCGCCATCGATCGCGCCGGTGTGGTGGGCGAAGACGGTCCGACTCACCACGGTGCGCTGGATCTGAGTTACCTGCGCTGTGTACCGGGCATGGTGGTGCTGGCGCCGGCCGACGAGGCCGAGTGCCGTGCACTGCTCAGTGCCGCCTATCATCATCCCGGCCCGGCTGCGGTGCGTTATCCGCGCGGTACCGGGCCCGGCACGCTGATTCCCGAGCATCTAGAGGCGCTGCCCATCGGCAAGGCCGAGATGCGTCGCCGGGCCGGCGGCGAGGGCCCGAAAGTGGCGCTGCTGGCCTTCGGCAGTCTCAACGGGCCGGCCGCCGAGGTGGCCGAGCGCCTCGATGCCACCCACCTCAACATGCGCTCGGTCAAGCCGCTGGATCGCGAGGAGGTACTGGCTGCGGCCGACGAGCATGACCTGCTGGTGACCCTGGAGGAAAACGTGGTCGCCGGTGGTGCCGGTAGTGGCGTCGGCGAGCTGCTGGCCGCGGCAGGCCGCCGCACGGCGCTGCTGCATCTGGGCCTGCCCGATGTCTTCGTCGAGCATGGCAAGCCGGCGGAACTGCTGGCCGAATGCGGCCTCGATGCCGAAGGAATCGAGGCCTCGATCAGGCGCCGCCTCGGTTGAATATCCTCCTGGACTCGATGCGCGCACTCCTGGATGAGATATCGCGCATCGCGCCCGTCCTTGGCGGAGTGCTATGCTCCCGCCATCTTTTTTGCGAGACGTGTTTCAAGGAGTCGACATGCTGGCCATGGTGCTGATTGGTGGGGTGCTGGGATTCCTGATCGGTGGTCCCGTGGGTCTGTTGATCGGGGGGGGCCTCGGCTACTGGCTCGTCCGGCGTTTGCGCCGGAGCATGCTGGGCCGCCTGGCCGGCGTGCAAGCCCAGTTTCTCGAGTCGACCTTTGCGGTCATGGGCTGCATGTGCAAGGCCGATGGGCGCGTCTCCGAGGCCGAGCTGGACGCGTCCCGTCAGTTGTGGGACCGCCTGCGGCTGAGCGAGGAACAACGTACCAAGGCGCGGGCCGATTTCAACCGTGGCAAGAGCGAGGATTTCGACCTCGAAGCTGAGCTGGCCAAGATTCGTCAGATCGTGGGCAGCCAGCCGGCCTTGCGGCAAGTGTTCCTGCAAGTGCAGCTCGCGGCCATCACCGCCGACGGTCAGCTTCATCCCGCCGAGCGTGACATGCTGATGCGGGTGGTGCGTGGGTTGGGTTGCTCTGAGGCCGAGATTGCCCAGATCGAGGCCATGCTGCGAGGCGCGGCCGAGGGCGGCGGTGCCCCGCACGAAACCTCGCTGGAGGATGCCTACCAGGTGCTGGGCGTATCGTCGGAGGCCAGCGATGCCGAGATCAAGCGTCAGTACCGTCGCCTGATGAGCGAGAACCATCCCGATAAGCTGGCCGCCAAGGGGCTACCGGAGAACATGCGCGAAGTGGCCAAGGAGCGCACCAGCGAGATCGGCAATGCTTATGAGCGTATCCGCAAGGCGCGCTCCGCTGACGCCGCTTGATCGATACGCGGCGCATTCCTCTCGATGACCTTTCTTCACGACGGCCCGCGTTTTCCGGAATGTGACATGACGGTTGCCGGGGCGCTCGTACCCGCCTAGGATGCGCGGCGACCCGCCGACCCGGTGGGGACGACGCCTCTGCCTCGATCCGGCCAAACAACGGATGCCGAGGCATTCTTGTGGTGATCGACAAGAATTCCAAGGAGACCCTCGATGTCTTTCGGTCCGTTTTCCCTCCTGCCGCCTGTGCTGGCCATCGTGCTGGCGCTGGCGACGCGCAACGTGATTCCGGCGCTGTTCTGTGGCGTCTGGCTGGGTGCCACCATGCTCAGCGGTGGCAACCCGGCCGCTGGCCTCTATGCCAGCTTCAATGACTTCATCATCCCGAGTGTGGGCGATGAGTGGAGCGTTACCGTCCTGATCTACTGCGGCCTGTTCGGCGTGTTGATCATGGTGCTGCAGCGCACCGGCGGTGCCCAGGCCATTGCCCGGGCGATTTCCGAGCGGGTCGTCTCGCGCCGTGGGGCCCAGGGCGCGACCCTGGGGCTCGGTGTGCTGATCTTCTTCGAGGATTACTTCAATGCCCTGACGGTGGGCAGCGTGATGCGCCCGATCACCGACCGCATGAGGGTCTCCCGGGAGAAGCTGGCCTATATCGTCGATTCGACCTCGGCCCCGATGTGCCTGCTGGGTCCGGTGTCCACCTGGGTCGTCTTCGTGATGGGACTGATCGGCACGCAGCTGACGGAGATGAATATCAGCGGCTCGGAGTACCTGATCTATCTTTCTTCCATTCCGCTGAACTTCTATGCCTGGCTGGCGCTTGGCCTGATCGCCTTCATCGTCATCACCCAGTGGGACTTCGGGCCCATGGCACGCGCCGAACATCGTGCCCGGACCACCGGCGAAGTGCTGGCCAAGGACGCCACGCCGCCTTCCGACCGGGAGGTCGCCGAGATGGAGGTGATTCCGGAGGCCCAGGCACGCAAGCGCAACATGCTGGTGCCGATCGCCGTGCTGGTGCTGATGATTCCGCCGATGTTCCTGTGGACCGGCAATTATCCCGAGAACGACCTGGTCACCGCCGTGGGCGAGGCCAATGGCGGCCTGTCGATCCTGATCGCCACCTTCGTGGCAGTGGTCGTCGGCCTGGTCATGGGCATGCAGCAGAAGCTCTTCGACTTCCGTGAGTCCATGGACATCGTCGTCTCCGGGATCAAGAGCATGACGCTGGTCTACATCATCCTGACATTGGCCTGGTCGATCGGCAGCGTGACCTCGGAGCTTGGCACCGCTGATTATCTGGTGACCCTGGCGGAGGCGAACATTGCGCCCAGCCTGGTGCCGGTGCTGCTGTTCCTGATCGGTGCCCTGGTCGCTTTCACGACCGGTACGTCCTACGGCACCTTCGCGATCATGATTCCCATCGCCATGCCGGTGGCGATGGCCATGGACCTACCGCTGTCGCTGGCGATCGCCGCAGTGCTCAGCGGCGGCATCTTCGGCGATCACTGTTCGCCGATTTCCGATACGACGATTCTCTCCTCGGCGGGTTCCTCCTGCGATCATATCGACCACGTGCGCACCCAACTGCCCTACGCGATATCCGCCGGATTGGCCGGTATCCTGGCCTTCTTCGTCGCCGGCCTGACCGGTAGCGCTCTGGTCGGTGGTCTCGCCGGTGCCGGGGCCCTGGTGACGACGGTGGTGCTGCTGCGCCTCCTCTGGGGCGGAGTGAAGTCGCGTGACGAGGCGCTTGCCGATTGAGAGAGTCCACGCATGACGGCGCTCGCCCATGAAAAAGGCCCCTCGATGAGGGGCCTTCTTGCGTCTGGAGCAAGTCTGAGCGCTTCAGTGCCGGCGGCTCAGGTGGTGGCTTCGCGAGCCGGCGCCAGGGAATCGCCGCTGTCGGCGATATCGGTCTCGTGCTGCTGCTGGGCGCGCAGCTTGAGACGGGCCTTGGCCATGGCATCGCTGCCACCTTCGGCGACGATGTCGGAAGAGGCGTCGGCCTGGGCCTGGGTGGCCGGTGCGTGCTGGCTTACTGCAGCCAGCGGCTCGTTGAGCTGCAGGGTCCGCTCGGTGGCCGGATCGGCCTGGGCGGCCAGGGGCAGGGCGGCGAACAGCAGGCTGGCGGTCATCAGTTTGGCTTTCATCTCTGGGTCCTCGCTTGCGATGATTTGATAACTTGCATGTTATTAGCAAGCTAAGTGTAAGGCCAGAGAAATATTTCGATCGGTTCGATCAATACAGGCTATCTGGACTGCTGGAGCGCGATCTCAGGGTTTGCGTTCTATGTCCACATCGCTGGCCGGAGTGAAATCGCCTAGTGCCATCATGTGGCCGAGTTTGCCGGCCTTGGTGGACAGGTAGTGTTCGTTGTGCGGGTTGAGGCCCGTGGTCAGCCCCACGCGCTCGACGACATCCACGCCGACACGGGTCAGGGCCTCGACCTTGCGGGGGTTGTTGGTCATCAGCCTGAGCGAGTCGATGCCCAGGTGCTCAAGCATCGGCAGGCAGAGGTCGTAGCGACGCAGGTCGGCGGAGAAGCCCAGTTGCTCGTTGGCCTCGACGGTGTCGGCGCCCTGGTCCTGAAGATGATAGGCGCGGATCTTGTTGAGCAGGCCGATACCGCGACCTTCCTGGCGCAGGTAGAGCAGCACGCCGCGTCCCGCCTCGGCAATGCGCTTGAGCGCCTCCTGAAGCTGGTAGCCGCAGTCGCAGCGCATCGAGAACAGGGCATCACCGGTGAGGCATTCGGAATGCACACGGCCGAGCACCGGCTGGCCGTCGCCGACCTCACCGAGGGTGAGGACGACGTGATCCTTGCCGGTGGCTTCGTCCTCGAAGCCGTGCATGGTGAAGGTGGCCCAGGGTGTGGGGAGCCGGGAGGCGGCGATGTAGCGAATCGTCACGATATACCTCGATGAAGGACCGGGCGTGGCCGTCGGGATGATTTCATTCTATCAGGAAGGTGAGGCGGGCTCACGGTCGAGCCGGATGGGTTACAATGGCGACCACATTTTCCGTGGATGAGCGAACGCATGGAACTCGAGAACGACCGCCTGCTGCGCGCCCTGGCGCGTCAGCCCGTGGACCGCACGCCGGTCTGGATGATGCGTCAGGCAGGCCGTTACCTGCCGGAATATCGCGAAGTTCGCGCCCAGGCGGGCAGCTTCATGGATCTCTGTCGTGATCGTGACAGGGCCTGTGAGGTGACGCTGCAGCCACTGGAGCGCTATCCGCTGGATGCCGCCATCCTGTTCTCGGACATCCTGACCATTCCCGATGCCATGGGCCTGGGCCTGTATTTCGAGACCGGCGAGGGGCCGAAATTCCGCAAGCCGGTGCGCACGCCCGAGGCAGTGGAAGCGCTCAGTGTGCCCGATGCCGAACGCGACCTGGATTACGTGATGAATGCCGTCACCACCATCCGTCGCGAGTTGAATGGACGTGTGCCGCTGATCGGGTTTTCCGGCAGCCCCTGGACGCTCGCCACCTATATGGTGGAAGGCGCCTCGAGCAAGGATTTCCGCCATGTGAAGGCCATGCTCTACGACACGCCGGACACCATGCATCGACTGCTCGACCTGCTGGCCCGGGCGGTGACGGATTACCTCAATGCCCAGATCCGCGCCGGCGCCCAGGTCGTGCAGATATTCGACACTTGGGGCGGAGCGCTATCGACGCCGGCCTACGAGGCCTTCTCGCTGCGCTACATGAAGCAGATCGTGGATGGCCTGATCCGCGAGCGCGAGGGACGGCGCGTGCCGGTGATCCTGTTCACCAAGAACGGTGGCCAGTGGCTTGAGGCCCAGGCGGAGTCCGGCGCCGATGCGCTGGGCCTGGACTGGAGCACCGAGCTTTCCGGCGCCCGGGCCCGGGTCGGGCAGCGTGTCGCGCTGCAGGGCAACCTGGATCCCAATGTGCTGTTCGCCCATCCCCGGGCGATCCGTGACGAAGTGGCGCGGATTCTCGACAGTTACGGTGCGGGACCTGGCCATGTCTTCAACCTGGGGCATGGCATCAGCCAGTTCACCGACCCCGAGCGTGTCACGGCCTTCGTCGAGGCGCTGCACGAGCTGAGCCCCGCCTACCATCGGGGATGATGGCGTGCCGGATCACACTATCTTGCGGGCCGTCGCGGACATGCATGCGCGGCCCGTCACCATTCGTTTACCTCGAGGGTTCATGATGAGCACGTCTCTTGATTCCGGCTGGTTTACCGAAGTCTTTGACAGCCAGGGCAGTGCCTTTTCGTTGAAGGTCACCGGCAAGCTGCACGATGTGCAGAGCGACTATCAGCATCTCGAGGTCTATGCGACCGAGACCTTCGGCAACCTGATGGTGCTCGATGGCTGCGTGATGCTGACCGACCGCGACAATTTTCTCTATCACGAGATGATCGCGCACCCTGCGCTTTTTACCCACGCCGATCCGAAACGCGTGGTAATCATCGGCGGTGGTGACTGCGGTACGCTGCGTGAAGTGCTGCGTCATCCCGGTGTCGAGAAGGTGACCCAGATTGACATCGACGAGGAGGTGACCCGGGCCGCCGAGCGCTTCTTCCCTTCCCTGACCGAGTCGAACGACGATCCCCGCGCCGAGTTGGCCTTTACCGACGGCGTGCGCTGGGTCGACGAGGCGGAGGCCGAGAGCGTCGATGTGCTGATCATCGACTCCACCGACCCGGTGGGGCCGGCAGAAGGGCTGTTCACGACCGACTTCCTGCGTCGCTGTCATCGCATTCTGCGCCCCGGAGGAGTGATGGTGCAGCAGAGCGAGTCGCCTCTCTACCATAGCGGCTCGATCATCCGCTCATTGCGTCGCGACATGCGCGAGGCGGGGTTCGACAGCGTGGCGACCCTGCCATTTCCGCAGCCTGTCTATCCCTCCGGCTGGTGGAGCGTCACCCTGGCCGGCAAGGGCGGCGAGGTGAATGACTTCCGCGAGCAGGATGCACGAGAGGCTGGCCTGCCGCTCGACTACTACACCGCCGACATTCACCGTGGCGCCCTGGCATTGCCGCCGTTCATGCGTCGGGCATTTGATTGAGGCCCGACGCCGGCGGTGCCTTCATAGTCGTGGTTCGTGACGAGAGTCGGGTTCCGCCTCGCCGTCGCTCGGGTTCAGGGTCGGTTCGTTGCCCGCGTGGCGCTGGCGTGATCCCGGTTGGGCGACGCGAGCGCTGCCGATGACCTCATCGTCCATCGATACCGAGCGTGCCGCGGAGGTCCAGGCGCGCTCGTTGTCGTGGACGGCCGGGCGCCGATCGAAGGAGCGGGTGACCACATCGCCCGGAGCGAAGCCGGAGCGCAGGCCCGCCAGGTGGTAGGGCAGCAGCCACAGTTCGGCGATCAAGCGAACGCCGACCATGGCCAGCAACAGCACACCGCCCCCGAGGGCGAGGTGTGGCCAGGCGGCCAACCAGGTGGTATCGGCGAGCCAGGGGGTGCGCGGCGCCAGCCACAGCCCGCCGGCCACCAGCAAGCCGAGCTGGATGACGGCGTGGCAGAACAGCAGGGTGCGCCGTGGCAGGGGTTGGCGCGGAAACAGGAATTGCCGCATGTTGAGTCCTCTGAATAGCATCGGCGGTTGAAGTGCCGAGGTTGCGCCGGCGCTCCTTGCCGGTGAGCCCGCATCCTACCCTAGACGACGACGGTCGGGCAGTGTCCGCGAAGACCGACGCCGGGTGTCGCCAACTGCCGTCTATCGTGCCGCCGAACGGGCGGTGGGCCCTCAGGAGTACAGATCCTCAAGAATAATAGGGCAGGTCGATCTGGTCGCTGCTGCGAATGCCTTCCGTCATGTGACGGCATTGCTTGAGGAATTCCCGCATGCCGGTCGCCAGGTACTTGTGGCGATGCCAGATGAAGGCGAACTGGCGGCTCAGGTCCAGCTCGGGCGTCGGGATCTGCACCAGGCTGCCGCGACGGAAGGCGTCGCGCAGGGCCAGCTTGGAGACGCAGCCGATACCCAGCCCCGACTCCACGGCACGCTTGATGCCCTCGGTATGTTCCAGCTCGAGCAGGGTGTTGAAGCGCCCGCGGCGATGACGTGCGGCCTGTTCCAGCGTCAGGCGGGTGCCCGACCCCTGTTCGCGCATGATCCAGGCCTCCCGCAGCAGGCGATCCAGTTCCACCGGCCCCTGGTTCGCCAAGTGGTGGCGCGGTGAGCAGAACACTGCCAGTTCGTCCTCCACCCAGGGCTGGGTGATGACATCGTCCTCCTCGCACTGGCCTTCGATCAGCCCCAGGTCGAGCTCATGCTGGCGAACCTCCTCGATGATGGTGCGCGTATTGCGGACCTGCAGACGAACGCGGCTGCCGGGATGGCGTTGCATGAAGTCGCTGATCAGCAAGGTGGCCAGGTAGTTGCCGATGGTCAGCGTGGCTCCTACGTCCAGAGTGCCAATGCCTTGCTGCCCGCGCAGCAACTCTTCGACCTCTTCGGCACGGTCGAGCAGTGCCACGGCCTTGGGAAGCAGTTGGAAGCCCAGCGCGTTGAGCTTGAGCCGCTTGCCGATGCGGTCCAGCAATCGGCAGTCGAACTGTCGCTCGAGCTCGGCCAGGGCGGTACTGGCGGCCGACTGGGAGAGTGCCAGGGCGCGGGCGGCTCGGGAGACACTCTCGTGCTGGGCCACGGCCACGAAGACCTCGAGCTGACGCAGGGTATAGCGCATTCGGCTGGCTCCAGAGCATTTCTATCCAAAGTATAGATAAGCTTTATCCATACAATCCATTTAACAGATATTCTGGCCTTGCTTAGAATCAGTTGCAAAGAGTGAATGGCGCATATATGCGCTTCCGGAATATGTAGGAGTCGACATGAGCAAGTTTGCCGAGGAAGAAGTCCTCAGCGTGCATCACTGGAACGACACGCTGTTCAGCTTTCGCACCACCCGCGAGCGTAGCCTGCGCTTCAAGAACGGCCAGTTCGTGATGATCGGCCTGGAGGTGGAGGGCAAGCCGTTGATGCGTGCCTACTCCGTCGCCAGCCCCAACTACGAGGATCATCTCGAGTTCTTCAGCATCAAGGTACCGGATGGCCCGCTGACCTCACGGCTCCAGCATCTTCAGGTCGGCGACAAGATCATGGTCAGCCGCAAGCCCACCGGTACGCTGGTCACCGACGATTTGCTGCCAGGCCGCAACCTCTACCTGCTGTCCACCGGCACGGGGCTGGCGCCGTTCATAAGCCTGATCCAGGATCCCGAGGCCTACGAGCGCTTCGAAAAGATCGTGCTGGTCCATGGTGTGCGTACCGTCAGCGAGCTTGCCTATGCCGACTTCATCTCCAAGGAGCTGCCCGCGCACGAATACCTGGGCGAGGAGATCAGCGAAAAGCTCGTCTACTATCCGACGGTGACGCGGGAAGACTTCCACACCACCGGCCGCCTGACCGATCATATCCGTACGGAAAAACTGTTCGAGGACACCGGCCTGCCGACCATCGACCCCAAGCAGGACCGCGCCATGCTCTGCGGCAGCCCGGCGATGCTCGACGAGACCAGCTCGCTGCTCGACGAACTGGGCTTCAACATCTCGCCGCGCATGGGCGACCCGGGCGACTACGTCATCGAACGGGCCTTCGTCGAGAAGTAAGCCGCCCGGCTGCGCCGGGAGCGGTAAACCGTAAGTTGGAAGAACGCCCGGACGTTGTCCGGGCGGGAAGTCTGAAGAACGCGGCTTCGCCGCTGGAAGCAACTCAGCTGCGAGATACGGGAAACGAGCCACGAAAATCAACCCCGGCTCCGAACGACTCGTTGCTCGCCGCTCGTATCTCGTGTCCCGCCGCTCGTATGCTTTCCTCTTCGAGCTTCGAGCCCCCAACCTTGCTACCATGTCTCTCCTTCATGTTCCCGGTCAGGACGTTGCCGTGTTGACGCTGCTTGCCGAGCGTGTCTCGCGACATCTCGAGCGCTCCCCCAAGTCTCCCAAGTATCTGTGCATGCGTGATGCGCTCATCGAGCTGATCGTCGAAGGGCAGTTGCGCGAGGGCACTCGCTTGCCCACCGAACAGGCGCTGGCCGAGGCACTTCCCCTTAGCCTGGGTACGGTACAGAAGGCGCTGCGGGATCTGGTGGAGAGCGGCGAACTGTATCGGCGTCGTCGTCTGGGGACCTTCGTCGCCGCGGGCGATCATCGGCGCGAGATCACCACGCCGGCCTTCCGCTTTCTGCGTCCCGATGGTTCTCGGGTACGCATGGTCTTCATCCGACTGATGAAGCGGGAACGGGTCGGAGCGGAGCGGCCCGGAGGGTGGAGCGAAGCGCTCGGCCACTGCGAAGCGGGCTATGTTCGCCTGGTGCGTCAGGATCGTATCGATGGCGCCTTCGACTGCCACACCGAGATCTATCTACGTGCGGACCAGGCCGAGGCCCTGCTTGAGGCGCCGGTCGAGGCATTCGAGCACGAAAGCGTCCTGCCCCTGTTGCAGGCACGTACTCGTATGGTCGTCGACCATGCCGACAATCGAGTGCGCCTGGTGCGCCTGCCCCGAGCCGTGGCCAGGGCTATCGCACCCGATGCGGAGCAGCCGGCATCCGGCCTGCGGCTCGAAACCTTCTATTGCCATCAGGACGGCACGGTCGTCGCCTGGCAAGTCATGCACATTCCCGCCAACGATTACTCTCTCTCGCTGCATACTGAATTGCGCTAAGGCTGTACGAACAGTGCCTGCACTCGCTGCTTACCGCGTTGAAATCGGCCTGAAAATGCTCATTTACCCCTCGTAGACTGCGCTTTTCTCGGCCGATTTCGCCTAGCCTCACCTTCGTTCGTCGACTTTTCGTACAAGACCTGTCCCCAGGTCGTCAGGTGCTGGGCATTTCGTGTGCCCTTAATACTATATAGTATTGACATGCGCGGCAGTGCTCCTATACTGCCGCCAAGGATCATATAAAAAACAAAGTTCCATAATTGATGCATGCAGCTCATGCATCCGACCGATGAGGACTACGTCATGAGTTGGACGACCGTCTGCAAGACCGCCCAGGTGCAGGAAGATTTCCCGTATTCCGCCAAGCTCGATGGCAAGGAAGTCGGCGTGTACGTGCTGGATGGCGAATATTACGCCCTCGAGGATGTCTGCCCTCACGCCTATGCGCTGTTGTCCCAGGGGTTCGTCGAGGACGGGCAGGTCGAATGCCCCCTGCACGAGGCGACCTTCGATATCCGGACCGGGAAGTGCCTTCGTGAGCCGGCCGACCGTGACCTGCATGTCTATCCGGTCCGCATCATCGACGATCAGATACAACTCCAAGTCAGCGAGGAGCACTGAGCCATGGCCCAGCAGGATTACAACCCCCAGTTGAAGAACTGGCAGCGCATCATTCCGTCCAGCGAGCCCGATCAGGGATACATCGAAGCGCCGGGAGACTTTGCCAACCCGGTGTGGCAGACCCGGCCGAGTGCGCCGGGGCCATTCGAGCTGGCGCTGGTGGATGCCCTGGAAGTGGTCTTCGCCGATGGCGTCACCGAGCTGGATGCCCTGGTCGAAGGCCTTAATGCCCGCCAGTGCCATGATCGCCAAGGGCATCCCTGGACCCAGGAGAGCTTTCTCCAGGAAATGGCGATCCTGGGCCAGTAATCCCCTTCACGCCACGCCTGTCAGTACACAATCAATAACGAGGTCGATCATGACTAGTGCATCTACCGACGCCGTGCAGGACTATCTGGACAGCGGCCTGCGTTCGCTGTGGTATCCCGTTGCCGCCAGCTGGGAAGTGGGCAGCCACCCTCTGGGAATCACCCGGCTGGGCGAGAACCTGGTGTTGTGGCGCGGCTACGACGGCACCCTGCATGCCATCGAGGATCGCTGCCCCCACCGTGGCGCTCGCCTCTCCAAGGGCTGGAATCTGGGCGACCGTCTGGCCTGTTGGTATCACGGTGTTGAAGTCAATGGTGCGGGCGAGGTCTGCGACGTGCCGGCGATCAGCAACAGCCCCCTGGTCGGGCAACCCTGCGTGCGCCGCTATCATGTGCAGGAAGCTCAGGGCGCCATCTTCGTCTACTTTGGTGTCACTCCCGACGAGGCGCCCGGCGAGCTGGAATTGCCGGAGCAACTGACCGATGGCGAGACATACGGCCACTTCCTGTGCACCGCGACCTGGAAGTGCAATTACCAGTATGCCATCGACAATGTCATGGACCCCATGCATGGCACCTACCTGCATGCCGATTCCCACTCCATGGCGGATGGTGATCGTCAGGCCGAGATGGAGCTCGAGCCCACCCCGAGCGGTTTCATCTTCAAGAAGACGGGGCAGGCCGGGGTCAACTTCGACTGGGTGGAATACGGCAACACCGGTGTCATGTGGTTGCGCCTTTCGATCCCCTATCAGCAGCGCTTCGGACCGGGCGGTCCCTTCTGGATCGTGGGCATGGCCGTGCCCGAGGACAAGGAGAACACCCGGGTTTTCTTCTGGCGGATCCGCAAGGCGGACGGTTGGCAACGCCAAGTGTGGCGTTTCTTCTATCGCACCAAGCTGGAAGGACTGCACTGGGACGTGCTCGAGCAGGATCGTGTCATTCTCGAAAATCTCGCGCCGGACGCCCGCCATCACGAGAACCTCTATCAGCATGACGTGGGCCTTTCCCGGTTGCGGCGTGTGATGCTCAAGGCAGCCAAGAAGCAGCTGGCCGAGCGCCAGCAGGCGGCCTGAGATGACCGAGATGCTATCCGGCAAGCGCATCCTGGTGACCGGTGCCGCCCGCGGCCTGGGACGTAGCGTCGCCGAAGCCGCCGCCGCCGAAGGGGCGCGGTTGGTGATCAGCGATATCCTCGCCGACGAACTGCAAGCGACCGCCGAGGCGTTGCGCGCCCGGGGTGCCGAGGTGGAGGCCCTGAGCATCGACCAGGCCGACCCGGCCTCCATCGAGGCGGGCATGGCCAGGGTTGCCGGGGGTGGAGGCCTGGATGGCCTGGTCAATAATGCCGCCATTGCTACGGGTGTCGGCGGCGAGACCCTGATGGACTACGACGCGGACCTCTGGGACCGCGTCATGACGGTCAACGTGAAAGGGACCTGGCTGATGACACGGGCAGCGATGCCATTGCTCGAGTCGGGAGATGGCGGCCGGATCGTCAATCTGGCCTCGGATACCGCCCTGTGGGGCGCTCCCAGGCTGATGGCCTACGTGGCCAGCAAGGGCGCGGTGATCTCCATGACGCGAGCCATGGCCCGCGAGCTCGGCGAGCGTGGTATCGGCGTCAATGCCGTGGCGCCGGGGCTGACCCACTGCGAGGCCACCGAGTACGTGCCCCAGGAACGCTACGACTTCTATGCCCAGGGCCGAGCCCTGAAACGCGAACAGCAGCCCGACGACGTGGACGGCACCATTCTCTACCTGTTGTCGAACTGGTCGACCTTCGTTACCGGCCAGGTGATTCCCGTCAATGGCGGCTTCGTCTTCAACTGAGGAGCGGCGAACATGACAGACGATATCCAGCGCATCGTGGTGATCGGTGGCGGTCAGGCCGGCGGACATGCCTGCAAGGCATTGCGGGGCGAGGGCTTCGCGGGAAGGCTGATGGTGGTCGCCGACGAACCCCATGACTTCTACGAGCGGCCGCCGCTTTCCAAGGGCGTGGTGACCGACGACGCACCACTGCCCAGGTTATTCCCCGAGGACAGCCAGGCTGCCCTCGACATCGAATGGCGGCGTCCGCGACATGCCGCCGCGATCGATCGCGACGCGCGCGAGGTAGTGCTCGATGATGGCGAGAGCCTTCCCTATGACCGTCTCTTGATCGCCACGGGCAGCCGCCCCCGCATGCCGGTACCCGAGTGGGCCGAGATCGGCAATGTCATGACCCTGCGGACCTGGGACGATGCCTCCCGGCTCAGGAAACAGCTTGAGCAGAGCCGTCGCATCGGCATCATCGGCGGTGGCTGGATCGGTCTCGAGGTGGCCTCCAGTGCCCGCAAGTTGGGCGTCGAGGTGGATGTCTTCGAGCGTGCCCCGGCGCTGTGCGGTCGCAGCGTGGGTGCCGAGGTGGCGGAAGCGATCCGTGAGCTCCACGAGCGTAACGGTGTGGGCCTGGCGCTTGAGCGACAGGATACCCGGCTCGACGAGCAGGTCGACGGCCGGGTGGCGATCACGGCTGACGGCGAGGCCCGTGAGCCCTACGACCTGGTCGTGGTCGGCGTCGGTGTCGAGATCAACCGGGAGCTGGCGAGCGAGGCGGGGCTCGAGATCGGCCAGGGCATCGTGGTCGACGCTGCGGGGCGTACCTCGGACCCGCGAATCTTCGCCGCCGGCGATGTCGCCCAGCATCCTCACCTGGGGCTCTGCCTGCAGTCCTGGGCCTATGCCCAGAACCAGGCCTGCGTGGTGGCCGATGCCATGCTCGGCAAGGACGCGCATTACGATGAGCCGGCCTGGCTGTGGTCGGACCAGCACGGCGTCAATATCCAGATTCTCGGGGTGCCGGGAGGGCAGGTGCGGTGCGTGGAGCGTCGGGATGCTCAGGGAACGGTATTCTTTTATCTGGATGGCGAGCAGCGGCTGGCCCAGATGGTGGCATTCGATCAGCCGCGCGCCATCAAGCTCGGCAAGCGCTGGCTGGCCGCCGGGCGGGTCCTCGATCCGGAGGCGCTGGGAGATCCCGAGTACAACCTGATGCAATTACGTTGAAAACGGACGAGCCACATTGATCGTCGCGGGAGTTGCGGCTCCCGCCATCTCGCTCCTGGCCAACTACCGTGCCTCATCCACCCGACTGGCGTGCCGGTCATGGGCCAGCATCCTTCGCTTCTGTCACCTTGCCGAGCCAGCCTTGTCGACGGCCCCGCATCCGTCGGTATGCCGGCAGAATTACCGAGCCTCATGCGCATCGATAACCGCTGTTTGACAACGTGGGTGCAGCGACTTATCTTTGCCTTAATCAAATAATAAACAAAGTTTCAAATATGATCCATCAGCCCGCAGTCGTGGGCAGGAACAAGAATATGACAAAGCTGAAAATCGGAATATGTGGTGGTGGTATCGGTGGGCTGTGCGCGGCGTTGGCGTTGCGTCGGCAGGGCCATGAGGCCGTCGTCTTCGAGCGCGCCAAACAATTTCTGCGCATCGGTGCCGACGTTAACCTCACTCCCAATGCCGTACGCGCCCTGGATCGTCTGGGTGTCGGCGAGGTCCTGCGCGAGACGGCGGCGCGTCCCACCCATCGCATCAGTCGCACCTGGGACACCGGGGAGGAGACCTCGCGTCTGCCCATGAGCGAGGCCGCCGAGCAGCGCTATGGTGCGCCGCAACTGACGATCCATCGGGGCGACTTGCTCACGGCCCTCGAGGCGTCGCTTCCGCAGGAGGCCATTCGCCTGGGCAAGCAGGCCGAGCGCATCGAAGATGGCGAGCCGATGCGCATTCACTTCGCCGATGGCAGCCACGAGGACGTCGACCTGGTGGTCGGCGGCGACGGTATTCACTCGGCTGTGCGTCGCGAGCTGTTCGGTGCGGATCGGCCCGAGTTCACTGGCCTGGTGTCCTATCGCGCGGTGGTGCCACGTAGCGCCGTGCCCGAGGTCGAGAACCTGGATGCTTTCACCAAGTGGTGGGGACCGACGCCCGACGTCCAGGTCGTGGTCTTCCCCCTGACGCGCGGCGAAGAGGTTTTCGTCTTCGCGACCACCCCTCAGGACGACTGGCGCGATGAATCCTGGACGTTGCCCGGCGACGTCGAGGAACTGAGAGAAGTCTACAAGGACTTTCATCCCAATGTTCGCGCCCTGCTGGCGGCCTGTGACAGCGTGACCAAGTCGGCGCTCTACGTGCGGGAACCCATGTCGCGCTGGTCGGTTGGGCACGCCACCCTGCTCGGCGATGCGGCTCATCCGATGGTGCCCTTCATGGCCCAGGGGGCCTGCATGGCGATCGAGGATGCCGTGGTGCTGTCGCGCTGCCTGGAAGGTGTCGGTCGCGATGACCTGACGTTGGCCCTGGAGCGCTATGAGCAGGCCAGGAAAGAGCGTACCGCTCAGGTACAGCGAGGCTCGCGCGCCAATGACTGGCTCAAGGGCGAAGGCAATGCCGACTGGGTCTATGGCTATGATGCCTGGGGCCTGGAACTGCCCTGATATCGCCCGGGCACCGACTCATCGAACTCAATAACAACACCCGAGGAAAGACCGACCATGACCAAGCAGCTCCTGTTCAAGTCCCTGTTGAGCCTGTCGTTGATCGGGGCGGCCACGGTCGCTCACGCCGAGGAGGTAACGCTCAACGCCGTTTCCTTCACGCCCAAGACGGCGGTGGTGTCCCACGGTTTCAAAGAATTCGTCACGGCCATCAACGAGAAGTTCGATGGTGAGCTCGAGATCAACTGGCGCGGTGGCCCCGAGGTGATGCCGCCTTTCCGGTTGGCCGATGCCGTGCGCAATGGCTCCATCGACATGGCGCTGACCAGTCCCAGCTACTATTCCGGGCTCGTGCCGTCGGCCACGGCGTCCAACCTTTCCTTCAAGACCTATGAGGAAATCGCCGAAACCGACTACCTGGAGCGCATGACCCAGGTGCATGCCGAGCGTGGCCTGCATTTGCTCGGCGAGATTCCGGCCAGCCCGGTGAAGTTCTTCCTGTTCTTCAAGGATGAGGTGACCGGCCTCGACGACCTGGAAGGCAAGCGCATTCGTGTCTTCCCGACCATCCTGCCGTTCGTGGAATCCCTGGGCGCCGAACCCTTGGTGATGCCCATGGGCGAGATCTACACCGCCATGGAGCGGGGTGTCATCGATGGCTTCGCCCAGAGCAACCTGGGTTGGGTCGACCAGTTCGAGGACGTGGTCAACTACTACATCACGCCCCCCTACTATCGCGCCGGCTTCAGCGTGCTGGTCAATCCGGATGCCTGGAGCGAACTGCCCGAGGAACTGCGCGGCCGGGTGCAAACCTATCTGCGCGAGGAATTGGCGTCGGAGATCGATCAGAGCTGGGACGAGATCATCGCTACCGGCTACCAGCAGATGGAAGACGCCGGGTTCCAGGAGGTCAAGCTGACCGGGGACGCTGCCGACGAGTACCTGAATACCGCGATCGAGGCCGCCTGGCAGCATCTCGCCGAAGATGTCGACCCTGAGCTGCATGCCGAACTCAAGGCGATGCTCGTCGACTGAAATGTGACCCGATGCCGGTGCCGGTCGTGGCGCCGGTATCCATCCACTTCCCGGGGCTTTCGCTATGGATGATTCCCTCACCGTCGAGCACGCGACGTCCAACGCCTTCATGCGTGGCGTCAGTCGACTCAACCTGTGGCTGGCCTGGTTCAGTGGCCTGGTGCTGGTGCTCGCCACCGGGCTGGTATTCCTGGAAATCCTGTCGCGGCTGATCTTCGATCGTTCGCTGGTCTGGGTCGTCGAGCTCAGCGAGTATGCGCTGCTCTACATGACCTTTCTCGGCGCGCCCTACCTGCTCGAAAAGCATCGGCATGTGGCCATCGACCTGGTGACCGAAGCCCTGCCCGAGTGGCCGCGGCGCCTGCTGGTCGCGGCCATGAGCGCGCTGGCCGCGGTGGCCTGCGGCTACTGCGCCTGGGTAGGCGGGCTGGTGACGCTCGACCAGCTCGAGCACGGGATGCGCGAAACCACACTGATGCGCCCGCCGAGCTACCTGATCACCCTGGTCTTTCCCCTCGGCATGCTGCTGCTCGCGATCCAGTTCGTGGCGCAGACTTTCGACAGTTTCAAGCGCTGAGCCCCGTCGGCTCGCGCAACAATAATCTCCTCTGGAGGCTGATATGGACTGGTGGCTGACGCTGCTCCTGCTCATGGGACCGCTCCTGCTACTGATGATGCTTGGCATGCCGGTGGCGTTCGCCTTCCTGGTTGTCAATCTGGTGGGCGCCTATGTGCTGCTGGGCGGCATGTCGGGCGTCGAGCAACTGGTGATCAACACCACCGGCGCGCTGACCAGTTTCACGCTGGTTCCCATTGCCATGTTCATGATCATGGGCGAGGTGATGTTCCGTTCGGGCATTGCCAATGACCTGCTGGACACGCTCGACAAGTGGTTCGGCAAGCTTCGTGGACGCCTGGCCTTCATGGCCGTGGGCGGCGGGGTGCTGTTTTCCACCCTGACCGGCAACAGCATGGGCTCCATCGCGCTGCTGGGCTCCAGCCTGGTGCCCGAGATGGAGAAGCGCGGTTACCAGAAGCCCATGTCGCTGGGGCCGATTCTTGGCTCTGCCGGCCTGGCGATCATGATTCCACCAAGCTCGCTGGCCGTCGTGCTGGGGGTCGTGGCCGAATTGCCGATCGGCCGGTTGCTGATTGCCATCATTCTGCCCGGCTTGCTGATGGCGGTGCTCTATACCATCTACATCCTCGGTCGCTGCACGCTGCAGCCGGAAGTGGCGCCATCCTTCGACGTCGCGCCCACGCCGATGCGGGTCAAACTCGAGGCCGGGGCACGCAACATCCTGCCCATCGGCATCATCGTCTTCGCCGTGGTCGGTGTGATCTTCCTGGGCCTGGCCACGCCCACCGAGGCGGCCGCCTCGGGCGCCGTGGCGACGGTGTTGCTGGCGCTGTTCAAGCGCCGCCTGAGCCTCGATATCTTCAAGAGCTCGATGTTCGAAAGCGCCGCCATCTCGGTGATGGTGCTGTTGATCGTCGCCGGCGCCATCGCCTTTACCCAGCTGCTGTCCTTCACCGGGGCGACCTTCGGCCTGATGGATGCCGTGCTCGGACTGCCCTTCGGCAACAAGACCATCGTGCTGGCCATGGTGCTGACTATCGTGGTGCTCGGCATGTTCATGGGGCCCTTGCCGATCATGATGATCACCCTGCCGATCTTCGTGCCGGTGGTGGAACAGTTCGGTTTCGACCCCCTGTGGTTCGCCGTCCTTTTCCTGATCGCCATCGAGACTGGCTCCACCTCGCCGCCGCTGGGTGCGGCGCTGTTCGTGATGAAGGCGGTGGCGCCCGAGGGCACGCGAATGGGCAGCATCTACAAGTCGGCGTTGCCTTTCCTGGCCTGCGACTTCCTGGCCATCGGTATCGTTTTCGCCTTTCCCGAGATCGTCACCTGGCCGGTCGCCCTGATGTTCGACTGAGTGTTCGATTGAGCCGGTGCCCGGCGAGCGACGCCGGACATCCCTGAGGAAGCCATCATGCGACGCCCGAATTTCGTCATCTTCGTCACCGACCAGCAGCGCGCCGAGCATCTGGGATGCTATGGGGATCCCACCGTGAGGACGCCTAACCTGGATGGCCTGGCCGCCGAAGGCGTGCGCTTCGAGCGTTTCCATGTCGCCACGCCAATCTGCCAGCCCAATCGGGCCTGTCTGGTCACCGGACAGCAACCCTCGGTCAACGGCGTCCGTCAGAACGGGATTCCGCTGGATCTGGACAGCGTCACCTTCGCCGACGTGTTGCGCGATGCCGGCTACAACACCGGCTATATCGGCAAGGCCCACTTCCAGAACGTCACCGACATTGCGGCGCCCGAGCGTCGCCAGAAGGGGAAGGGAGAGTCCTTGCCCGACGCGCTGGGCCATAGCCTGCGCCGACAGCGAACGGGGGATGCCTATCGCTGGGAAGTACGCCGCCGCTGGGCGGATAATCCCGACCTGGAACTGCCGACCCCTTATTACGGCTTCGACCACGTGCGCCTGTGTATCGGCCATGGCGATCAGGTGGAGGGGCACTATACGGCCTGGCTGCGCGCGCGTCGGGGGGATTCCGAGAGTCTGCGCGGCCCGGAGAATGCCCTGCCGGATGCGGGCATCACGGCCCCGCAATGCTGGCGTACGGCACTGCCGGAGGCCGATTATCCGACTCGTTATGTCGCCGAGCAGGCCTGCGATTTCCTCGAACAACAGCAGGCCGACACCCCCTTTGCGCTGGTGGTGTCCTTTCCCGACCCACATCATCCCTTCACGCCTCCGGGACGTTACTGGTCAATGTATGACCCCGACGATGTCGTGTTGCCTCCCAATGCCGGCGAGTCCGTCGCAGGGATTCCCGGGCTGCCCGCCTCGGCGCTGACGGCCTATCGCTGGGGCCTGGACGAGCCGGACAGCCATTGGCCGCTGACGCTTTCCGAGCGGCAGATCCGGGAAATCATCGCCCTCAACTACGGCAGCATCAGCATGATCGATGACGCCGTGGGCGAGGTGATGACACGCCTTGAGGCGTTGGGGCTGAACGACGATACCGTGGTGGCCTTCACGTCCGACCATGGCGATTACATGGGCGATCACGGCACCGTGCTCAAGCTCGGCCTGCACTTCCAGAGTGTCGTGCGCGTGCCCTTGATCTGGCGCGACCCGCATGCTCCCGGGGCGGGCGGGTGCGTGTCCCGTCGCCTGGGCAGCGCCATCGATCTGGCTCCGACCCTGCTGCAGCGGGCCGGTCTGCGTATTCCGATCGGCATGCAGGGGCGTGATCTCTTCGATGGAGCGCCCGCCGACCCGGTGCTCATCGAGGATGCTGGTATCGAGGTGTTTCGCGATGGCGATGCGGGGCGTGGCATCACCACCCTGGTGACGGATGAGTGGCGGCTCAGCCTTTTCGAAGGTGCGCCGGGCGGTGAGCTCTATCACCTGGCCGAGGATCCGCATGAGACGCGCAATCTCTGGGAGGATCCGGACAGCCAGTCGCGCAAGGCGAGCCTGCTCGAGTGCCTGGTTCGACGCATGGCCGAGCTGCGTGACAAGCGCCTTTCGGCATCGGCCAGAGCCTGACGTGCGGACCGCCGATTCGAGGCGTGCCAGTAAGCATTGAGACGCCATATATTTTCTTTTAATTCAGGTAGTTACTGGTTGTTCCGACAGCCCGGAAACGTGCCTTGACAAAGCAGGCATCGACGGCTATTTTTGAGTTGTATCAAATAAGAAATATGGTTTCAAATATGATCCATTAAGGATCGGCATCGGACAAGCAGTGCATCGGCTCGCGGGTTGCGATCCGGTATCTTGGGCTCAGGGGCGCCACACGCCTTGCATGAATGGACAGGTTGGCGCGAACGATCCCGACACCAAGCGACGAGGATGCAATGAACGATAGTGAAAAGGATGCACGCAAATACATGATTCCGGGCCTGGAGCGCGGTTTGATCATCCTGATGGAGCTGAGTCGCAACCATCGGGAGATGAGCTTCGCCGAGATCGTCAAGCGCGTCGATATTCCCAAGGCAACGGCCTATCGTGCGATCCAGACCCTCGAGTACATGGGGTTCATTCGGCGCCATCCCTCTACCGGCCTGTATACGCTCGGCGTCAACGTGCTGCGCCTGGGTTTCGAGTATGTCGCGTCCCTGGATGTCGTCCAGGTCGGCCAGCCGGTGATCGAGTCGCTGCGGGACCAGACCGGCTGTTCGAGTCACATCGCCATTCGCGATGGACGCGATGTCATCTACGTGGCCAGGGTCAGTGCGGCCAACGCCACGATTCGGCGAGTCAGCGTCGGTACCCGGTTGCCGGTTCACCGTACCTCCCTGGGGAGGATGCTGCTGACCGGCCTGAGCCGTGAGGCATTCGAGGAGCTCTATCCCGAGGAGGCGCTGCCGGACAATGAGCCCGGCGCGCCGGCGGATCGGGAGGCGCTGTGGCAACTGGTCCAGGAGGATCGCCAGCGCGGCTATGTGATCGGGGAGTCCTTCTTCCAGTTCGGCATCTCCTCCATCGTCTATCCGCTGTTCAATCACGACGGCGAGGTCGAAGGCGTGGTCAGCATCATGGTGCCGGTGCACGAGATCCCGGAAGGCGATCGCGAGCGCCTGCGTCACAGCGTCGCCGAAGCGGCCGACAACATTTCGAATCTACTGGGATATCAGGGCCATCCCGGGGAGCGCAGTCAGATGACATGACGACAGTCTGACTCCATTGCCGGATGCCCATCGAGTCCGTGTCCGGCCAGAACCACAGATCACCACGCAGTCGTCGCGATGCCCAGGCGCCGCGAAGAGGGGCTTCGTGTGTCTGAAACATCCAACAAGAGTGACGCTCGAGGTCACGTCAGCAGGAGATCGACATGAGTATCGTGGGTATCGAAGCGCTGGAGTTCGGCGCCGAAGACATCGAGACCGGCAAGCGGTTCGCCGAGGATTTCGGCCTGACCTGCATCGAGGAAGGCGCCGAGGGGGCGACCTTCGAAGCGCTCAACGGCGCCCGCCTGGCGGTCCGTGGCATCGATGATCCGACGCTTCCCGAGGCGTTCGAGGCAGGTTCGACCCTGCGCCGCATGACCTGGGGCGTGGCGGGTGCCGAGGCGCTGGCGGCATTGCGTGAACGCCTGCGCGATCAGCCGGGCTTCGTCGACCATGGCGACAGCCTCGAGTGCCGCGACCCCAACGGCCTGGCCGTGCGCATTCAGCCCACCTCGCTGCGTGATGTGGAACTGGAAGTGACGCCGATCAACCAATGGGGCGACATGCGTCGGGTCGACCAGCCGAGCCCGGTCTATGAACGCGCCACGCCGGCCAGCATCGGCCATGCGGTCTTCTTCGTCGACGACCTGGAGGCCAGTGAACACTTCTATCGTGACTTGCTGGGGTTCTCCGTCTCCGACCGCTATATCGATCGTGCCGTCTTCCTGCGCATGCAGGCGCGTGGCGGGCACCACAACCTCTTTCTCCTGAAGCTGCCGCATCGCGGTGCGGGGCTCAATCACGTGGCCTTCACGGTGCGCGACATCCATGAGGTGATCGGCGGTGGCCTGGCCATGAACCGGCGCCAGTGGAGCACCTTCATCGGCCCGGGGCGTCACCCGGTTTCCTCCGCCTACTTCTGGTACTTCAACAGCCCGCTGGGCGGCGCTTTCGAGTATTACACCAACGAAGACTATCTGACCGAGGCCTGGGAACCGAGAGAGATGCAGCACTCCCTGGAGTCCTTCACCGAATGGGCCATCGAGGGGGGTATCGACGCCGATACCCGACGCCAGAAGAAGCCCGAAGCCTGATTCCGGCCGGGCCATGACGGCCCGGCAGTCGACAGTCGAGAACCAGAGCCGATCGCCTGCGGGCGACCGGTCCGGGGAGCCTTTGTCCCGACGTTCGGCATGGAGCCGTCGGAGCGCATGCAAGAAGGCATCTTCCGGACACCGACGACAACCGCACTACCCGAGGAGACATACCATGTCCGCACAGTTCGAAACCTGGAAAAAACCCGACGATCTATCCTTCAACGACTGGATCGAGTCCCGCATCGCGCGCTTCAAGGGCCGCAAGTATGACTGGAACGCCCTGAAGTTCCAGGCCGATTACGATCCCAAGTATCGCCGCGCCCAGATGCGCTACATCGGTACCGGGGCCACCGGCGTGGCCAATGACACCAACACCATCCCGGCCGAGCACTTCACCTTCTCGACCATGGTGCTGCCCTCCAAGTGCGAGGGGCCGTTGCACGTGCATGACGACGTCGAGGAAGTGTTCTTCGTGCTCAAGGGCTCGATCCGCCTGTTCCTCAAGGATGGTGATCACTATACCGAGACCGTGCTCGAGGAGCGTGACGTGGTCTCCGTGCCGCCGGGCATCTATCGCGGCCTGCTCAACGAGAGCGAGGAAGAGGCGCTGATGTGCGTAATGCTGGGCACGCCCACGCCGCAGATCCCGACCTACCCGGACGATCACCCGCTTTCCAAGGTCAAGCGCAACTGATGACGGAGGCGGCCATGACACCCTGGGCGATGAACCCCAAGTGCCTGACGCTCGACACCGGCCCCCAGGCCTACCGCGAGAGTGGCGAGGGCGAGGCCATCGTGCTGCTGCATGGCATCAGCTCCGGCGCGGCGTCCTGGGAGCCGCTGGTGGCGCACCTGCCCGGTTATCGCCTGCTGGCCTGGGATGCCCCCGGTTATGGCGACAGCCAATCGTTGGCCGAGGCCGAACCCATGGCGGCCGACTATGCGGCGCGCCTCGATGCCTGGCTCGACGCCCTCGGCGTCGAACGCTGCGTGCTGGTCGGCCATTCGCTCGGGGCAATGATGGCCACTGCCTTGACGGCCCGCCGGCCCGGGCGACTGGCCGGGGTGGTGCTGGCCGACCCGGCGCTGGGGTATCGCGATGCCGATGATGCCAAGCGTGACGAGGTCTATCGCAGCCGCTGGACTCTGCTGGCCGAGCAGGGCCACGACGCCTATGCCGAGGCGCGCGCACCACGCTTGCTGCGTGACGATGCCGACCCGGCCGATATCGACCGGGTGCGTGAGGGCATGCGTCGTCTTCATATCGAAGGGTTCGCCCAGGCGAGCTGGATGCTGGCCAACGACGATCTCGAGGGCTATGTGCCCGAGGGGCTGCCGGTGCCGGCCACGGTGCTGTGCGGTACCGAAGATGCCATCACCACCCCCGAATCATCACGCGACCTGGCCGAGCGCCTGGGGCTGAGCTATCACGCTATCCCGCGGGCCGGGCACGCCAGTTACATCGACGCCCCCGGCGCCTTTGCCGCGGCTGTCGATACCTTTGCCCGGCCCCTGCTGGCGCTATCCCCGGGGAACCGAAAGAGGACGACACCATGAGTTTTATGATCGAAGACCGGGTGGCGGTGGTCACCGGCGGTTCCTCGGGGATCGGCCTCGAGACCGTGCGCCTGCTGCTGACCCACGGCGCCAGGGTGGCGCTGTGTGGCCGCAATTCCGAACGCCTCGAGGGGGCGCGCGTCGCGCTCACCCAGGAGTTTCCCCAGGCCGAGCTGCTGGCCGAGACCTGCGACGTGCTCGATGAGGCTTCCTGCCAGGCCTTTGCCGCCGTGGTGCAGGAACGCTTCGGTGGCACCGACATGCTGATCGCCAACGCCGGTCAGGGCTACGTGGCCCATTTCGATGACACCCCGCGCGATGCCTGGCTGTCCGAGGCCAATCTCAAGCTGTTCGGGGTCATCAATCCGCTGGGCGCCTTCCGCGAACAACTGGTGGCCTCGGACATCGGTTCGCTGACCTGCGTCAACTCCTTGCTGGCGTTGCAACCGGAGCCGCACATGATCGCCACCTCGGCGGCACGGGCGGCCTTGCTCAACATGACCCACTCGCTGGCGCACGAACTGATCGATGAGGGCATCCGCGTCAACGCCATCCTGCTCGGCATGGTCGAGTCCGGCCAGTGGCGGCGCCGCTTCGAGCAGCGCGACGACCCGAGCCAAAGCTGGGAGGAGTGGATCGGCGCCATCGCCGCCAAGCGCGGGATTCCCATGGGCCGCCTGGGGCGTCCGGAAGAGCCGGCTCGCGCCCTGGTATTCCTGGCCTCGCCGATGGCTTCCTTCACCACCGGCGCCGCCCTGGACGTCTCCGGTGGCTTCAATCGCCACCTGTGACACGACGGAGTATCACCATGTCGAAACGACTACTGATGATCGGCTATGGCGCCATGGGCAGCGAAGTGCATCGGCTGTTGCCCGACGGCATGACATTGGGCTGGGTCGTGGTGCCGGAGGCCTTCGCCGTCGAGGTCCGCGACCGCTTGGCCGGTCGTGCCGAGGTGCTGACGGCCATCGACCAGTGTGCCGAGGCGCCCGATCTGGTGGTGGAATGCGCCGGACAGCCGGGGCTCGCCGAGCACGGCGAGGCGGTACTGCGTCGCGGCTGGACGCTGGCGGTGGTCGCCACCGGTGCCCTGGCCGATGAGGCGCTGTACGCGCGGCTCACCACCGCGGCTCGCGAGGGCAACGGCCGCATGCAGTTGCTGTCCGGCGCCGTGGCCGGCATGGACGGCCTGACGGCGGCCCGCGAGGGCGGTCTCGACGAGGTCACCTACGAGGCTTGCAAGGCGCCGCGTAGCTGGAAGGGCAGCCATGCCGAGCAACTCGTTGATCTCGATGCCGTCGCCGAGAGGACGGTGTTCTTCGAGGGCGACGCCGGCGAGGCGGCTCGTCTCTTCCCGGCCAACTCCAATGTCGCCGCCACGATAGCGCTGGCGGGCGTGGGAATGCGTGACACGCGGGTCAGGCTGACCGTGGATCCGTCGACCACGCGCAATACCCATCGCATCCATGCCAGGGGGCGTTTCGGCGAGTTCGATATCGAGCTCAACGGCTATCCCCTGGAAAGCAATCCCAAGACCTCGACTCTCGCCGCCCTGTCGGTGGTACGCGCCTGTCGCCAGGCGCTCGAGCCGGTTTCGTTCTAAGGGAGGTGACCCGATGACTCAACAGATTTTCGTCGCCGGCGAATGGCGAGAGGGCCGTGGCGATCCCATGGTGTCGCGCTTCCCCGCCGACGGCTCTATCAATGCCGAATTCAACGCGGCCGGCCTGGCCGATGTCGAGGACGCCGTTGCGGCCGCCGAGGTGGCCTGGCGCGCCCCAAGCTGGCGAGGCCGCCAGCCCCATGAGCGGGCCGAGGTGCTCTACCGTGTCAGCGAGCTGATCAAGTCTCGCCAGGAGGAACTGGCGGCCCTGCAGACACGCGACAACGGCAAGCCGCTGTCCGAGGCTCGTGGCCTGGTGGCCAGCGCCGCCGGCACTGCGCGTTACTTTGCGGCGGCCTGCGAGACGCTAGAGGGCGAATTGCCTACCCAGCGTAATGCCGACTTCATGACGCTGAGCCGCTACGAGCCGCTCGGAGTGATCGCCGCCATCACGCCCTGGAACTCGCCGATTGCCAGCGAGATGCAGAAGGTCGCCCCGGCGCTGGCCGGTGGCAACGCCGTGGTACTGAAGCCGGCCGAGGCCACGCCGCTGATGGCCTTGAAGCTTGCCGAGCTGTTCGAGGAGGCCGGGTTGCCCAAGGGGCTGCTCAGTGTGCTGCCGGGTCGTGGCAGCGTGATCGGCGAGGCCATCGCGCGTCACCCCAGGGTGCGCAAGATCTCCTTCACCGGCGGTACCAACACCGGCCGCCACCTGGCTCACGTGGCTGCCGACAAGCTGATCGGCACCTCTCTGGAGCTGGGCGGCAAGTCGCCGACCATCATCTGTGAGGACGCCGATCTGGAGCAGGCGGCCAAGGGCGTGGCCTACGGCATCTTCAGCTCCGCCGGCCAGGCCTGCATCGCCGGCTCGCGGCTGTTCATCCATCGCCGTCGCTATGACGAGGTCATGGCGCGTCTCGAAGAGATCGCCGGTGGGCTGCGGGTCGGACACCCGGAGACGGCCGGCATCCACCTGGGACCGCTGATCAGCGAGTCCCATCGTGACGGCGTGGCGGCCTATGTCGAGCGGGCTCGGGAAGAGGGCGGTCGCATTCGCGTCGGCGGGACGATTCCCACCGAGGGTGAACTGGCTGCCGGCAGCTACTATCCGCCGACCCTGATTGACGGTCTGCCCCACGACAGTGCGGTCTGCCAGGAGGAAATCTTCGGCCCGGTGCTGGTGGCCTTGCCCTACGACGACGAAGACGAACTGGTGGGCCTGGCCAACGATAACGCCTATGGCCTGGCGGCCGGTATCTGGAGCGCCGACTACCGCCGCGCCCTGCGTCTGGCCGACAAGCTCGAGGCCGGCACGGTGTGGATCAATACCTACAAGAAGTTCTCCATTTCGACGCCATTCGGTGGCTACAAGGAAAGCGGCCTGGGCCGCGAGAAGGGCCGGCAGGGCATTCAAGCCTATATGCAGCAGAAGAGCCTCTACCTGGGGCTCGACCACGAGCCCATCGCCTGGAGCGACTGAGTTCCCACGGCCAACAAGGAATCGAACATGACCACTATTACCGTGGGCGAAGCCGTCGCCCGCACGCTGGAAGCCTACGCGGTATCGGCCGTCTATGGCGTGATTTCCATCCACAACCTGCCGATTGCCGACGCTATCGGCCAGCGCGGGCAGGTGCGTTTCGTGCCGTCACGCGGCGAGGCCGGTGCCGTCACCATGGCTGACGGTCATACCCGCGTGGGTAGCCTGGGCGTGGCGCTGACCAGCACGGGAGCCGGTGCCGGCAACGCCGTGGGCGCCATGCTCGAGGCACTGAACGCCGGTACGCCGCTGCTGCACATCACAGGCCAGGTCGAGAAGGCCTACCTGGACCGCGACGCCGGCTTCATCCACGAGACCCGCGATCAGATGGGCTTTCTGCAAGCCTGTTCCAAGCGTGCCTATCGCGCCTGTACGCCCGAGCAGGTGGTGCCCTTGCTGCATCGTGCCATCCAGGAGGCCATGACCCTGCCCCGGGGGCCGGTGAGCCTGGAGATTCCCATCGATATTCAGGCCAGCCAGGTCGATTGGGTCGAGACCGCCCCATCGGTGCCGGCCGGTCCGGCACCGGTCGCGGAGGCCGAGATCGAGGCACTGGCCGAGCGCGTGCTGGCGGCCAGGCGGCCGGTTCTGTGGATCGGTGGTGGCTGCCTGGAGGCGGGCGAGGCCGTGCGCCGTCTGGCCGATGCCGGTATCCCGGTGGTGTCCAGCACCCACGCCCGCGGGGTACTGCCCGATAGCCATCCGCGCAGTCTGCGGGCTTTCCACAGCGCCCCGGCAGTGGAGGAACTGTTCGCCGGCAGCGACTTGATGCTGGTGGCTGGCTCGCGGCTGCGCAGCAACGAGACCCGCACCTACTCGGTGGCCCTGCCTCGGCCGCTGGTGCAGGTCGATGTCGACCCGGCGGCGGCACACCGCAACTATTCGGCCGATGCCTTCCTGTGCGGCGAGTGCAACGACGTGCTCTCGCGACTCGCCGATCGCCTCGAGGGCCAGCGCGCGCCCGACGAGGATTACGATCGTGACATCGCCCAGGCCGTCCGCGATGCCGAGAAGGCGCTGCGCACCCAGGTGGGAGAGTATGCCGCACTGTCGGACGCGGTACGCGCAGCGCTGCCCGAAGACGGCATCTTCGTGCGCGATATCACTGTTTCCGGCAGCACCTGGGGAAGCCGCCTGCTGCCCATCGAACGGCCCTTGAGCAATATCCACTCACTCGCCGGCGCCATCGGTCAGGGGTTGGCCACCGGCATTGGCTGCGCCGTGGGGGGGCAGGGGCGCAAGGTCGTCACCCTGGTCGGCGATGGTGGCCTGATGCTGATGGTCGGCGAGCTGGCCACTCTGGCTCAGGAAGACATCGACATGACGCTGCTCGTCATGAACGACGGCGGCTATGGCGTGATGCGCGGCATTCAGGACAAGTACTTCGAGGGGCGCCAGTATTACAACGACCTCGAGACACCGGACTTCCAGTCCTTCGCGAAAGCCCTGTCGCTACCGCACTGGAAAGTCGAGCGCAGCGAGGACTTCCACGCCGTGCTGACCGAGGCCGTGGGCAAGGATGGCCCGGCAGTGGTCGAGGTGGACATGGCCAGGGTAGGGCCGCTCGAGTTCTCCGGGCCTCCCCAGAAGACGCTTTATTGAATCGACCGAAGCACTTTGCGGTTTTTCAGGAGATGGCCGGGTTATTTATTCATTTATGGGAAATAAAGGAGGTTAAGAGCAACTCACTTATTTAGCGATTAACTTATTTAGCGACTGCATCCCGAGTCAACTTGCCAACGACATACAATCACAACAAACGAGACTTTTTTCATGACATATAAAAAGACACTGATGCTGGTGGCATTGCTGCCGGCAGGGCTGACGAGTGCCACAACATCCCTGGCTTTCGATGTGGTGCCGGCCGGCGAGCCCGTCGTCACGGGGGAGCCGAGCCGCGTCGGTGCCCCCTGGAACCACCGCAGCACCTTCAACATTCCCGGCACGAACACCGACATTGCGTTCGGTGGCTATATCAAGTTCGATGCGCTCTATGATGCCGATTACGACCTGGGCGAGATTACCGATCCCCTGGCAGCCGCCAGCGAAGACAAGGCCACCGACGGCAAGACGACCTTCACTGCCCAGGAATCGCGACTCAACTTCCGTACTCAGACGCAGACCGGACACGGCATGCTGAGGACCTATTTCGAAGGTCATTTCGCGCCCGACAACAAGTTCAATCTGCGGCACGCCTATGGCGAGTACAATGGCTTTCTGGCCGGTCAGACCTGGACCAACTTCATGTTCTTTCTGGGCACGCCGCGCATCCTCAAGCTGGGCGGCCCGATCGGCTATGCCACCGGCCGCCCCGAGCAGGTGCGCTATACCCATGAGTCGGGTGGCAACACCTTTGCGGTGGCCCTCGAGAATCCCGAGTACTCGGTGTCCGATCTGGGCCCCGGCGGCGCCGTCGACGAAAATACCGAGTTGCCGGACCTGACGCTGCGCTATCGCTACAAGCGCAACGTCGGTGTTTCTGGCGTGGTGCGTCAGATCTCCACCGATTCGGCCGTCAGCGGGCAGGACGAGAGCGTCACTGGTTACGGAGTGGCGGCACAGGCGGCCTTGCCGATGGGCCGCACGACGCTCAAGGGCAACCTGATGGTGGGTAGTGGCCTGGGCAGTTATCTGGATTATGTGCCGGCGTCCGGCGCCAAGTACCGAGCGCCCGATGCCTACATGGCCGCTGACGGATCACTCGAGACCGTCGACATGCGCAGCTATGGCGTTTCCCTGGAGCATCGTTGGAACAGCGACTGGTCGAGTTCCATCGGCACTTCTCTGGTTCACCAGGATTTGCCGGATGAGGCGCCGGCCTTCCAGGGGATGACCGATACCGTCCAGTTTTCCCATGTGAACCTGATCTGGGACGTGACCGAGCGTCTGGCCGTGGGCATGGAATACCAGTACGTCGATCTCGAAAGGGTCAGTGGCGAGACGGTGGACGCCAATCGTCTCCAGGCCAGTGCCCAGTTCCAGTTTTGAGCGCCCTGAACTGCATTCGGAAGCGGTAAATTCCAAGCTATGAGAAAACCCCATTTGCAGGTGCCAGATGGGGTTTTCTACTTCTGCTGGTAGGCTGGAATTTGCACTTACGGCTCGTCATCGACGAGTTCGGTCACCTCAGTGACGTCACGCTTGAACGTGGTCTCATGCGCTGTTGGTTTGACGCGAGCCTGTCGGGGCCGAAACGGCTTACGCCTGCGCCTCGATCGCTTCGATCCAGCGCCGGGCACGCGAAGACTGTGAGGCGACCCGGTCGCGGATCGGCCGCGTGCGTTCGGCAAACGCGGCCATGTCGACCTCTATGAATTCGACGCCCATTTCCTCCTTGGCTGTCGAGACTGCAGCGTCGCTGGCGCGCTGCCAGGCTGCCTTCTGGCTCGCCATGGACTCGGCGGCGGCGAGACGCAGCGCACGTCTATGCGCGTTGGATAGGCTCCGCCAACTCGCCTCCGAGATTACCAGCATGTCGGGAATCCGAGTGTGCTCGTCGAGGGTGAAGAACTTGGCAACCTCGCCGTGTCTCGCGGTGACCAACGCTGTAGGGTTGTTCTCCGCGCCGTCGACGACACCCTGCTGAAGTGCTGTATAGAGTTCGCCGAACGCCAGCGGCGTTGGGCTTGCGCCCATGAGCTCGACCATTTCGATAGCCGTTGGACTCGGCTGCACGCGTATCTTCAGATTCTTCAGGTCTGCCGGCGATTCGATGGGGCGCGTGGCGTAGAAGCCTCTTGCGCCGGAGTCGTAGTAGGTCAGCCCCCGAAACCCCTTGCCTGCCGTCGCGCCGAGTATGTCGCGACCGATATCGCCCTCAAGTACGCGGTAGTAGTGCGCGCCGCTCTCGAAGAGATAGGGAATGTTGAGCAGCGAGAAGATTGGGTCGAACGCTTCCAGTTCGCTGGCGTTGGTCTTGGCCATGTCGAGAATACCCGCCTGGACCAGTTCGACGGATTCCCGCTGGTTGCCGAGCTGGGCATTGGGATAGATATCGATCGACAGGGTGCCATCGGTGAGCTCCAGGACACGATCACGCATGACCTGCATGGCCTTATGTACCGAGTGGGCCGTGGTTAGGTTGTGACTGAGTCGTAGAGTGCGAGCCTCTGCGGCAAACGCGCTGGGAACTCCAAGCCCCGCCAGCAGAAGCGTCCCTGCGCCCCACGTACAGAATCTTCGCCGCGTCGTCATTGCTCGCCCTTATCATCGAAAATTAATTTAGAGCATCAGGTTCGACGAGAGGCGTCAAACCGACCTTGGTCGATATTGCAAGCCTGCTATCGGGCTGCGAGTCTGGACGTTAAATCAAACATCATATGTCAGACAAGGTGGGAGCGATGCCCAGCGTCCAGCACAGTCGCAGTCTGATAGTCAGATCGCGAGAGGCCGCCAACCGAGTGTTGGCGATACTGCTTCTGGTGATTTTCGCCTTGCTCGTGGCGGTGGTCACGGTTCAGGTGCTGAGCCGCTATCTCACCGACTCGCCGACAATCATCACCGACGAGATCGCACGCTTTCTGTTGATATGGCTCGGCCTGCTGGGAGCGGCTTACGCTTCCGGCGCGATGCGTCACCTGGCGATCGACTTCCTCCCCGAGCGACTGCCGGATAGCGCCCGCCGATGGCTCAAGATGGCGCTCCAGGCCATTGTTCTTCTGTTTGCCGGCTACGTCATGATGTTCGGCGGCGGGGAGTTGGTTCGCCAAACGCTCGCCAACGGCCAGACGACGCCGATGCTCGGCATCGCCATGGGTTGGGTCTATCTAGCGCTGCCACTGTCGGGAGCGTTCATCGCCTTCTTTTCCCTACTCGAGATCGTGGCGCTCGCTCGTAAGCCTCACCTGTCGGGAGACGACGTATGACACTGATCGACAGCGCCGTTCTGTTCGGCACGTTCTTTCTGCTTCTCGCGCTCGGCTTGCCCATTGTCTTCGCTATCGGTATCGCCTCGCTCGTCTCGATCGCGACCAGCTTTGCCCTGCATGACGCTGCCCTCATTGTCTCCCAGCGGATGCTGAGCGGGCTCGACAGTTTCACCCTGCTGGCGATTGCTTTCTTCATTCTCGCGGGGGCGTTGATGAACCGCGGTGGCATTGCCATTCGCCTGATAGACCTGGCGCGCTTGATCGTCGGGCGGCTGCCCGGGAGTCTTGCCCACTGCAATGTGGTGGCGAACATGCTGTTCGGCGCGATCTCCGGCTCTGCTGTTGCCTCGTGCGCGGCGGTGGGGAGCGTCATGACGCCGCTTCAGAGGCGCGAGGGCTACGATCGGGGCTACGCCGCCGCGGTCAACATCGCGTCGAGCCCGGCGGGACTGCTGATTCCACCGAGCTCGACTTTCATCGTCTACTCGCTCGTCTCCGGCGGCACCTCCATTGCCGCGCTCTTCCTTGCGGGCTACTTGCCGGGACTGATGATGGGGCTCGGGCTCATGCTCGTCGCAGGGATCATCGCCAAGTGGCGGGGCTATAGCGCGGATGTGGCGGAGCGCCAGCCGATCCTGCCCACGCTGCTCCACGCCCTGCCTTCGGTTCTGCTGATGGTGATCGTCATCGGCGGTATCGTCGCGGGCATCTTCACGGCTACGGAAGCCTCGGCGATCGCGGTGATCTACACCTTGATTCTCACCATGGCGATCTACCGCACAATCACTTTCAGGGCGCTCCCGGCGATTGTGCTGGAAGCGGCGATGACCACTGCCATCGTGCTGCCGCTCATCTCGGTTTCCGGCGCGATGTCGTGGGCGATGTCGCTGGAGAGCATCCCGCAACAGATTTCTGAAGCGCTGCTCTCGCTCTCCGATAATCCGCTGGTCATCCTCCTGCTGATCAACCTGATCCTGCTCGCTATCGGCATGTTCATGGACATCACGCCGGCACTGCTGATCTTCACGCCGATCTTTCTGCCTATCGTCACGCAGTTCGGCATGGATCCGGTTCACTTCGGTGTGCTGATGGCGTTCAATCTGTGTATCGGCATCTGTACCCCGCCAGTGGGTAGTGCGCTTTTTGTCGGCAGCTCCATCGCCGGTGTCTCCATCAGTCGTGTGGTGGTCCCGCTATTACCGATGTTCGTCGCGCTCTTCTTGATGCTGATGGCGATTACCTACCTGCCCCAGATCAGTCTCTTTCTTCCCAATCTGCTGCTCGGCGATTGAGTCGCCCCAACACCGAGGTCTGCATGCGTTTTCTCTCCGATTGGTCGCTGGAAGCGGTCGACCCTGACAGGCTCGTGCTGAATGCTGGCGACCGGAAAGTCGTCGTCTTCGTGTTCGGCGAGACGCTCTTTCGTATCTTCGTTTACCGTCACGACATGCCTCGCCCCACGCGTACCTGGTCGATCGACCCAGACGGTACGCTCGCCTGGGAAGGGCGCGAGCGCCTCTCGGGCGAGGGCTTCACGCCTCCGGCGTGGCGTCTGACGGAGCATGAGGACGGCATCAGTGTGGAGAGCGAGCGTCTGAAGCTCGTCATCGCTCGGCCGTTCAAGCTGAGCTGGTACGCGCTAACCGACGGCGAGTGGACACCGATCGCCGAGGATCGTCCCACCGGCGGCGTGGCAGTGGCGCGGCGCGGTAACGGTGTCGAGCACTATCTGAGACGCTACGACGACGAGCGCTACTACGGGCTCGGCGAGAAGAGCGGCGATCTGGAGCGCTCGGAGCGGCGCTTTGAAATGCGCACTCTCGACGCCATGGGATATCGCGCCGAGACCACTGACCCACTCTATAAGCACGTACCATTCACCATTACCCGGCGCGGTGACGGCCTCGCCTACGGGCTCTTCTACGACAATCTTGCCACTTCGCGGATCGATCTCGGTAACGAACTCGACAACTACCATGCGCCCTACCGCGCGTTTCGTGCCGAGGATGGCGATCTCGATCTCTGGTTTATGCTCGGCGAGCGCGTGCTAGACGTGGTCAAGGAATTTACCCGGCTCACCGGTGGCGTTGCCTTCGGACCGAAGTGGTCTTTCGGTTACTCCGGCTCGACGATGCACTATACCGATGCCCCCAATGCACAGGAGCGACTCGGGGAGTTCATCACGCTTTGCAGAGAACACGATATTCCGTGCGACTCGTTTCAGCTCTCCTCGGGTTACTCCTCTATCGGCGACAAGCGCTACGTATTCACCTGGAACCGCGACAAGGTTCCCGACCCAGCAGCGATGGTGAAAGCGTTTCGCGAGGCGGGCATGCACCTGATCGCCAATATCAAGCCGTGTCTTCTTACCGATCACCCAGCGTACGACGATGCGGCCGAGAGGCGACTCTTTGTCACCGATTCCGACACCGGCGACGCGGAAGTGTCACCGTTCTGGGATGCCAACGGTTCGCACTTGGACTTCACCCGACAGGCGACGGTCGACTGGTGGAAGGGCAACGTGGACGAAAAACTCCTCGCGCTCGGCATCGACAGCACCTGGAACGACAACAACGAGTTCGAGATCGTGGATCGCGAGGCGCGACTCGACGGCTTTGGTGACCCGCTTCCGGCTTCGGTGGCCAAGCCCGTGCTTTCACTGTTGATGGTGAGAGCTTCACAGGAGGCACAGCTCGCGCACGCTCCCTCGCGCCGGCCATTTCTGATTACTCGTTCCGGCGGGCCGGGGCTTCAGCGCTACGCGCAGACCTGGTCCGGTGACAACCGCACCGAATGGCCGACGCTTCGCTACAACCAGCGCATGGGACTCGGACTTGCGCTGAGCGGCATCTCCAACGTCGGCCACGACGTGGGCGGGTTCTCCGGTCCGCGCCCCGACCCCGAGCTCTTCGTGCGTTGGGTACAGAATGGGGTCATGCATCCACGCTTCACCATCCACTCCTGGAACGACGACGGGACGGTCAACGAGCCCTGGATGTACCCCGAGGTGCTCGACGCCGTTCGCGATGCGATCCGCCTGCGCTACCGGCTGCTGCCCTATCTCTACACCGTGGCGTGGCGCGCCCACACTGAACTCGAACCGATGATCCGCCCCACCTTTCTCGATCACGAGGACGATCCAGCGACTTTCGAGGAAAACGACGAGTTCCTGCTTGGCGAGGAGCTTCTGGTGGCGACGGTGGTGGAGCCGGGCGCACGAACGCGGCAACTGCACCTGCCGGACAATGGCTGCGGCTGGTATGCCTTCGAGGGAGGAGCCTGGCTAGCGGGTGGGCGCGAACTCGTCGTCGACGCACCGCTCGAGCATTTGCCGCTATTCGTGCGGGCCGGCGGGATTGTTGCTACCTCCGACCGGCTTGCTCACGTCGACCCGGCACAGGATGACGTACGGGCGCTTCGGATCTATCCGTTCGTGGAAAGCGGGTCGCGCACGGTGCTTCTCTTCGATGACGACGGCGAGAGCACCCTTGGCGAAGGCGGGGGAACGCTCGTTACGCACGTCACGCTCAGTTGCGACGCCAAAGCGATTCGCCTCGACTGGCAGCATGAGGGTGACTACCGACCCGCCTACCAGGGTTTTCGTATAGAGCTTCCCTCCGGCGACCCTCGACCGCTGTACGTCAATGGCTGCAAGGTTGCGCCGGGGGAGAGCTGCCCACTCTGAGGTCTGGTAGTGCGCCGGGAGCTGTCAGTCGTAAGCTGGAAGAACGCCCGGACGTTGTCCGGGCTGGAAGCCTGAAGAACGCGGCTACGCCGCTGGAAGCAACTCAGCTGCGAGATACGGGAAACGAGCCACGAACATCAACCCCGGTTCCGAGCAACTCGTTGCTTGCCGCTCGTATCTCGTGTCCCGCCGCTCGTATGCCTTTCGCTTACACCGCGTCCTTGTCGGTTTCGCCGGTACGGATGCGGATGACTTGTTCGAGCGGCGTGACGAAGATCTTGCCGTCGCCGATCTTGCCGGTATTGGCCACCTGGGTGATGGCGTCGATGACCTGTTCGGTCATGTCGTTGTCCACCGCGACCTCGAGCTTGACCTTGGGCAGAAAGTCGACCACGTATTCGGCACCACGATAGAGCTCGGTGTGGCCCTTCTGGCGGCCGAAGCCCTTGACCTCGGTGACGGTGATGCCCTGGACGCCGATCTCGGAGAGCGATTCACGTACGTCGTCGAGCTTGAACGGCTTGATGATGGCGGTCACCAGTTTCATGGTCTTGTCCTCGCATGGTTCGTGTGCCGACGGCGACGCGCGCCGTCCTTGCTGGCCTCATTGTGACAGAG
The DNA here is from genome assembly GCF_008274785.1 of Halomonas eurihalina. GTDB lineage: Bacteria > Pseudomonadota > Gammaproteobacteria > Pseudomonadales > Halomonadaceae > Halomonas > Halomonas eurihalina. Next base: position 74,628 of record NZ_VTPU01000012.1, read on the forward strand.
CATACACCCGCAGCGAATAGAATAAAAAAAGGCCCCCTTGCGGGGGCCAAGTAGGAGCACGCCAGCTCACTCGGGAGGTCGCCTCACTTCTTGGCGACATTGAACTCGGGATAAGCCTCGAGACCGCATTCAGCCAGGTCGACGCCTTCGTATTCCTCTTCCTCGCTGACCCGGATGCCCATCACGGCCTTGAGGATCAGCCAGACGATCAGGCTGGCCACGAACACCCAGACGAAGATACCGAAGATGCCGATGATCTGGGCGCCGAAGCTGGCGTCGCCGTTGGACAGCGGGACCGCCAGCACCCCCCAGATGCCGACCACGCCGTGGGCGGAGATGGCACCGACCGGATCGTCGAGCTTCAGCTTGTCGAGACAGACGATGGAGACGACGACCAGCAGGCCACCGAAGCCACCGATCAGGGTGGCCCCCAGGGCACTGGGCGACAGCGGGTCGGCGGTGATGGACACCAGGCCGGCGATGGCGCCGTTCAATGCCATGGTCAGGTCGGCCTTGCGGAACCAGGCCTTGGCCAGGATCAGGGCGGCGATCACACCGCCAGCGGCAGCCGCGTTAGTGTTGACCAGGACTTGCGCCATGTTGTTGGCGGAGGTCACGTCGGACACCTTCAGCTCGGAGCCGCCGTTGAAGCCGAACCAGCCCAGCCACAGGATGAAGGTACCCAGTGTCGCCAGTGGCATGTTGGCACCCGGGATGGCGTAGATGGCCCCGTCCTTGCCGTACTTGCCCTTGCGGGGGCCGAGCACCAGCACGCCAGCCAGGGCGGCGGAGGCACCAGCCATGTGCACGATGCCGGATCCGGCATAGTCGGAGAAGCCGATTTCGGCCAGCCAGCCGCCGCCCCAGGTCCAGTAGCCGGAAACCGGGTAGATGAAGCCAGTCAGGATCACGGCAAAGATCAGGAAGGCCCACAGTTTCATGCGCTCGGCGACCGCGCCGGAAACGATCGACATGGCGGTGGCCACGAACACGACCTGGAAGAAGAAGTCGGCGCGGGCGGAATAGTAGGGCGCGTCATCACCGCCGGCCATGACCGCATCCACGGAGTTCTCGCCACCCAGCAGGAAGCCCAGGCTGGGCAGGATGCCGCCGGCACTGCTGGAGTACATGAGGTAGTAGCCCACCAATAGGTACATGGTGCAGGCGATGGCGAACAGGGCGATGTTCTTGGTCAGGATCTCGGCGGTGTTCTTGGAGCGGACCAGACCGGCCTCGAGCATCGAGAAACCGGCGGCCATCCACATCACCAGGGCGCCGCAGACCAGGAAGTAGAAAGTATCGAGCGCGTAAGCAAGCTCTGTCATGACGAATGTCTCCGTATCGGGAACAGGCAGGAAGGCGGTCGGCGATCAGACGGCGTCGGCGCCACGCTCGCCGGTGCGGATGCGGATGACGTCTTCCAGCGGGGTCACGAAGACCTTGCCGTCGCCGATCTTGCCGCTGTTGGCGGCATTGCAGATGGCCTCCAGCACGGTATCCAGTCGGTCGTCGTCCACTGCGACCTCGACCTTGACCTTGGGCAGGAAGTCGACGACGTACTCGGCGCCGCGATAGAGCTCTGTGTGACCCTTCTGGCGACCGAAGCCCTTGACCTCGGTGACGGTGATGCCCTGAACGCCGTTGTCGGCGAGCGCCTCGCGGACATCGTCGAGCTTGAAGGGCTTGATGACGGCAGTGATCAGCTTCATCCCGATTCTCCCTTGTTCGGTGAACGCGGCACGTTGCCGCGCGGTGCATCGTTGTCCTGATGAAGCGCGAATCGTGCCAGGTAGCGGGATAATGCTGATTTTTCATGAACCTGTGCCTGGCGTGAGGTGTCGCTGAGCAAGGAAAGTGCAATGCGGGGCCAGCGCATGCACAGGATTGGTGCCTGGGTGGCGGCGCCATGCCCCAGAAGGTGGCAAGCGTAAGGAATGCGGCGAGGAGCCGCCTTGCGTATCCTGTCGGTAGGTTTTCCACAATACGTTCAGGAGAGTCAGCATGGTCAGCCAGGACCGCATCAGCCGCTTGGCCCAGCAGATCGGGGAGCGCCTGCAAGGTGCCTCCCAGGCCCCGGAAGAGGTGCAGAAAGGGGTGCAGCAGGTGGTGAAGGGCGCCTTCGACCGCCTCGAGCTCGTCTCGCGGGAGGATTTCGACATCCTCATGGATGTCCTGCAGCGCACACGCGGTCGGGTCGAAGCCCTCGAGAAACAGGTCGCCGCCCTGGAAGAGGCTCTGGACGCTTCCGCCGCCGTCACCGATGAAGATGCCGAAGAAGTCCGGGAAGCCGAGGTGGGCAGCGACTCCCCCGAGGAAGACGCCGGCGCCGGAGAGACCGGACGGTGAAATACCGGGCGTGCTTCGTGTCACTGGTCTAGCCTGAGAAAGCGAGACAAGGAAGTCTCACCTAGAAGGCACAGTGGCGCGAGGGAACGCCGATGACGCTGGCGATCATTCGCACCCGGGCGGGCCTTGGCCTGGAGGCGCCCGAGGTGCTTGTCGAGGTACACCTGGCCAACGGCTTGCCCGGCATCACGCTGGTCGGGCTGCCTGAAACCGCCGTCAAGGAAAGCCGGGAGAGGGTGCGCAGCGCCCTGGTCAATGCCGGCTTCGAGTTTCCGCTGCGGCGAATCACCCTGAATCTGGCGCCCGCTGATCTTCCCAAGGACGGTGGTCGCTTTGATCTCCCCATCGCACTGGGGCTGCTGGTCGCTTCTGGACAGATTCCGCCCGAGGCTCTGGCCGAGGTGGAGTGCGTGGGCGAACTGGCGTTGGATGGCGGCCTGCGCCCCGCGAGCGGGGTGCTACCGCTGGCCATGGCCACGCGGCAAGCGGGGCGGCGCTTGATCGTGCCGCGTGCCAACGCCGACGAAGCGGCCCTGGCTGGTGATCTGGAGGTCCTGCCCGCCGAACATCTGCTGGAGGTGGTGGCCCATCTTCTCGGGCAGGAACCCATTGCTGCGCATCGGCTACAGGCGCCGCCGCGGTGCGATACTGCCGACCCGGACCTGCGCGAGGTGAGGGGGCAGCACCAGGCGCGTCGTGCCCTGGAGATCGCGGCGGCGGGAGGGCACAACCTGCTGTTTGCCGGCCCGCCCGGCACCGGCAAGACCATGCTGGCCAGTCGTCTGCCCGGCATCCTGCCGCCGCTCGGCGAGGACGAGGCCCTGGAAGTGGCGGCGGTACGTTCGGTCAGTGGATTGCCGCTGGCCGAGCAGTGGGGGCGTCGTCCCTTTCGAACCCCACATCACACTGCGAGTGCCGTAGCCCTGGTCGGCGGCGGCTCACGCCCCAAGCCGGGGGAGATCTCCCTGGCGCATCATGGCGTGTTGTTTCTCGACGAACTGCCGGAGTTCTCGCGGCAGGTTCTGGAAGTGATGCGCGAGCCCATGGAGTCCGGACAGATCCATATTGCCCGCGCCAACCACGAGCGTCGCTACCCGGCGCGCTTCCAGCTAGTGGCGGCAATGAATCCCTGCCCCTGTGGTCATCTCGGCGATCCGCGCCAGGCCTGCCATTGCACGGCCGCCCAGATCCAGCGCTATCAGGCGCGACTGTCGGGCCCCTTGCTGGATCGCATCGACCTGCAGGTGGAAGTGCCGGCCCTGCCGGCGGAACAGTTGACCTCGCGGGAGTCGGGAGAGGATTCGGCGACGGTACGCGAACGGGTCCTGGCGGCGCGTGAGCGCCAATGGTCGAGAGGAGCGCTCAACGCCTACCTGGCGGGCCCCGACCTGGAGGCCGCTTGCGCGCTGGGTGCCGATGACCGCGCCTGGCTCGCCGAAGTGCTGGAGCGACTGCAGCTTTCGGCACGTGCCTTCCATCGCGTGCTCCGGGTGGCCCTGACCCTCGCCGACCTGGCCGGTGCGCCCAAGCCGGGCCGCGACCATCTCATCGAGGCCATTGGGTATCGGCAGCTCGACCGTTTGCTCAAGGGCAGTTGAGAGGGTATTTACAAATTACGGTGCTCGCTCATACGGCGTTGAAATTCGGCTCGAAGTGCTCATTTCGTGCGGCTGTTTATAACGCGGTAGCGTCGAGGGCGCCGTCGATATGGGCTTGCCATAGCGCCTGTTCACTGCCGGGGCGGCGCAGGGTCAGGGTCAAGCGGTAGGGCAGCAGTACGCGGTCGGAGAGTTGCAGGCGTGGCGCCGAGGCGTTCAGGCGACTGTCCAGGCGCCATTGGTTGCGCCCTGCGTCGGCCAGGGCGGGGCGCCAGTCAAGCACCTGGGGACCGTCGTCGAGCCCGAGCAGGGCGCGGGTCAGGCTTTCCATCAGCCGCTCATCGGAGAGGCCCAGGTCGGGGTCGATCTCCGGCATGGCCAGCAGCAGTACCTGGTCGGTGGCGGGTGTGGGCAGGTTCGGTGAGGCGGCCACCTGCTCAGCGGCGCGCTCGCTGAGCCCGAATAGCGCCTGTCGCACGGTCTTGGGGCGTTCCGGGGCGGCGGCGCAGCCGGCGATGACGAACAACAGTACCAGAAGCGCCAGGGTGCGTACGTTCATAAGCAGTGACGCCTTTCGGGAGGCAGGGCCTCGAAACCTTCCTCCAGATCGGCGAGGAAGCGCGCCAGATCCGCGAACAGGGCGCGGCGTATCGATTCGGCTTCGTTGACCAGGTGGTGGCGAGCCTCGGGATGGCGGCATATTTCGGCGTTGGGGAACTTGCGGTCGAGCACGTCGAGGTTCCATTCCCAGTCCACGGTTGAATCCTGTTCGCCTTGAAGGATGAGGGTCGGCACGCGGCTGGGCGGCAAGGCCAGCAGGCGCGGCATCCAGCGACGCATGGCATCGACCCATTCCATGGCCAGCCGGTCCGGCTGCAGTGGGTCGCCTTCACGCAGGAAGGCGGCGAAGTCGCTATCGGTGGAGTTCTCGCGGAAGCGGCGTGGCACCGAGCGCACGAAAGGGCCCACCAGCCGGTGCAACCAGCTGGACTGGGACCAGCCCCAGGGGCGCACCAACGGGGCCAGCAGGGCGAGGCCCTGCCAGTAGCCGTTATCGCCTCGCGTGAGGGCGTCGGTGGCGAGGATCGCCGCTCCAGTGCTCTGGCCGATCCCGACCCAGGGAGGGGCGACCAGCTCGCGCGCTTCGAGCTCATGACGCAGGTCGTTCAGGCAGGCGCCGTATTCGTCGAAGTCGCCGATGGAGGCACGTGGGCCGCTGGAAAGGCCATGACCGGGGAGGTCCCACAGCACCACGCGCCAGTTGCGTTCCAGCAGGCATTCGAGCAGATGGCGATAGAGCCCCAGGTGATCGTAGTAGCCATGCACGACCCAGACCGTGCCAATAGGGTCCCGGGGGGTCCATACCTGGGTCCAGAGCCGGAAGCCGTGAGCATCTACATAGCCCACGTGCAGGTCCATCGTCCCGGCGAGCAATGGGCTCAGGCCATAATGGTCCAGGTAGTGTTTCAGGGCCTGGCTGGCCTGCTCGACCGGTGCCAGGGGGCCGAGTTCCTGTAGGGGAGTGAAGTCGCTCATCGCATCCTCTGCTGTGCCCGCCCATGCTAGCGTCATGGCAGCGATGGGGCCAGACATGATATCGAGGGAAAAGTGGCGGCCGCGTCTCGTCATTTGGTCGATATCGCGGCGGGACGCGCCTTCTCTGGCTTTACATGTGGAATGATTTTCCACAAAATTATTAGCGAGCAGTCACCCTTCGCTGTCCGGCCGCTCGGTGCCAGGGGGCGCCGAACTGCCACGCATAAGGAGAACGACCCATGACCCAACGCATTACTCGCCATCGCCTTCAAGTGGCCGCCGAGCTGGACCGTTTCATCAACGAGCAGGCCCTGCCGGGAACCGGTGTCGATCCCGAAGCCTTCTGGGCCGGCGTGGACGCCCTCTTTCATGATCTGACACCGAAGAACCGCGAATTGCTCGCCGAGCGGGAGCGCCTGCAGGCCGAGCTCGATACCTGGCATCGTGACCAGGCGGGGCCGGTGCGTGACATGGCGGCTTATCGCGCCTTCCTCGAGAAGATCGGTTATCTGGTCGAGGCACCGGCGAATGTCGAGGTCACCACCACCAACGTGGATCGCGAGATCGCCGTGCAGGCTGGGCCGCAGCTGGTGGTGCCGGTCAACAATGCCCGTTATGCCCTGAATGCTGCCAATGCGCGCTGGGGCAGCCTGTATGACGCCCTGTATGGCACCGACGTCATCGCCGATACGCAAGGCGCCGAGCGTGGCGAGAGCTTCAATCCCAAGCGTGCCGAGAAGGTCATCGCCTATGCTCGAGGCGTGCTGGATCGAGCCGCCCCCCTGGCCACCGGCTCTCATGGCGAGGCGGTCAAGTACGCCCTGCGCGACGGCCATCTCGTCGTTACCCTGGAGGGCGGCCGCGAGACCGGCCTCAAGGAACCCGGCAAGCTGGTGGGTTTCCAGGGGGAAGCCGAGGCGCCCGATGCGGTTCTGCTGGCCAATCACGACCTGCATCTGGAGATCCAGATCGATGCCGGCCATCCCATCGGCAAGACCGATCCCGCCGGGGTCAAGGACGTGGTCGTCGAGGCAGCACTGACTTCCATCATGGACTGCGAGGACTCCGTGGCCGCGGTGGACGCCGAAGACAAGGTCGAGGTCTACGCCAATTGGCTGGGCCTGATGAAGGGCGACCTGGAATCCCAGATCGACAAGGGCGGCAAGACCTACACGCGCCGTCTCAACGACGATCGTACCTGGCGCAACCCCGCAGGCGGCGAAGTGACCCTGCCGGGACGCTCATTGCTGTTCGTGCGCAATGTCGGCCATCTCATGACCACGCCGGCGGTACTCGATGCCGAAGGCAATGAACTGCCGGAGGGCATCCTCGATGCCGTCGTCACCAGCCTGATCGCCCTGCACGACCTGGCCAAGGGCGAGGGCGAGCCGCGTAACTCCCGCGAGGGTTCGGTGTACATCGTCAAGCCCAAGATGCATGGCCCGAAGGAAGTCGCCTTCGCCGATACGCTCTTCGAGCGCGTCGAGGACCTGCTGGGCATGACCCGCGACACCCTGAAGATGGGCATCATGGACGAGGAGCGTCGGACCTCGGTGAACCTCAAGGCATGTATTGCCGAGGCCACTTCGCGCGTGGTGTTCATCAATACCGGCTTCCTCGACCGTACCGGCGACGAGATGCACTCCGCCATGGAAGCCGGCCCGATGATCCGCAAGGGTGATATGAAGAACAGTGCCTGGATCGGTGCCTACGAGCGAAGCAACGTCCAGACCGGCCTGGCCTGCGGGCTGCGGGGCCATGCCCAGATCGGCAAGGGCATGTGGGCCATGCCGGATCTGATGGCGGCGATGCTCGAGCAGAAGATCGGCCATCCCAAGGCCGGCGCCAATACTGCCTGGGTGCCATCTCCCACGGCGGCCACCCTGCACGCGCTGCATTATCACCAGGTCAGCGTGGCCGAGGTGCAGCGCGAGCTCGAGACCCAGGGGGTACCCGATTGCCTGGACGAACTGCTGACTGTGCCGGTGGCCGAGCGCCCGGACTGGAGCGACGACGAGATTCAGCAGGAGCTCGACAACAACTGCCAGGGGATCCTCGGCTATGTGGTGCGCTGGGTCGAGCATGGCGTGGGGTGCTCGAAGGTGCCGGACATCCATGACGTCGGCTTGATGGAAGACCGCGCGACCCTGCGGATCTCCAGTCAGCACGTGGCTAACTGGTTGCACCATGGCGTGGTGGACGAGGCCCGGGTGCGGGATACCCTGGAGCGCATGGCCAAGGTCGTCGACGAGCAGAACGCCGGAGATCCGGAGTATACGGCGATGAGCGCCGACTTCTCGGCCTCCCATGCCTTCCAGGCCGCCTCTGATCTGATCTTCAAGGGGCTCGAGCAGCCTGCGGGCTACACCGAGCCGCTGCTGCACCACTGGCGCGCCGTTCACAAGGAAGCTTGATCGGCGGCGGGCGGCGGCCTGCTGGGCTATCTTGGGGCAATGTCCGATCAATAGCCGCAGGGAGAGCCCCATGACCGTGATGACCGCCGCCGCCATCGAGGAGTTTCTCGACGAGGTCTTTCCGCAACGAGCCGGCACCATCGAAGGCGTCGACGAGATGTGTGCCACCATGAGTTTGGCCATCGAGGACGAGCACCTGCGGCCCGGAGCCTGTGTCTCCGGGCCGACCATGATGGGGCTGGCCGATGTCTGCCTCTATGTGGCGATCCTGGCGCAGATCGGCCCGGAGCCGATGGCGGTCACCAGTGATCTGCATTGCCGCTTCCTGCGGCGGGCTCGGGGCGACCGCGATCTCATCGCCAATGCACGACTCGTCAAGCTGGGCAGCCGCCTGGCCGTCGGCGAGGTGCAGCTGTTTTCCGCCGGCGACGACGCGCCGGTGGCACTGGTGACCGCGACCTATGCTCTGCCCGATAGCGACTGAAGCTTTCTGCTTGGCATCATGCGCCCGGGCGAGCCCGTAGCACGACGCCGGCCAGGGCTAGCCATCCCAGGATCAGCAGCAGGCCACCCAGCGGAGTGATCGGCCCGAGCCAGCTCTGGCCGGAGAGTGTCAGGCCGTACAGCGACCCGCAGAACAGCAGCATGCCGCCCGCCCAGAGGGCCAGTACCAGGCGCTGGCCGGGCAGTGGCACGGCCGCGCGCCAGGCCAGCACGCCGAGCATCGCCAGGGTGTGCCAGGCCTGATAGCGTACGCCGGTCTCGAAGGCGGCCATCGCGCGCGGTGTCAGTTCGTTCGCCAGGACGTGGGCGCCGAAGGCGCCGAACACCACCATCAGGGCGCCGGACAGCGCCGTCATCAACCACCAGGGTCGGTCGTGCATCGTGGATCCTCCATCGGTGACGCGCTTACCGTACCCGCCGCGCGACTGAGGCGCTACAATAGTGCCCCGCGAAAGCCACCGACGAGATGCAAGAGGGTGCCATGCAGATTCATCTCAATGGCGAAGCAAAACATCTGGACAGCGAGATTTCGGTCGCGCAACTGGTCGAGACCCTCGGCCTGACCGGCCGGCGCATCGCCGTGGAGGTCAACGAGGAGATCGTGCCGAAGAGCGTCCATGGTGATACGTGCCTGGCCGATGGGGATCGGGTGGAGATTGTTCATGCGATCGGCGGCGGCTAGGCCTGTCGGGGAAGTGCCTGCGCTCGGTTAATACGGCGTTAAAAATTGTCTCCCCTTCGCTCGCCATACAAATCAGCGCTTTTCCCTGAGCCATAGTTTCCCTGAGCCATAGCTTCCCTGAGCCATAGCTTCCCTGAGCCATAGTTTTCCTTGAGCCATAGGAGAAATACACGCATGACCGATTCCATTCAGGATGCGCCGCTGCGGGTCGCCGGCCGTGAATTCAGTTCGCGGTTGCTGGTGGGTACCGGCAAGTATCGCGATTTCGATGAGGCCGGCGCGGCGATCGCTGCCAGCGGGGCTGAGGTGGTGACCTTCGCGGTCCGGCGCACTAACCTGGGGCAGGATGCGTCGGCGCCCAATCTGCTCGATGTGGTGTCCCCGGAGCGTTATACCCTGCTGCCCAATACCGCCGGCTGTTTCACCGCCAAGGACGCGGTGCGTACCTGCCGTCTGGCTCGGGAGCTGCTGGATGGCCACAACCTGGTCAAGCTCGAGGTGCTGGGTGACGAGTCGACCCTCTATCCCAATGTCGTGGAGACCCTGTCCGCCGCCGAGACGCTGGTCAACGACGGCTTCGATGTCATGGTGTACACCAGCGACGACCCCATCGTCGCCCGTGAACTCGAGCGCCTGGGCTGCTGTGCGGTGATGCCGCTCGGTTCGCTGATCGGCTCCGGCCATGGCATCCAGAACCCTTACAACACTCGCCTGATCATCGAACAGGCCAGCGTGCCGGTCCTGATCGACGCCGGCATCGGCACTGCCTCCGAGGCTGCTCAGGCCATGGAGCTGGGCTGTGACGGTGTGCTGATGAATTCCGCCATTGCCCATGCCCGGCAGCCGGTGCTGATGGCCAGTGCCATGCGACAGGCGGTGAGCGCCGGGCGCGAGGCCTTCCTGGCCGGCCGCATGCCGCGTCGCCAGGAGGCCGAGGCGTCTTCGCCGATGAGTGGCCGCATCAACGCCTGACCGCTGCCGCTTGCCCGTGCCGGCGTTGCCGGAGGGGTTTTCCGATAACGTTTTTCGACCCAGTGACCCGATAGTGAACCGCGCATGAACGAACCCGATACCACCGGTCCCGAGAGCCCGGACGCCCCGCTGCATCGTCGCGGCATCAAGAGTTATGTGCTGCGTGCCGGTCGTATGACCGTTGCCCAGACCCGCGGCCTCGAGGAGGTCTGGCCACGCCTGGGCATGACGCTCGATGCGGGGCGCCAGGATCTGGATGCCTTGTTCGGGCGCCGGGCGCCGCGTGTGGTGGAGGTCGGTTTCGGCATGGGCGCGTCGCTGATCGAACAGGCCGAATCGCATCCCGACACCGACTTCATCGGTATTGAGGTGCATGCCCCCGGTGTCGGCAAGTTGCTCGACGAGGCCGACAAGCGCGGCCTCACCAATCTGCGGGTCTATCGCGAGGATGCCCTGGCGGTGCTCGAACGCTGCTTGCCCGAGTCCAGCCTGGACACCGTCCAGCTCTTCTTTCCCGACCCTTGGCCGAAGAAGAAGCACCACAAGCGGCGCATCGTCCAACCGGCCTTCGTCGAGCTGGTGCGCACCCGCCTCAAGCCGGGCGGTACCCTGCACATGGCCACCGACTGGGAAGCCTACGCGGAGTGGATGGCCGAGGTGATGGCGGAGGCGCCAGGCTATGCCAATACCGCTGATGCGGACACCGCGCCCTATGTGCCGCGCCCTGCTTATCGGCCGCTCACCAAGTTCGAGGCCCGCGGGGAGCGCTTGGGACATGGTGTCTGGGATCTGATTCACTGTCGCGACGACGGCTGACGCCACTGCGGTCGAGGGTCGATGCCGGGGCGGTAGGCCGAATGGCAGGCCGCCCGCTCCGGCGACCGGCCGGGCTCGCCGTGTCGCCATGTCCTCCCGCGCCACGCCCCCGCTGGCGGCCGGCATACAGGGCAGCGCTGGCGCCGATGAGCCCGAGCAGCATGCCGGCGGCCCCCTGCGTGCCCGGAAGCTCGCCAAACATCAGCGCCGTCCAGGCGAGCGTCACTGCTGGTGTCAGCGCGATCAAGCCAGCACTGTGTCCCACGCCGAAGCGCCGCAGGCTCTCCACGAAGAAACCGTAACCGCCGAAGGTGGCTAGTACGATCAGCCAGGCCAGGGCCGTCAGGGTGTCCAGGCTCGGTGCCGGTGGCGCCAGGGAGCTGCCCATGCCCAGGGCGGCGAGGAAGAAGACGCCGGTGGCGGCCGTCAGTTGCGCCGTCAGGCGAGCTTCCAGCGGTAGCGCCACCGGTTGCCGCGCCGTGAGAGCGCTGCCCAGGGTCACGCAGGCCACGGCCAGCAACGGCATGCCGTAAGCCCAGAGCGGTGCGCCGCCGACGCCTTGCAGGTCATCCATCACGCTCAGTGCGGCGCCCAGGGTCGCCACCGTCATACCCAGCCACTGCAAGGGGCGAGTGTGTTCGCCGAGCCAGCTACTGGCCAAGGTGATGGCGGCCAGTGGTTGCAGGGCGCCGATCAATGCCGCCACCTCGGCGCTGACGCCCGCCTTGACCGCCAGCAGCATGGTCAGCAAGTAACCACCCACGGTCAGGCTGCCGACCAGTGCCTCGTGCGCCAGTGCCCGGCGATTCAGACCGCGCTCGGTGCGCCGGCGGGATCGCCACCACCACCAGCCCCCCGCCAGCAGCGTGGCCAGGGCGAAGCGCCAGGCATAGAGCGCCAGGACCGGCGTGTCGATGGCGACCGCCAGCCGGCTGCCCACGAAGCCACTGCTCCAGCACACCACGAAACCGACGGCCACGGCCAGGCCGCCCAGGCCCGGTGAAAAGCGTGATGGCGCGATATGTCGAAGTCGATGTGTGGTGCCCGTCATGATACCTCCGGACTTGGCGCCTGGGGTGGTTGATCTGGATAGCTGATCTGGATAGCTGGCCTGAATCTCTGGTCTGGATAGACTGACGGGTCTAAAGTGTTTCGTGAATCGAAACTTATTGGACCGAGCATTCAATATGGCTGAAGTCTTGTCGGACTCACTGGATCTCGAGGCGCTGCGCAGCTTTGTGACGGTCGCACGGTTGGGCACCCTGGCGGCGGCGGCCGAGCAACGCCATCGCACCGTCAGTGCGCTGAGCATGCAGATCAAGCGGCTGGAGGCGCGGCTGGATACCACGCTGCTGATCCGCGGTGCGCGGGGCGTCACACCGACGCCCAATGGCGAGGCCTTGCTGGGCGAAGCGCGGGAACTGCTGCGCCGACACGATGGCCTGGTCGCGAGGATCAGTGGGCGTGGGCTGAGCGGGCAGGTGCGTTTCGGCATGCCGGAAGATTACGCCAGTCGCCTGGTTGGACGCCTGCTGCCGGATTTCCTGGCACGGCATCCGGACGTGGTGCTGGAGGCGGTCACGGCGCCCAGTGGCGAACTGGCGCGTCGTCTCGAGCGGGGCGAGCTGTCACTGATCGTGGCCCTCGATCGGCCCCATCGGCTCAGTGGCGGCGAGCCGCTATGGCGCTCCACGCCGGTCTGGGCCGGGGCACGGGAACTCGTGTTGACGGCCGATCAACCCCTGCCGTTGGCGCTCCACCCCGAGGATTGTCCCTATCGGCAGCTGGGGGTCGAGGCGCTGGGGGCGATAGATCGTCCCTGGCACGCGGTCTTCACCAGCACCAGTATCCACGCGGTGGAAACCGCGGTGGAGTCGGGCCTGGCGGTGAGCATCCTCGAGCGTGATCGTCTGACGCCAGCCATGCGGGAACTGGGCGAAGCGGAAGGCCTGCCGGTGCTGCGAGGCTGCGAGGCGCAGCTTCACTACGGGCGTCAGGTTTCCGCTACGTCCTGGCCGGCGGTGGAGGCGTTGGGCGAGTTGGTCAAGCGGCAGCTTGGGCAGCGGGAATGAAGCGTATCGGCAGCGGATGCGAATGAAAGAAGCGGGGTAAAAAAAGAAAGCCGCCCTGGGCGGGGCGGCAAAAGACCGTGACTAGCAATGAGGAGGAGAAACCTGGGCAAGAGACTGGCAAGAACCTTGACCAGGCATGGCGCCTCATCAACGCCATGTTTGTAGAGTAAATCATTCTCATTTGATCCGTCAACGCAAACGAGAATTTTTTTTATTACGTTTCGGAGACGAGCCCTATCAGCCGACCAGGCGTAGCCAAAGGGGCAGCGAGGCCATGGCGATCAGGGTCTGGCCGGTGATCAGCGCGGCCATCAGTTCGGCATCGCCACCGAGCTGACGGGCCAGGATGTAAGCGGAAGTGGCGGTGGGCAGGGCGGCGAACAACAGGGCGATATCTCGACTGACCGGATCCAGGCGCAGGACCAGGGCGAAGCCGAGTACCAAGGTCGGCATCAGGACCAGCTTGGCCAGGTTGGCGGCCCAGACGCCGAGGTCGAGTCGTAGCAGTGCTCGTGGTCGCAGGGCAACGCCGACTGCCACCAGGCCGAGCGGCAGGGCGGCCCGACCGAGCAGTTCCACAGCAGGAGCACTCCACCCCGGCAGCCCGATGCCGCTGAGATTCAGGACGATACCCAGCAGGCAAGCCAGGATCAGGGGATTGCGCGCCAGGGCGGCGAGGCTCGCGCGCATGCCGCCGGTGCCGAGCGTGCCGGCGGCGATGAAGCTGGCGACGCACAGGACGTTTACGACCGGTACCATCAGGGCTACGGCCACCGCTGCGACGGTGGCACCGGCTTCGCCATGCAAGGCGGCGGCACCGGCCACGCCGACATAGGTATTGAAGCGCAGGGCGCCCTGGAATACTGAGGTGAAGGCCGGCGCCGTCAGACCCAACCGGCGGTTCGCGATCCACAGTACCGCGCCGAGCAAGCTCATGGCACCGAGCAGGACCAGGGCCATGCGGCCTACCGGCACTTGCTGGATATCGGCGCTGGCCAGGGTCGAGACCAGCATGGCGGGGAACAGCAGGAAATAGATCAGCTGTTCCATCCGTGGCCAGAAATCTCCCCCCGGCTGGTCGAGACGGCCGAGCAAGGCGCCCAGCAGGATCAACAGAAAGAGAGGGCCCAGAGCTCCCGCCACGCCTTCCATGACATCTCCTCGTTGGTTCGGGCCCGCGAAAGCCCAGGATGCGTTGGGAAATGGCTTGGATTCGCCTCTTCCAAGGGACTGTCCCAAGGGGCTATCTTGCCATCATCGGCGGCGTGACTTCATCGCCAAGTTCGAGCGATCGTGATGCGGGTGTGGCGTCGAGTCCGATAAGGAGCAGGTCATGATGACACGGCGTTGGCGATATTTGGCGGTAGTGGGAGTTGTGCTGTTGGTGGCGATCGCCCTGCTGGCCCATCAGTGGTGGCAGGGAGAGGGCGAGGAGAGGCTGGAGGGCGGCCCCATTGCACTGCCATCGACCCATGGGGAGTTCGCGCTCTCCCAACTGGACGAGGACCAGCTCGCGGTGATCTTCTTCGGCTATACCTGGTGCCCGGATGTCTGTCCCATGAGCCTGGCGGTGGTGCGTCAGGCGCGCCAGCGGCTTCCCGCCGAGCATCGTGATCGAGTGGTGCCGGTGATGATTTCCGTCGATCCCGAGCGCGATACCCTGGCACGACTCGAGGCGTATCTCGCCTCCTTCGGCGAGGACTTCATCGGGGCGACCGGCAGTGTAGAGCAGCTTGAGGAGATCGCCGAGCGGTATGGCGTGGTGTGGCGCAAGGTAGAAGCGCCGGACTCGGCTGTGGACTATACCGTCGACCACACCGCCTCGCTCTATCTGGTGGACCGGCATGGCGAGATTCGGCGGCGTGTACTGCACTCGCCAACATCGGCTCCACTCGAGGCAGCGCTGGACGAGGCGCTTGATGCCATGTAAGCGGTATTTTTGGCTCTGAATGACAAACGGCCGGCTCATGGAGCCGGCCGTGTGCGAGACATAATGCCGAAGCGTTACTCTGAAGTGTCGTCGCTTCCAGTATCGGCGTTATCGGCCGCGTCGGCGGGCGTGACGTCGAGCAGCTCGACCTTGAAGATCAGGGTCTCGTGGGGGCCGATCGGGCCTTGCCCCTGGGCGCCGTAGGCCAGCTCGGAGGGAATCGCGATTTCCCAGGTGTCGCCCACGCTCATCAGCTGCAGGGCTTCCTGCCAGCCGTCGATGACCTGGCCGACACGGAAGCTTACTGGCTCGCCGCGTTCGTAGGAGCTGTCGAAGACGGTGCCATCGATCAGCTTGCCTTCATAGTTGACCTTGACGGTGTCTTCAGCATTCGGCGTGGCGCCGTCGCCGGATTCCAGCTCACGATACTGCAGGCCCGAGTCGGTGACCGTGACGCCGTCCTTTTCTGCGTTTTCCTCGAGGTAGGCCTCGCCTTCGGCCTTGTTGTCCTCGGCACGCTTCTCGGCCTCGGCGGCGCGCTTCTCCTGGGCCTGCTGCTGGAACTGGGCCAGGGTGTCGGCCATTTCCTGGTCGGTCATGGCCAGCTCGTCATCGGCGTAGACGTCGCGGATGGCCTGGGTGAAAGCGTCGATGTCGAGATCGGAGACATCCTGCTGGATGCTCTGCCCCAAGGTCACGCCAAGGCTGTAGCCCAGTCGTTCCTGATCGGATTCGGGAGCGGCCAGTGCCAAGGGAGCGGCAGTCAACAGGGCCGCCAGTGACGCGGAAGTCAGCAGTGTCTTCATGAAAAAGCCTTGTGGTCCGGCGCCTTGGCGCCATGAGTGTATGAAACCCATGGGACTCTAACAGGGCCGGACAGGTTCCGCACCCATGCTTCGGATACGGCTCCTTGCCCGGTAACACGGCACAGGCCCGGCGTCAGACGACCATGACAGGGCAGTGGGCCGAGCCGGCGACACGCTGGGCGACACTGCCCAACAGCAGGCTCTTGTCGCCGTTGGTGCCCTGAGCGCCGATCACGACCAGATCGCACTCTCGCTTGCGGGCGAAGCGCACGATAGTGCGCGAGGGGCGCCCGCCCTTTACGAAGGCGCGCACCTTGTCGGCCGGAACGCCCAGTTCGGTGGCGCGGGTCTTGGCCTGGACGGCGATCTCGGTGGCGTAATCCTTGAGGGCGTCGTCCGGGATATCCAGTCTCTCGGGGCGGACCATCGATAGTGAGGCCTCGAGCAGACTATGGTGCTTGAACACGCAGAGAATATAGAGTTCGGCGCCGGTCAACTGTTGCAGGCCGATGCCCTTTTCCAGCGCCTTGACGGCGCCCTTGGAGCCGTCGACCGGCACCATGATCCGATTGAACATCTCACCTTACTCCTTGTTCGGATAAAGCCGAAGCCACTTACCTGAAGGCGAGATCGCGCAGGAACAAGGCGATCTGCGGGAACAGGATCAGTAATGCGGCCGCCAGCACCAGCATGAAGATGAAGGGCGGCGTACCCTTGATCACGTCCAGGTAAGGGCGCTTGAAGATGGCAATGGCGGTGAAGATGTCGCAACCGAAGGGCGGTGTCGCCGAGCCGATGGCTACCTGCAGCGTGATCAGGATACCGACGAGTACCGGGTCGAGGCCGGTCGCCTCGATGGCCGGCGCGAAGACCGGCGTCAGTACCAGGATCACCACGATGGGATCGACGAACATGCAGGCAACGAAGAAGGCGACGCAGATGGCGATCAGCACCCCGGTCGGCCCTGCCTCATTGATGCCCACGGCCTCAAGGATAGCCTGGGGAATCTGGGCGAAGGAGATGATCCACGAGAAGCTGTTGCCGACCGCCACCAGGATGAACACCACGGCGGTGATCAAGCCGGTGGACTTGGCGATGGTGTAGATGTCGTTGATCTTCAGCGAGCGGAAGACCACGAATTCCAGCAGGATCGCATAGAGCACACAGGCCGCTGCCGCTTCGGTCGGGCTGAAGATACCGCCGTAGATACCGCCGATGATGATCACCGGAAAGCCCAGCGGCCACAGGGCCAGGCGCACGGCCGAGAAACGTTCTCCCCAGCTCGCCTTGGGTTCGGTGGGCACGCCACGGACGATGGCATAGATCACGCAGTAGGTAGCGAACATGGCCAGGATCATCAGGCCCGGGCCGATTCCGGCGATGAACAGCTCACCGATGGAGGTGCCGGAGATGATCCCGTAGATGATCATGCCGATGCTGGGCGGGATCAGGAAGGCGATGTCACTGGAGTTGATGATCAGCGCCAGGCTGAAGGAATCCGAATAGCCGGCCTTGAGCATGCGCGGGCGCAGCGGAGAGCCGACCGCCACTACGGTGGCCTGGGTGGAACCGGAGACGGCCCCGAACAACGTGCAGGAAGCTGCCGTACTGACGGCGAGACCGCCCTTTATGTGGCCGATGAAGGCCATCACCATATTGATCAGTCGATTGGCCGACTGACCGCGCGTCATGATATCCGCGGCGAGGATGAACATGGGCACCGCGATCAGCGATGCCGGCCGTATGCCGGCCATCAGTTGCTGGATCAGGGTCTCCATCTGGCCCAGCCCGCCGAACATCATGAAAAACCCGATGATCGCTGCAGTCGCCAGCGGGATCATCATGGGAAAGCCCAGCAACAGCAGGCCGATCATGGTCGCAACCATTATTGTCGTCATCTTGCATTCCCCCGGGCGAGGCGCCCTGCGTCAGACTTCCGTTTCCGTATCCTTGTAACCGTCGACCACCGAGGTCGACAGGTAGACATCGCGCGACGTCAGGTTCTTGATGGCCGTGAACAGGTACTGGATGCCGGTGATCAGAAAGCCCAGTGGCACCCAGACGTAGATGATGAAGATGGGGGCGCCGAGCGCCGGCAGGATGCGCCCCTTGTCGTATAGGTCAAGGACGTAGAGGACCGAGTAGTACATCAGGAAGAACATCACCAGAGAAGTGAACAGCGAGATCACTATCATCAGGGCGCGACGGCCGCCCACCGGCAAGGCATCGTAGATCGCCGACATGCGGATGTGGCGACCATGACGTGCCGCGTAGCCGATGCCCGCGAAGGTGATCATGATGATCAGGATGCGATTGACTTCGCCGGTGAAGAACAGACTCTCGCCGAGCACGAAGCGTCCGATGACATTGGCGACGGTATTGGTGGCCATCAGCAGCACGCCGAGGGCGAGGATGATCGCCTCCAGCTTGCTGATCAGGGTGTCGATGGTGCCCAGTATGCCGGGCAAGCCGGAATGGTAGTGTTTTTCGGCTTCTTCTTCGTCGGTCATGGTCGCGCTCCCCTCAGCAGACACATGGCGAAAATTGGGATGACCCTCTCAGCATGGTAATGGCTGTTAGTGGCGTGCAGATCAACGTTGGGTGAACGCTGGCACTGGCGTCAGCCGAGAAGGTCGGAAACAATTCGGGGGCAGCCTGGCTGCCCCCGATGGATGCGGGTGAAGCGCGTGATCAGCCTTCGTCCTGGCTTTCCCCGCCTTCATCCTTTTGCACGGCCTTGAGATCGGCCTTGAACTGGTCGAGCAGCTCCTGGCCCTGCTCGCCGGTCATTTCGATGAACTTTTCCTCGACCTGGGGAGCGCGTTCCTTGAAGGCCTGGATCTGCTCATCGTTCAGACGAGTGACGGTGACTTCATCGGAGGCGGTCTTGATCTTCTCGAGGGACTCCTCGGACAGGCCCTGGATGTGCTCGATGGTGTGGTCGTAGGCCGCCTCGGAGGCGTCCTGTACCAGCTGCTGGTCTTCTTCGGAGAGACCTTCGTAGAAGTCCTGGTTGGCCATCATGGCGGTGGTGAACCAGCCATGGCTGGTGAAGGTCAGGTGCGGCGAGACCTCGTAGAGGCCGCCGGACTCGATCCAGAAGATCGGGTTTTCCTGACCGTCGATGATGCCGGTCTGCAGGCCACCGTAGACCTCGCCCCAGGGCAGCGGCGTCGGCGTGGCGCCGAAGGCGCTGTAGGTCTCGGCCAGCAGCGGGTTGGTCATGGTGCGGATCTTCTTGTTGTCGAAGTCCTCAGGCGAGGTGATCGGCTCGTCGGCAGTCACCACCATTTCGCCTTCCGGGTACATCTTGAGCAGTTCCAGCCCGTGTTCGGCGTAGAGCTTCGGGAACATCTCGTTGATGGCCTTGCTCTCGTCGAAGAACTCCAGGACGGTGTCCATGTCCGTGGGCATCAGGTAGGGAATGAAGAAGATCTGCGCCGAAGGAATGAGCGAGCCGGTGAAGCCGGGCGACTGGTTGACGAACTGCAGGATGCCGTTCTGGGTCTGCTCCATGATGTCGTCGGACTCACCCAGTTCACCGAAGCGATAGACCTGCACGGTGTGGTCAGAATTATCTTCGACATAACCCTTGAAAGCCTGAGCGAAGACATCCTGAACGTCGCCCTCGTATTCCTCATGGGCATAACGCCAGTTGTCGGAATAGGCGGCGGTGGACATGCCGAGCATCAGGGCGCCGATGCTCGCGGTAGTCAGTAGTTTGTATGCCTTCATTCTTGTGGTTCCTCTGCAGGTTTTGCCGGGAAATCAATGACTCATCGACTGGCGAAAAATCAGAAGTGTCGTTTTCTCACCATTTACGCAGTTGATTTCAGGCTAGCGTGGGGGTCATAAGGGGTCAAGCTGGCTTTGCAGCGTTCCCAAGGCCAAAAGATGTGATTTTTTCTGCAGTTGAGGGCCGAACGGCAAAACTTTTTCCAGGGTCGAGTCGGGGCGGAAAATCTCGAAAAGAGGGACGCGGCCAGTGCCACTGTGGGCTTCCAGGCGAAGCAGGCACTCGCGCTCGGCGTCCAGTTCGGCTTGCTTGATGCGCTGCCGGAGGCTGGCCACGTTCGATCGTTCCCGTGCGGCTGGTTTGAGGCCTCGGCGCAAGCGTCGCAGGGGCGAGATGACATCGTGCTGCCACTGCCGCACATCGGGAGGTGTGGCGCCGGCACGCAGGTTGTATCGGTACAACCAGCAGCGCCACAACAGCTCGGTGACGTCGACACCCGCTTCGTCCTGCAGCGTCAGGCAGGCCTGCTCGATACCGTCGCGAGCATAGAGGTTGAGCGCGAAGTCCCAGAGCGACTCGCCAGCGAGACGTGACCGCAAGTGCGCGGATAATTCGGTAGAATCGTCGTTCATCACGACATGGTGGCCGCCCAAGGCGGTGATCTCACGCAGACGAATGGAGTCCGCATGATCGCATTGCGCCAAGTATCCCTGCAACGCGGCACTCAGAGCCTGCTCGATGCGGCTGACCTGACCCTGCACGCCGGCTACAAGGCCGGCATTGTCGGTGCCAACGGCACGGGCAAGTCGAGCCTGTTCGGGTTGCTGCTGGGCGAGCTGTCGCCGGATCGCGGCGAGCTGGAAATGAGCGGTGGTCAGCGTATCGCCCACATGGCCCAGGAGGTGGAGGCGCTCGAGCGGAGCATCGTCGATTATGTGCTCGATGGCGATCGGGCACTGCGCGACGCCGAGGCGGCCCTGGCCGAGGCCCAGGCGCGGGGCAATGCGCACCGCGAGGCCGAGCTGCACGGTACTATCGAGTCGCTGGACGGTTACAGCGCGCCGGCCCGCGCCGCCCAGTTGCTGGTCGGCCTGGGTTTCGGCCAGGCCGATCTGGATCGCCCCCTGGCGGCCTTCTCCGGGGGATGGCGGATGCGCGTCAATCTGGCGCGTACCTTGTTCACGCCGTCCGATGTGCTGCTGCTCGACGAGCCGACCAACCACCTGGATCTGGATGCCCTGCTGTGGCTCGAACAGTGGCTGTCCCGCTATCCCGGCACCCTGCTGTTGATCTCCCACGATCGCGACTTCCTCGATGCGGTGTGCGACCACATCGTGCATTTCGACCAGCGTTCCCTGGTGCTCTATCGGGGTAACTACACCACCTTCGAGCGTACCCGGGCCGAGAAGCTGGCCCTGCAACAGGCTGAGGCCGCCAAGCAGCAGGCGCGCAAGGCGGAGATCGAGCGCTTCGTGGCGCGCTTTCGCTACAAGGCCACCAAGGCGCGCCAGGCGCAGAGCCGTCTGAAGATGCTCGAGCGCATGGGCGACATCGCCGTGGCGCATGCCGATTCGCCCTTCCACTTCAGCATTCCTGCCGCGGACAAGGTCTCGCATCCCCTGCTCGTGCTGGACGACGCCGCGCTGGGGTATCGCGATGCCACGGGCGAGACGCGACAGCTCGAGGGCGTGAACCTGGCGCTGCAGCCGGGGCAGCGGATCGGCCTGCTGGGTCCCAACGGGGCGGGCAAGTCGACCCTGATCAAGTCGCTGACCACCGAGCTGCCGCTATTGGCCGGGCATCGGGTGGCCGGCGAGCATCTGTCCATCGGCTATTTTGCCCAGCACCAGCTCGAAGGGCTGGACCTGTCGGCCACGCCCTTTCTCCACGTTCAGCGCCTCTCGCCCACGGTGGCCGATGCGGAGATTCGGCGTTTCCTGGGCGGTTTCGGCTTTCATGGCGATGATGTCTTCGCTGAGGTCGAGCGCTTCTCGGGAGGCGAGAAGGCGCGGCTGGCGCTGGCCCTGGTCGCCTGGCAGCGCCCCAATCTGCTGCTGCTGGATGAGCCGACCAACCACCTCGATCTGGAGATGCGCGAGGCCCTGACCGAAGCCCTGGCCAGCTTCGAGGGGGCGGTGATCGTGGTGTCCCACGACCGTCACTTGCTGCGGGCCACGGTGGATGAGTTCTGGCGAGTGGCGGATCACCGCGTGACGCCCTTCGATGGCGACCTGGACGATTATCGCGCCTGGCTCAAGTCGCGGCTGGAGGAGCAGCGTCGCGAGGCTCGTGCCGACAAGGCTGAACGCCAGGGCGATGATGCCGGGTCGAAGGAAGACCGCAAGGCCTCGCGTCGTGCCGCCGCCGAGCTGCGCGACAAGCTGCGACCGCTCAAGCGCGATCGCGACCGGGCGGAGCGTGACATGGAGAAGACCCAGGCGACGCTGGACGAGGTCGAGGCGGCCTTGGGCGATGCCGACCTGTACACCGACGAGGCTCGCAAGGACGAATTGAATGCGCAGCTGGCGCGACGTGGTGAGCTGGCGACGCGTCTCGAGGAGCTCGAGCAGCAATGGCTGGCCGCCGAGGAGGCCCTGGAGCGGCTAGAGGCCGAGCTGCAGGCCTCCTGACCGCTCCTCGATTCAGGTGTTTCAGGAAGAAGGGGGATGGTCGGCTTCACGACGGAGCGGGGCGTCGTCTTCGTGCCGAGCGGGTTTGTCGCGCATCTGTTCGGCGATCGTTTCTCGCTCGCGGCGCTCGTCGTCGAGGCTACGTCGCGGCAGGATCAGGTTCAGGGTGATCGAGACCACGGCCGCCACTACGATGGGCGAGCCGCCCAGCACCAGTTGCAGCATCTGCGGCAGGCCGCCGATGGCGTCCGGCGCGGCATAGATGCCCAGGCTCAGTGCCAGGGCCAGGCTGACGATGGTGATGTTGCGCGATGACAGCTCGTCACGGATCAGCAACTGGATGCCAGTCATGGTGATCATGCCGAAGACGGTGATGGTGGAGCCGCCCAGCACCGGGTAGGGAATGGTGGTCATCAGGGCGCCGAACTTGGGCATCAGGCCGGCCAGCAGGATGAAGACGGCGGCGAGGGCGAGCACCGTGCGGCTGATCACCTTGGTCATCGCCACAATGCCGACGTTCTGGCTGAACGAGGCGGTCGGCAGGGCACCGAACACCGAACCCACGGCGGTGCACAGGCCGTTGCCGAGCAGCCCGCCGGCGAGCTCCTTGCGATCCAGTTCGCGGTCCATGCCGCCCACGGTGGTGGCCGAGAGGTCGCCGATGGTCTGTACCGAGTTGATCACGCAGATGATCACCATGGAGAGAATGGCTGCCGGGTGGAAGGCCAGTTCGAAGGGCAGCAGCGTCGGCGCGCTGAACCAGCTGGCCTCGCGGACCGGGGAAAAGTCGACCATGCCCATCGCTAATGCCAGGACATAGCCCACCAGAATGCCGCAGATGATCGCTGACAGCTTGAGAAAGCCGCGGGCGAACTGCGAAACGACCAGCACCACTGCCAGGGTGAGAAGCGCGATCAGCCATTGGCGTGGCTCGCCGAAGCCGGCTTGGCCCATGCCCCCCGCCATGTAGTTGATGGCAATATCATAAAGCGACAGACCGATCACCAGGACCACGGTGCCGGCCACGACCGGCGGAAAGAAGTGGCGGATGCGCTGAATGAACAGCCCCACCAGGATCATGGCCCCGCCACCGATGATCTGGGCACCAAGGATACCTTCCAGGCCGTACTGGGCGCCCACCGCTGTCAGGGTCGGTACATAGGCGAAGCCGACGCCGAAGATGGTTGGCAGCCGGGCGCCGAAGCGGCGGATGCCGTAGAGCTGCAGCAGTGTCGAGACCCCGGAGGCGAGCAGCGAGATCTGGATCAGCAGCATCTTTTCCTCGAGGGTCGCCCCCACGGTGCCGGCGACGATGATGGGGACGGTGACCGTGCCCATGATCATCGCCAGGATATGCTGCAGGGAAAGTGGCAGGGCGCGAGTCAGGGGAGGATGTCCCCGGAACTCGAAGACGGAAGTGCTGCGGCCGGAATCTGTCATGAGGACAATCACCACTTGTTATTGTACACAATTCATCTCGAGCCATTGTCCACTTTGTGCAATATATTTCCATAAAATATGTATACAACTATCGGAGGGGGCTATATAGAAGAGCCGCCCACCGGGCGTTTCTGTGGTGAGAGAACTTGAGGCGGGAGAACTTGAGGTGAGAGAAACTCGAGGTGACCGCAACACGAGATAGCATGTGACGGAAAGGGCAACCCGGAAGGCGCCACCAAGCGCTCTCGAACGGCCCGCTCGGTGGTTGCAGATGCTTGACGGATGGTGGTGCCGGAAGGGTCAGTGACTCTCGAGCAGGAAGGTCACGGGGCCATCGTTGACCAGCGACACCTGCATATTGGCGCCGAAGCGTCCGGTGGCCACGCGGGGCCAGGCGTTGCGGGCCTGTTCGACGAGGTAGTTGAAGAGACGCTCGCCGTCGTCCGGTGGTGCGGCACTGGAAAAGCCGGGGCGCAGCCCCTTGCGGGTGTCGGCGGCAAGCGTGAATTGCGAAATCAGTAACAGGCCGCCGTCGGCCTGCTGCAGGTTGTGGTTCATGCGGCCCATTGCGTCGGCGAAGACGCGATAATGCAGCAGCTTGTGCAGGAGCCGTTCGGCCCGGGCCTCGTTGTCTTCCCGCTCCACGCCGATCAAGGCCAGCAGGCCGTGCTCGATGGCGCCGACACACTCATCGTCGACGCTGACACTGGCCTGGCTGACACGCTGGATCAAGGCTTTCATGGGAGGCACTCCGAGCGGCTGTGGTGAATCGCCCGCAGCGTAGCATGGCCTCATTTCCTTGGCCTAGCGAGCGTCCACAGCCCGTTATTCGGGGCTTACCAGAAACGGCTCACCAGGAACGGCACAGCATGATATCGCAGTGGGGTTCGGCCAGCAGATGCTCGGTAATCTGGCTGTGACGACCCAGTTGGCCGCGGCTGCCCAGCGCCAGCAGATCCGGGGGCTGGCGTCGCAGCTGCGTCATCAGCACGTCCAGTGGCTCGCCCTGTTGCAGTTCGAGGCTGAGTTCCGGCACGTCGTCGAGCTCGGCCATCAGCTGTTCGGTTTCCTGCTCCAGGTGGCGTCTGAGCCGTTCGACCTCGCGGTCTCGCCAGCGTGCATAGCCGGTACCGGAGCCAAGCTCCCGTTCTCCGGGAATGTTCCAGGCGTGCAGCAGTGTCAGGCGCCCCTCGGGGAAGCGCTTGAGGGTCTCGCGCAGGGTATGCCGCGAGGTCAGCGAGAAGTCCACCGGGACAAGGATGTCGTACCAGTCGTGATTGGCAGGCTGGCTGACGGAAAGCACCGGGCAGGGCGCGCTGCGCAGGACCCTGGCCAGGGTGGTGCCGTGCACGAGGTCGGGCTGGCCGCGCTTGCGGTGGGCACCGAGAATGATCATGTCCGCCTCGCGCTCATGGGCCTCGCGAATGATCTCGGCATAGGGCTCGCCGGTCACGGTCTGGATCAGGCTGGTCGGCTCGGCCAGGGCATAGTCCTCGCGGATATCGGTGAGGGTCGTTCCGATATCCGTCACCACGGCTTCTTCCAGGTCGTGCAGTACTCGCCTCGGCAGGTAGGGATCGAGCACGTGGACGATATCGAGTCGCGCGCCACTTTCGCCGGCCAGGCGAATGGCCCTGGCGAAGGCTGCACGGTTCTCGGCGGAGAGGTCGCAGGCGAACAGCAGGGTGCGGGTCATGGCACAGCCCTCTTGATGCCGGGAGAGACCTTCAGGATGGGTGGCACCGGCGTCCTGTGCAAGTGACAGGCGTTACCACCAGGCGTGGAAGTGGTGTACCGGGCCTCGACCGTGACCTACCGAGAGGCGATGGCTGGCGTCCAGGGCGCGGTGCAACCATTGCTTGGCCGTGCCGATGGCATCGACGATCTCGGCGTGGCCGGCGTCCTCCGGCAGGTGCGCCAGGTGTGCGGTGATGGCGGAGGAGAGCGCGCAGCCAGTGCCGTGCAGGTTGTCGGTGTCGATGCGCGGGGCTGGCAGCCAGGCGCTGTCGGTGGGCGTGGCCAGCAGGTCGGGGCAGGCTTCGCCTGGCAGATGTCCACCCTTGAGCAGCACATAGGGCGCCGACAGCGCCTGCAGGCCGGGCAGCATGGCTTCCATGGCATCGGGGCTGCGGGGTGCTTCGGTGTCGAGCAGCACGGCGGCTTCCGGCAGGTTGGGTGTGATCACGTCGGCCAGTGGTACCAGAATGTCGCGCACCGCGGCGATGCCGGCGTTGTCCACCAGCACGTCGCCACTCTTGGCGACCATCACCGGGTCGAGCACGATCCAGCGCGGGCGGTGGCGGCTTAGTGCCTCGCCGATCGTCTCGGCCACCTCGCGGCTGGCCACCATGCCTATCTTCACGGCGTCGATGTGTACATCGTCGAGCAGGTTGTCCAGTTGCTCGCGAATTGCCTCGGCGGACACGGGGTGCACATGCGCCACCCCCTGGGTGTTCTGGGCGATCACCGCGGTAATGACGTTGGTGGCATAGGTACCCAGGGAGGAGAGCGTCTTGAGGTCGCCCTGCAGGCCGGCACCACCGGAGGGGTCGGAGCCGGCGATGGTCAGGGTGTGAGGTATGGTATTCGAGGCTGGCATGGTCGCATCATCTTGTCGTCGTGCTGTCATGAATCGCCGGAGGCGGCGTTCAGCATACTGCAAGAGGACGGGGCCGGCCATGCCGACGCAGCGGGCCACCCGAAGGTGGCCCGTAGGGTCGTTACTGAGTGGTGTCGCCGTCGGGGTTGCGGGCGTTGTAGTAGGCCTGCTCGGAGATGGCGTGGTAGTTCACCACCTTGTCCTGGAAGGCGCGGTAGGAATCGTAGATCTTGCTTGCCATGTCGCTGGACTCGGCCAGCTCGGCGACCACGTCGGCGGAGATTTCCTTGGCCTCGGCCAGCACGTCGTCAGGTAGGCGGCGCAGTTCGACGTCATGCTCGTTGATCAGTGTCTGCAGGGCGTCGTTGTTGCGCGCCGTGTACTCGTCGAGCACGTCCTGGTTCACGTCGCGCACCGCGGTGCGCAAAATCGCTTGCAGGTCCGCCGGCAGCGAGGCCATGGCCTCCTCGTTGACGATGGCCTCGAACATCACCGTCGGCTCATGCCAGCCCGGGTAGTAGTAATAGTCGGCGGCCTGATGCAGGCCGAAGGCCAGGTCATTGTAGGGGCCGATCCACTCGGTGGCGTCGATGGCACCGGATTGCAGCGAGGTGAAGATCTCGCCGCCGGGCATGTTGACGATGGCCACGCCCATGCGGCTCATGACCTCACCGCCCAGGCCCGGCATGCGCATCTTCAGGCCGTCCAGGTCGTCGACCGAGTTGATCTCTTTGTTGTACCAGCCGCCCATCTGCACCCCGGAGGCGCCGGCGGCCATGACATCGATCCCGAAGTCATCGTACAGCTCGTTCCACAGCTCCAGGCCGTCGCCGTAGTGCAGCCAGGCGTTCATCTCCTGGGCATTCATGCCGAAGGGCACGGCGGCGAAGAACTGGGCGGCCGGCGCCTTGCCTTTCCAGTAGTAGGAGGCGGAATGGCCGATTTCGGCGGTACCCTCGGAGACAGCATCGAAGACCTCGAAACCGGGCACCAGTTGGCCGGCGCCGAACACTTCGATTTGCAGCCGGCCGTCGGACATTTCCTCGACCAGCTTGGCGAGGCGCTCGGGGCCCTGGCCGACGCCGGGAAAGTTCTTCGGCCAGGAGGTCACCAGCTTCCACTCGAAGGTTTCCTGAGCCTGGGTGGTGCCGGCGGCCAGGCTAAGTCCAATGCCGGCCATGGCCATGGCGAGTACTTTCGGTTGCATACGAGTCGCTCCCATTATTGGTGTTGTTCGCCTTGCGGAGAGGCCCTCATGGGCCATTGTCATGGCAGGGCGTACCCTGCCGTATCGTTGAAACCTGCCCGGGATGCTTTTATCCGGAACACTCTTGCCCGGGACACTCTTGCCCGGGACACTATAGCCGGCCCCGAGCGTTGGACCGGCGATGACTTATTCACGCTCGGTCCCGTCGATGGCTCAGAACTGATCGGGCAGCCAGGTGGCCAGCTCCGGGAACAGGGCCAGGGCCAGCAGCATGCCCAACTGGATCAGGATGAAGGGAATGACGCCTCGGTAGATGGATGAGGTCGTCACCGAGTCCGGTGCCACGCCGCGCAGGTAGAAGAGCGCGAAGCCGAAGGGCGGCGTGAGGAACGAGGTTTGCAGGTTGATGGCGATCATGATGCCCAGCCAGATCGGGTCCAGGCCCATGGCCAGCAGGATCGGGCCGACGATCGGCACGACCACGAAGGTGATCTCGATGAAGTCGAGGATGAAGCCGAGCAGGAAGATCACCAGCATGACGACCAGTGTTGCGCCGACCACCCCGCCGGGCATGTTCTCGAACAGATGCGTCACCAGTTCCTCGCCGCCGTAGGCGCGAAATACCAGCGAGAACAGGGCCGCACCGATCAGGATCAGAAAGACCATGGTGGTGACGTTGGCAGTGGAGCGCAGTACGTCCCGGAGAGTGGCGAGATCCAGGCGACGATAGGCCAGGGCCATCATCAGGGCGCCGAAGGCCCCGACCGCCGAGGCCTCGGTCGGCGTGGCAAAGCCGCCGAGGATCGAGCCGAGCACCACCACGATCAGTACGATGGGCGGCACCAGCCCTTTCAGCAACAGCCATCCCAGGCCACTGTCGTGGCCGAGTTCTTCCATCAGCTCCTGGCGGTCGGCGGCCGGTGCGGTGCTGGGCTTGAGCCAGGCGATGACGGTGACATAGACGATATACAGCACGACCAGGATCAGGCCCGGCACCAGGGCTCCCATGAACAGGTCGCCCACCGATACCGTCTTGGGGCTGAAGATGCCCATGGAAAGCTGGGCCTGTTGATAGGCCGAGGACAGCACGTCGCCGAGCAGGACCAGGGCGATGGAGGGCGGGATGATTTGCCCCAGGGTGCCGGTGGCGCAGATGGTGCCGGTGGCCAGTGACGGACTGTAGTGTCGCTTGAGCATGGTCGGTAGCGACATCAGGCCCATGGTCACCACGGTGGCACCGACGATGCCGGTGGAGGCCGCCAGCAGCATGCCGACCAGCGTCACCGAGATACCGAGCCCCCCGCGCAGCGAACCGAACAGCAGTGCCATGGCGTCGAGCAGCGTTTCGGCGACCTTGGATTTCTCCAGCAGCACGCCCATCAGCACGAAAAGCGGCACCGCCAACAGGGTCTGATTGGACATGATGCCGTAGAGGCGGTTGGGGAAGGCGGACAGATAGCCACCATCGAAATTGGCATCGATACCCAGCGACTCGAGCCCGAAGCCCATGCCGGCGAAAGCCAGGGCGGTACCGGCCAGGGACAGCGCGACCGGATAGCCGAACATCAGCACGATGCAGATCACCGCGAACAGCACCAGTGGCATGAATTCCATCATCACAGGTGCTCCTCGTGGTGGTTCGGCGCGTCAGCTTCGGGGTCGAGTCGTCCCGTCAGGGTGAGGACATTGCGGCCAGCTTCCACCAGCCCTTGCAGGATCATCAGGGCGGCGAACAGCGGGATCAGCGTCTTGAGCAGGAAGACGCCGGGAATGCCGCCGGAATCGGGTGAGCCCTCGAGAATCGCCCAGGACTTGCCCACATAGCCTAGGCTGACCAGGATCACGAAGATCATTACCGGCATCAGCAACAGCAGGGTGCCGAGCAGATCGACCAACGCCTTGCCTCGGGCCGACATGCCTCGGTAGAAGATATCCACCCGCACATGACCGTCATGGCGCAGGGTGTAGGATGCGGCGAGCATGAATACCGTGGCATGCAGATACATCACCGATTCCTGCATGGGAATGCTGTTGATGCTGAAGGCATAACGCAGTACCACGATCAGGAACTGGATCAGCATCATGGCCAGGATCAGCCAGGACAGGCTCCTGCCGAGCCATTCGGAGAGGTGGTCTAGCCGGGCGAGGAGGCGCGGCAACTCGCTGGTTTGGGACATGGGATTCTCGCTGGGCAGCCATGGGCGTTGCAGTGGCGCGTTGCGCCGGCGCAGTCAACGGTGACTATACGGGAAAGGGCGAGATTCTGTCAGGCGAGTCGGCTCAACATTGGTCGTACACGTGGTCTAACAATCATCTGTGGCTCGACGACGTGTCGGGGCAAGGCTCAAGCCGGCGTGTCGTGGCCCAGCAGGGTTTCGCGGCAGGCATCCGGTACCCGAATATCGATCGCCACCGGCAGGTGGTCGGAGAACAGGTGCTCGAGTACTTCGACGCGGTCGGCCTGCAGGGAGTCGGACAGCAGGATGTGGTCCAGGGCGCGACGCGGCTGCCAGGATGGGTAGCTGAGCGGTGGGCGGACCGGATGCAGCGGCAATGAATTGCGGAAGCGCTCATGGGCGTGCAACTGGTCCGGTGTGCAGTTGAGATCCCCCATCACCACCACGTGGCGCAATGGCTGGACCAGCTCGCTGAGATAGTCGAGCTGGCGCACTCGGGCGCGGTGGCTCAAGGCCAGATGCGCGACGAACAGGTGCAGAGCATCCGGGCCGTCGCCGAAGCGCGCATGGATGGCGCCCCGGCCGGGCATTGGGCCGGGCAGGCTGTGCTCTTCGATGCTGCGGGGCGCAAGCTTCGAGAGTAGGCCATTGCTGTGCTGAGCGAGTTGGCCCAGGTTGCGGTTGAGCTGCTGGAAGTGGTGGGGAAAGCCAGCGTGACTGGCCAGGTACTCGATCTGATTGACCCGGCTCGAGCGGAAGCTGCCGCCGTCGACCTCTTGCAGACCGACGACGTCGAAGCGACTCAGCACCTCGCCGATCATATCAAGGCGCTTGAGGCGCTGCGGGTGGGGCAGCAGGTGCTGCCAGCTCCGCGTGAGATAATGATGATAGGCCGAGGTCTGGATGCCTACCTGGAGGTTGAAGGTCAGCAGCTTGAGATGGCCATCCTCCAGGGTCGGCCACCGCGCCTCGGCCAGGGATGAGCCCATCTCAGTTCGCTCGCTCCTCGCGCACCTTGTCCACCAGGTCGCCGGCGATCCGGGTCATGTTATCGAGGCTGCCGGCGCTGCTCGGTGTTACCACGTAACGGCCATCGACGACGAGGGCGGGCACGCCCATCAGCTTCATGTTGCGCATGCGGGCGTGGGCCTGGTTGACCTGACTCTTCACGCCGAAGGAGTCCAGGGCCTCCAGGGCATCATCCTCGCTGACGCCGTAATCGCTGAAGAAGGACGCGATCTCGTCGGGGTCGGTCAACTGGCGCCCCTGCTCATGGATGGCATCGAAGAAGTCGCTATGCAGGTCTTGCTGGATGCCCAGCTCCTTGGCGGCATAGAAGGCAGCGGCATGCTTGTTCCAGGCACCGCCCATGGTCGCCGGCATGCGCTCGAAGACGACATCGTCGGGCAGTCCATCGACCCAGGCATTGAGCGTGTCTTCCAGGTCATAGCAGTGCGGGCAGCCGTACCAGAACGCCTCGGTGACCTCGATCTTGCCGTCTTCGACATGGGTCTTCACCGGCTCGTCGAGGGTGCTGTAATGCTGGCCTTCCACCAGAGGGGCGGCTATGGCCATGGTAGACAGGCCGAGGCCCGCCAGGGCGACCATCAGGGGCTTGAGCATGATGCGAATCTCTCCTTGCGTGATTCGGATTCCGAGGGGAGCCACCAGTGTGGCATCGACGGATTGGAGTGCAATGCAGCGCGGGGGTTCCCTGTGAGCCGCTGTCGAGGCGGCTCGATACGAAACGCTATCGGGTTCAATGCAGGCCGAGTAGGTAGTTGGCCAGGGCGTTCATGTCGCGTTCGTTCAACTTGGCGGCGATATCGCGCATGATGCCGTTGGGATCGTTATCGCGATTGCCCTCGGCGAAGGCCCTCAGCGCGGCAATGGTATAGTCGGTCTTTTGGCCCGACAACGCTGGATAGGCAGCACTGCCGATGCCGGCCCCGGTGGGCGTGTGGCAGGCACTGCAGGCGGGTAGCCCGCGTTCCAGGTCGCCGGCACGGTAGAGTTCGCGGCCATGGGCTACCAGATCCTCGTCGGGATCGGCCTGGCCCAACGCCGGCGTCTGCTCGGCGTAGAAGGCAGCCACGTTGCGGATGTCCTGATCGGAGAAGCTGTCTAGTTGCCCGGTCATCTGCGGCACATCGCGGCCGCCGTCACGGATCTCCTCGAGCTGCTTGACCAGGTAGGAGGCCTTCTGGCCGGCGAGGTTGGGAAACATGCCGGAGGGGCTGACGCCGGTCTGGCCATGGCAGGCGGCGCAGGGTTGCGCCTTCTCGCGACCGGCGGTGACATCCGCTTGCGTGACAGTGTCCGCCGCGGCGGCGTTCCATGCGGCCATGAGCATGATCAGGCTTGCCAGTAGCTGTCTCATCGCTGTTCCACTGTTGTTGTCGTGCCATGTCCCGGTCGTCGGCGGCGCGGACCCGGTGATATACTCTCGATGCCCGGGTCGCAGACACATGATGCTGCAGTATAACGGAGCCCCCGGAATGCGGAAACGACACCGTTTCACGCTTTCCTCGACCAACATCAGGATCTGCCATGTCGCGACTCAATTACCAGGCCGCCCGTTTTCTCACCAGTGCCCCGACCCTGGCGCAATGCCCGGCGGACACCGGAGCCGAGGTCGCCTTCGCCGGCCGCTCCAACGCCGGCAAGTCCAGCGCCATCAACGTCCTGACTCGCCAGAAGGCCTTGGCGCGCACCTCCAAGACCCCTGGCCGCACCCAGTTGATCAACTTCTTCACGCTGGGCGATGACATCGAGCTGCGTCTGGTCGACCTGCCTGGTTATGGGTATGCCAAGGTACCCGATTCCGTCAAGCTGGAGTGGCAACGCCATCTGGCCGACTACCTGCAACGCCGCACTTCATTGCGTGGTCTGGTGTTGCTGATGGACGTGCGTCATCCGCTCACCGAATTCGATCAGACCATGCTTGGCTGGGCCGACGAGCAGGAAATGACTGTGCACATCCTGCTGACCAAGGCCGACAAGCTGAAAAGCGGCGCCGCCAAGAATGCGCTGCAGCAGGTACGTTCCCAACTGCGCGAATGGGAGGACCTGGTGTCCATCCAGTTGTTCTCGGCGCTCAAGAAGCAAGGCATCGAGGAGGTGCATGCGCGCCTGGACGACTGGCTGCTGAGTGAAGCACCTACCAGCTAGTGCATTGGGGCTTCCGGAGGCAGGCTTTCGTGAGGGCGCTGTGAACCCTTCCCTGGGCGCTACATCCGCCATCCATGGCGAATGACCCTCACTACACCTGCCTCCGGAGGTCGGTGTCGTGCAGAGGAGTTGCGTTTTTGGCCTGCTGTTTTCCTCGGCCAGTTAGTCTCCCGTGGTGATGGCTACTCCCGCTCCATCCACTCCAGCAGGTCCGGTAGTTCCCTGACATGCGCCAGCCGATACGCGCCCTTGGGCATCGGCGTGTCGGCCGGGGCGTGCGGGGCGATCCAGGCCGCGCGCATGCCCAGCCGGATTGCCGGCAGAATGTCCTCCTGCCATGAATCTCCCACATGCAGCGCTCGCGCCGGTGTCGCGCCCAGGCGGCTGAGTGCTGCCAGAAAGGGGCGGGCGTCGGGCTTGGGTGCCGGCATCTCGCCGGCGGCGATGATCACCTCGAAATGACGCGACAGCGCCAGTCGATGAAAGGCCAGGTTGCCGTTGGTGATGGCGCCCAGGCGGTAATCCCGCGCGAGGGCTTCGAGCAGGGGCTCGGCTTCGGGGTAGGGCGAAACCTCCAGGCGCAGGGCGTGGAAGCGCGTCATGGTGAGCGAGGCCCACAGCCAGGCTGAAGCGCGCGATAGCCCGAACTCCTCCAGCAACTCGACCAGGGCACGTTCGCGTATCCAGGTGAAATCGCCGCGTCGCAATGGATAGCGCTCGGCGAGGTGGCGGCGATGGGTCTGGTAGCGGGTGATCGGCACGGCCTCGGCGAAATGGCGCGGTGCCTCGCCATGGGCGGCGAGCCAGGCGGCCAGTTGTTCGTCGAGCCAGGCGTAGTGAGCCTGCTCGGTGCGGGTCATCACGCCCTGGTTGTCCCAGAGGGTATCGTCGAGATCGAAGGTCAGGGCGCAGAGTCGGGAGTCGTGTCGGGTCATGTGTCGTCGGTGTCGCGTCGGCGGCGGGCTCGAGGGTGGGCGGCGTCGTAGCCGGCCGCCAGGTGTTGCCAGTCGAGTCGCGTGTAGACCTGGGTGGTGGAAAGATTGGCGTGGCCGAGCAGTTCCTGGACGGCGCGCAGATCCTGGCTGGATTCGAGCAGATGGCTGGCGAAGGAATGGCGCAGTCGGTGCGGATGCAAGTGCTCGGCGAGCCCGCGTGTAAGCGCCAGCTGTCGCAGGCGCTGCTGGATCGCCCGATGGCCGAGTCGATTGCCCCGGGCGCCGACGAACAGGGCCGGCTCGCCGTCGGCGGCCAGCGCCCCCCGCAGCGACAGCCAAGTGGTGAGCGCCTGGTCGGCGCGTCGGCCCACCGGTACCTGGCGGGGCTTGCTGCCCTTGCCGAGCACACGAACCCGCTGGGCGTGGATGTCGTCGAGATCGAGCGCGGCCAGTTCGGCCAGACGCAGGCCGCTGGAATAGAACAGCTCCAGCATGGCCTGGTCGCGGCATGCCAGGGGCGAGCCATCATGGGGCGTGTCGAGGAAATGCGCCAGGGCATCCACATCCACAGGGCGGGGCAGGTCGCGAGGCACGCGCGGAGTGCGGACCAGCGAGACCGGATTGTGGTCCAGATACCCTTGAGCCATCAGATGCTCGGCGAAACGCGACAGGGCCGCGCGGCGCCGGGCCAGGCTACGCGGGGCCAACCCCCGGGCACGCTCGCCGCCGAGAAAGCGACGCAGCAACGCGGCGTCCAGGGCGGCGGGGTCGCCGATGTCATGGCGGTCGAGGAAGTCGAGCAGCGCCGTCAGGTCGCGGCGGTAGGCGTCCACCGTGGCCGGACTGGCGGTGCGGGCGAGCGCCTCGAGAAAGGCATCCGCCTCGCGGCCGAACGGCGTCGCGGTATCGATGAGCCTAGCCATGTTCCGTTGGCGTCAGGCGTACCATCAGCCGGGCCACCACATCGCCAACGTATTCGGTGAACAGGGTGTCCATGCTGGCGCGGAAGTGGTCCGGAGAGGGGCTGGCCAGTATCAGGTAGCCCAGCGGCTCACCCACGGCGAGTCGTGTCAGTGCGCAGGAACCGCTCTTCTCGGGCAGCGTGGTGTGGGGCAGCAGGCGTTGCCAGTCGGAGCGCGTCAGCCGGGTGCAGCGGCTGGTGCGGTCGTCGAGCAGGGCAGACAGGCGCTGCGCCGTGTGTTCGTCGAGGATATGGCGCGGCGGCTGGGGCGGCCGGGGTTCGCGGTCGGTCAGACTGGGCGGACACCAGAGGGCCACCGCCGGTGTCTGGAAGTGTTCGCTCAACTGGGCGGCCAGCGCCTGGCCGAGGGCATCGCTGTCCTCGGCTTCGAGCAGCGCCAGGATCAATTCGCGCGTGCGACGATACTGGCCCTCGTTGTGGCGGGCGGAATCCAGTAACTGCTCGAGACGGCCCTCGGCATGTTCGGCGCGGCTGCGCAGGTCCGCGACCAGGCGTTCGAGCAGGGAGGTAGCGCCCCGGGCCTCGGGATGAGGCACTCGGAGTTGCTGCAGCAGGCCTTCACGGCCGACGAAGAAGTCGGGATGCCGGGCCAGCCACTGGGCCACGACATCCGGGTCCAGGGTCTTGCGCGGCTCGGGAGCGGCTCGTGTCATGGCTGGTCTCCTTGATGTGGCGGTCGGGCCCGGGTGTCAGTTGATGGCCACGCGTCCCTCGAAGACGCGCTCGGCGGGGCCTGTCATGATCAGGTTAGCCTCGATGTTCGGCCAGTCGATCCTCAGCTTGCCGCCGGGCAGGTGCACGGTCACCGGGCTCTCGAGCAGGCCCTGGCGAATGCCGCAGGCCACGGCGGCGCAGGCACCGGTGCCGCAGGCCAGGGTTTCGCCAGCGCCACGTTCGTAGACCCTCAAGCGGATCTCGTGCGCGGACACGATCTGCATGAAACCGGCGTTGACGCGCCTGGGGAAGCGGGGGTGGCCCTCGATGGCCGGCCCCAGGGTCGCCACCGGCGCGGTCGCCACGTCATCCACGCGCAGCACGGCATGAGGGTTGCCCAGCGAGGCCACACCGACCGAGAGCTGCTGTCCGTTCACTTCCAGATCGTGCAGGGGGCGATCGCCGTCAGCCTCGAAGGGCAGGTCCTGTGGTGCGAAGCGTGGCTTGCCCATGTCCACGCTGACGTGGTCGTCATCCCCGACGGTCAGGGTCAGCGGGCCGCCGGTGGTCTCGACGTGAATCTCCCGCTTGTGGGTCAAGCGCTGGTCGAGCACGAAGCGTGCAAAGCAGCGGGCGCCGTTGCCGCAATTCTCCACTTCGCTGCCATCAGCGTTGTAGATCCGGTAGCGGAAGTCCATGTCCGGGTCGCGGGGCGGCTCGACCACCAGCAACTGGTCGAAACCGATGCCGAAGCGCCGGTCGGCCAAGGCGCGGATCTGCTCGTCGCGCAACCTGGCGCGCTGGGTGACCAGGTCGACGACCATGAAATCGTTGCCCAGGCCGTGCATCTTGGTGAACTGCAGCAACATCAGGACGTATCTCCCCCGACCATCGCGTCGTCCGGCAGTGTCGCCTCGCCCGCCCACAGATCCTCGAGGCGTTCGCGACGACGTACCAGATGCATGCGATCACCGTCGACCATGACCTCTGGAGGCCGCGGGCGGCTGTTGTAGTTCGAGGCCATGACGAAACCGTAGGCGCCGGCGGAGCGTACAGCCAGCAGGTCGCCGGCGGCAATGGCGAGCCGGCGCTGCTTGCCGAGGAAGTCGCCGGTCTCGCAGACCGGGCCGACTACGTCGTAGGTATCGGTCTCGCGAGGTTGGCGGGTATCCACCGGGAGGATCGCCTGCCAGGCCTGGTAGAGCGCCGGGCGAATCAGGTCGTTCATGGCGGCATCGACAATGGCGAAGTTCTTGGTCTCACCGGGCTTGAGAAATTCCACGCGAGTCAGCAGCACACCGGCGTTGGCGGCGATGGAGCGTCCCGGCTCGAACAGCAGCGTCAATCGCTCGCTGCCGGGCCAGCGCGACAGCCGCTCGAGCAGCGCGGTGGCGTAGTCGAAGGGCTGGGGCGGGTTCTCGTCCTGATAGGGAACGCCCAGGCCGCCGCCCAGGTCGAGATGTTCGACCTCGATGCCGGCGTCGCGCAGTTGCTCGAGCAGGGCCAGCAGGCGATCCAGGGCATCGAGGAAGGGCGAGAGCTCGGTGAGCTGGGAGCCGATATGGCAATCCAGCCCGGCGACGCGCACGTTGTCCATGCCGGCGGCCTGGCGGTAGACCTCGAAGGCCTCGTCCACTGGGATGCCGAACTTGTTGTCCTTCAGGCCGGTGGAAATGTAGGGGTGGGTGCCGGCATCGACATCCGGGTTGACGCGCAGCGACACCGACGCCACCTTGCCGAGCCCCCGAGCCACGGCATCGAGGCGCTCCAGCTCGGCGCGGGATTCGACGTTGAAGCACTTGATGCCGACCTCGAGGGCACGAGCCATCTCGTTTTCCTGCTTGGCGACGCCGGAGAAAACGATCTTGGCGGGATCACCGCCGGCAACCAGCACGCGCTCCAGCTCGCCCACCGAGACGATGTCGAAGCCGGCGCCGAGGCGGGCCAGCAGCCCCAGCACCGCCAGGTTGGCGTTGGCCTTGACCGCATAACAGATCAGGTGCGGGTGGCCGCCCAGCGCTTCGGTGTAGGCGCGAAAGTGGCGCGCCAGGGTAGCTTTGGAATAGACGTAGCAGGGCGTGCCGAAGGCGTCGGCGACGCTGGTGAGGTCGACATCCTCGCCGTGCAGGACACCGTCCCGGTAGTCAAAATGATCCATGTCTAGTCGCCTTCCTCGTCGGCGGCCCCTTCGGGCGGGGTGGCGTCGTCGCGTTCGCTGGTGGCCTCGTCATGCGGGGCGTAGCGCTCCGCCGCGGCCTCGTTGTCGGGTTGGTAGAGCGGCCCCTTCTGGCCGCAGCCGGCCAGCGCGATGGCCGCCAGCAGGAGGATGGGCACGAGCCGGCGCATCAGTCACGGCTCCCCAGCGCCTTGAGCGCTTCGCGGGCCCGTTGGGCGGCGGCGCGGACCTGATCCGGAGCGGTGCCGCCGATGTGCTGGCGGGCCGCCACGGAGCCTTCCAGAGTCAGCACCTCGAAGACGTCCTCACCGATCGAGGAGGAAAAGCCCTGCAGCTCCTCGAGGCTCATTTCCGAGAGGTCCTTGCCCTCGCGCAGGCCATGGGCCACGGATTGGCCGACGATCTCGTGGGCGTCGCGGAAGGCCACGCCGCGGCGTACCAGGTAGTCGGCCAGATCGGTGGCGGTGGAGAAGCCCTTGCGAGCCGCCTCGAACATGTTGTCCGCCTTGGCCTCGATGGCCGGCACCATGTCGGCGAAGGCCTTGAGGCAATCCTGCACGGTGGCGACGGTGTCGAACAGCGGCTCCTTGTCCTCCTGATTGTCCTTGTTGTAGGCCAGCGGCTGCGATTTCATCAGCGTCAGCAGGCTCACCAGATGGCCGTAGACCCGGCCGGACTTGCCGCGTACCAGCTCCGGCACATCGGGGTTCTTCTTCTGCGGCATGATCGACGAGCCGGTGCAGAAGCGGTCGGGCAGGTCGATGAAGTCGAACTGGGCGCTGGTCCACAGCACCAGTTCCTCGCTCATCCGCGACAGGTGCATCAGCAGCACGCTGGCGAAACTCGTGAACTCGATGGCGAAGTCACGATCGCTCACGGCGTCGAGGCTGTTCTCGGCGGGACGCTCGAAGCCCAGCAGCTCGGCGGTAACGTGGCGGTCGATGGGATAGGTGGTGCCGGCCAGGGCGGCGGCCCCGAGCGGCAGCACATTGACGCGCTTGCGGCAGTCGAGCAGACGTTCGTGATCCCGGGCGAGCATTTCCTGCCAGGCCAGCAGGTGATGGCCGAAGGTCACCGGCTGGGCGGTCTGCAGGTGGGTGAAGCCGGGCATGATGGTCTCGGCCTCGCGGTCGGCCAGCTCGATCAGCCCTTCGCGCAGCCGGGTCAGTTCGGCGGCCACGGTGTCGATCTCGTCGCGCAGGAACAAGCGGATGTCGGTGGCCACCTGGTCATTGCGGCTGCGGCCGGTGTGCAGCTTCTTGCCGGTGATGCCGATCTTCTCGGTCAGGCGTGCCTCGATGTTCATGTGCACGTCTTCGAGCTCCACCGACCAGGCGAAGCTGCCAGCCTCGATTTCGGCAGCGACTTCGTCGAGGCCGCCGAGGATGGCATCGCGCTCGTCCTCGGTGAGCACGCCCACTCGAGCGAGCATGGTGGCATGAGCGCGCGATCCCTGGATGTCGTGCAGGGCCAGTCGACGATCGAAGTCGACCGAGGCGGTGAAGCGGGCGACGAAGGCGTCGGTAGGCTCGCTGAAGCGGCCGCCCCAGGACTGGTTGGTGCTGTTGCTCGTCGGGCTTGAGCTCATCGGGCTGACATCCTGCTGACTGTTCGGTGGGTAACGGCGCCGGCGATGCCCCGGTCGCGCTGGTTGACATGCCGGAAGTGTACCAGAGTCCGGGGAACAGGCGAGGGGCGGGCAGCGTCGTTGTTGGCCGGGGAAGGCGATTTTCCCTGTTCTCTCCGGTACTTTATGATGAAGGAAAATCATGTCATCACCACCGGGTCCGGTCGCGGCGCCGCCGCGATGCGCGAACCGGTACGGGGGAACCAGGTGCAAGCCATGCAGACGCTGCGTATCGCCACTCGCAAGAGTCAGTTGGCCATGTGGCAGGCCGAACACGTCCGCGACCGTTTGATGGAGGTCCACCCGGAACTGACGGTGGAGCTGGTGGCCCTGTCCACTCGCGGCGATCAGATTCTCGACACGCCGCTGGCCAAGGTGGGAGGCAAGGGGTTGTTCGTCAAGGAGCTCGAGGAAGCGATGCTTGATGGACGAGCGGACATTGCCGTGCATTCCATGAAGGACGTGCCCATGCAGTTCCCCGAGAGTCTCGGCCTGTCGGTGATCCTGGCGGGGGCCGAGCCCACCGATGCCTTCGTTTCCAATCACTACGCCTCGCTCGACGAGTTGCCGGAGGGCGCGCGAATCGGCACCTCCAGCCTGCGGCGCGGCCTGCAGATGCGCGAGCGTCGCCCCGACCTGGAAGTGCTGAACTTGCGTGGCAACGTCCAGACCCGGCTCGGCAAGCTCGACAACGACGAGTTCGACGCCATCCTGCTGGCCACCGCCGGCCTCAAGCGACTGGGGCTCGATGGGCGCATCACCCAGGAGCTGCCGCCCGAGATCTGCCTGCCGGCCTGCGGGCAGGGCGCGCTGGGTATCGAGTGCCGCATGCACGATGCCGAGTTGATTGGCTTGCTGGCGCCGCTCGACGATCCGGACACCGCGACCCGTGTGCGCGCCGAACGGGCCATGAACACCCGCCTCGAGGGCGGCTGTCAGGTACCGATCGCCGGTCATGCGGTGTTCGAGAACGATGACCAGACGCTCTGGCTGCGTGCGCTGGTCGGAAATCCCGAGGGCACCGAGGTGCTGCGTGCCGAGGGGCGCGGTTCCATCCATGAGCCCGAGGCTCTGGGTATTCGCGTGGCGGAAGAATTGCTCGACCAGGGCGCGGGAGACATCCTCGCCGAGGTCTACGGCGCCAATTGATGGTGGGCGCGCCGGTCCTGATCTGTCGCCCGGGGGCGCGTGCCGCGCCGCTGGCCGAGGCCATCGAGGCCGCGGGCTTCGCCGTCGAGTGTGGCGAGGTGATGGCACTGGAGGCGCTGCCCGAGAGCCAGGCGATGCGTTCTGCCTGGCTGGATTTCGATCAGTTCCAACGGGTGGTGGTGACCAGCCCCTTTGCTGC
This sequence comes from Halomonas eurihalina, assembly GCF_008274785.1. Lineage (GTDB taxonomy): Bacteria > Pseudomonadota > Gammaproteobacteria > Pseudomonadales > Halomonadaceae > Halomonas > Halomonas eurihalina. The sequence continues at coordinate 114,986 of NZ_VTPU01000012.1, forward strand.
CGAATGCCTGGCCGAGGCGCTGGACCGTTACTGGCCGCAACTCCCCGTGGGCATCGAGTATTACGGTGTGGGGCCGAGTACTGCCGCCGCCCTGGACGAAGCTCTGGGAGTGCGCGTGCATGTGCCGCCACGCGGCGAAGAACACTCCAGCGAGGCGTTGCTCTCGCTGGGGTCGCTGCAGCGACTGGATGGGCAGCGTACCCTGCTGGTCGCCGGTGAGGGCGGGCGCACGCTGCTGGCCGAGACCCTGGCCGAGCGCGGCGCGCGGTTGACGCATCTGGCGGTCTATCGGCGGCGTCTGCTCGAGCCGTCGCCGGTGTTGCAGCGGCGGTTGTGGGAAGGCGACTATCATGCGTTGGTGGTGAGTAGCGGAGAAATCCTCGAACATCTGGCAAGATGGTGTTCACGTACCGCCTTGGACCAACCGTTAATCGTATCCAGTCACCGGTTGGCTACACTAGCCGGCACACTGGGGTTTCGTGTTCCCGTCGTGGCATCGGGAGCCACGCCCGCCGCACTCGCGGCCGCCGTGGCACGGGCCAGGGACCCGGAGGAGACCGATGTCGATCATGACGATCTCGAAAAGGGCTAGCGACAGATGAGCAAGCAATCACAAGATCAGGATGAACAGCAAACGCCCTCCGGCGAAGCCCAGGGCGGTGCCGATGCAGGGATCACGGAGCGCCAGCCGGAAGAGAGCGCCAAGACCGGAAGCTCATCGTCGCGTCGCTCGCGCCGACGCGGCAAGAGCGACGGTGCGTCCACGTCCTCTGCCGAGTCCGGTAGCGCATCCAGCGCTACGGCCGCTTCCGATGCCACGCCGGGTGACGCCGAAGCGGACAAGCCCGGTACCGTGAGCGGCGCCACTTCTTCGGCCCGGACGGACAAATCTTCGGGGAAGGCCGAGAAGAAGGCGGACGATAAGTCGTCCAGCTCGACGGCGGCCGCCGCGCCTGCCAGCGGCAGTACCAGTGGGAGCAAAAGCTCGGCCGACAAGGGCTCAACCAAGGCGGCAAGCAGCAAGACCGACACGGCCAAGGCCTCGAGTGGCAAGGCGAGTTCGGGCGGCGGAAAATCCGGCGGCAGCGATGGCAATGGCGGTGACAAGCGCGGCAAGGGAGGCAAGGCTGGCGTCCTGGCCCTGGTGCTGGTGATCCTGCTGGCGATCGCCGTCGGCGTGTTCGGCTGGTTGGGCTGGCAACGTCTCCAGGACCAGCAGCAGCGTTTGGCTTCGGTGCCTGAACAACCGGCCACCGAGGCGCAGGTGAACGATCTATCGAATCAGCTGCAGAGCGATCGCAGCGAGCGTGAATCGGCGGCCGACTCGCTGCGCCAGGAATTCGAGACATACCGCAGCAATGTCGACGAGAACCTCGACAAAGTGCTCCAGCAGCTGTCCCGGGAGCAGCAGACCGACGAGCGGGACTGGCTGCATGCCGAGGCCGCCTATCTGCTGCGCTTGGCCAACCAGCGCTTGCAATTGGAGCGGGACGTCGAAGGGGCTGCCGCGCTGCTGCGCACCGCCGATACCCGACTCGAGGAAGCCGACAATCCAGCGTTGCTTCCGGTACGCCGCGAGATCGCCTCGGAGCTGGCCGCATTGCGTTCGGTACCGCGCGTCGATCGAAGCGGCCTGTTCCTGACGCTCAATGCCCAGCAGGAACAGATCGCCGGGCGCCCTCTGGCCCAGGATGTCGAAGAGATAACCGGCGACGCTTCCATCGAGGAGGCCCCTGCCGGCGGCTGGCAGCAGCAGCTGGCCAAGGTCGGCTCGGAACTCAAGGACCTGGTCACGGTGCGCAAGCACGACGAGGCGCTGGAGGCCCTGATCTCGCCGGAGCAGGAGTCCTACCTGCGCCAGAGCGTGCGCCTGGTGCTGGAGCAGGTCCAACTGGCGCTGCTCAAGGAGGAGCAGGCGCTGTATGACGCCAGCCTCGACAAGGCACTGAAGCTGATTCGCGGCTACTACGATACCGATGACAGCGGCGTTCAAGGCGTCCTGTCGCAGCTCGAGGAACTCAAGGGACAGAGCATTCGTCCTGAGCTGCCGGACATCAGCGGCTCGCAACAGGCGCTGCAGAAATTCATCGAGAACCGCTTTGAGGCGGGTAGCGACGGCCAGGGAGACGAGGCATGAGGAAGCTGATTCTGATCGTGGTCGTCGGCCTCGCGATCGGGGCGCTGCTCGGCCAGTTGATAATGTCGGTGCCCGGCTACTGGCTGGTGCGGGTTGGTGACACCTCCTTCCAGACGACTTTCTGGTTCGGCCTGGTGCTGTTGTTCGCCGCCTTCGTGGTGCTGCATTTCTTGCTGCGGCTGCTCATGCGCCTTTCGCGGCCGGTTAGCCGCTTCAAGGGTTGGAGCAGTCGGTCGCGCAATCGCAGTGCCATGCGGCGTACCGTGCGGGGGCTGGTCGCTTTGGCCGAGGGCCGCTGGAAGCGCGCCGAGAAGGCACTGGTCAAGGCCGCCGACGACTCCAGTACACCGCTGGTCAATTACCTTTCCGCCGCCCTGGCCGCGCATTACCAGGGCCGCTATGAGCAGGCCGACACCCTGCTCAAGCGGGCTCATCTGAGTACCGAGGGCGCCGACACGGCAGTGGGCATGATGCAGGCCCAGCTGATGCTGGACCGCCAGCAGTACGAGGAGGCCCTGGCGATCCTGACTCGCCTGGACCGTCACCTGCCCAATCACCCGCAGGTGCTCAAGCAGCTCAAGCAGGCCTATCTCAGTGTCAGCGACTGGGATGGCCTGCGTCGCCTGATGCCCCGCCTGGGCGCCCAGCAGTTGATTTCCGAGGAAGAGCGTGAACAGCTCGAGCAACGCGCCTATCGCGAGTTGATTGCCCAGGAGGCGAGAGATGCCGGCGATATCGAGCAGGTGCGTACCCTCTGGGCCGATATGCCTGATCACCTGCGCGGCAATGTCGATCTGATCGTGCTCTATGTCGAGGCCCTGGTGCGCGGCGACCAGCAGACCATCGCCGAGCGTCTGTTGCGCCAGTCGCTCAAGGATCATTGGGACAGTCGCCTGGTGTTGCGCTACGGGTTGCTCGAGGTCGACGCGGCGCGGCAACTGGTGGTGGCCGAGAAGTGGTTGCAGGAGCGTCCCAATGATCCGGACCTGCTGCTGACCCTGGGTCGCCTGTCGCTGCGCAACGCCTACTGGGGCAAGGCACAGGAGTATTTCGAGGCTAGCCATCGCCAGCGTCCCAGCGGCGTGGTCTGTGCGGAGCTGGCGCGGCTTTATGCCAGTCTGGGCGAGCACAACAAGAGCCAGCTCTACTATCGGCAGAGCGTCGAACTGCTCGACAAGTCGCTCCCCTCTCTGCCGCAACCCACCGAGCCGGAAGACACGCTGTCACGGGGCGCGCAACGGGCGTCCTGACACGCGTCGACAATCCGAGCAAAGGCAGTCGGCCCTCTCTGCGTCAGCAGCGGGGGCCGACTGCCTTTGCACGACAATTCCCCCCTTGGACAAAGCGTCGTCGTCGACATCGACGGGTCGCGTTTATCGCTTGTTTACAAATCAAATCATATTGTTTGCAACTTGGCGCGTTAGGGTCATATCCCTCCATCGCCGGTCTCTGGATACGTCATGCCTCCCTGGATCCGCCGTCACCCGAAGACGGTTCTTTCGCTACTGATCATCATCACGGCTGCGCTGGCGGTCGGCTGGCACTGGGGGCTGGCCTCGACGCCGGCAGCGCAGTGGCGGACCGCCCCGGTGACGCATGGTGATGTGGAGGACGTGGTCACCGCGCTGGGCACGCTGGAGCCCCAGGACTACGTGGACGTGGGCGCTCAGGTGTCCGGGCAGCTCACTGAGCTGTACGTTGATGTGGGCGACAGCGTGGAACAGGGCCAGTTGCTGGCGGAGATCGACGCCTCGGTGCAAAAGTCCCGGGTGGAGGCCGGCCAGGCGGAGCTGGACGCCCTGCGCGCCCAGCGCGAGCAACGCCAGGCCGAACTGGAGCTCGCGCGTCAGCAGTATCAACGCCAGCAGCGCCTGCACGATGCCGATGCCACCAGCGATGACGCCTATCAGACGGCCCGCTCCAGCTTCGAGGTGACCCGGGCACAGATCGCGGTACTCCAGGCGCAGATCCGCCAGAAAGAAGCCAGTGTGGAAGGCGACCGCACCACCCTGGGCTACGCCAGAATCTACGCGCCTCGTGCCGGCACCATCGTCAGCCTCGAGGCCCGCGAGGGCCAGACGCTGAACGCTAACCAGACCACCCCGACGCTGATGCGTATCGCCGACCTGTCGACGATGACGGTGTCCACCCAGGTCTCCGAGGCAGATGTGGACCGCCTGGCGCCGGGCATGCCGGTCTACTTCCATACCCTCGGCAACGACCAGGTGCGCTACGACAGCACTTTGCGCCAGGTGCTGCCGACGCCGGAGGTGGTCAACAACGTGGTGCTCTACACCGCCGAGTTCGACGTCGACAACGACGATGGCCGGCTGATGTCCGGCATGACCGCGCAGACCTTCTTCGTGGTGCAGTCGGCCGAGGACGCGCTGAGCGTGCCGGTGGCCGCCGTCACGCGCACGGAGCCTGGCCAGGCGCACGTCCGGGTGCTCGACGACCAGGGCCGGTCGCAGACCCGCGAGGTAACGGTCGGCTTCGACAACCGGGTGCGTGCCGTGATCCTCGATGGCCTCGCGGAGGGCGACAGCGTGATCCTCGGCCCGGCGACCGGGCAGGCCGCCGAGGGCGGAGATTCCGGGCGGCGCCGAGGACTGCTGTAATGGCGCTGATCGAACTGAGCGGCATCCGCAAGCACTACCCGGCCGGTGAGCAGGACGTGGAAGTGCTGCACGGCATCGACCTGAGCATCGAGGCGGGCGAGTTCATGGCCATCATGGGCAGCTCGGGCTCCGGCAAATCCACTCTGATGCACTTGCTCGGCTGCCTGGACCAGCCCAGCGGCGGTGAATACCGCTTCGCCGGCCGCCTGGTCACCGAGATGGACCACGAGCAGCTGGCCTGGTTGCGCCGCGAGATGTTCGGCTTCGTGTTCCAGAGCTATCACCTGGTCGGCACCGCCAGCGCCTGGGAGAACGTGGCTCTGCCCGCCATCTATGCCGGCATGCCGCGCGAGGAGCGCAAGCAGCGTGCCCAGCGGCTGCTCGGCGAGCTGGGTCTGGGCGAGCGCCTGGAGCACCTGCCCAACCAGCTCTCCGGCGGTCAGCAACAGCGCGTTTCCATCGCCCGGGCGTTGATGAATGGCGGCAAGGTGATCCTCGCCGACGAGCCCACCGGGGCGCTGGACAGCGTCAGCGGCGAGGCGGTGATGGAGCAGCTGCGCGAGCTTGCGCGCCAGGGCCACACCGTCATCGTGATCACCCATGATGCCGAGGTGGCCGCCCACGCCGACCGTGTGGTGGAGATCCACGATGGCCGGGTGATCGACGACCGCCGCCATCGCCCCCTCCACGAGGACTCGTCCCGAGTCGTGGCCGAGCCTCCCGCGCAATCGAGCCTGCCCGATGCCGCCGAGGTGGGCGAGGCGGTCGTCATGGCCCTGCGCTCGCTGCGCGCCAACTGGCTGCGCACCCTGCTGACGCTGCTCGGCATCGTGATCGGTGTCGGCGCAGTGGTGGTGATGCTGGCGATCGGTGAGGGCGCCAAGCAGGATGTGGTGGCCCGCATCAACGACCAGGGCACCAACCTGTTGGTGATTCGACCGGACCGCGGCCAACAGCGCGTGGCCGACGGCGTCATCGCCACCCTGGTGCCGGAAGACGCCGAGGCCCTCAAGCAGTTGCCCAATGTGCGCACCGCCGTGCCGGAAATCTCCGGCAGCGTCACGGCGCGGGCCAACGGCCAGGACGCCTCGACCAACGTGCAGGCCGTGACTCCGGATTTCACCAGCCTGCGCGACTGGCGGCCGGCGCAGGGGATCTTCTTCGGCGAGCAGGACCAGAAGGCCTACGCGCCGGTGGCGGTGATCGGCCAGACGGTCAAGGAGAAACTGTTTGCCGATGGCGACCCGCTGGGCCAGTTCGTGATGCTCGACAGCATTCCCTTCCAGGTGATTGGCGTGATGAGCGCTCAGGGGGCCACCAACTGGGGCGAGGACCAGGACGATGTGGTGTTCGTGCCGCTCTCCACCGGCACGCTGCGGCTGTTCGGCCAGAACTACCTGCGTTCCATCACCCTGGCCGTGGACGACGTCGCGTATATCGACGACACCGAGCAGGCCGCCGTGGAACTGCTCACCCAGCGCCACGGGCAGAAGGATGTGCGGGTCTTCAATATGGCCTCGCTGCTCGACATGGTCTCGCAGACCCAGAACACCCTGACCGTGCTGCTCGGCTCCATCGCCGCGATCTCGCTGCTGGTCGGCGGCATCGGGGTGATGAACATCATGCTGGTCAGCGTCACCGAGCGCATTCACGAGATCGGCATCCGCATGGCCACCGGGGCACGGCAGCGCAATATCCTGCAGCAGTTCCTGACCGAGGCGGTGGTGGTTTCCGCGCTTGGCGGCATCATCGGCGTGACCGTCGGCGTGCTGGTGGGTGGGCTGCTGATCTGGCTCGGCATGGCGATCGTTTTTTCCGTGCCGGTGATGGTGGCGGCCTTCCTGTGCGCCACGCTCATCGGCTTGCTGTTCGGTTTCGCCCCGGCGCTCAAGGCGGCGCGCCTGAATCCGGTGGAGGCATTGAGCAATGACTAGTCCATCCCGCAGCATCGCCTTGCTGCTGGCGGCCACCCTGCTGTCCGGCTGTGCCATGAGCTCCGGACTGAACGCGCCGCCGCCTGAATTGCCCGCCCAGTGGCTCAACCAGCAGCAGGCCAGCCGCGCCATGCTCGAGCACCCCCGCTGGTGGGAGCAGTTCGGCAGCGACGAGCTGGATCGGCTGGTGACCCAGGCGTTGGACGCCAACACCGACCTGCTGGCGGCTGCTGCCCGGGTGGAGCAGGCCGACGCTCGGCTCGCCCAGGCCGGCGCCTCGCTGTTTCCCTCCCTGGGGCTGAACGCCGGTGCCAGCCGCAACGGCACGATCGGCGCCGGTGGCTCCAGCGAAAGCTACGAGGCCAGGCTCAATGCCAGCTATGAGGTCGATCTCTGGGGGGCGCTGCGCAACAGTCGCGACGCCGCCAAGGCCTCGTTGCTGGCCAGCCGCTTCGATCGCGACACGGTACGGCTCACGGTGATTGCCAGCGTGGTCGATACCTATCTCCAGGTGCGCTATCTGGAGGACAGCCTGGCGCTGACCGAGGACAATCTGCGACTCGCCGAGCGCCTGCTGGATCAGGTTCGCGCCAAGGTGGAGAACGGCGCCGTCTCGCCCCAGGATCTGGCCCAGCAGAAGACCGTGGTCGCCAACGCCCGGGCCCGGCTGCCCGACCTGCGTCAGCAGCTTCACCAGAGTCGTTACGCCTTGGCCGTGTTGGTCGGCGAGACGCCGCAGGGCTTCCGGGTCGGGGGCGGCGAGCTCGCGGCGCTGACGCTCCCCGACATCCAGCCCGGCCTGCCGGATCAGGTGCTGGCGCGGCGCCCGGACATCGCCCAGGCCCAGGCCTCGCTGATGGCCGCCGACTACCAGGTGGCGGCGGCCCGTGCGGACTACTGGCCGTCGATCACCCTCACCGGCAGCGGCGGCTACAGCAGCAGCGACCTGTCATCGCTGCTCAGAGGCGACGCCCTCTACAACCTGGCCCTGTCGTTGCCCCAGGCACTGTTCGACGGCGGCGCCCGCCAGGCCCGGATCGATCAGGCCAGGGCCGCCTGGGACGAACAGCGCGCCGGCTATACTGGCACCCTGCTGACCGCCCTGCAGGAAGTGGATCAGGCGCTTGGCAACGTCCAGGCGCTGGCGGACCAGCAACAGTATCGCGACGAGGCCTACCGCCAGGCGGAAGAGGCCTACCGGATCGCCCGGATACGCTATCGAGAAGGGGCGACGGAGCTCACCGACGTGCTGAATGCCCAGAGCAGCTTCAACAGCGCGCGTCAGAACCGATTGGACCTGGCCTACGACCAGTACCAGTCCCGTGTCACGCTCTATCGGGTGCTCGGCGAAGGCGGTGATTCGCTCGTTGAGAGTTCGTCGAGTCTCGAGGGGCCAGACTCGGCTTAGCGGGTGCCTGCAGATGACGGCGGCAGTAAGCCTTGAGGGATGGCCCCGCCGCTGACGCGGCGAGGCCAGGCGGGAAGCCTCAGTTGCCACTCCCCGGGGTGTCGACGCCACCGTCGTCGTCCTGGTTGTGCACCTCCTGGGATACTGGCGACGTGGAACGCGTCGGCGTCTCGGGGTGCTTCGGCTGGCCGGCGGGGCTGCCGTCGATGGTGAAGTCCTGCTGCATGATGCGCAGGTTGGCCGGTGGCGCACCGCCTTCCTTGTCCGCCCCGAAGTAGAGGGTGGTGTGCGGGAAGGGGATCTCGATGCCGGCATCGTCGAAGTGGTACTTGACCAGGCGGTTGTAGGCACGCCCCACGGCCCATTGCGTTCCCGGCGTGGTCTTGATGCGTACCCGGATGTTCACCGAGCTGTCGGCCAGGGCGATCACACCAGCCACTTCCAGCGGTTCGAGGAGGTTGGCCTTCTGCTCCTCGTCCTCGGACAGATCGTCGAAGGCGGCATTCAAGGCCTGGATCGCTTCGTCGATGTTCTCGCGATAGGCGATGCCGTACTCGCCGACATGATAGGCGAACTCGCGCATGTAGTTGGACACGGTGTCGACGCTGGAGAAGGGCACGATGTGGTAGGTGCCGCTCAGGTCGCGCAGTCCCACCGAGCGAATGCTCAGGCGCTCGGCGGTGCCGGTGATGCCGCCGAGCGTGACCACGTCGCCGACGTTGAGGGCGTTTTCCACCTGGATGAAAACGCCGGTGATGATGTCCTGTACCAGCTTCTGGGCACCGAAACCGATGGCCAGGCCCAGCACCCCGGCGCCGGCGATCAGCGGGCCGATATTGATGCCGATCTCGGCCAGCACCACCATGATGGTCACGGTGATCAGGGTGATGGCGATGGCGTTGCGGAACAGCGAGAGCAGTGTCTGGGCGCGTGAAGAGGGCTCGCCTCTGCCGGTGGCCGGATTGAGCTTGTGCTCGATCAGGCTGGCCAGCACCAGCCAGATGGCAAGGGCGACCACCAGGATCACGGCGATGCTGAACAAGCGTGCGACCAGGCCGCGGCCCGCCTCGGAGGCGTACCAGCCGGCCAGGTCAAAGACCTGCCAGGCATTCAGCGACACCATCACCACCAGCACCAGCAGGACGATGCGCACGACCCGCAGTGCCTTGGGAATATAGGCGTTGAGACGCGCCTCCAGCAGCGGCAGCTTCTGGCGCAAGTCGTCCTGGAGGGTGATGCGTCGGCCAATGGTCTGGGTCAGGAACTTGGAGGCCCCGAGCCCCACCAGGATCGCGGCCAGGGTCTCGAGGGTGGCCAGCAGTACGAAGGGCAGGGCATCGGTCGGACGCGTCAGGGTCAGCACCAGCACCATGAAGAAGTAGGCGATGGCCAGCAGGTGCCAGATGCGCCCCAGCAGGGCCAGTGCGACGCGTGAGGCGGACAGGCTGGCCCGGGCTGCCTGGCGTTGCAGGGCGTCACGCAGGCGCTGGCGATTGCGCAGGACCACGGCAACGGCATAGATGAAGGCGCCGATCATGATCAGGGTGCCGATGCTCTGGCCGAGGGTCGGCGAGAGATAGGCGCTGGTCAGGGGTACCACCACCATCAGGCCATAACCGGCCAGGCCGATCAGGCGTGCGATCCAGCGGTTCCAGTAGGAAGCGTCCTCGGCATTCACGGGCAGCAAGCGCAGGCCCTCATAGCGCGAGGCGAACATCATGCGCACGCCGGCCTTGAGCAGCTCGATCACCAGGAAAGCGTTGAGGAACAGCGAGGCGCGAGTGGTCAGTGCGCCGCTTTCCCCCACCACGAAGGTAGCCAGCAGGTTGCCGCCGATATAAGCCAGTGCCACGACCAGGATGTCGACCAGTGCGGCCAGCACCACGCAGATGACAAGTCGGAGCAGTGGCTGAAGCGTCGGGCCATTCATCGACCAGAGGCTCAGGCGGGTGAACAGCGGCCGGACCAACCGGCGGATGATCAGGAACAGCGCGAAAGTGGCCAGGATGACCAGGCCCAGGTTGATGGCGGCGCTGGTCACCACGGCCAGGTCGATGGAGGCTCCCTCGTTGCCCCCGGTGAACAGGTTGGTCAAGGTGCTATACAGCAGGCTGACCTGCAGGCCGATGTCGCCTGCCACATGGCTGGTGAACTCTGCCAGCTGGCGTGGCAGGGAAGGGTCCTTCACCGCGGGGGCGGTACTGGCCTGCTCGCCACTCGACTCGGCGGCATCGGCCATGCCGCGCAACTGATCGATCAGTTGCTGGCGCGTCTCGGGGTTCTCGAGCATGTCGGCCAGGGCGGCATTGGCCGGGGCGCTGGCCCCCGGGTCCGACGACTGCGCCAGGGCTGGGCCGGCAAACGCCAGCAGGGCGATCACCAGCCAGCCAAGGGCCAGGGGTAGGAGTCGTGTCTTGCTCACGCTATGGCCTCCGTGTCAGGGCGTAGAGGGGTTGGGGAAAAGCCCATCAGATTATCATAGACGGACATGCTCATATGACCCTAGCAGCGCATAGCGCTTGAACAAGGGACCGTCAGGGGAAAGAAATGGGACAGCGGCTGGCGAAACATGACGCCATGGCTTTGTGGCCGCTCTCAGGCCCCGCTACCATGACGGCGCACATTCGGAGGAGATCACGATGACACTCGGCCCGCTGGATTGGCTACTGGTGGTGCTAGGCGGCGCTTTGGGCGGCATGGCGCGCCTGGCTGTCACGGAGTTGGCGGGGCGCTGGTGGGGGCGCGCCTTTCCCTGGGGCACTCTGGTCGTCAATCTGGGCGGAACCCTGGGAATCGGTGTCCTGGCCGCCCTGGCGGGCTGGCCCGAGGCCGGCGCGGTCGGCTGGACGTTCCTGGCCGTCGGCGTGCTGGGCGGCTTCACCACGGTCTCTTCCTTCAGCCTGCAGACCCTGACGCTCTTCCAGGAAGGACGGCGCAACGCTGCCCTGCTCAATATCGTGGTCACCCTGGTGCCGGGCGTCGCCGTGGCGGGCCTGGGCTGGTGGGCCGTGGGAGGTGGTGCATGAGCGGCTGGCGCGGCTATCTGTCGGTCGGACTGGGCAGTGGCCTGGGGGCGGCCCTGCGGCTGCTGGTTGCCCAGGGTGCCTGGGCGCTCTGGGGCAGCGCCTTCGTCTGGGGCACACTGATCGTCAACCTGCTTGGTTCCTGGCTGATCGCCGCCTTCGCGGCCCGGGCCTCGCAGCGCATCAGCGGGCATGTGGCGCGCTGGCAGCCTTTCCTGGTTGCCGGCTTCTGTGGCGGCTTCACGACCTTCTCGCTGTTCGGCCTGGAAACCTTCCATCTCCTGAACACCGGCCATCCCTGGCTGGCGCTGGCCTATGGCGTCGGCAGCGTGCCCTTGTGGCTGGGCGCGGCCTGGCTGGGGCAGCGGGCCGGCACACCGTCGTGACTCGATAAAGCCTCCACGGATCGGCGTGCCGGCCGGTATTCAAGCCTTCTTCTTGCCCTGTGTGGCCTTCTTCGCCGGTGCCTCGGTGGGCGTTGCGCCGTCATCGCCGGTCTGGCGGGCGGTGAAATGCTCGCGTACCAGCTTCAGCAGGCCCTGGGTGGAGCCGTCGAAGTCCTGGCTCTGTTCGTCGATGCGCTCGCTGATCTCGCCGGCGATGCGTTTGCCGAGCTGGACGCCCCACTGATCGAAGGAGTTGATGTTCCAGATCACGCCTTGCACGAACACCTTGTGCTCGTACAGCGCGATCAGGGCGCCTAGGTTACGCGGCGTCAACTCGTCGAGCAGCAGGGTGCTTGAGGGCCGATTGCCCGGGCAGCTGTAGGGATCGAGCCGACTGCTTTCCTGGCTGCCCTCCATGAAGGCGTTGGCCTGGGCCAACATGTTGGTGAGCAGCGCGAAGTGGTGATCTTCCACTCCCGGTTCCGGCTTCAGCGAGGCGATGAAGTCGATCGGCACGTAGCGGGTGCCCTGGTGGAGCAACTGGAAGAAGGCGTGCTGGCCGTTGGAGCCGGTCTGTCCCCAGACGATGGGGCCGGTCTTGTAGTCGACGGGGTGGCCGAAGATGTCCACCGACTTGCCGTTGGACTCCATGTCGAGCTGCTGGAGGAAGGCCGGCAACTGATGCAGCGCCTGATCGTAGGGCACGATGGCATGGGTCTCGGCGCCCTGGAAGTTGATGTACCAGATGCCGATCAGCGCCATCAGTACGGGCATGTTGGCGCTGTTGGGCGCATTCAGGAAATGCTGGTCCATTTCGTGGGCGCCTTCGAGCATGTCCATGAAGCCGTCGAAGCCGATGGAAAGCGCGATGGGCAGTCCGATCGAGGACCACATCGAGTAACGCCCGCCGACCCAGGCCCAGAATTCGAAGACGTTCTCCTCGCGAATGCCGAATTCCATGGCGGCCTTGCGATTGGTCGAGGCCGCGACGAAGTGGGCGCCCACGTCGGCCTCCTCGCCGGCATTCTCCAGGAACCAGCGACGCGCCGTCTTGGCGTTGAGCAGCGTCTCCTGGGTGGAGAAGGTCTTGGTGGAAACGATGAACAGGGTGGTAGCCGGGTCCAGGCGCGATAGCACCTTCTGGATGTGGGTGCCGTCGACATTGGAGACGAAGTGGAAGTTGATCTCCGGGTGGCGGTGCTTGAGTAGCGCGCGGCAGGCCATGTTGGGGCCGAGGTCCGAGCCACCGATGCCGATGTTGACCACGTCGCGGATGCGCTGGCCGTTGTAGCCCTTCCACTCGCCGCTGCGCACTTCCTCGGAAAAACGCCTGATCTGCTCGCGGGTGCGGTGGATCTCCGGCATCACGTCCTTGCCGTCGACCATCAGCGGATCGTCGCCCAGGTTACGCAGCGCGGTATGCAATACGGGCCGGTTCTCGGTGACGTTGATGATGTCGCCGGAGAACATCTGGGCACGGCGCTGGACCAGCGCGGAGTGGTCGGCCAGCTCGAGCAGCTTGTCGAGCACCGCATCGGAGATGTGATGCTTGGAGTAGTCGAGGAAGAGCCCGCCGACCCTCAAGCTCATGCGCTCGAAACGCTGCGGGTCGGCAGTGAAGTAATCGCGGATGCGGTCGTCAGCGGTCTGGGCCTGGAGCTGTTTCAGGGCTTGCCAGGTGACGCTGCGAGTGAGCTGAAACATGCCAATGTTCCTCTCGGTTATCGTGCGTTGTTGTCGTGCATCGGTGGCGTTATGTCAGGGGTTGCGGGCCGATACCCAGCTGCCGGCATCGGGCACGGTCATCTCGTAGTCCTGGTCGAGCAAGGGCGAACTGAGCAGGAAATCCGCGCTGGCCGGATTGCAGGCCACCGGGATGTTCCACAGGGCGGCCAGGCGCAGCAGGGCCTTGACGTCCGGGTCATGGGGCTGGGGAGCGAAGGGGTCCCAGAAGAAGACCAGCAGGTCGAGCCCCTGCTCGGCGATGCGGGCGCCGATCTGCTGGTCGCCGCCCAGCGGGCCACTCATCAAGGGTTCCACCTCGAGCCCCAGCTGGCGCGAGATGCGGTTGGCCGTGGTGCCGGTGCCGATCAGTTCGTGCTCGGCCAGGGTATCCCGCCAGCGCCCGGCCCACTCGAGCATTTCTGCCTTTTTGCCGTCGTGGGCGATCAGGGCAATGCGCTTGCGGGCCGGCAGGGTGCGGCGGACGTTGCGTTGCGGGCGTGCGTCAGGCATGGCGGTTCTCCACGGCCAGGATCTTCAGGGTGTCGGTGCCACCGTGGGCATTCATGTGATCGCCGCGGGTCAGGATCACATGGTCGCCCGGCTCGGCGATGCCCTGGGCCACCAGGCGCTC
>NZ_VTPU01000013.1 GCF_008274785.1 Halomonas eurihalina
CGGCGGCGATCATCCGTTCGAGCACGCCGGGCCTGTCACTGGCCGGCCCGAGGGTGGCGACGATCTTGGTGCGGCGAGCGGGTGAGGGGAAATGGGGCATGCCGGGGTCTCCTGTGGGCCGAGGCGGAGGGCTCGTTCGGCCTTGGTGGTGCAGAATCCTGTCACCATAGCTTATGTGTGGTTTTTTTACTAAGGACAAGCCTTTCGACTAAGGTATAGATATTAAGGGGATGATCCCGCATATTTGGAATTTTTCCTTATTTCATAGTCTGTTAAGGCCGAAACGGCATATAAGCGGTTGTCTTTTTTGTTGTAAAGTTACTAAAAACGGCTTGTGTCCGGCGCTATCGTGATTCACATTGGGAGGAAACATGACATGAGCCGTCGGCCTGCCCGGTCGGGACACCCCGAGACGCCTTCCGCCCATCGGCTCAGCCATATCCATGAGACGGTACTGAATCGAGAGGACGACACCATGACACTCAAGATCGCCATCAACGGCTTCGGTCGTATCGGCCGCAATGTTCTGCGCGCTCTATATGAAGGGGGCTATCGCGATCGCATCCGCGTCGTGGCCATCAATGACCTGGGGGATCCCGCCCTCAATGCTCACCTGCTGCGCCACGATACGGTGCACGGTCATTTTCCCTTTGAGGTGGGGCACGATGAGTCGAGCCTGAGCGTCGATGGCCAGCGTATCGAGGCCCTTTCCGAGCGCGACCCGGCGAAGCTGCCCTGGAGGGATCTGGGTGTCGATCTGGTCATGGAGTGCACCGGCCTGTTCACCGATCGTGAGTCGGCAGCCCAGCACATCACTGCCGGCGCCAAGCGCGTGCTGGTCTCGGCGCCGACCGCCAATGCCGATGCGACCATCGTGTACGGCGTCAACGAGGATGTCCTGACCGCGGAGCACAAGGTGGTCTCCAATGGATCCTGCACCACCAACTGCCTGGCGCCCCTGGCACAGGCGCTGCATGATCGGGTGGGCATCGAAACCGGCCTGATGACCACGGTGCATGCCTACACCAACGACCAGAACCTGTCCGACGTCTATCACAAGGACCCCTACCGCGCCCGCAGCGCCACTCATTCGATGATTCCGGCCAAGACCGGGGCGGCGGCGGCGATCGGGCTGGTCCTGCCGGAACTCGACGGGCGCCTCGACGGCCTGGCGGTGCGCGTGCCGGTGATCAATGTCTCTCTGGTCGACCTGACTTTCACCGCCTCCCGCGAAACCAGCATCGAGGAGGTCAATGCCGCCGTCGAGGAGGCCGCCAAGCGTTCTCCGGTCATGCGCGTCAACGCTCAGCCGCTGGTCTCCATCGACTTCAATCACGACGCCAACTCGTCTACATTCGACGCCAACCATACCCGGGTCAACGGGCGTCTGGTGAAAGTGATGGCCTGGTACGACAACGAATGGGGCTTCTCCAACCGCATGCTCGATACCGCTCTGGCCATGCACGCCGCGAGCAACGGCGAGCGTAACGTCGCCTGATTCCCCGTTCGCCATCGAACGACCCGACGCCGGGGCGCTTGCCGCCCCGGCGTCGTCATGTGCAAGGAAGACATTCATGCTGCCCGATTACGGCTGGCTGGCCTGGACGCTGATCATTCTCTCCACCTACCTGACCGGGGTGTCCAAGGGTGGTTTCGCCGGTGGCTTCGGCACCCTGTCGGTGCCACTGATGGCCCTGGCCATCGGTCCCATCGAGGCGGCCGGTCTGTTGCTGCCGCTGCTGCTGGTCATGGACCTGTTCGCGGTCAGAGCCTGGTGGGGGCAGCACGACGCGACCGAGGTACGTCGTCTTGTGCCCGGCATGGCCCTGGGGGTCGTGGCCGGTACCCTGTTGATCGGCTCGCTCGACGAGAACCATGTTCGGCTGTTGCTGGGCGCGGTGTCGCTGCTGTTCGTGGTCTACATGATCGTCAAGCCGGCGGCTTCGCGGCCCATCCACTCTCTCTGGGCCTGGCCGGCGGGCATGGGCGTGGGGCTGACCAGCTTTCTCGCCCATGCCGGGGCGCCCCCGATGAACCTCTACCTGGTGCCGCGCCAGCTTTCCAAGCGCGCCTTCATTGCCACCTGCACCCTGTCGTTCGCCGCGGTCAACCTGATGAAGCTGCCGCCGTACCTGTGGCTCGGC
The DNA here is from genome assembly GCF_008274785.1 of Halomonas eurihalina. Lineage (GTDB taxonomy): Bacteria > Pseudomonadota > Gammaproteobacteria > Pseudomonadales > Halomonadaceae > Halomonas > Halomonas eurihalina. The sequence continues at coordinate 2,145 of NZ_VTPU01000013.1, forward strand.
GAGATCAACCTGACCAGCGCCTGGGCCTCGCTGGCGCTGGTGCCGGTGGCCTGGTTCGGTGTGCGTAGCGGGCTCTGGCTACAGAGCCGCGTCAACGAGCGGCTGTTCTATCGGCTGGTGATCCTGGCCATGGCCATCGTCGGCGTGCAGCTGATCATCAAAGCGCTTTCGTAGGAGCGGCGACGCCGCTGTGGAGCGGGCAAAAAACCCCGCCGGAGCGGGGGAAAGAGACGTCTGGACAGGACGCGCGCGAGTGCCTACTGCCTGACGATCCAGTCGTGAGCCGGATCGTTCTGGAATTTCCATTCCCGCTTGGGGCCGGCCATCACGTTGAGGTAGTAGAGCTCGTAACCATGGGGCGCGCCCACCGGGTGATAGCCACGGGGCACCATCACGCAGCAACCGTTTTCCACCGCCATGGTTTCGTCCAGCGAGCGGTCATCGGTATAGACGCGCTGGAAGGCGAAACCCTGGGAAGGATTGAGACGGTGGTAATAGGTTTCCTCGAGGATCGACTCTTCCGGCAGGTTGTCCACATCATGCTTGTGGGGCGGGTAGCTGGACCAGTTGCCCGCCGGGGTGTAGACCTCCACCACCAGCAGGCTGTCGGCCGGCTCGGTCTCCGGCAGGATGTCCTGGATGTGGCGGGTGTTGGTGCCACCACCACGGGTGCTTTGCTTGATCTGGTGGGGGGCAATCAACCGTGGTTCATGGTTGCCGTGCCCGGGAGCGCTGCACACCGCCAATTCCATGTCGGTGGTGGCTTCCACGCTGAACGCCACGCCATCGGGAAGATAGACGGCGTAAGGCGGTACCTTCTCGAAGATATCCATGCGTTCACCGATATCCTCCCAGCGGTGTTCGCCGCTGGTCACGGTGGCCCGGCCGGAGAGTAGCACCAGACAGTGCTCGCGCTCGCCGGTGTTGCCTTCGATCTGCTGTCCTTGGGTCAGCTTGTGCACGCGAAAGCCGACATGATCCCAACCGGCGGATGCCGGCGTGACCTCCAGGACCTTGCCCTGGGTATCGGGCTCGTTCGGGCGAACCAGTAGCGAAGTCATCGTTACTCTCCTCGAGTCGTCGTGGGTCTCAGCCGATCTCATCAAGCGTGATGCGACGGCCCTCGTGGCGCGAGCGTTCGGCTGCTTCGGCCAGGCGTAGCGCCTGGAGACCGTCATCGGCACCCGCTAACGGGGCGCGTTGTTGTTTCCAGGCATCGACGAAATCGTCGATCTCGTGGCGATAGGCCTCGGCATAGCGTTCCAGAAAGAACCACTTGGGCTTTCCTTCCACCTGGCCGGGCTCGCCGGTGAAGCGCAGTCGGGTGTCGCTCTCGTTCTGCGCCTGGAGCATGCCGGCGCTGCCGAAGGCCTCGATACGCTGGTCGTAGCCGTAGCAGGCGCGTCGCGAATTGCTGATATGGCAGAGCCGTCTGCTGTTGGTGATCAGGGTGACCATGGCGGTATCCACGTCGCCGGCTGCGCCGATGCCGGGGTCGATGAGGCAACTGCCCTCGGCGTGAACCTCGGCGATGGGTTCATTCAGCAGCCAGCGGGCCATGTCGAAGTCATGGATCGTCATGTCGCGGAATATGCCGCCAGAGGCGTCGATGTACTCGGTGGGCGGTGGTGCTGGATCGCGGCTGATGATGGTGAGTGTCTCGAGATTACCGATCCGGCCTTCCATCACGGCGCGCTTCAGGGCGGCGAATTGCGGGTCATGACGGCGATTGAACCCCAGGGCGCAGGTCACCGGATGCGACTCCAGTACCCGGAGTGCCTCGACGGTGCGGGCCAGGTCGAGAGCGATGGGCTTCTCGCAGAGCACGGCCTTGCCGGCGCGGGCTGCGCGTTCCAGGTAGTCGGCATGGGTCGGTGTGCTCGAGGCGATCAGTACGGCATCGATCTCGTCATCCTCGAAGACGGTGTTGGCATCGAGCGCTCGGGCGCCGTACTCGGCGGCCAGGGTCTCGGCAGCCGGAGCATGGAAGTCAGCCACGGCGGCCAGGGTGACGTCGGGGCTGCGGTCGATGGCCTGGGCATGAACCTTGCCGATGCGCCCGGCGCCGATCAGGGCGAGTCTCATGGCGGTGTCCTCTCGTTATCGGTGAATGGTCGTGTGCTGTCCGATCACACTTGCCCCGCATTGCTGTCAGACGAGGGGTGATCCCTGGCCTTGTCCTGGCGCATGCCCAGTGAGATGGCCAGGGTCTGGGTCAGGCACAGTGAAGCGGTCAGGCCGCGGAAGCTCTTGACCTCCGCTTCGTGCACCACCAACGAGACGTCGGCGAGGCGGGCCAGGGGGCTGAGACTGGAGTCGGTAATCACCACCAGCGGGACACCGCGCTTGCGGGCTTCGTCTGCCATTTCACGTGTTTCCTGGGCATAGGGCGAGAAGCTCACCACCAGCAAGGCATCGTCATCGCCAATGGCCTTGAGTTGTTCGCCATACATTCCTCCCAGACCGTTGACCAGGAAGGTGCGCTTGTCGATGTGATGCAGCGCGTAAGTCATGTAGCTGGCTACTACGAAGCTGCGCCGCGCCCCCATCACGTGGATGGCGCTGGCTTGCTCGAAGATGTCCAGGGCGCGCTCCAGGTGGCGCGGGTCAATGCGGCTCGGCAGTTGTTCCAGTACCTCGCGATTGGCGTCGGCAAATTCCCAGAGCAACTGGGTGCTGTCCGGGGTCTCGCCGGTGGCAGATCGCACGGCGTGGATACGCTCGTTGTAGTTGGGCAACTCGTCCACCAGCCGCGAGCGAAACAGCCGTTGCATCTCGGAGAAGCCGGTGAACCCGAAACTGTTGGCAAAGCGGATCAGGGTCGAGGGTGTCACGTCGGCCTGTTCGGCAAGCTGGGCGACGGTAGCGAAGGCCACCTCCTGGGGGTGGTCGAGCAGGAAACGTGCGGTCTGTTGCAAACGGCGGCTCAGAGCCGGGTAGTCGGCCGTGATGCGGGTTTCCAGCTCCTCGAAATCCTGGGGTATCTGATTCATGTGAGGTTCCTCGTCTTCGCCGCTATGGCGCTGACTTCCGGTTCGTTCGTCTCGGGGCAGTCTAGGCTAAATGGAATAAATGTTCTATTTATACCAAAGTATAGAATATTGTGTTTGATAATTCTCTGTAATGGAATCTATATTCCATAGCGTCACTGCGCTGATGTAGCTCCCACACAACGATAATCGAGAGAGGAATTTCATCCATGGCACGTCTATCACATTGGCTGCTGGCCTCGACCACCGCGGTGGCGCTCATGGCCGGCACGGTACAGGCACAAGAAGAGAACCGTTTCGTCATGGTGACCCATGGCGTTCCCTCTGACCCCTTCTGGTCCGTAGTCAAGAACGGGGCCGAGGCGGCTGCTGACACGGTAGGAGCGGAGTTGGAGTATCGCGCACCGTCTACCTTCGACATGGCCAAGATGCAGCAACTGGTTGAGGCGGCGGTGGCCTCCGACCCGGATGGCCTGATTGTCTCCTTCACCGATGAAGATGCGCTGGGAGGCATCGTCCAGGAGGCCTCCGACAACGGCATTCCAGTGATCACCATCAACTCCGGTGGCGATGTCGCGCAGAAGTATGGGAGCCGTCTGCATGTCGGCCAGAGCGAGTATGAAGCAGGTAAACAGGCCGCCGAGCGCATGCAGGAGATGGGCGTCGAGAAGGCGGTTTGTGTCAACCACGAGCAGGGTAACCAGGGCCTCGACCAGCGTTGCGACGGCTTCCTCGAGGGGTTTGACGGTAATGCCGAGCAACTGGCCACGACCTATGATCCGACGTCGATCCGCAATGCCATCGTCGCCTATCTCAACGAGAACAGCGATGTGCGCGGCATCCTGACGCTGGGGGCACTGGCTGCCGAACCCATGATTCAGGCCATGCGTGAGCAAGGGGCCACCGACATGTTCACGCTTGGCACTTTCGATCTCTCGCCCGGCATCCTCGAGGCTCTCGAGGGTGAAGAGCTGGATTTTGCCATCGACCAGCAACAATACCTGCAGGGCTACTTGCCGGTGATGTTCCTCGATCAGTTCGCCAAGAATGGCTTGCTACCGGCCGGCGACGTTCCTACCGGTCCCGGCTTCGTCACTCCGGACAACGCCGCCCAGGTCCTCGAGCTGAGCGAGCAGGGCATCCGCTGAGCATCATCATGCATGCAAGGGCCCGCCCGGCGGGCTTCGGGAGTCGACCATCATGAAGTCCAATGCATCCCCACAAACCGACGCGGTGGCACCGCAGGATGAGCGTATCCAGAAGGTATCGTTCTGGAAGAGGGCGTTGAGCCGTCCTGAGCTGGGCGCCCTGGCTGGTACTGTCCTGGTGCTCGCGTTCTTTATCGTGGCTGCCAGTGGCACTGGCATGTTCACGCCAGCGGGCATCGTCAATTTCCTCGAAGTGGCGGCTCAACTGGGGATCATCGCCACCGCTGCCGCCCTGCTGATGATCGGTGGCGAGTTCGATCTTTCCATTGGTTCGATGATCGGTCTGGCCGGCATTCTCATCGCCATCCCAGCCGTGGAATACGGTTGGCCCCTGTGGGCGGCCATCATACTGGCTTTCTCCTGCGCGGCTCTGGTGGGCTGGATCAATGGCAATCTGGTCAACAAGACGGGGCTGCCTTCGTTCATCGTGACCCTGGGGTTCCTGTTCATCCTGCGGGGCCTGGCAATCGGGATCAGCCGCCTGCTGACTGGTCGTACCCAGATCGGCGGGATCCACGACCATATTCCGGGTGACTGGTTCGCGGCTCTCTTCTCGGGGGAGGTCGCGACCGGGCTCTTTGCCTGGATGGCCTCGCAGGGTTGGATCGCCACCAACTTTGCCGGCAACCCGGTAGTGACCGGCATCCCGGTTTCCATCGTCTGGTGGCTGGCTCTTACCGCCTTGGCGACCTGGGTGTTGCTCTGCACCCCTTACGGCAACTGGATATTCGCCAGCGGGGGGGATGCCAACGCGGCGCGCAACTCCGGTGTGCCGGTCCACCGCGTCAAGATCTCGCTGTTCATGTTCACTGCCTTGTCCGCAACAATTTTCGCCTGCCTCCAGGTGATGGATACCGGCTCGGCGGACACTATTCGCGGCCTGCTCAAGGAGCTGGAAGCGATCATCGCTGTCGTCATCGGCGGGGCGTTGCTCACCGGCGGTTACGGCTCGGCCATCGGTGCGGCACTCGGTGCTCTGATCTTCGGCCTGGTGCAGATGGGCATTTTCTACACCGGCGTCAATACCGACTGGTTCCAGGTTTTCCTCGGCGTGATGCTGCTGGTGGCCGTGCTCTTCAACAATTTCATGCGCAAGAAGGCGATGGAGGCCAAGTGAGATGAGCGAACGTACGCCCATGATCGAGATGTGCAACGTCAGCAAGCACTTCGGCAGTGTCATCGCCCTGAGCGATATCTCGGTACAAGTCCATTCCGGTGAAGTCATGTGCCTGCTGGGCGACAATGGTGCCGGCAAGTCGACCCTGATCAAGACGCTGTCGGGCGTCCATCGGCCAACCCACGGCGAGATACGACTGAATGGCGAGCCGGCTCGCTTCAAGTCGCCAGCCTATGCCTTGGATGCCGGTATCGCTACCGTCTTCCAGGATTTGGCGATGATCCCGCTGATGTCGATCACTCGTAATTTCTTCATGGGGCGCGAGCCCACTGTGGGCTGGGGACCTCTCAAGCGTATCGACTGGAAACTGGCCGATCGTATCGCCAAGCAGGAGATGGGCAAGATCGGCATCGATGTGCGAGACCCCAGCCAGCCGGTAGGCACGCTCTCCGGCGGTGAGCGACAGTGCGTGGCGATCGCTCGAGCGGTCTACTTCGGGGCCAAGGTATTGATTCTCGACGAGCCGACCTCGGCGCTGGGGGTCAAGCAGGCGTCGGTCGTATTGCGCTACATCGCCAAGGCGCGGGCCGACGGCCTGGCGGTGATCTTCATCACCCACAACGTTCATCACGCCTATCCGGTAGCGGACGCCTTCACCCTGCTCAAGCGTGGCGGCAGTCTCGGCACCTTCCGCAAGGAAGACATCACCCGAGAGGAAGTGCTCAACATGATGGCCGGTGGTGCCGAGCTGGAAAGTCTGGACGCCGAGCTGGCCGAGTTCCAGCGCAGCGACACTGAGCGAGCCGACGCCGATACATCCGGTGTCCGGCCTCCTCTTGCTGCCGGTCAGTGAGGGACGCGACAGCCATGAACTCATGCCAAAACACGCTCCCCTTCACGCTGGCTGCCTGTGCCGAGATGCTGTTTTGCGACTTGCCGATCACCGAAAGGGTCGCTCGGATCGATGCCCTGGGCTTCCAGGTGGAGATCTGGGATTGGAGTCGCCACGACATCAAGTCGCTGGCAGCTACCGGCGCGACGTTCTCCTCCATGACCGGCTATCTCGAGGGCACCCTGGCGGACCAGGAAGGTGCCGACCGGCTGGTGGCGACGGCCCGGGAGTCGATCGCCGTGGCCAAGCAACTGGGGGTCCCTCGACTCAACCTGCACGGTACTGGTCTCGACGGTCAGGGCTTGCCGGTCCAGCCGGGGGCCGAGATGACCGGGCCCATGTGGATAAGAGCAGCGGATACGCTGCATCGCCTGGCTGATCTTGGCCAGCAACATGGCGTGACGTTCGTGCTGGAGAACCTCAATACCGAGGTCGATCACCCTGGAGTGCCCTTTGCCCGTGCCGAGGACGTGTTGGCATTGGTGGAGAGTGTTGATCGCCCGGAGATACGCATCATGCTCGATCTCTATCACGCCCAGATCGGTGAGGGAAACCTGGTCGAGCTGGTGCGCCGCTGTGCCCCCTATATCGGCGAGGTTCAGGTTGCCGATGTTCCGGGACGCTGTGAGCCCGGCAGCGGTGAGATCCATTATCCGGCCATTGCCCGTGCACTGCAGGAAATCGGCTATCGGGGCACGGTGGGCCTGGAGGGCTGGGCCTCCGGGGACGATGAGCTGGCTCTGCGACGTTTCCGGGATGCTTTCACCCTTTAACTCCCTGACTGGATAGCGTCATGACGTCCGGGTAGTGGTTGGCCAGGCCTCCCGGCCACGTCGGAGCGTGATACGACAAGCGATGCGGAGAAACGCTATGCAAGAGATGAAACCCGACAACAGACCGCTGGATCTGATTTGCCTTGGCCGCGTCGCCGTTGATCTCTATTCGGAGCAGGTCGGTAGCCGTCTGGAAGACGTCTCGAGCTTCGCCAAGTACCTCGGCGGCAGCTCCGGCAACATGGCCTATGGAACCGCTCGCCTGGGCCTCGAGTCGGCCATGCTGTCTCGAGTCGGCAATGAGCAGATGGGCAACTTCGCGCGCGAGGAACTCGAACGCGTGGGTGTCGATACCAGCGCCCTGCAGACCGATCCGGAGCGTCACACCGGCCTGGTGTTGCTGGCGCTCAAGGATCGCGACACCTTCCCGTTACTGTTTTACCGTCGCGACTGTGCCGACATGGCCATCGATCATGAGGCCATCGATCCGGCCTTCATCGCCCGTGCCAAGGCGCTGGCCATCACCGGCACCCACCTGTCCGCCGAAACTCCCGCCCGGGCCTGTCGCAAGGCGCTCGACACTGCCGCCGATCATGGCGTCAAGCGGGTGCTGGATATCGACTACCGGCCGGTGCTGTGGGGCCTGACTTCCCCCGGCGACGGCGAAACGCGCTTTATCGCCGACGACAAGGTGACCACCGATCTCCAGGCCTGGCTTTCCGACTTCGACCTGATCGTCGGCACCGAGGAGGAGTTTCATATCGCTGGCGGCAGCACCGACACCCTCGAGTCGCTACGCGCGGTACGTCGGGTCTGCGACGCGACCCTGGTGTGCAAGCTCGGCGCTTTGGGTTGCGTGGTCTTTGAGGGTGAGATTCCCGACTGCATCGAGGATGGCATCCTGGTGGAGGGGGTCGAGGTCGAGGTGCTCAATGTGCTGGGTGCCGGCGATGCCTTCATGAGCGGATTGCTCAGGGGCTGGTTGAGGGGAGAAAGCTGGGAGACCAGCGCCTCCTACGCCAACGCCTGCGGCGCCCTGGTGGTCTCGCGCCATGGCTGTGCCCCGGCCATGCCCACCGAGGAGGAATTGTTCGACTACCTGGGCCGTCGCGACGCGGTGTCTCGGCCCGACCATGACGGACGTCTCAACCACCTCCACCGGGTCACCACCCGCACGCCCGCCGACTGGCCCCAGGTCTGTGGCCTGGCCTTCGATCATCGCCGCCAGCTCACTGACATGGCCCGTGACGTCAAGGCCGACCCGACGCGCATCCCGGTGCTCAAGCAGCTGCTGGTGCGGGCCGCCGAGGAGGGCGCGCGGCGGACCGGGCTCGACAAGCCGGCGATCCTGGTCGATGACGTCTTCGGTCAGGACGCCCTCAACGACGCCACAGGCAAGGGCTGGTGGATTGGCCGTCCGGTGGAGTTGCCGAGTTCCCGACCGCTACGTTTCCAGCATGGCGACGACCTGGGCAGCCGCCTGCGGCATTGGCCACGCGAGCACATCATCAAGTGCTTGGTGTTCTACCACCCGGATGACCCGATGTCGTTGCGTCTGGAACAGGAAACTCGGTTGCGTCAGCTCTACCAGGCGGCTTGCGCCAATGGACTGGAGTTGCTGATCGAGGTGATCCCGCCGGTCGGCATGGCAGTGGACGACACCACTCTGCCGCGTAGCCTGCAGCGGCTCTACAACCTGGGAATCCGCCCCGATTGGTGGAAGTTGCCGGCCATGTCCGATACCGCCTGGGACGCGGTCAGCCGGGCTATCGACGACAAGGATCCCTATTGCCGTGGTGTGGTGTTGCTGGGCCTGGATGCCCCGATGGACGACATGAAGCGTGGTTTCGCGGCCGCCGCCCGTAACGACCGGTGTAAGGGCTTCACCGTGGGGCGAACCCTGTTTGCCGGCCCCAGCCGCGAATGGCTGGCCGGCACCATCGACGACGCCCGGCTGATCGACCGGGTCGCCAGCAACTACGCCGAATTGATCGAGGAATGGCAGCGTCTGCACAGCGTCACGTCCAGAGTGGAGGAAGCTTGACATGAGCACCGTTCGACTCACCATGGCCCAGGCCCTGGTCAAGTACCTGGCGGTCCAACGCATCGAATGCGAAGGCCGTGAGGTGGCATTGTTCGAGGGAGTGTTCGGTATCTTCGGTCACGGCAACGTGGCTGGCTTGGGCGAGGCGCTCTATCATGCCCGCGAGGCACTTCCCACGTATCGCGCCCACAACGAACAGACCATGGCGCATGCGGCCATCGCTTTCGCCAAGGCCAACGGCCGCCGCCGCATGATGGCGGCTACCAGTTCCATTGGCCCCGGGGCTACCAACATGGTCACTGCCGCCGCCCTGGCCCATGCCAATCGGCTGCCGATCCTGTTGCTGCCGGGAGATACGTTCGCCAGTCGTGATCCTGACCCGGTACTGCAACAGGTGGAGCATTTCGGTGATCCCACCATCACGGTCAACGACTGTTTCCGTCCGGTGTCGCGTTACTTCGATCGCATCACCCGTCCGGAGCAACTGCTGACCAGCCTGCCCCAGGCCATTGCCACGCTGCTTGATCCGGAACACTGCGGTCCGGCGACCCTGGCGTTGCCCCAGGATGTCCAGACCTTCGCCTACGACTACCCCGAGAGCTTCTTTGCGCCGCGCGTGCACCGTATTCGTCGTCCCCAGCCGGATCCCCGCGAGCTGGAAGCGGCCATTGCCGCATTGGCCCGCGCCGAGCGACCGCTGATCATCGCCGGTGGAGGTGTGCACTACGCTGGCGCCTGCGAACGCCTTGGTGAGTTCGCCCGAACGCATGGCGTGCCGGTGGCCGAAACCCAGGCCGGCAAGGGCGCTTTGCCCGATATTCATCCCTGTGCGGTGGGAGCCATCGGCGTCACCGGGAGCGAGGCGGCCAACCTCCTGGCCAGGGAGGCGGACCTGATCCTGGCCGTGGGTACCCGCTTGCAGGACTTCACCACCGGCTCGCGGGCACTCTTCGAACGCGATGATCTGACCCTGGTGGCCCTGAACGTGGGGCGCTTCGACAGCCAGAAACATCACGCCCTGCCGTTGACCGGCGATGCTTTCGATGGACTGGTAGCGCTGGGCTCTGGCTTGGTCGACTGGCGACCCTCCGACGCCTGGCGGGGGCGGGCCGATAACCTCAAGCGCGAATGGGCCGAGGTGGTGGCGCGTGTTACCGCCGATGAGGGGGCTGAGTTGCCCACCGATGCCCAGGTGATTGGGGCCGTGAACCGGCAGGCCGGTAATGACGGTACTGTCGTCTGCGCCGCCGGTGGTCTGCCGGGCGAGTTGCACAAGCTGTGGCGGTGCGCCGATCCCGGCAGCTATCACGTAGAGTACGGCTATTCCTGCATGGGCTATGAGATCGCGGGTGGCCTGGGCGTCAAGATGGCTCATCCCGATCGCGAGGTGTTCGTGATGGTGGGGGACGGCTCTTACCTGATGCACAACTCGGAGCTCGCTACCTCGGTGATGCTGGGTCAAAAGCTGGTCGTGGTAGTGCTCGACAACCGAGGCTTTGGCTGTATCAACCGCTTGCAACGGGGCACTGGCGGCGCCGGTTTCAACAACCTGCTCGACGACTGCCTGACCATCGAGGGTGGCGCGCCCAAGACCGATTTCGCTGCCCATGCCCGTGCGCTGGGCTGCGAGGCCGAGAATGTACGTGACATCCAGGCGTTGGAAGGCGCTCTGGTACGTGCCCGTCAAGCCGAGACCACCTACATCATTGCTCTGGACACCGATCCCTTGCCCAGCACTTCAGAAGGCGGCGCCTGGTGGGAGGTGGCAGTGCCCGAAGTCTCGGCACGCGAGCCGGTCCACGAGGCCTATGCAAGTTATCGCGAGGCCAAGCGACGCCAGCACCGCTGATTGCCGACTGCCTGGTGGTTCGTCGACGTTTCCGCTTACTCGAAAAGGGAGGGCAGGCTGAGTGGCTTGCCTGATGAAGGAGTTCATATATGTCCATCGTACGCCTCGGCATCAACCCGCTGACCTGGACCAACGACGACATGCCGTCGCTGGGCGGCGATACCCCACTGGAGACATGCCTGTCCGAGGGCCGGGAAGCGGGTTTTTCCGGGTTTGAACTGGGCAACAAGTTTCCCCGCGATCCCGACGTGCTGGGCCCGATCCTCCAACGGCACGACCTTTCCCTGGTCTCCGGCTGGTACAGCAGCGAGCTGCTGACCCGCAGCGCCGAGGAAGAGATCGAGGCCATCAAGCCACACCTGCACCTGCTCAAGTCGCTGGGCGCCAAGGCGATGGTGTTCTGCGAGGTCAGCCACTGCGTGCATGGTCGGCGCGACGTGCCGCTTTCCCATAGTCCGAGCATGAGCGAAGCGCAGTGGCAGACCTTCATTCCGCGCCTCAACCAGGTGGCCGACTACTGTCTCGAACAGGGCGTGCAGATCGCCTATCACCACCATCTGGGCACGGTGATCGAGACCGAAGCGGAAGTCGACCGGCTGATGGCCGAGGCCGCCCCCTCGGTCGGGCTATTGCTCGACTCGGGCCATCTAGTGGGCGCCGGAGGAGATCCCATCGCCGTCCAGCAGAAATATGCTGAGCGCATCGTCCATGTGCATTGCAAGGACATTCGCCGCGAGGTGCTGGAAGATGCCCGCAATCGCGATCTCAGTTTTCTGGACGGCGTGCTGAACGGCATGTTCACCGTGCCGGGCGACGGCTTCATCGACTACATCACCCTCTTCAAAGGGCTGCGCGACAGCGGCTACGAGGGCTGGGTGGTGGTCGAGGCCGAACAGGACCCTGCCGTGGCACACCCGCTGACCTATGCCCGCCTGGGCTGCGATAACCTCAAGCGCTTCTGTGCCGAGGCCGAATTGACCGTTACCGAATGACTGATCATCGAGAGGACATTCCCATGAGTATTTTGGGCAACTACATCAACGGCCAGCCCGTGGCCAGTCAGAGCGGTCGTACCGCGCCCGTCTACAATCCCGCCACCGGCGAGCAGAGTGCCCAGGTAGCCCTCGCCTCCGCCGACGAGACTCGCGAGGCGGTACATGCTGCCGACGAGGCCTTTGCGACCTGGTCGAAGATCACGCCGCTCAAGCGTGCGCGCATCCTGTTCCGCTTCAAGGCGCTGGTCGAGGAGCATGCCGACGAGCTGGCGCGGTTGATCGCCAGCGAGCACGGCAAGGTGTTCTCCGATGCCAAGGGCGAAGTGACCCGTGGCCTGGAAGTGGTGGAGTTCGCCTGCGGCATCCCGCACCTGCAGAAAGGCGAGCATTCCATGAACGTGGGCTCCGGCGTGGACAGCTACTCCATGATGCAGCCGCTGGGCGTCTGTGCCGGCATCTCGCCGTTCAACTTCCCGGCCATGGTGCCGATGTGGATGTTCCCCGTCGCGCTGGCTTGTGGCAACACCTTCGTGATGAAGCCCTCCGAGAAGGATCCCTCCACGCCGATGCGTCTGGCCGAGTTGCTCACCGAGGCCGGCCTGCCCGACGGCGTGTTCAACGTGGTCAATGGTGACAAGGAGTCGGTGGACGTACTGCTCACCGACGAGCGCGTCCAGGCGGTGAGCTTCGTGGGTTCGACGCCGATCGCCGAAACCATCTACGCCACGGCATCCGCGCATGGCAAGCGGGTCCAGGCCCTGGGCGGCGCCAAGAACCACATGGTGATCATGCCCGATGCTGACCTGGATCAGGCCGTCGGCGCGCTGATGGGGGCTGCCTACGGCTCCGCCGGAGAGCGTTGCATGGCGATCTCGGTGGCCGTGCCGGTGGGCGAGGAGACCGCCGAGCGCCTGCGCGACAAGCTGGTCGCCGAGCTCGACAAGCTGCGTGTCGGGCCGGGTCTCGTCGATGGCCCGGACAACGACATGGGCCCGCTGGTCACCAGGGAGCACCTGGAGAAGGTCAAGGACTATATCCAGGCCGGTGTGGATGAGGGGGCCGAACTGGTGGTCGACGGCCGCGAGACGGCGATCGAAGGGGTCGGTGATGGCTTCTTCGTGGGCGGCTCGCTGTTCGACCACGTCAAGCCTGGCATGCGCATCCACAGCGAGGAGATCTTCGGGCCGGTGCTGGCCATCGCCCGGGCGGCGAGTTTCGACGAGGCCGTGTCGATGATCAACGACCATGAGTTCGGCAATGGCACCGCCATCTTCACCCGCGACGGCGATGCTGCCCGCCAGTACTGCGAGCAGATCCAGGTGGGCATGGTCGGCGTCAACGTGCCGATCCCGGTGCCGATGGCCTTCCACAGTTTCGGCGGCTGGAAGCGCTCGCTGTTCGGCCCGCTGCACATGCACGGCCCCGATGGCGTTCGTTTCTATACGCGCATGAAGACCATCACCCAGCGCTGGCCGAGCGGCATTCGCGAGGAGACCAATCACTTCACCATGCCGACGCTCTGAAGTGCGCCACTCCCAACCCCAGGCCGCCGGGCCGGGAAGCCCGGCGTCGCCATATCACGTGAGGATGACAGGATGGCAGACCTCAAGTTCGGCTTGATCGGTACCGGCTTCATGGGCAAGGCCCATGCTATTGCTCTCAAAGCGGCGCCTACCGTCTTTTCCCTGCCAGCCTTCCCGGTCTGCGACCTGCTTGCCGAGGTCGATGACGAACAGGCAGCCCGCAAGGCGCGGGAACTGGGATTCGCTCGCTCCACCGGAGACTGGAAGGCCCTGGTGGAGGATCTGGATGTGGATGTGGTGGATATCTGCGCACCCAATTTTCTGCACAAGGAGATGGCCCTGGCCGCCATCGCTGCGGGCAAGCATGTCTACGCCGAGAAGCCGCTGGCACTCTCCGCTGCCGACGCCCAGGCGATGGTCGAGGCCGCCGAGGCAGCCGGTGTTAAGACCCTGGTGGGGTTCAACTATATCCGCAATTCGGCCACTCAGCTGGCGCGAGAAATCGTGCAGAGTGGTGAGATCGGCGAACTGGTGCACTTCCGGGGCCGCCACAACGAGGATTACCTGGCCGATCCGACCAAGCCCCATGACTGGCACACCCGGCGCGCCACCGCCGGGGCTGGCGCCCTGGGGGATCTGGGCTCACATATCCTCAACATGGCGGAATATCTCACTAGTCAACGCATCGGCGAGGTATGTGGCCAGCTGCAGACGGTGATCCCCCTGCGAACGTTGCCCGACGGTGGCGGTGGTATGGGCGAGGTCGAGAACGACGACCAGGCCCAGGCGCTGTTGCGCTTCGATGGTGGCCTGATCGGCAACCTGGAAACATCGCGGGTGGCTACCGGGCGCAAGATGGGGTTGGCCTATACCCTCACCGGTACCAAGGGCTCGATCGTCTTCGACCAGGAGCGCATGAGTGAGCTGCAGCTCTATAAACACGCGGGGCCCGAAGGACGTCGCGGTTTTAGCACACTGCTGATCGGTCCGGAACACCCGGATTACGCGGCCTTCAGCCCCGCTCCGGGGCATGGTCTGGGCTACAACGACCAGAAGATCATCGAGATTCGCGACCTGGTGGAAGGCATCGTGGGCGACAGGCCCCTCTACCCGAATTTTCGGGAAGCGGCACGGGTCAACCGCCTGATCGAAGCCATCGAGCGCTCGCATCTCGAGGGCAGTTGGGTATCCGTTTCCGGCTAGGCACTTTTCAGACACAACTCGAGGGCAGCGGCCGCATGGCGTCCTTGCGCCATGTCGAATATGCTGACGAGCGGGCTATCCAGCGCCCGTGGCGGTAGTAGGCTACGGGCGACCAACAACGAGGTACTGGCCCGGTACCCGACATGTAGCTGGAGACATTCATGCGTCATTTCCCGCGGTTTCTCGCGGCGCTCGCCGCCCTCTGGCTGGGCGCTGCCTCCCTGACGGCGCTGGCCGACACGCGCATCACCTACAAGTCTGCCTCCGCCGGTACGGCCTACTATCAGATGGGCGTGGAACTGTCCGAGGCCATCAAGGCCGGCACCGACGGTGCCATGACCCTGACCCTGGAGGAGAGCCAGGGTTCGGTCCAGAACGTCATGGAGGTGATGGCTCGCCAGGGCAACTATGTGTTCACCACGCCGCCCTCGCTGGCGGCCAAGGCGGTGGCCGGCGAGGGGCCCTTTGCCGAGCGTCGGCATCCACGCTTCCAGGAGATCCGCGGGCTCTTCCCGATTCCCTCGCTGACCATGCACCTGGTGGTAGCCGGGGAGCAGGACACCCTGCGTCTGGAGGAACTGGCGGGCAAGCACCTGCTGATCGGTCAGGGTTCCTTCGGGGCCCGTGAGGCCGCGCGCTATCTCGAGCTATTCGGTCTCACCGATGAGGTCGAGGTCGACGATGCCGATGTGGGCAGTGCACCGGACGCGCTCAAGAACGGCCAGATCGATGCCTTCGCCACGGCCGGTTCCTTCCCCGCGCCCAACGTGATCGAGACCGCAGCCAGCATGCCGGTGGGACTGGTGTCGATGACCGAGGAGCAGATCGCCGAGACCGGCGCGACGCCGCAGGAGATTCCGGCCGGCACCTACGCGGGCATCGACGAGCCGGTGATGACGACATCGCTGCCGGTGGCCGCCTACACGACCACCGGCATGGACGACAACACCGCCTACACCCTGACGAAGACATTCTGGGAACGACGCGAGGCCATGGCCGAGAGCTCGCCCTGGTGGCGCAGCGTGTCGCCCTCGATGCTCGCCAACATGCGGGGTGAGTTGCATCCCGGCGCACGGCGTTACTATGAGGAAGCCGGTATCGAGGTTCCCTGAGCGTGGTGCCTGCCCGAACCCGGTTCATGCGGCGTTTCTGGAAACGTTGCATGAATGCCGGCACGGTCCCGTGCGCCTCGCGCTCCATCCTGCTCATTGATCCTTTGTCCTGAACGCCTCATGTCTTCCACTTCTTCATCTCATGCCGCCGAGGCGGCAGCGTCCGGTAGTCCCGGCGTCCGCCTGCCATGGGTCGGGCTGGGCGCGCTCTCGGTCGTCTTCCACCTCGGCCTGATCTTCTACGGGCTGACTCCGGCGCTGGTGAGTCGTCCGCTGCACATGGCGTTGATCCTGCCCTGGGTGCTGGTGTTCGCCGCGCGCACGCCCTGGCAGCGCTGGAGCGGTTGGGCGCTGACCCTGCTCGGCGTGGCGGCCTGTGTCTGGATCGCCGTCAACGAGCAGGCACTGTCCGGGCAGTACGGTTTCATCGATACGCCGTTGCAGATGGTCATCGGGGGCTTTCTGATCGTGCTGGCCCTGGAGACCGCGCGTCGGGCCATCGGCTGGCCATTGCCGCTGGTGGCGGCGGTGGCCCTGCTCTATGCCTTCTTCGGCCAGTACGTGCCGGGGGAGTTCGGGCATCCGGGGCTGCCGGCGGCCAGCCTGGTCGGTTCGCTGACCATCGCCGAGGGTGGCCTCTGGGGCAAGCTGACCGGCGTCAGCGTCGGGGTGGTGGCGATCTTCGTGATCTTCGGGGCGGTGCTCAATGCCGGCGAGGCCGGCAAGGGCTTCATGAACCTGGCGGGCCTGGTCGCCGGCCGCTTGACCGGTGGCGGGGCCAAGGTCTCGGTGGTGTCCTCGGCATTGATGGGGTCCATCTCGGGGTCGGCGTCGGCCAATGTGGCCTCCACGGGGGCGATCACCATCCCGTCCATGACGCGCCTGGGCTATCCGCGGGCGCTGGCTGCCGCCGTCGAGGCGGTGGCGTCCTCGGGTGGGCAGATCATGCCGCCGTTGATGGGGGCCGGTGCCTTCGTGATGGTGGAGCTCACCGGTACGCCCTATACCGATATCATGGCCGCCGCCATGCTGCCGGCGCTGCTCTATTTCGCCACGGTGTGGATGGGTATCAACGCCTATGCCACACGCCATGACCTTCGCCCGGTGGCGGACGAGGACCGGCCCGCCTTGCGCGAAGTGTGGATGACGGGGCTGTTCTTCGCCGTGCCGTTTGCGGTGCTGCTCGAGCGGATCTTCCATGCCGGCAACACGCCCCAGTATGCCGCCAGCCTGGCGATCTTCGTCGGGGCGGCGCTGCTGTGGCTGGATTCACGCCTGGTGCCGTCATGGCGCGGCCTTTTCGCGCGACTGGCCGAGGCCATGGTGCTCGCCGGACGCCAGGTGGCGACCATCGGCGCGATCATCATCTGCGCGTCGCTGGTCATCGGGGTGCTGGCGATGACTGGGCTCGGCGTTAAGGTCACCTCGGCGATCCTCTCGCTGTCCGGGGGCGCCCTGTGGCCGGCGTTGCTGCTCACCGCCCTGGCATGCCTGGTGCTGGGCATGGAGGTACCCACCACCGCGGCCTATGTGATCTGCGTGTCGGTGGCCGGGCCGGCATTGACCGAGCTGGGATTGCCGCCCTTGCTCGCCCACCTGTTCGTGTTCTGGTATGCCCTGCTCTCGACCATCACGCCGCCGGTCTGCGGCGGGGTCTTCATCGCTGCCGGCATGGCCGGCGAAAGTTGGATCAAGGTCGCCCTGCGCGCGATGTCGCTGGGGGTCGGGCTGTATCTGATTCCGCTGGCGATGGTCGCAAGGCCCGGCATCATCCACCTGGCGGATGCGCCCTGGCGAGCGCTGGCCGAGACCGGCCTGGTCGGGGTGGGGCTGCTGGCGATCTCCTATGGGCTGATCGCACGTCGCTCGCCCGTCTGGCGCCTCGTGCTGGTGGTCGCCGGCCTGGCAGTCATCTTCCTGGGCTAGGCGCTTGGCAGGCGTCGCGAAAATACTCGGTGATCGGGGCCCCGGGCCATAGCATGGGGCCTCGGTCGAGCGGGCGGTGGCCGAACAGCACCCAGGTGTCCAGGGCGGCGCCCAGCGGCCTGACCAGGCGTAGTCTGTCGGCATGGCGCTCGACCATTTCTTCGGCCATGAGACCGGCATCCACCTCGCCGTCGAGAACCGCCTCGGCCACGGCCACGATGGTCGGCATTTCGCGCTGTTCCGGCCAGTTGGCGAGATCGGTGTAGTGCCGAGTCGCAGGCTGTAAGGCCAGCGAACGCGGGTGAGGGCGATCCCGGCGCGCCACGATGGCCAGCGGTCGACTGGCGGCGATGAAGCTGTCGACCGGAAAGGCGCGGTGCATGTAGCGGCCCACGCAGTCGGCGTGAGCGGGATGGGCCGTGACCTGCAGCACATAGTCGAGCTGCCGGGCCACCAGGGATTCGAAGGCCGAGGGGAAGTCGTCGACCAGCGTGATCGATGCGTGCTCCAGGCCGCGCTCCGCGAGGTAGCGACGCAGGATCAGGGCGTGGTTGCTGTCGTCGGGGCCGAGGGTGGCGAATCGCATCATGAGGCTCTCGGTGTCGGTATCGGTGTCGTGGTGCCGTTGTGGGGGCTGCCAGTATAGCCTAGCCCCTCGTCGACGGCGTTTGTCCCCGATGCCATATCAGAGCTGACGTCGCCAGCGGCTTTCGATGGTGTCCAGTTCCGCCGGGCCGTAACGCGCGCTGGCGTACTCCCCGTAGTGGGCCCATAGCTGGTCGCCGAGATCGAAATGCCACCATTCGCTGGGCAGGTTGGTGAAGCCCTCGGCATGCATGGCGTGATAGAGCAGGCGACGGTTGTCCCGGGCTCGGCGCCAGGCATCGTCCTGCCCCGGATCTCCCTCCAGCGCATCGGCATGGGAGGCGGGAACGGCCTCGTCGAACAGCGTGCCCATGTCCAGCGGCAGGCCGTCGACATCGCACAGGGTCACGTCCACGGCGCCGCCGGTGAGGTGCGGGCTGGGCGCTGTCGGCTCGGTGCTGGGCTGGGCGACGAATTCGCGAGTACGCACCAGCAGCGCCTGCTCGTCGAGTTCGGGATGATTGGTCTGGATCGTGGCCTGCAGGGTCTCGAACAGGTACTGCTGGACCCGCCAGGGCCGCCAGCCATCCAGCACCAGCAGGCTCAAGCCTTCGGGCAGGGAGCGAGCCACCGCCAGCAGGCGCCGATAGACGCCCTCGCGAACATAGCATTCGTCGACCGCACCGGGGATGCCCATACGCGCGTAGGCCGGGAAGACCTTGATCGGTGGCGGTGCCAGGCTCATCGGCACCAGGGGTTCGTTGCTGCCGTCGATCGACACTTGGCTGACTGCTGCCCAGTCGGGCTCGGCGCGATGGGGAATCGGCGTGTCGGCGTGGGGGATGTCGGGATCGGATCGGGTCATCGGGTCATCCAAGAGTCGTCGGGAGCCACAGGGTGAGCGAAGGGAACAGGATCAGGGCCGCCAGCACCAGCAAGGCGGTGACCACGAAGGGCCAGATGGTGCGGAACAGGGCGGTGATCTCCAGTCGGCTGACCGCCGCTGCCACGAACACACAGGCTCCCATGGGCGGCGTGATCAGGGCGATGGTGATGTTGAGGGTGATGATGATGCCCAGGTGAACGGGGTCGATGCCCGCCATCATCGCCACCGGTGCGAAGATGGGGGTGAGCAGCATCAGGGCCGAGACTTCTTCCATGAACATGCCGGTGACGAAGGTGATGGCGCTGAGCAGCAGCAGGATCAGCACGGGCTGTTCGATGTAGGGCGTCAGCAGCTCGACGAACTGGCTCGGAACCTGGGCGTAGGAGAGCAGCCAACTGACCGTGGCCGAGGCGGCCATGATGATGAAGATGGCGGCAGTCAGGCGCGTGGTCTCGACGATGGCGCGCCAGAAGTCGCGAGGTCCGAGATTGCCCATCGCCAGGCCGTAGAGTGCCACGTAGAGTGCGGTGAGCGCGCCGGATTCGGTGGGCGTGACCAGGCCCATGACGATGCCGGCGACGATGATGAAAGGCGCGATCAGGGCTGGTAGGGCGCCCAGGGTGGCGCGTCCCAGCTCGGCGCCGCCGGGCCAGCTGCCTCGCTTCTCGAGCCCGCGGCGTCGGGCGTACCAGGCATTCATGGCCATGAAGGCGGCGCCCAGCAGCAGGCCGGGGATCACGCCGGCCAGGAAAAGATCGCCGACCGAGGTGTTGGTCAGCGAAGCGTAGAGGATCATGAAGATGCTGGGAGGAATGATCGGGCCGATCAATGAGCTGCCTGCGGTGAGGCCGGCGGCGAAGGCGGTGGAATAGCCCTCCTTGCGCATGGGGGGGACCAGCAGCGACCCCAGCGCCGAGGTATCGGCCACCGCCGAGCCGTTGACGCCGGCGAAGAACACGCTGGAGACCACGTTGACGTGGCCCATGCCGCCGCGCAGGTGGCCGACCAGCAGCCGGGCCAGCGTCAGCAGCCGATCGGTGAGGCGGCTGGCGTTCATCAGGTTGCCGGCGAGGATGAACAGCGGAATGGCCATCAGCGAGAAGGCGTTGATGCCGCCGAAGAACTGCTGGGGCATCATGCGCGGGATCATCGCCGGGTCGACGAACAAAAAGCCGACCGCAGCGGTGGCCAGCAGCGCGATGAACAGGGGCAGGCCGAGCAGCACGTGCGCCAGGAAGACCGCGAACATGGTCAAGGTCATCATGATGACGGCTCCTCCAGCGTCGGCAGCGGCGCCGGGCCATGCCACAGGGCCTGCCAGGCCAGCAGGGCGAAGCCGGTCGGCAGGGCCATCACCGGGATGGTGCGGCTGATGCCGAGTCCCTGGCTGGTGAACATCGACACCGATTGCGCGTAGCGGTAGCTGAAAATCGCGCCGGCCACGGCCAACGTCAGGGTCAGCAGCCATTGATAGAGGTTGATGAGTCGACACAGGGGGCGTGGCAGCAATCTCTCGATGAGCGCCACGCGCATGTGGCCGCCCTCGACCCAGACGGCGCCGGCCGCCAGCATGACGGCACCGATGATCAGGTAACGGGCCAGTTCATCGGTCCAGATCGGGGCGCCGCCGGCCAGATAGCGCATGAAGACGCCATACAGCATCGCCAGAAGGTCGATGAGCAGCAGGCTGCCGGCCAGCGTCAGGGCGGCCCGCCGGGTCAGGTCCGGCAATCGGGATAGGTGCGGGAGCATAGGGGATTCCGTGCGGCAGGCCCGGGCGGTGCACGCCCGGGCCAGGGTGAGGCGTCATTCGCTTTGCGTGGTCAGGCCGGCGTCCTCGAGGGCCATGTCGACGTAGCGGGGCGCGATGTCCTGCTGCTCGAGCCAGTCGAGGTAGGCCGGTTGCCCCTGCTCGCGGAAGGCGGCCAGTTGTTCCTCGTCGGGGCGAATGATCTCCATGCCTTGTTCTTCCAGGTAGGCGATGCGCTCATCCACCCTGGCCTCGTTGTGGTCACGGGCCATCTGATTCGCTTCGGCCACGGCTTCCTGGAAGGCGCTGCGCATTGCCTCGTCCCAGCCATCGATCATGGCGGCGTTGCCGACCAGGAACTGGTCCGAATACTGGATGTTGGCCAGGGTCAGGTAATCCTGCACTTCATAGAGGCTGCCGAGGATGATGTACATCGGCGGGTTCATCTGACCGTCGGCCACGCCGGTCTTCAAGGCCATGTAGACCTCGGTCCAGGGAATCGGCGTGCCGGAAGCCCCGAAGGCCTCGTAGAGTGCCACCTGGCTCGGGTCCATGGCACGGAAGCGCAGGCCCTCGAAGTCGTCCGGCGAGGCGATGGGACGCTTGTCGTTGGTGAAGGCCAGAAAGCCGCCTTCCTCGACCACCGCGAGGAGTTCCAGGCCGGCCCGCTCGCGCAGATCGTTCTCCACCGCCTGCCAGTACTCGCCTTCATCGAAGAACTGGCGGGCATCGTCGAAATCGTCGAACAGGAAGGGGATGGCGCTGACGTAGATTTCGGGCACGACCGGCGACATGCCGGCGAAGGAGGCGATGTTGAGCCCGGGCGAGCTCATGACCTGTTCCATGCGTTCCTGTTCTTCGCCGAGCATGCTGTTCGGGTAGAGCTTGATCTCGATCTCGCCGTCGGTCTTCTCTTCGACCCGTTTCTTGAGGTCGGTGGCGAAGACATGCACCGCGTTCTTCTCGGGATCCGGAGCGCCGTTGTAGCCGAGATTGACGGTGGTAGCGGCCTGGACGCTGCCGCTCAGGGTGGCGGCGCCCAACAGGCAGGCGGCGAAGAGCGACGCGGGGCGCAAGGCAGTGGGACGGAAGACAGCCATGGGATTCTCCAGCGGGGTTGTTGTTGGGATAGCGCGTGTCGATGAACGACCGGCATGGAATGAGACTAGGCGTTGTCTCGTTGACTATTCAAACCCATTGGCGTTGCCTTTATGACAACGCAAGGTTCAGCAACCTGGGGGCATCGTCCTGGAAGAAGCGCATGCCGTGTCTCAGGTGGTCCAGACAGGCGCGGCCGGCCACGGTCAGTTCTCGATCGGCGCGGCTGACGATCTGCGCACGGGCACCGTTCAGCACCTTGTGGGCCAGCGGCAGCACGGCGATGTCGCCTTGCTGGATTTCCTCGGCCACGGTCAGTTCCGGCATGAAGGTCACGCCGATGCCCGAGCGGACGAAGTTCTTGAGTACCGCCACCGAGTTGGTGTGCAGCCGGGCGTGCAGGTGCAGTCGCTCCTGGTGAGCCACGGCGTTGACCATCTGGCGCATGCCGAAAGGATTGTCCATCAAGGCCAGGGGCCAGTCGGCGAATTCGTGCAACGAGACCGGTGTGGTGCGATCGGCCAGCGGGTGGCCCGTCGGTACGATCAGGTCCAGTGGTTGGCGGGTCTCCACGTGGCAATGCAACTGCGGATCGATGGGCGGCGCATAGAGAAGGGCGAGATCCACCTCGCGGGCCTTGACCAGCGCCATGGCCTCGTTGACGCCGGCCATTTCCACGGCGATGTCGATGCCGGGGTAGGCGGTCATGAAGGTCTGCAGCGGTGCGTCGATCAAGTCGGCGATGAAGCCCTCGCCCACCGCGATGCGTACCTGGCCGCTGACCAGTTGCTGCAAGGCACGAAGCCGGGAGATCACGGCATCTTCGGCGCTGCGCTGGGCATGATGGTGATCGACCAACAGGCGTCCCGCCTCGGTGGGTTTGACGCCGCCGGCATGCCGTTCGAGCAGGGCGACATCGAGCGTCTCCTCGAGCAGCTTGATCCGCCGGCTGATGGCCGAGACATCCACATGCAGATGCGTGGCCGCGCCGCGCAGGGAGCCGCGGCGAATCACCTCGCTGAGATAGGCCAGGGCACGCTGGTTGAGCATCGGGACTCCATGACATCTGGTGGATGGTAGCGCCACCCGCTACGCTCAAGGCGAAAGCCATGGGTCAGGGAGGCGGGTATGGAGCCATTGTATCGCGTGTTACCGGAGGCGACCTGGGAAGCGGCATGTCGTTCCGGCGTGGTGTCGCGTTGTGGCAATGACCACCGGGCCGACGG
Source organism: Halomonas eurihalina (assembly GCF_008274785.1). GTDB lineage: Bacteria > Pseudomonadota > Gammaproteobacteria > Pseudomonadales > Halomonadaceae > Halomonas > Halomonas eurihalina. The sequence continues at coordinate 25,322 of NZ_VTPU01000013.1, forward strand.
CGTGCACCTGAATGTTGCCGCGGCCGTGGCCGATACGGCACGCCGCTATTTCGCCAGGGAGGAGCGGCCATTGATACTCGAGGTGGACCCGAGCGGCTTCGCCGAGCACATCGAATGGCGCGAGCCGACCGACGATGAGCCCTGGCCGAGGCCCCTGGCGCGTATCGAGGGCCTGCCGACCGAGGCGGTGGTGGCGGTGCGTCGCGTCGAGGCGGGGTTGCTGGAACGCTGATCCTGCGCCCGCATCAAGGCCGCCCCGAGGCGATCATATGCCCACACCGCTGTTCTCCTTGCGGCTCGAGCTGGCGGGCTAGCCTGCCACTCATCATCAGTCCCCCCTGCATGTACAATCGGTAGCATACCGGTGCTGAGAGATGATGCCTGGCAATTCTCCGGGCAATGTCGCCATACCTTCTTCTCTCATTTTTCAGAGAACGCCCTGACACATGATTGCACGACTGGATACCGCTGACTCGTCCATCCTTCCGGAGCTGGGGACCGACTACCTGCGCTTCCTCGAAGCCCTCAAGTCGGCCGGTTTCGAGGGCGAGATCGCCCCTGACTATGCCGATCGCACGGTGCTGGCCACCGACAATTCCATCTACCAGCGCCTGCCCCAGGCGGTGCTCTATCCTCGCCACGGCGAGGATCTCCAACGCATCGCTCACCTCGCCGGTCAGGTGGAGCATCGTCGGGTGGTGCTGGCGCCTCGCGGTGGCGGTACCGGCACCAATGGCCAGTCGCTCACCGATGGCCTGGTGGTGGATGTTTCCCGGCACATGAACCGCATCCTCGACATCGATGTGGAGAACCGCCGGGTGCGCGTCCAGGCCGGGGTGGTCAAAGACCAGCTCAACGCGGCGCTCAAGCCCCACGGGCTGTTCTTTGCCCCGGAACTTTCCACGTCCAACCGGGCGACCATCGGCGGCATGATCGCCACCGACGCCAGCGGCCAGGGCAGTTGCGAGTACGGCAAGACACGCGATCATGTGCTGGAGCTCGACAGCCTGCTGCTGGGCGGCGAGCGCCTGGTGAGTCGCCCGGTGAGCGATGGCGAGCTCGAGTCGCTGTGCGCGCGCGATGATGCCACCGGCCGGGCCTATCGCACCGCCCGCGAGATCATCGACACCCAGGCCGAGCGGATTCGCGACACCTTTCCGCCCCTCAATCGCTGCCTGACCGGCTACGACCTGGCGCACCTGCGCGATGATCAGGGCCGCCTCGACATGAACAGCCTGCTGTGCGGTGCCGAGGGCTCGCTGGCCTTCACCAGCGAGGCGGTGCTCAAGGTGCTGCCGATCCCGGCGCATTCGACGCTGGTCAACGTACGCTATGCCGGCTTCATGGATGCCTTGCGCGACGCCAAGGCACTAATGGGCTCATCACCCGGCCAGCCACAGGCGCTCGATGCCTCGCCGACTTCCATCGAGACGGTGGACGACACCGTGCTGTTGCTGGCCATGGAAGACTTCATCTGGGACAGCGTGGCCGAGTTCTTTCCGTCGGGCGAGACGCCGGTGCGTGGCATCAACCTGGTGGAGTTCAACGACGACGACCCCGAACGGCTGAATGAGCGGGTCGCGGCCTTCTGCCGTCATCTCGAGGAGGATGCCGGCGTCGAGCGGCTGGGCTACACCCTGGCCTCCGGCCGCGACGCCATCAAGCGGGTCTACGGCATGCGCAAGCGTGCCGTGGGCCTGCTCGGTAACGCCAAGGGGGAAAAGCGCCCGATTCCCTTCGTCGAGGACACGGCGGTGCCGCCGGAACATCTGGCGGACTTCATCGGTGAGTTTCGCGCCGCCCTCGACGCCCGCGGCCTGCAGTACGGCATGTTCGGTCATGTCGACGCCGGGGTGCTCCACGTGCGTCCGGCCATCGACATGAAGGATCCAGAGCAGGAGCGCTTGATCCGCGAGGTGTCCGACGAGGTCGCCGAGCTGACCCACAAGTACCATGGTCTACTGTGGGGCGAGCACGGCAAGGGTGTGCGCTCGGAGTACGCGCCGACGTTCTTCGGCGCCCTCTATCCCAGTCTGCAACGGGTCAAGGCCGCCTTCGACCCGCACAACCAGCTCAACCCGGGCAAGATCGCGACGCCCGGCGGCGACATACCCGACCAGCCCTTCTCCAGAGGTGGGGCATCGGGGGCGGGTCGTAGCGAAGGTCATTTGCCAGGGATGGCAAATGTGGCGCCCAGGGAGGGGGTCACAGCGCCTTCGCGCCGTCCTGGCCCCGATACGGCTGGCACGGAAAGTATCGCCGCGTCGGAGGCCTCCGAGGCGCAACCGGTCAAGCTGCTCGATCCTGGACTCCTGGCCATCGATGGCGTGCCCACCCGCGGCCAGCATGACCGCACCATCGATGAAGGGGCCTGGCAGGCCCATGCGGCCACCGTCTACTGCAATGGCAACGGCGCCTGCTACAACTATGATCCCGATGACGCCATGTGCCCGTCGTGGAAGGCCACCCGCGATCGCCGCCACTCGCCCAAGGGGCGTGCCAGCCTGATCCGCGAGTGGCTGCGCCTGCAGGGCGGGGCCGGCGTCGATCTGGTGGAAGAGTCCCGCAGGAAGAAGGCCGAAGGAGCCTGGGGCTTCGTCCGCGACCTGCCGCAGCGCACCTTCAACACCCTGCGTCGCAGCCGGGAAGATGATTTCTCCCACGAGGTCTACGACGCCATGGCCGGCTGCCTGGCCTGCAAGTCCTGCGCCGGCCAGTGCCCGGTCAAGGTCAACGTGCCCGACTCCCGGTCGCGCTTTCTGGAGGTCTACCACGGTCGCTATCTGCGGCCGCTGCGCGACTATCTGATCGGCGGGCTGGAGTTCATGGTGCCGACGCTCTCCCGGGTCGCGCCGCTCTACAACACCGCCCTGGGCAACCGACTGGTGGACCGCCTGCTGGCCGGGTCCATCGGCATGGTCGACAGCCCGCGGCTGTCCCGCGCCAATCTCAAGCGACAGCTCGCTGCCTGGGGCGTGGCCGAGGCGACGCCCACCTCGCTCGGGCTGCTCACCGAGGCCCAGCGGGCCCGCAGTGTGGTGCTCGTCCAGGACGCTTTCACCAGTTACTTCGAGGCCAGGCTGGTGATGGATGTCGTCGAGCTGCTCAGCCGCCTCGATATCAAGGTGTTCGTCGCGCCCTTTGCCCCCAATGGCAAGCCGCTCAATGTCCAGGGTTTCCTGGGCGCCTTCGAGCGAACCGCCGAGAAGCAGGCCAGTCGACTGAAGACGCTGGCCGAGTTCGGCGTCCCTCTGGTGGGTATCGACCCGGCCATGACCCTGACCTATCGCCAGGAATACGTGCAGGCGCTGGGCCCGGATGCCGTGCCCGAGGTACTGATGCTGCAGGAGTGGCTGGTGACCCTGGCCCCGCGCCTCGCCCCGGTTCGCCGGGACGACGACACCCCGGCGGCCTATAAGCTTCTTGCCCACTGCACCGAGAAGACCACCGCACCGGGCTCGCCCGGTGCCTGGCAGCAGGTGTTCGCCGCCTTCGGCCTGGCGCTCGAGCCGGTCAGTACCGGCTGCTGTGGCATGTCTGGCACCTATGGTCACGAGGCGCGCAACCTCGACACCTCGAAGACCATCTACAGCCAGTCCTGGCAGAAGGTCGTCGAGGACGACGCCAACGCCGGCCGCCTGCTGGCGACCGGCTACTCCTGCCGCAGCCAGGTCCGGCGCCTCTCCGATCAGGCCCTGCCGCACCCGCTGCAGGCGCTGTTGGGCGAGTTGCGAAGAAGGCTTACCCCCAGATGAAGGCACCGATCAGCGTCAGTCCCAGAATCATCAGTGACACCATGGCCTCGCCGAGCGTGTAGGTCTTGAACCCGCCCCGCACGCTGAAGCCGGCGAGCTGTGTCGTGATCCAGAAGCCGCTGTCGTTGACGTGCCCGATGCTGATGCCGCCCGACAGGGCTGCCAGGGCGATCCAGATCGGATCAACCACACCGGTGGAGGCAGCACCGGCCATGATCGTCATGGCGGTGATGCCGGCGACGGTGCCCGAGCCCTGGGCGATACGGAAGATCGCCGCCAGGCCATAGGTGAGCAGAATCATGCTGAGCGGCGACTGGGTTTCGCGGAAGACACTGTCGACCAGCGTCTGGCCGATCTGGGTGGCCTCGATCACGCTGCCCAGCGAACCGCCGGCACCGGTGACCAGCAGGACCATGCCAGCGGTCTGCAGGCCAGTGGCGGCGGCGGTGTCACGCTCGTCACGGTTCATGCTGCGCGAGGCCACGGCATAGGCGGCCAGGGCACCGGCCATCAACGCGACGATCCGGTCGCTGATGAAGGCCACGAAGGCGGGGAGCTCGCTGCCGGCCAGCACCCCCAACTGCTGGCAGTAATCATAGAGGGTGCCGCTGAGGATCAGCAGGATCGGCAGGGCGATCGGCAACAGGGCCTGCCAGAGCGGGATCCGGTCGAAATCGGCCGGTGCTGTCGAGTCGCTGCCACCGACCGTGGCGACGCCTAGTTCGTCCGTGCGGGCGTTCCAGATGCCACGGTCGAGAATCAGGAAGTAGAGCTTCATCACCACCAGCGCGGTGACCAGGCCGACGCCCAGGCCGGCGAAGGTCATGACGCCGATATCGAAGTCCAGAATGGTGGCCGCCGCCAGCGGGTTGGGGGTCGGCGGCACGATGGTGTGCGAGGTGGCGGCCCCGATGACCAGGGCGCCGACGGCATAGGGCAGTGGTCGACCGAGCGTCTTGGCCAGCGCTACGCCCAGTGGCACTAGGATCACGAAGGTCACGTCGAAGAAGACCGGGATCGAGAGCAGGAAACCGGTCAGCCCAAGGGCGTAGAGCCCCGCACCGCGTGGCGCACTCTTCACCAGGGTGTGGGCGATCTTGTGGGCGGCCCCGGAGTCGCTCATCAATTGGCCGATGATCACCCCAAAGCCGATGGGCAGGCCGATGCCGGCCATGATATCGCCGAAACCGCCGCTGATGGCGTCCACGGTGTCGGTCATGCCGAGTCCCATGGCGAGGCCGAGGTAGAGGCTGCCGATGATCAGGCTGATGGCGGGGTTCAGCTTGGCGTAGAGGATCAGGAGCAGAATGAGCGATATGGCGATCGCAAGGTGCAGAATTTCCATGGCGTGAACTCTCGCGTGGTCGTTGTTGGAGTGAGCCTGCCCGTGAAGACCGGGGCGACCGGTCTCCATGTCGTGAGGGAATGCTTGGGGGAGCGGCGAGCTCGAGCCTCGGCGCGATTGCCGAGACCGAGCCGCACGCATCGGTTAGCGGGTCATGAGCCGCGGTGCCCGCGCCGGGATGCTGGTTGTCGACGCCCCATCCACAGGGGCGTGACGGCAAACCAGACGAGCGTGACGAACAGCAGCGCCCATTTCATCGCGACTTCGCCCAAGGCATCGAACAGGTACAGGCTCGGCAGCAGTACCGTCAGGACGAGCATCGAGATCGAGAGGATCTGGAGAATCGTGCGCATGGCGAGTCACTCCCTCGTTGCGGTGGTGGTCGAGCCGCCCGGGGCGGTCGTGGTCATGACATGTGCTGCCTGTCGCCGCTGAGCCAGGAAACTCAGACCGGTGAACAGCGCGGCGGCGATGAACCAGCCAGGCAGGGCCACGAAGAAGATCTCGATGTCGGCGAGCCTCACCAGCATCAGGCAGATCGCCAGGGTGACCAGCCAGGTACCCAGTGCCGGGATGGTCAGTCGGTGCCCCGCGTATTCGGCGTAGAAGCTCTTCAGGCCGAGTTTCGGAAGCAGCCAGTAGTCGATGACGATCACCGCGCCGATCGGCATCAGCAGCAGGCCGTACAAGGCAACGAAGCCCAGCAACTGCATCGCCACGCCAGGGAACATCGCCACGAAGGTGGTCAGCAGCCCCGTGCCGATCGTGACATGGAACCGCGAGACCCTTGGGATGACGGCCTGGAAGGCGAGCCCGGCGCGGTAGATGGTCGGGTTGGCGGTGGTCCAGCCGGCGATGATCACGCAGATCAGCCCCGCCACGCCCAGTGCCTGATCGGCCAGAGGGCCGGGGAGCGGGTCCGGTATCCGACCGGCTTCCGCGGCGGCGATCACGGCAGCCTCGCTGCTCAGGCCGGCGTCGTACATCTGGAAGGCGAACAGCATGGAGGCCGCCAGCCAGGCCATGAAGTGGCCGACATACATCCCCGCCGCCGCGGCGATGCTGTACCAGCTCTTGCGCGCGAAACGCAGTACCGACAGGTCGGACATGCCGATGTGCATGGCCATGTTGGCGAACCAGGCGAAGAAGATGACATGCCAGATGGTGAAGTCCGGTTGTCCGGGCACGTGCACACCGGTCCAGATCGCCGTTTCGGCCAGTTGCCACAGATCGCCGGCTGAAGCGACGCTCGTCCCCGTGGCGTCGATGAACCACTTCAGCGAGACGATACCGAAGCCCAGGAAGATCAGGACCATCCAGGGGGCGGCGATGTTGGCGAACCAGGACACGAAACGGTAGCCGTAGGCCGCCACGATGGTGATCATGATGCCGACGCCGAGCACGCTGAGTACCCAGCCGATGCTGTTCGGTGTCATGTCCGCCAGGGTCGGCAGCGGGAAGCCGAACCAGACGCCCACGGCGGTGGCGGAGACGGTGATCATGGCGCCGGCGAGGAAGCAGAACGCCAGGCCGTTGGCCAGGTTGTAGAGGATGACCGTGTAGCGTCCGGCGATCTTCTCGAGATGGTAATAGAGCGTCAGCCGTGCCCGGGTTCCGATCGGGGCCGTGAGGAACAGCCAGCTCAGTACCGCCAGCGCATTGCCGATCAGCAGGCCGATCACCACGTCGAAGGCCGACACGCCCGCCAGGACGAACAGCGGGCCGATCATCAGCTCGGTGCCGGCGGTGTGTTCGCCGGCATACATACCAAGAAAGCTCTTGAATCCCAGGCGTGCCTCGTCGGGGACGGGCTGGCGCTCGTACTCGCTGCGCGGGGCCGAGGCGGCCGGTGTTTCATGGGATGTCGCGCCCATGGCGAGTCCCTCCTGTTGTTATTGGGGTGTCGGGGCTCAGGTCTCGAGGTAGACCACGTGGCTGTGGGTGTACTCATAGAGGCCGTGCTTGCCATCGGCCCCGCCGATGCCCGACTTGCGGGTGCCGGCATGGAAGCCCTGCATTGCCTCGAAGTTCTCGCGGTTGATGTAGGTCTCGCCGTAGTCGATCTCGCGACAGGCGTGCATGGCGTGGGCGAGGCTGCGGGTATAGACCGAGGAGGTCAGGCCGTAGTCGGAGTCGTTGGCGAGCTGGATCGCCTCATCGAGGTCGTCGACGATCTGGATCGGCAGTACCGGGCCGAAGATCTCCCGGCGCATGATGTCCATGTCGCCGTGGCAGCCGGCCAGCACCGTGGGCTGGTAGTGGAAGCCCTGGCCGAGATCGGCGACGCGCCCGCCGGTGATCGTCTCGGCGCCGTCCTGACAGGCGCGTTCGACCATGGCGGCGACCTTGTCCAGCCCCTGCCGGTTGATCAGTGGTCCCATCTCGATATCCGGTTGTGTCAGGGGATCGCCGTAGGTGGTCTCGGCCATGGCGCGAGCGAGCTTGTCGGTGAACGCGTCGGCCACGCCGCGCTGCACGTAGACGCGTTCGGCGCAGTTGCATACCTGGCCGGTGTTGATGATTCGAGAGGCGCGGATCGATTGCACGGCCAGGTCGATATCGGCGTCGTCGAGGACAATGGCCGGTGCCTTGCCGCCCAGTTCCAGATTGAGCTTGGTGATGTTGTCGGCGGCGCCGCGCATGATGCGCGAGCCGGTCTCGACACTGCCGGTGAAGCTGATCATGTCGACCCGCGAACTTGCCGTCAGGGCGTTGCCGGTACCGGCGCCGCTGCCGCTGACCACGTTGAACACGCCCTCGGGCAGGCCGATCCGGTCGAGCAGGCGAGTAAAGGCGAAGCAGTTGTTGGGCGTCTCCTCGCTGGGCTTGATCACCACGGTGTTGCCGGTGACCAGTGCCGGGGCCATCTTGCGAGCGATCAGAAAGAACGGAAAGTTCCACGGCAGGATGCCGGCGACCACGCCCAGCGGCTTGCGGAACAGGAAGATGTTCTCGCCGGGGCGGTCGCTCTCGATGATCTCGCCTTCGATGCGTCGTGCCCAGCCGGCCATGTAGTCAAGGTAATCCGCGGTGAAGTTGACCTCCACTTCGGCCAGGCCGGAGACCTTGCCCTGTTCTTCGGTGATGATCCGCGCCAGGGACTTGGCCTCGCGGCGTATTTCGTCGGCGAGGCGCTGCAAGTAGGCGGCGCGCTCCACGGCGGGCAGGCGTGACCAGGGCTTCTGGGCGGCGCGGGCGGCGTCCAGGGCGCGCTCGACGTCGTCTGGTGAGGAGTCCGGTGCCCGCGAGAGCAACTGCCCGTTGGCTGGGTTGCGTACTTCGAGGTGTTCGCGGGTGGGGACGAAGGCTCCGTTGATGTAGTTCTGGTGGGTCTGGATGTCGCTGGCCATGAATCGACTCCTCTCGTTGTGGTGTTATGCCGTTGGTGCGTGTGTCGTTGTCGCGTGTGTCGTCGGCGCGTGTGTCGTTGGCGTTGCGGTTCAGTACGTGGCGGAAGGTGTCGCCCGGGAGTCGCCGGGCTTGTAGCGCTCCAGGGTCTGCAGGGCGGCCTGGCGCAGCAGGCTGATGTCGATGCCCACGGCGATGAAGTCGAAGCCCCACTCGGCATAGCGCCGGGCGTCCTGCTCGGCGGGTGCGAGGATGCCGGTGGCCTTGCCGGCCGCCTGGGCGGCATCGAAGGCGCGACGGATCATCGCCTGTACCTCGGGATGGCCAGGGTTGCCGATATGGCCGACTCCGGTGGAGAGATCGGCAGGGCCGACGAAGACGGCATCGACGCCCTCCACGGCGGCAATGGCCTCGACATTGTCGATGCCCTGCGGTGACTCGACCTGGACGATCAGGCACAGCTCCTGGTGGGCGGTTTCGATGTAGTCGGGTACGGCGTCCCAGCGCGTTGCACGGGTCAGGCCGCCGCCCACGCCGCGGATGCCCTGCGGTGGGAAGCGCGTGGCGCGCACCAGGGCTTCGGCCTGTTCGGCGGTATCCACCATCGGCACCATCAGGGTCTGGGTGCCGATGTCGAGCAGCCGCTTGATCAGGGCCGGGTCATGATTGACGGCGCGTACCACCGGGGCGCTGTCATAGGGCGCCACGGCCTGGAGCTGGCCGAGTACGGCCGGCACCGGGTTGGGGGCGTGCTCGCCATCGATCAGCAGCCAATCGAAGCCGGTGGTGGCGAGGATCTCGGCGGCATAGGCGGTGCCGAAACCGGCCCAGCAGCCATAGCGTGTCTGGCCATCGAGGGCGTGCTTGAAGGGATTGCGTGGAAGTTGCATGCCGGTCTCCTACTGCAGGTTGACGAACATGCCGCCGTCGACCAGCAGCGAGGCGCCGGTGACGTAGGCCGCCATGTCGGAGGCGAGGAAGGCGATCGGGCCGGCCATGTCTTCCGGGCGCCCAAGGCGGCCCAGCGGCGTGCGGCCGATCATGTAGTCGCGCTTGTCCTGGTCGGCCAGGTCGTCCTTGTTGATGTCGGTCTCGATGGTGCCTGGCAGCAGGGCGTTGCAGCGGATGCCGTAGGGACCGAGGGCGACGGCGCAGGATTGCATCAGCGAGAGCAGCCCGGCCTTGGTCGGTGTGTAGTGGGTCTGCATGGCGCCGCCGACCAGCGCACTGATTGAGCTCACCGCGATGATCGCGCCGCCGTTGCCTTGTTCCTTCATGCGGTTGGCGGCGGCCTGCACGGCGAAGTAGGCGCCGTTGAGGTTGGTGTTGACGGTTTCCAGGTAGGTGTCCCGAGGCATGTCCAGGAAGCTGTGGAACGGGCAGATGCCGGCGTTGTTGACGAAAACGTCGACACTGCCGAAGTGGCTGACGGCAGCATCGACCAGCTTGTCGCCGGTATTCGGGTCGCCGGCGGGGGCGCCCACCGAGGTGGCATCACGCCCGAGCGAGCGGATTTCCCCGATCAGTTCGTCGACCAGTGGCTGGCTGCTTTCGCTGCCGCTGTAGCCGATGACCAGGTTGGCGCCCTGGCGGGCGCATTCCAGGGCGGCGGCGCGGCCGATGCCGCGCGAGGCGCCGGTGATGATGACGGTCTTGTCGTTGAGAAGCATGGAGGGCTCCAGAGGTCGGGAATTTGGCGATGTCAGGTATGGGGCGCGAGGCGGTACAGGCGTCGGGCGTTGTCGACGAACAGCGCCCGCTGCTCGTCGGGCGAGGCATCGGCGACGATCTCGGCGTAGGCGTGCCAGATGTCGGCGTAGCGGGCGTAGAGCCCGTCCACCGGGAAATTGGAGGCAAAGAGGCTGCGCTCCACGCCGAACGCGTCGATCGCTTCGAGGATCAGTGGCCGGATGCTGCCGACCGTCCAGTGGTGATCTAGCATGCCGAAACCACTCAGTTTGACGGCGACGTTGTCCCGTGCGGCCAGTTCACGCAGGCCATCGCGCCAGGCGCGCCATCCTTCGACACTCTGGCGGTCGACATACATGCCCGCGTGGTTGAGCAGAAACCGGGTGTCGGGATGCTCCGCCGCCAGGGCTGCGGCCTGTGCCATCTGAGAGGGATAGATCTGCAGGTCGAACGAGAGGTCGTGGCGTGCCAGCAGGCGAAAGTTGTCGCGCCAGGCCGGCTCGCTCATGTAATGCCGCCCCACGTAGTCGAACAGCGGGTCCTCGTGCACGTTGAGGATCTGGCGCACGCCGCGCACCTTCTCGCTGTGCTCGAGTTGCGCCTCGAGTGTTCGCGCGGCCTCAGGGGACGAGAGATCGGCACCGATGACCAGCGCCGAAGGCAGTGGCGGATGGCCTTCGTCGTCGAGCGTTGCCAGCCAGCGCGTCTCCCGGACCGGATCGACGGCGTCGGCCTCGATGTGCACGGCGCCGAGCAGCTCGATGTCGCCACGTTGGCGCCGCAGCTCGGCCGGGCCGACATCGTGGGCCATGGGGCTGTAGTCGCCGAGCAGGTTGGGAGACGGCCGCTCGAGCCAGGGTTGGTTGCCCTGATCGAGTTGCCAGAAATGCACATGGGCATCGATCACTTGCATGGTCGTCATTCCTCGGGAAGCAGCGTGAACACTTCATCCAGCGCCACGCTCTGCGGCGAGGCGTCCGGTTCGGTGTCCATGATATCGGCCATGGCGTGCCACCAGCGCTGCATCACCGGCAGTGACGGCAAGTCGTCGACACGATGATCGTCGGCCAACGTCATGATGGCGAAGAGGTGACGCGATTCGGGGTCGAGGAAGATGCGATATTCCTCGATGCCCGCCTCGCGCAGTGCCGTGACCAGCTCCGGCCAGATGGCCGCGTGACGCCGCCGGTACTCGGCTTCCTGGCCGGGGTGCAGGGTCATGCGAAGGGCTCGGGTCGGCATGTCGTTCGCTCTCCGGTCAATGCTCGTCGAGATCAGTGTGTCGTGATCAGTGCTCGTAGGGACGTGCCAACTGGCTCTCTGGATTCAGGCGCACGCCGAAGCCGGGGGCGTCGAGCCGGGAGGTGCGCATGCGGCCGTTTTCCGGTACCGGCTCGTCGAGCAGCAGCGGGTTGAACATCGGCACCACTTCATCGGCCTCGGGGGCCATCATCAGAAACTCGGCGAACGGGCTGTTGTGGCGCGTGACGACGAAGTGGTAGCTGTAGACCGAGGAGCCGTGCGGTACCACCAGCTTGTTGTGGGCATCGGCAAGCGCCGAGATCTTGATCAGCTCGGTAACGCCCCCGCACCAGCCGACGTCGGGCTGGATGACGTCGCAACACTCCATCTCCATCAGCATGCGGAAGCCCCAGCGGGTCGCCTCGTGTTCGCCGGTGTTGACCAGCATGCCGGTCGGCACGTTGCGCTTGAGTTCGGCGTAGCCCCAGTAGTCGTCAGGTGGCAGGGCCTCCTCGATCCACTTGAGATCGAACTCGCGGGCGCCCTGGGCGAGGCGCGTGGCGTAGTTGACATCGAGGCTCATCCAGCAGTCGAACATCAGCCAGAAGTCGTTGCCGACGCGTTCGCGCATGTCGGCGAGCTGGGCGAGGTTCTTCTCGAGCCCGGCATCGCCTTCGGCCGGCCCGTGTTTGAGCGGCATCTTGCCGCCGATGAACCCCATCTGCTTGGCCAGATCGGGGCGTGCACCGGTCGCGTAGAAGGTCAGCTCGTCACGCACTGGACCGCCGAGCATGGCGTGGACCGGCTCCTGGCGAATCTTGCCCAGCAGGTCCCAGAGCGCGAGGTCGACGCCGGAGATGGTGTTGAGCACCACGCCCTTGCGACCGTAGAAGAGGGTGGCATGGAACATCTGGTCCCAGATGCGCTCGATGTCGGTGACGCGCTGGCCCTCGACGAAGCGTGCCAGGTGCTTTTCGACGATGAAGGCGCCAATCTCGCCGGCGGTGGTTACTGCGAAGCCGGTAGTGCCGTCGCTGGCCTCGACCTCGACCACCAGCGTGCCGAGCACATTCAGCCCGAAGCTCTTGCGTGTCATGCGGTACTCGGGGTACTTGCTCATCGGGGTCGATATCTGGCCATCGATCCAGTGGCCGTCGCCCTGGTCGTGGTAATCGGCGCCGCCGCCGCGGACGGTATAGGCACGGATGTGCTTGATGGTGGGCATCGGCATGATGCTGTCCCTTCAATGGATGACGAATGAAAAAGGTGTGGGGGAATAGATACGCGCGATAGCGGCGGCTGGCTAATGCAGAGCTCGTCCCGTGTGATACCTTTTCATTATCAATTGCCGTGGAGGCGAGGCTTCATGGGCTCTTCAGAGAGTCCTTGAAACTGGAGGGGTGGAGCTGAATTAGACCAATGTCGAATGGGTCATGAAGAAATAGCTTCCCGTTATCGTGAGCCCGGGTGTCAGGCATAAAGAGAGGTGTCATGTCGGAGTCGATGCGTCACGCGGCGCTGCTCAACCGGCTGCGTTACAAGCACTTGCTGTTGATCGCGTTACTCGATGAGCACCGCAACCTGCATCAGGTAGCGAGGGCTCTGAACATGTCGCAGCCGGCGGCGACGCGCATGCTGCGTGAAATCGAGGCGACCTTCGAATGCCGGCTCTTCGAGCGCACCACGCGCGGTGTACAGCCGACGCGCCTGGGCGAGGTGCTGATCGAATTCGCCCATGGTGCACTGAACCGCTTGAACCGCTGCGCCGAGTCACTGCATCGGCATCAACTGGGCGACCAGGGGCAATTGGTATTGGGAGCCATCATGGGAGCGGCGCCCGATCTGGTGGCGGAGGCGGTGATCGAGATGAAGCGTCAGCGTCCGCTGTTGCAGGTGCGACTGCTGGGCGAGACCAGTGACCAGCTCGTGGAACTGCTGGCCCAGAACAAGATCGATATCGCCATCGCTCGCTACGTGACTGCGCTTCAGCATAACCAGTTCGACTTCGAGTCACTGGGCAACGAGACGATGTTGGCCGTGGTGCGTCACGACCATCCCCTGGCCGATGAGGCATCGCTGTCGCTGGCGACGCTGTTGGAAGCCTGGCCCTGGATCCTGCAGCCGCTGGAGAGCCCGGCGCGACAGGTTCTGGAAAAAGAATTCGAGCTGGCGGGCCTGATGTCGCCGCGCGACATCATCGAATGCGGGTCGATCTTTGCGGCCTTGCAGTTGGTCAAGCGCAGCGATGGCGTGCTGGTGATGCCCGAATCGGTGTTGCGCGACTATCTCGAAATCGGGCTGATCAAGGCGCTGCCGATTTCGGTCGGTAAGACGCTCTCCCCGTTCGGCATCCTGACGCGCAAGAACGAGGCGCTCAGCGAGCCCGTTCGCCACTTGTGCGCCATCCTGCGCGATATCGCCGGGGATTGAGAAGCGCCTGCGAGGCGCTTGTTGTGCGCGCAGGGCAGGGGAAGCGTGGCGGCAGCCGCCGGAAAAGCGTTCGTGCTTTTCCGACTCCGTGGTTGATGATTCAGTAGACGGTGACCACCCGGCAATTCGCCGCGTGGCTGACGCGGTGGGCAATGCTGCCGACGATCAACCCCTTGAGCTCGCTCAGGCCTCGGCTGCCCATGACGATGGCGTCGACGTTCTGTTCCTTGGCCGTGGCCAGGATCAGCTGTCGAGGATCGCCGTGGGCGAGTTTGGTCGTGATGGCATCCGAGTCCAGTCCATGGGATCGAGCCTCTTCCGAAGCCTTGTCGAGCAGCGACTGCCCGGCCTTTTCCCGCTGTTCCGTGGTAGAGCCCATGGGGATGGCGCCAATGCCCCAGACCAGCAGCGGCTCGTGCTCCAGCGGTTCGGGAACGTGCAAGAGAATGACGCGTGCCCCCGTTGGCGGGGTTAGCTTGCAGGCGACACGCAATGCCATTTGGGAGTGCTCCGAACCATCCAGGGGCACCAGGATTGACTGAAACATGGCGAACTCCTTCGTTCGGTGATCATGTCCTCTTCAGTCTAGGAGGGAGTTGCGCATCTCGTCAGGGGGATTGATGCCGCACGTGCTCGCCTGAGCTGCGCCTTGGCTCGGCGCGGAGCCGCGGGGAAGGCGGCCCTGCTCCAAAAACAAAAACAGCCACTCGTAAGTGGCTGTTTTCATTGCTTGTGTGGTGGAGGCGGCGGGAATCGAACCCGCGTCCGCCGACACTCGCCCATCGGCTCTACATGCTTAGTTCCGTCTTTTGCTTTAGCGTCGCTGGCTCCGACGGGCAGGATCCAGAAACGCGATTCCTCTAAGATTTAACGATTGACGCGAGGACAAAGCCAACCGCGATCCCATCAGTCTGAGCTCGTGCCCTTTGGTGATGAATGGGCACATCACCGCCGGGTAGGACTAGAAGCTAGCAGTTTTTACGCTGCCAGCGCGCCCTGAGCGTAGTTGTCGTCGTTTGCGACTATTTAATCGTGATGTTGGATTTACGAGATACATCACGCTCTCGGCATGCACCTCAGGGGTTGTCATCGGCGTCGAAGCCATGTCGCCCCCGTAACGTCGCTATTTTAACAGAGTGGCTATGAGTGTGACAGCGTTATGTCTTGTTGTGCTCACGCAGGATGCGGCCCTTCTGCCGCTGCCAGTCGCGATCCTTCTCGGTGGCTCGCTTGTCGTGAATCTTCTTGCCGGTCACCAGCGCCAGCTCGCACTTCACCTTGCTGCCTTTCCAGTACAGCTTGAGGGGGACGCAGGTGTGCCCCTTGTCCTGGGTTCGCGAGAAGATCCTGGCGATCTCCTTGCGGTGCAGCAGCAACTTGCGGGTCCGGGTCGGGTCGGCCACCTCGTGGGTGCTGACGGTGTTGAGCGGGGTAATGTGGCTGCCCAGCAACCAGGCCTCCCCGTTCTTGACCAGGATGTAGGTGTCGGTGAGCTGTGCCTTGCCGGCGCGCAGGCTTTTCACCTCCCAACCGGCCAGCGCCAGGCCTGCCTCGAAGGTCTCGTCGATGTGGTATTCGAAACGCGCCTTCTTGTTCAAGGCGATGGCGTTGCTGCCTGGACCCTTACCTTTCTTGTTGGCCATGGAACCTCGTATTCTGTCTTGCCGATGGTGGCCTGCCCCTCCGATATGGGGGGAAGCGTGATACCATTCAAGGCCTGAAATAACCGCTCATGATACGCCTTGGGCCCCTTGAAGTCAGCGGAGAGGTCAATGCCAACGGTCAATCGTTCCGCCCTGGTGCGGCACACCCCCCAGCAAATGTTCGATCTGGTCAACGATTTCGAACGTTATCCGGAGTTCTTGCCGGGCTGTCGGCGTGCGCGGTTGCTTGAACGGGATGCCGAGCACCTGGTCGGCGAAATGACGCTGGGTCGTGCCGGTATCGAACAAAGTTTCACCACGCGCAACGATTTGCAGGAGCCCGAGCGCATCGATCTGTCGTTGGTCAATGGTCCCTTCAAGCGCCTGCGTGGGCGCTGGCTGTTCCTGCCCATGGGCGAGGATACCTGCAAGGTCAGCCTGGAGATGGAATTCGAGTTCGCCAATCGCCTGCTGGGCATGGCGTTCGGCAAGTTGTTCCAGCAGGTGGCGGGCCAGTTGGTGGAGGCCTTCACGCGCCGCGCCGATGAGCTCTATGGTCGCTGAGGCTCAGGACATGATCCACGTCGAAGTGGCCTTTGCACTACCGAGCAGGCAGCGCGTCGCTTCCCTGACGCTGCCCGCGGGCACCTCTGCCCGCGAGGCAGTGCGCAAGGCCAATCTGGCACGCCACTTCCCCGATGAGCCGCCCGAGACCTTCGAGAATGCCGCGCTCGGCATCTTCGGCAAGGCATTGCGCGACCCGGAGCGATACATATTGCAAGAGGGCGATCGGGTGGAAGTCTACCGGCCTCTGCGTATCGATCCCAAGGCGGCACGGGCGTCCCGCGCCGCGGACAAGCGGGGCTGAGGACGGGTCAGTCTTCCCCGGGGCGTGCGTTGAGCAGATTGCCCGCCTGCTCGATAGCGGAGTCCGTCGGGCCGATGCCACGCTCGTTGGCGACCGATGGCGGACGCGAAAAATCGCCATGCCGTTCGATGTCTGCCAGACGGTTGCCCTGGAAGGTCAATGTGAGGCGGCGTTGCTCGATGCCGCCATAGGCCTTGTCCAGGCGATAGACGTAATCCCACTGCTGGGCTTCGAAGGGCGCCTCGAGCATCGGGCTGCCCATCAGGTTGACCACTTGCTGGCGGGTCATGCCGGGTTGCAGTTGTTCGGCCATGGCGGGGGTCACCAGGTTGCCCTGGGCCAGGTCGCGCTTGTACACGCCGAAATAGCTGCAGCCACTGACCAGGGTCAGGGCGACGGTAAGGGTGACGGTGCGAGTCAGCTTTTGCATTTGCGCCTGTTCTTCACTATCGTGGTTTTGGTCGATCATACCCGACCCTACCTGATACTGCGAAGAGCAACCATGGCCGACCAGAACCATGAATTACGCAAGGCCGGTCTGAAAGTGACCCTGCCGCGCGTCAAGATACTGCACATTCTCGAGAACGCCACGGGACAACACCACCTGAGCGCCGAGGATGTCTACAAGACCCTACTCGAGGCGGGCGAAGACGTTGGCCTGGCCACCGTCTATCGCGTGCTGACACAGTTCGAGACCGCCGGTCTGGTGACTCGTCACAACTTCGATGGCGGTCATGCCGTCTTCGAGCTGACCCAGGAAGAGCACCATGATCACATGGTGTGCCTGGACAGCGGCGAGATCATCGAATTCTTCGATGACACCATCGAGCGTCGTCAGCAGGAAATCGCCGAAGAGCATGGGTATGAACTCGTGGACCATGCCCTGGTGCTCTATGTGCGCCCCAAGGGTTCCGGGGTGACGCGCCAGGAATCATCCGGCAAGAAGTGAGCAAGCTGACTCGCTGAGTACAGCAAGCGAAGACGGCGCCCTGATCGAGTAGATTGGGGTGCCGTCTTGTGTCCGAGCGATCAGTGATGGGCGCGCTGACTGGCGTCGAGCATCTCGCGGGCGTGTGCCAGGGTCTGGTCGGTCAGCTTCATGCCGCCCAGCATGCGGGCCAGTTCGCCGACTCGACCGGCTTCGTCGAGCAACGCCATGTGCGTCAGAGTGGTCTCGTCTTCGGCCTGCTTGGCGATGTGCAGATGCTGATGGGCCTGGGCGGCGACCTGGGGCAGATGGGTCACGGTCATTACCTGGCCGCTCTTGCCCAGGCGCCGCAGGAGTTGGCCGACGACCTCGGCGGTGGCCCCGGAGATGCCGACATCGACTTCGTCGAAGACCAGACTCGGTGTGGTGGAGTGCTGGGCGGCGACCACCTGAATGGCCAGGCTGATCCGGGAGAGTTCGCCGCCGGAGGCGACCTTGGTCAAGGGGCGAGCGGGCTGGCCGGGGTTGGCGCTGATCGTGAAGCGGGCGCGCTCGAGCCCCTCGGGAGACGGGGTGTCGCGGGGTGTCAGCTCGACATCGAAAGAAGCCTTGCCCATGGCCAGAAAGGCCAGTTGTTCCTGCACGGCCTTGCCGAAGCGTTGGGCGGCCTTGCGGCGTGTGGCGCTTACCGCCTCGGCCCGTTGCCGCCAGGCCTGTTTCAGGTTCTCGACCTCGGCGACCAGGGCGTCGAGGTCGCCGTCGCCACCTTCCAGTTCGGCCAGTTCCTCGGTGAGGCGCTGGTGCAGCGAGACCAGTTCATTGGGTGCTACCTGATGCTTGCGGGCGATGCGATGCACTTCGCCAAGGCGTTCCTCGACCCAGGCCAGGCGCTCAGGGTCCAGTTCCACGCCGGCGGCGAAATGATTGAGCTCGCGCCCAGCTTCTTCCACCTGGATGCAGGCGTCGCCCAGCATGCTCAAGGCATCGGCCAGGGCGCCGCGCTCGCTGCCGGGTAGTGCCGACAGTCGGTTTACCGCCTGGTGGAGCAGCGGCAGGGCGCCGCCTTCGTCGCTGTCGCAGCATTGGGCGGCGAATTGGGCCTCACGCAGGCGTTCCTCGGCGTGTGCCAGGGTTTCCTGTTCCGACTCCAGGCCTTCGAGCTCGCTCTCGGCGAGGGCCAGTTGGTCGAGTTCCTCGACCTGATAACGCAATAGCTGGAGGCGGGCACGAATCTCGTCGTTATCCTCCGAGAGCCGCTTGAGACGCTGATGGCTCTCGCGCCAGGCGAAAAAGGTCGCCGCCATGTCGCGCACCGCGTCGTCGTGGCTGGCGAAGTCGTCGAGCAGATGCAGGTGGGTTTCCTCGCGCAGCAAGCCCTGGTGGGCGTGCTGGCCATGGATCTCGATCAGCTGGTCGCCCAGTGCCTTGAGGTCCGCCACCGTGGCGGGCTGACCATTGATCCAAGCCTTGGAGCGGCCGGAGCGGGTCACCACGCGACGCAACAGGCAGTCGTCGCTTGGTAGCTCGCGTTCGTCGAGCCAGGCCCGGGCGGCCGGCAGCTCGGCGATATCGAAGCGGGCGGAGAGATCGGCGCGCTCGCAGCCATGGCGGACGCTGCCGGCATCGGCCCGCTCGCCGAGGCACAGGCCGAGGGCGCCGAGCAGGATGGATTTGCCGGCCCCGGTCTCGCCGGTGATGGCGGTCATGCCGCCCTCCAGCTCGAGCGCCAGGTGATCGACGATGGCGAAATCGCGAATGGCGAGCTCTGTCAGCATGATGCTTCCCCCGGGGCTTGTCTGAATCTACTGGTTATTCATCCATTGCCTTGTGCGTTTATACAGTAGTTCATGTCCCGCAACAACGCACGGCTGCAATCCACATATTTCGATGCCTTGAGTTCCACAAGGTCAGCCCCATATAACCCCGCAACGACGATTCACCCCGACAACATGTCTTCAGGCGGCCCAGGGCCGCCGACTGTCATTTCAGGAGGCACGCATGGCCAAAGATCCGCAGACGCCACTGGACGACGAGCTTGCTCGTCAACAGCAGGACGCCGACGCCCAAGGAGAGCCGGAGCCCGTGGAAGGTGAGCTCGAGGGCGCCATCGAGGACGCCGAGCAGACGCAGGTAGAAGGCGAGTCGACGGACAACCCGGAGGCCGAAGTCCTGGCCGCCAAGGTCGAGGAGCTCGAGCAGAGCCTGGCCGATGCCAAGGACCAGTCGCTGCGGGCCGCCGCCGAAGCGCAGAACATTCGTCGACGCGCTGAGCAGGAGGCCGAGAAGGCCCGCAAGTTTGCGCTGGAGAAGTTCGTCAAGGAACTGCTGCCCGTGGTCGACAGCCTCGAGAAGGCGCTCGATGCCATGCAGGACGGCGCGAGCGAGACCCATCGCGAAGGGGTGTCGATGACGCTGAAGCTGCAGCTCGATGTGCTGGGCAAGTTCGGCGTCGAAGTGGTCGATCCTGCCGGAGAGCCGTTCGATCCGCAGTACCACGAGGCCGTGACCATGGTGCCCAACGCCGAACTGGATCCCAACTCCGTGATGGACGTGATCCAGAAAGGCTATCTGCTCAATGGTCGTCTGGTCCGCCCGGCGATGGTGGTGGTCAGTCAGGCCAGCGAGTGACATTTCGTGCCGAAAAGCGGCCCGGAGCCCTTGAAAAGGCGCCGAGGGCCCCCAGATAGTCGGCAACCCCGCGGCGAACGCCGCGCACATGAACGAATCTGCAACATCGATATTTCGAGGATTTCCTATGGGACGCATCATCGGTATTGACCTGGGGACCACCAACTCCTGCGTGGCCGTACTTGACGGCGACGGCGCCAAGGTGATCGAGAACGCCGAAGGCGCGCGCACGACCCCGTCCATCATCGCCTACACCGACGACGGCGAGACGCTGGTGGGACAGGCGGCCAAGCGCCAGGCGGTCACCAATCCCCAGAACACGCTTTATGCCATCAAGCGCCTGATCGGCCGTCGCTTCCAGGACGACGTCGTCCAGAAGGACATCAAGATGGTGCCCTACACCATCGCCGAGGCCGACAACGGCGACGCCTGGGTCGAGGTCAAGGGCAACAAGCTGGCGCCGCCCCAGGTCAGCGCCGAAGTGCTGAAGAAGATGAAGAAGACCGCCGAGGACTACCTGGGTGAGACCGTCACCGAGGCAGTCATCACCGTGCCGGCCTACTTCAACGACAGCCAGCGTCAGGCTACCAAGGATGCCGGCCGCATCGCCGGTCTCGAGGTCAAGCGCATCATCAACGAGCCGACGGCGGCTGCGCTGGCCTATGGCATGGACAAGGCCCGTGGCGACAAGACCATCGCGGTCTATGATCTGGGCGGCGGTACCTTCGACATCTCGATCATCGAGGTGGCCGATGTGGACGGCGAGACCCAGTTCGAGGTGCTGGCCACCAACGGTGACACCTTCCTGGGCGGCGAAGACTTCGACCTGGCGCTGATCAACTACCTGGTCGACCAGTTCAAGTCTGACAGCGGCATCGACCTGTCCGGCGACAACCTGGCCATGCAGCGCCTCAAGGAAGCCGCCGAGAAGGCCAAGATCGAGCTGTCCAGCGCGCAGCAGACCGAGGTCAACCTGCCCTACATCACCGCCGACAACACCGGTCCCAAGCACCTCAACGTCAAGGTGACCCGGGCCAAGCTCGAGTCGCTGGTAGAAGACCTGGTGGCGCGCTCGCTGAAGCCGTGCAAGACCGCACTGGCCGATGCCGACCTGTCCGCTTCCGATATCGACGATGTCATCCTGGTGGGCGGCCAGACCCGCATGCCGATGGTTCAGGCCAAGGTCGCCGAGTTCTTCGGCAAGGACGCCCGCAAGGACGTCAACCCGGATGAAGCCGTGGCCGTGGGTGCCGCGATCCAGGGCGGCGTGCTGGGCGGCGACGTCAAGGACGTGCTGCTGCTCGACGTCACCCCGCTGACCCTGGGCATCGAGACCCTGGGTGGCGTGATGACGCCGCTGATCGAGAAGAACACCACGATCCCGACCAAGAAGACCCAGACCTTCTCGACCGCGGACGACAACCAGACAGCCGTGACCATTCACGTGCTGCAGGGCGAGCGCAAGCAGTCCACCGGCAACAAGTCCCTGGGTCGTTTTGACCTGGCCGACATTCCGCCGGCGCCGCGCGGTGTGCCGCAGATCGAGGTCGCCTTCGACCTGGACGCTAACGGCATCCTCAACGTGTCCGCCAAGGACAAGGCCACCGGCAAGGAACAGTCGATCGTCATCAAGGCGTCCAGCGGCTTGTCTGACGAAGAAGTCGAGCAGATGGTCCAGGACGCCGAGGCCCACGCCGACGAAGACAAGAAGTTCGAGGAGCTGGTGGCGCTGCGCAACCAGGCTGACGGCATGGTTCACGCCGCTCGCAAGACCCTCGAGGAAGCTGGCGACAAGGCGACCGACGAAGAGAAGCAGGCCATCGAGAATGCCGCCAGCGAGCTCGAGGAAGCGGCCAAGGGTGACGACAAGGACGACATCCAAGCCAAGCTCGACACCCTGACCGAGGCGTCCGGCAACCTGGCCCAGAAGATGTATGCCGACCAGGCCGAGGAAGCCGGCCAGCAGCCGGGTGCCGATGCCGGCGAGCAGGCCGACGGCCAGAAGAAGACGGAAGACGACGTGGTCGACGCCGAGTACGAGGAAGTCAACGACGACCAGAAGAAGCAGTAAACCACGACGTCTGAATCACGGCGGACACCAGCGCGGGGGCTCGACTCCCGCGTTGGCGTTTGCGCAGCGTCGCTACGGAGGCGGACAGACACATGTCCAAGCGTGACTATTACGAGGTGCTGGGCATAGAGCGCGGGGCCGATCAGAAAGAGATCAAGAAGGCCTACCGACGCCTGGCACAGAAATACCATCCGGACCGTAATCCGGACGATGACACCTCGGCGGAGAAGTTCCGCGAGGTTTCCGAGGCCTATGAGGTCCTGACCGATAGTGAGAAGCGCGCGGCCTATGACCAGTTCGGCCATGCCGGCGTCGACGGCCAGGCCGGCGGCGGTGGCTTCGGCGGTGCGGGTGCCGGCGGCTTCAGCGATATCTTCGGTGATGTCTTCGGCGATATCTTCGGTGGTGGCGGGGGGCGTCGCAACCCGAATGCCCCGCAGCGTGGCAGCGACTTGCGCTACAACCTCGAGCTCGATCTCGAGAGCGCCGTGGCGGGCACCAGCGTGGATATTCGCGTGCCGCGTCACGTCGAGTGCGAGCGCTGTGATGGCGATGGCGCCGAGCCGGGATCCAGCAAGGAGACCTGCCCGACCTGTAACGGTATGGGTCAGGTACGCATGCAGCAGGGCTTCTTCGCCGTGCAGCAGACCTGCCCGACCTGCCACGGCAGCGGTCAGCACATCAAGGTGCCGTGCCACAAGTGCAACGGTGAAGGCCGGGAGCGCGAAACGCGCACCCTGTCGGTGAAGATTCCGGCCGGCGTCGATACCGGCGACCGCATTCGCCTCAACGCCGAGGGCGAGGCCGGCATCAACGGCGGGCCGCCCGGTGACCTGTACGTCCAGGTGGCGATCAAGCCGCACCATATCTTTGAGCGTGAAGGCCGTCACCTGCAGTGCGAAGTGCCGATCAACTTCGTCGACGCCACCCTCGGCGGCGAGTTGGAAGTGCCGACCCTGGATGGTCGGGTGAAGCTCAAGATTCCACCCGAGACCCAGACCGGCAAGATGTTCCGCCTCAAGGGCAAGGGCGTGAAGCCGGTACGTGGCGGTCCCGCCGGTGACCTGCTGTGCCGGGTAGTGGTCGAGACGCCGGTGAAGCTCAGCGAGGAGCAGAAGGATCTGTTGCGTCGCTTCCAGGAAAGCCTGGACGGCAGCAAGAGCCATCACTCGCCGAAGAAGAGCAACTTCTTCGATGGCGTGAAGAAGTTCTTCGAAGACATGAAGCCCTGAGCATGGGGTGTTGAAGCACTGGTGTTGAAACGCCGGTGCTGAAGGGCGTCACCACCGCCCCCGCCGTTCCTTCGGCGGGGGCTTTTCTTTGTGTGTCCGGCACTCTACCGTAATGGGTCGCCCTGTCGATGAGGAATTCGCGTCATGGAATGGCTCGCCTTTGTGATTGCCGCCCTGGGTTTCGCCTATCTGCCCGGTCCCGCCATGCTGTATACCGCTGCCCAGACGCTGGGGCGAGGGCGACGTGCGGGGTTTTGCGCGGTGCTGGGCGTGCACCTTGGCTGCTATGTGCATGTGGTGGCGGCGGCGCTGGGGCTGGCGGCACTGTTTGCCGCGGTACCGCCTGCCTACGTGGCAATGAAGATCATCGGCGGCTGTTATCTGCTGTGGGTCGGCATGCGCCTGTGGCAGCGCGGTATCGGCTCGCCCGAGGCGCCGGACGGCACGGGCAAGGGCGTCCGCCGCGTGTTGGCCGACAGCATGCTGGTCGAGATACTCAACCCGAAGACGGCGCTGTTCTTCGTGGCTTTCCTGCCGCAGTTCGCGCAGCCGGAAGCCGGCATGGCCATGGGCTGGCAACTGTTGTGGCTAGGCATTGTCGCGAACGTCCTGTTCTCCTCGGCTGATGTGGTCGTGGTAATGCTGGCCGCGCCCTTGCGTCGCTGGTTGCAAGGGCCGCGGGGCTCGACGCGCCTTGCCCAGCGCCTGGGCGGTGGCCTGCTGGCCAGCCTGGGGGCGCATGGCCTGACACAGGTCTATCGGCAAGGAATTTCATGACCAGTGCCACGGATCGGCCGCTGGCCGGCATTCTCCTCAGGCTTTGCTCCGGTGTGCTGTTCACGGGGATGATGGTGTGCGTCAAGGTGGTGAGCACGGAGGTGCCGCTGGGGCAGACCGTGTTCTTTCGCTCGGCCTTTGCGCTGTTGCCCATCGTCGTCTTCATGATCTGGCGGCACGAGTTCCCCCGTGCCCTGGCGACGCGGCGTCCCGCCGGGCACCTGCTGCGCTCGGGGCTGGGGGCGGCGGCGATGTTCGCCTCCTTCGCTGCGGTAGCCAGGCTGCCGGTGGCCGAGGCCACGCTGCTGGCGCAACTGGCGCCGGTGGCCATGGCGGTGGGTGGCGTGTTCCTGCTGGGGGAGCGTTTCACCCGGCATCGGGCGGCGGCTCTGGCGCTGGTGCTGGGCGGTGTGGCGGCGCTGGTGGTGCCCGAGCTGGGCAGCGGAGAACAGGCCGAGCGCCTGCCGGGGTATGCCCTGGGCATTCTGGCCGCCTTGCTGACAGCGGGAGCGTTGGTCACGGTGCGGCGCATCTCGCTCACCGAGACGCCGGCCTCCATCGCCTTCTATTTCGTGCTGGTCACTGCCCTGGCGGGGCTGGCGACCTGGCCGCTGGGCTGGGTCGGGGTGTCGGGAACGACGTTGTCGCTGTTGATCCTGGCTGGCCTGTTTGGCGGGGCGGCGCATATTTGCATGACGCTGGCGCTGCGCTTTGCCGAGGTGTCGCGCCTGGCGCCCTTCGAGTACATCGCGCTGATCTGGCCGGTGCTGGCCGACCTGTTGATCTTTGGTTTGCCTCTGTCGCCGGGATTCCTGGTGGCGTTGCCCCTGGTGCTGGGCGGCGCCGGACTGGCGGCCCTGGAGGGGCGGCGGTTTAGGTGGCGGCTTCGACGATGAGCTGGGGCTCCCCTCGCGAGCAGGCTTCGATGCGGCTCTCCACGCGGTAGACTTGGCGCAGCAGCTCGGGGGTGACGACCTCGCCGGTTGGGCCGCAGGCAATCAGTCGGCCGTTCTCCAGCATGATCGCCTCATCTGTGAAGCGCAGCGCCTGGCCGAGATCGTGCAGGGCGGCCAGGACCAGCATGTGGCGTTCCCGGGCGAGCCGCCTGAGGATCGACAGCAGTTGGATCTGACGATGCAGGTCCAGCGCCGAGGTGGGCTCGTCGAGTAGCAGGATCTCGGGGTCCTGCACCAGTGCCTGGGCCGCCCCGACCAACTGGCGCTGGCCGCCGCTCAAGTCACCGATGTCGCGCTCCCCCAGCTCGCTGATGCCCAGCTCGCGCAGGGCGCGGTCGACTTCGGCCAGATCCTCGCTCTGCACCTTCAGGCCGCGCCCCTGCATGCGGGCCAGCAGCACCGATTCGTAGACACTCAGCACGGCATTGGCGCCGGTATCCTGCGGCATGTAAGCCAGCGGCCGTTCGCGGGTGGCGCCGTCGATTCGTACGCTGCCCCCGCCACCGATCAATCCGAGGATGCGCCGAAAGAGCGTGGACTTGCCGGCGGCATTGGGGCCGAGCAGGGCGACGACCCGGCCGCCCTCGAGCGGCGGCGTGGTGATCTCGGAAAGAATCTGGTGGCGGCCGTAGTGGGCCGTCAGGCGGTCGAGCGTGAGCGTTACCATGCGGATTTCTTGTGATTGAGGACGAGGAACAGGAAGAACGGAATGCCCACCAGCGAGGTGATGATCCCGATGGGGATGATGGTGCCGGGCAGGATGATCTTCGACAGCACCGAGCCGACGGAGAGGATCAGGGCACCGCACAGTGCCGCGCCGGGCAGGAAGAAGCGCTGATCCTCGCCCATCAGCAGGCGGGCGATATGCGGCCCGACCAGGCCGATGAAGCCGATGGTGCCGACGAAGGCCACGGCGATGGCGGCGAGCAGCGAGACCAGCACCAGCACTTCCAGGCGCAGCGCCCGGGGCTTTACGCCCAGGCTCTCGGCCTTGGCATCGCCCAGCCGCATGGCGGTGAGCGCCCAGCCGTGGCGAGCGAGCAATGGCAGCACCACCGCTAGTATGCCGGCGGCGATGGCCACCTTGGGCCAGGTGGCCTTGGTCAGGCTGCCCATGGTCCAGAAGACCACCGCGGCCACCGCTTGCTGGCTGGCGAAGAACTGGATCAGCGCCATCAACGAATTGAAAATGAACACCATGGCGATGCCCAGCAGCACGATGGTCTCGATAGTCACGCCGCGCTTGAGGCTCAGCGCATGAATCGCGAAGGCCGTCAGCATGGCCATGACAAAGGCGTTGATGGGGATCACGTACTCGATCGCGGCGGGCACGATCGCCACGCCGAAGGCCAGCGCCAGGGCGGCGCCGAAGCTGGCCCCGGCGGAGATGCCCAGCGTGAAGGGGCTGGCCAGGGGGTTGCTGAGGATAGTTTGCATCTGGGCGCCGGCTACCGACAGGCTGGCACCGACCACCAGTGCCATCAGCGCCACCGGCATGCGGATATCCCAGAGGATCACCCGAACCTGCTGGCTGGCGGATGCCGGGTCGAGCAGGGCGGTGATCACCTCGCCCAGGCCGAAGCGGGCCGGCCCCAGGGCGAGGTCGATGCACAGGCTCAGACACAGCGCCAGCGTCAGGGCGGCGAGGGTCAACTGGCGCCGTATCACCAGCCGGCGGTAGAAGCCGCGGCCCTGGAGCGTGGAAGGCGTCGCGGCAGTGGCCTGATCGGGAGGCGAGGCGTGCATCTCAGTGTTCCTTCAGCGAGACCCAGTAACCCGGCTCGTAGTCCACCGGCAGGAAGCGACTGTGAAGCTCTTCCATTGTCGCTTCGGGGTCGAGGTCGGCGAAGAGCTCGGGGTGGAACCACTTGGCCAGTTGCTGCACGGCGACGAAATAGTAGGGGCTGTTGTAGAACTGGTGCCAGATGGCGTGGAAGTTGTCGTTCTCGACGGCTTCGATGCCGGTCATGGCGGTGCGTTCGGTCAGCGCCTCGAGCTTGGCACGAGCGGCCGTCATGTCGGCGCCGGGGCCCACGCCGACCCAGTCGCCGCCGGGCACGTAGGCATTCCAGTTGCCACCGGTCACCACGACCTGCTGCGGATCGGCGGCGATGATCTGTTCGGGGTTCAGCGAGCCGAAGGTGTTCGGAATGATGTCCTTGGCGATATTGGTGCCGCCGGCGAGCTCGACGTATTCGCCGAAGTTGCCGGGGCCGAAGCTCATGCAGCAGTCTTCCGAATAGCCGCCGGCGCGGTCGACGAAGACGCGCGGACGCTCGGGGGCGGCACTCTCGATGGTCTCGGTGACGCGTGCCATCTGTGCCTCGGCGAAGTCGATGAAGTCTTCGGCGGCCTCTTGCTTGCCCAGCAGTTTGCCCATCAGTCGCATGGACGGGATGGTGTGCTCGAGCGGTGCCTCGCGGAAGTCGACGTAAAGGATGGGAATGCCCAGCTCGGCGAGCTTATCGTCATAGGCAGCGTCCTCGGTGGCGGACTTGGCCTCGAGGTTCATCAGCACGACGTCCGGTTCGAGGGCGGCGGCCTGCTCGACATCGAAGGTGCCGTCCTTGAAGCCACCGAAGGTCGGAATGTCTTTCAGTTCGGGGAACTTGGCGGCATAGCGGGCATAGTTGTCCGGGTCGGCCTGGGAAAAGTCCTCGCGCCAGCCGACGACGTGTGCGAACGGGTCTTCCGGCTGCAGGGCGCCGAGCAGATAGATCTGCCGGCCCTCGCCGAGGATTACACGGTCCATGGGAGCGTCGACGGTGACCTCACGGCCGGCAACGTCGGTGACGGTGATCTCGTCGGCCTGGGCGACGGCACCGCCCAGGGTGAGGGCGATGCCGCCGAGGGTCTTGAGCAGGGAGGTGTGCATGAGGCTTCGTCACTCGCTGAGGGAGTCGTCGGTATCGAGGGTGCGGGACGTCGGCAAGCTCGGAGATATCGCTTTCTCCGTTGCAGATCGTTCCTATTCGCAGTGGTCGGGCAGTGTGGCGCAATCGCCGGGGGTTGTCGAGAGACCTGGGGTTGTCGAGTAGAGAGGCTTGTGGGTGTCGAGCGTCGTTTCGTGCGGGCGAACGGAAAGTTTGCGATGGTGGGGCTGGTGTTCGGGGGGAACGCCGTCATAGGCTGAAGACTCATGGTCAAGGATAGAGGAAGGGCGTCATGCCGATTTCACGTGCGGAGATCGTTACCGATTCGGGCGAGAAACTGATCAACCGGTTGTGCAAGCACTGGGCGCACAAGCTTGAGGTGGAGCAGGAAGGTGAGGAGGGTCGGATCACCTTCGACAACGGGAGCTGCCTGCTGCGCGCTGAGGAAGGCAAGCTCAAGGTGGCGGTCGAGTCCCTGGACGAGGAGGGGCTCGATCGCCTGGAAGGCGTGGTGGCGAGCCACCTCGAACGCATGTCCGGCAAGGAATCCCTGGATATCATCTGGGAGAACTGAGTCGTGACGGCCCGCACCGCCCATCTGGGCATGCTGCTCTGGGCGGCATTGGTGGGCCTGTCATTTCCTGCCGTGGGGCTGATGGGTGAGTTGCCGCCGATGCTGCTCACCGCCCTGCGTTTTGCCATTGCCTGCCTGGGCCTGTGGCCGCTGGCGCATCGGGTCGAGGGTTTTGCCCTGGCACGCCGTGCCGCGCCGGTGTATGTCCTGATGGGCCTTTGTCTGGCGGGCTTTTTCGGCGCCATGTTCTGGGCTGCCCATCACGCCACGGCGCTCTCCATGGCGACGCTTTATGTCACCGTCCCGCTGCTTGCCTATGGGCTGGGGCTTGGGTTGCGCGTGGAACGGTTGGCCTGGCGGTTGCCGGCGATTCTCGCACTGGGTGCTGTCGGTGCCCTGGCCTTGGCTTATGCCGAGGCGCTGGTGCGTGGCGGCCAGATGCGGTTCGGTGTTGGCGAGGCGGTGTTCTTCGTCGGCTGCGTCTGCTCGGCACTCTATCCGGTGCTCTCCAAGTGGGGGTTGAATGTCGGGCGATTGCCGGCCTCGGCGGCGGTGCGCACCTTCTGGAGCCTAGGGCTGGGCGGTGTGCTGATCGGTGTTCTGGGGGTGCTGGTGGAGCCGGTGTCGCAGTTTGCGGCGATGACCTGGTCCGATGCGCTGCTGCTCGTCTACCTGGGGCTGTTCTCCAGTGCCCTGACCTTCTGGTTGATGCAGCGCGCGACCCTGGTGCTGACGCCCGGAGCGATCACCGCCTACGGTTATCTGGTGCCTTTTGTTTCCATGCTCGTGCTCTTTTTGCGCGCACCGCAAAGTCTCGATTGGGTCTGGTTGCCTGGCAGCCTCATGGTGTTGGCCGCCATTGCGCTGTTGCTACGCCATGACGCCGGTACGGAGCGGAAGGCCGGTGACTCAGCGCGGACGCAGGCAGACTAGCAGGCTGCGCTGCAGCGGGCTGGCATTGTCATCGCTGAGCAGCAGCAGGCGGCCGTCATCGAGTCGCGTGAGGCCTTCCATGTTGTCCAGCCACCAGCCGTCGGCGCTGGAGAAACTGGCCAGGGTCTCGACATCGAGCTCGGGCGGCTCGCCGAGCCGCACGCGGCGCAGGCTGATCACCAGCGGTGCCGGTGGCGCGAAGGCGCGTTCGAGGGCCACCAGGTCGTCGCCGTCGGCGGTGAGCTCGGTCAGGGCGCTGCCGGTCGGGGCGGCCAGGGGATAGCGCCACTGCTTGCCATCGAGGGTGAAAAGGCGCGTTTCACCCGGGGCGGCGCCGGGCGGGGGCGACTCCAGGCCGAGAATGAGGCCATGCTTCGGGAGTTCGGTCATGGCCTCCATGCCCTTGTTGGGCGCCGCGTCGGCCGCTTGGGCGGGGCGGATGGGCGCCGTCAGGGGGCTGCCGTCACGCTCGAAGCGCTGCAGGCGGTGGTCGCGCTCGAAGCTGACCCAGAACTCGCTGTCGCCGAGCTTGCCATTGGTGCCGTGCAGCAGCGAGAGGGACTCGGCGTCAGCTGCCGAGCCCTCAAGCGGGATGCCATCGCCGTCGCGCAGTCGATGACTGTCGATGGGCGAGAGGCCGACCAGTTGCCCGTCCTCGAAGCGTGGGCGAGCCCGGTGCAGCCAGCCACGGTCCGACAGCATGTACAGCAAGCCTGTGTCGCGCTCCCAGGCCAGGTCGGAGAGGCCGTTGACCGGCGTGCCGTCCGGCCAGTGGCTGGGCAGGGAGAGCGTGCCGCAGAGCTCTACCCGCGGCGGTGGCGTGATATCGGCACCGACACCGGCCAGGGGGACGACACGGGCGTGGTTGGCGCAGCCCGGCAGGGGCGCGAGCAGTGTCATGAACAGGATGGCGAGCGGCAGGGCGCCGAGGGCGCGGCGTGATGTCGGCATTCGGGGCATGGCAGTCTCGGCGGTGATGGCGTAGCGAGGGGCCAGTCTGCCACAGGCCTGTGCCGGCCGTGTGACAGGCGCGTGTCGCAGACGCCCCGGCACGGTGTTGTTATACTGCGGCCATTCTATTGGATCGAGCCTCGCGAGGAGTTCGCATGACCCGTATTGCCATCGCCGGTGTCGCCGGCCGCATGGGCCGCACCCTGGTCAACGCCGTGCAGCAGGACGCCGAGGCCACGCTCGCCGGTGGCACCGTCTCGCCGGGCAGTTCGCTGGTCGGCGCTGATATCGGCGAGCTGGCCGGCAGCGGCAAGCTGGGCGTGATGGCCGCCGATTCGCTGGCGGCGATCGCCGATGACTTCGATGTGTTGATCGACTTCACCGCGCCCCGGGTGACGCTGGACAACCTGTCGGCCTGTGCCGAGCATGGCAAGCGCATGGTGATTGGCACCACCGGGCTTTCTGACGAGGAGCTGGCAGAGTTGGACGCTTATCGCGACCGGCTGCCCTTGGTCTTCGCGCCCAACATGAGCGTTGGCGTCAATCTGACGTTCAAGCTGCTCGAGACCGCCGCCCGGGCGTTGGGCGACGAGGGCTACGATATCGAGATCATCGAATCCCATCATCGCCACAAGGTGGATGCGCCCTCCGGCACCGCCCTGAAGCTGGGCGAGGTGGTGGCCGATGCCCTGGGGCGTGACCTGAAAACCGATGGGGTCTTCGAGCGTGTCGGGCAGTGCGGCCCGCGCAGCGACAAGGAGATCGGTTTCGCCACGGTGCGGGCCGGTGACATCGTCGGTGAGCATACCGTGATGTTCGCCACCGAGGGCGAGCGCATCGAGATTACCCACAAGGCCTCCAGCCGCATGACCTTCGCCAAGGGCGCCGTGCGGGCGGCACGCTGGTTGGCCGGCCAGCCGGCAGGGCGTTATGACATGCAGGACGTCATCGGGCTGGATTGAAGGGTAGCCGAACGGCGTCGGATGCTTTAGAATCCCACAAATTTTGGCCGGGCGCCGGCTATCGCCGCGCAAACGCTTGTTGCGTCGGCCCAGCATTCCGAGCGAATGACAACAAGCGGGATGAAACCGGTCTTTATCGTCGGGTTTCGTCCCGCTTTTTTGCGGGTAACAGCCAGGCGAGAATCGGAGGCTGTCGGGCTCACCCTGGCTGTCGAGCGCCATTCGAGAAGCATTCCTTGACGAGCTGGCTCTTATAGCTGTCTGTAAACATATGGGAGGACGTTGCATTGAGCAAACCCGCGATACTGGCCCTGGAAGATGGCAGTGTGTTTCATGGCACCGCCATTGGCGCCGATGGGCAAACCAGCGGTGAGGTGGTGTTCAATACGGCCATGACAGGCTACCAGGAGATCCTCACCGATCCGTCCTACAGCCGTCAGATCGTCACCCTGACCTATCCACACATTGGTAATACCGGCGTCAACAGCGAGGATGTGGAGTCTTCGAGCATCGCTGCCGCCGGGCTGGTGATTCGCGACCTGCCGCTGCTGGCCAGCAGTTTTCGTTGTGAGCAGTCGTTGTCAGATTATCTGGCGCAGCAGAACGTGCTGGGCATCGCCGATATCGATACCCGCCGGCTGACTCGCCTGCTGCGCGACAAGGGCTCCCAGAATGGCGCCATCCTGGCCGGCTCCGACGCCGAGGGCGAGGATGCCGAGGCGCGAGCCCTGGAAGCGGCCAGGGCCTTTCCCGGCCTGAAGGGCATGGATCTGGCCAAGGTCGTCTCCTGCGCCGAGCCCTATGAGTGGAGCGAAGGTGAGTGGACGCTGGGCAGCGGGTATGCCGATGTCTCTCAGGACGAGCGGCCCTATCACGTCGTCGCCTACGATTACGGGATGAAGCGCAACATCCTGCGCATGCTGGCCTCTCGGGGCTGCCGGCTGACCGTGGTGCCGGCCCAGACGCCGGCCGAGGAAGTGCTGGGGATGAACCCGGATGGCATCTTCCTTTCCAACGGTCCGGGAGACCCCGAGCCCTGCGACTACGCCATCAGCGCCATCCAGGCGTTTCTGGAGACCGAGATCCCGGTCTTCGGTATTTGCCTTGGCCACCAGTTGCTGGCGCTGGCCAGCGGCGCACAAACGGTGAAGATGAGCCATGGCCACCATGGCGCCAATCATCCGGTACAGGATCTCGATAGCGGCCGGGTGATGATCACCAGCCAGAACCATGGTTTCGCCGTCGAGGAATCCACCCTGCCCGATAACCTGCGCGCCATTCATCGTTCCTTGTTCGATGGCACCTTGCAGGGTATCGAGCGCACCGACCGCCCGGCGTTCAGCTTCCAGGGACACCCCGAGGCGAGTCCCGGCCCCAGGGACGTAGCTCCGCTGTTCGACCGCTTCGTCGAGATGATGCGGCACCGGCGCTGACGCCCGTACACGATCGATCGCCGCCCCTCGTCTGCCACTATTCTTGCGGGAAGCACCATGCCCAAACGTACCGACATCCAGAGCATCCTGATCATCGGCGCAGGCCCCATCGTCATCGGCCAGGCCTGTGAATTCGACTATTCCGGCGCCCAGGCCTGCAAGGCCCTGCGCGAGGAAGGCTTCCGGGTCATTCTGGTCAACTCCAACCCGGCGACCATCATGACTGACCCGGTGATGGCTGATGCCACTTATATCGAGCCAATCACCTGGCAGGCCGTGGAGAAGATCATCGAGGCCGAGCGCCCCGACGCCGTGCTGCCGACCATGGGTGGCCAGACGGCCCTCAACTGTGCCCTGGACCTGGACAAGCACGGCGTACTCGAGAAGTTCGGTGTGGAAATGATCGGTGCCAACGCCGACGCCATCAATATGGCCGAAGACCGTGACCTCTTCGATCAGGCGATGAAGCGCATCGGCCTGGAGTGCCCCAAGGCCAAGGTCGCCCACAGCATGGACGAGGCCTGGCAGATCCAGAGCGAGCTGGGCTTTCCGGTCATCATTCGCCCCTCCTACACCATGGGGGGCTCCGGCGGCGGTGTGGCCTACAACAAGGAAGAGTTCGAGGAAATCTGCACTCGGGGTTTCGAGCTCTCCAACAACCATGAGTTGTTGATCGACGAGTCGCTGCTGGGCTGGAAGGAATACGAGATGGAGGTCGTTCGCGACAAGAACGACAACTGCATCATCGTCTGTGCCATCGAGAACTTCGATCCCATGGGCGTGCACACCGGGGATTCCATCACCGTGGCACCCGCCCAGACGCTGACGGACAAGGAATACCAGAACATGCGCGACGCCTCCCTGGCGGTGTTGCGTGAGATCGGCGTCGAGACGGGGGGCTCCAACGTTCAGTTTGGCGTCGACCCTGACACCGGGCGCGTGGTGGTCATCGAGATGAACCCGCGGGTGAGTCGTTCCTCGGCGCTGGCCTCCAAGGCCACCGGCTTCCCCATCGCCAAGATCGCCGCCAAGCTGGCCGTCGGCTATACCCTGGATGAGCTCTCGAACGACATTACCGGCGGGCGCACTCCGGCCTCGTTCGAGCCATCCATCGATTACGTGGTTACCAAGATCCCGCGTTTCACTTTCGAGAAATTCCCTCAGGCCAATGACCGCCTGACCACTCAGATGAAGTCGGTCGGCGAAGTGATGGCCATCGGGCGCACCTTCCAGGAATCCCTGCAGAAGGCGCTGCGTGGCCTGGAAACCGGTAATGATGGCCTTGATCCGAAAGTCACGCGCTTCAATGACGATGGCATGGCGCATATCAAGGGCGAGCTGCAGGTGGCCGGTGCCGAGCGCATCTTCTATGTGGCCGATGCCATGCGCGCGGGCTTGAGTGTCGAGGAACTGTTCCGCCTGACCAATATCGACCGTTGGTTCCTGGTTCAGCTCGAAGACCTGGTGCGTACCGAGGCCGAGCTGGCCAAGCGTTCGCTCTCCGAGCTGACACCTCGCGAGCTGTTCGCTCTCAAGCGCAAGGGATTCTCCGACGCGCGGCTGGCTGGGCTGCTTGGCGTTGCAGAGAAGGATTTCCGCCGGACCCGTCAGGCAGCCGGTATCCGCCCCGTCTACAAGCGGGTCGACACCTGTGCCGCCGAGTTCGCCACCGACACGGCCTACATGTACTCCTCCTATGAGGAAGAGTGCGAGGCGGAGGTTTCCGATCGGCCCAAGATCATGGTGCTGGGCGGCGGCCCCAACCGTATCGGTCAGGGCATCGAGTTCGACTACTGCTGTGTGCATGCCGCGCTCGCCATGCGTGACGATGGCTATGAAACCATCATGGTCAACTGTAACCCGGAGACCGTCTCCACCGACTATGACACCTCGGATCGGCTCTACTTCGAGCCGGTGACGCTCGAGGACGTGCTGGAGATCGCCGACAAGGAGAAGCCGGCCGGGGTGATCGTGCAGTTCGGTGGCCAGACGCCACTCAAGCTGGCGCGTGAGCTCGAGGCCGCCGGGGTGCCGATCATCGGCACTACGCCGGATGCCATCGATCGGGCCGAGGATCGCGAGCGTTTCCAGCATATGATCGACAAGCTGGGGCTCAAGCAGCCGCCCAACGCCACTGCGCGCAGCTTCGAGGAGGCCTTCGCCAAGGCCGAGGCCATCGGTTACCCGCTGGTGGTGCGCCCCTCCTATGTGCTGGGGGGTCGAGCCATGGAGATCGTCTACGACGCTTCCGAGCTGGAGAACTACATGACCCATGCGGTCAAGGTCTCCAATGACTCGCCGGTGCTGCTCGACCACTTCCTCAATGCCGCCATCGAGATCGACATCGACGCCGTGTCCGACGGTCATCAGGTGGTGATCGGTGGCATCATGCAGCACATCGAGCAGGCCGGGGTGCACTCGGGCGATTCTGCCTGTGCCTTGCCGCCGTACTCGTTGCCGACCGACGTCCAGGACGAGATGCGCGATCAGGTCAAGCGCATGGCTGTGGAGCTCGGGGTCAAGGGCCTGATGAACGTGCAGCTGGCCTGGCAGGATGGCGAGATCTACGTCATCGAGGTCAACCCTCGTGCCTCGCGTACCGTGCCTTTCGTCTCCAAGTGCGTCGGCACCTCGCTGGCGCAGGTCGCGGCGCGTTGCATGGCCGGTGTTTCGCTTGCTGAGCAGGGTTTCGTCGAGGAGATCGTGCCGCACTTCTACAGCGTCAAGGAGGCGGTGTTCCCGTTCGCCAAGTTCCCCGGTGTCGACCCGATTCTCTCGCCGGAAATGAAGTCCACCGGCGAGGTGATGGGCAGCGGCGATACCTTTGCCGAAGCCTTCTACAAGGCGCAGCTGGGCGCTGGCGAGGCGATCCCGGCCCTGGAGGGCGAGCGCAAGGCATTCCTCTCGGTGCGTGACCCCGACAAGCAGGGTGTTATCGATGTGGCCCGATCTTTGTTAGGATTAGGGTTCACACTGTGCGCGACGCGTGGCACGGCATCGGCCCTGCAACAAGCCGACCTGCCCGTGGACGTCGTCAACAAGGTTTATGAAGGCCGTCCTCATATCGTCGATCTGCTCAAGAACGACGAGGTCGCCTATATCGTCAACACTACCGAGGGCCGCCAGGCCATTAATGATTCCTCGGTGATCCGCCGCACTGCACTCGCTCGCAAGGTTCCCTATGCCACCACACTGGCGGGGGCCAATGCCGTTTGCTTGGCACTCGAATATGGTAATGCCATCACCGTGCGGCGGTTACAGGAATTGCATGCAGGAGTCAGTCAATGAACAAGGTTCCGATGACCGTCGTCGGCGAGCAGCGTCTTCGCGATGAGCTCGAACACCTCAAGAGTGAGGAACGGCCGAATGTCATCGCCGCTATCGCCGAGGCGCGCGAACATGGCGATCTCAAGGAGAACGCCGAATATCATGCCGCTCGCGAGCAGCAGGGATTCATCGAAGGCCGGATTCAGGAGATCGAAGGCAAGCTCTCCAATGCGCAGGTCATCGATGTCACCAAGCTCCCCAAGACCGGCAAGGTGATCTTCGGGGTGACCGTGGAGCTGATCAACCTGGAGAACGACGAGGAAGTGGCCTATCGCATCGTCGGCGAGGACGAGGCCGACATAAAGTCGGGTCGGATCTCCGTGACCTCGCCCATCGCCCGCGCCCTGATCGGCAAGGAAGAAGGCGAGACGGTGCTGGTGCGCACGCCTGGCGGCGATGTCGAGTACGAAATCTCGAGTGTCGAGCATCTCTGAGCTACGAGCTACGAGCTACGAGCTACGAGCTACGAGCCAACAGCAAAAAAAGCCCGCGGTCATGCCGCGGGCTTTTTTGGGGTTCGCGTCTCGCTCTTCGTAGCTCGCCGCTTCAGACTCATCGCCGCCCGTGATGCTCCTCGAAGCGCTTGATGTTGGAGAGCTTCGGGTTGACCTTGGGGTTGTGGCGATAGAGCAGGGCGACCTTGCCGATCTTCTGGATCAGTTCGGCGCTGCTGGCGTCGAGCAGTTCGTCGATCATGGCGGCGCGGTCGTCGCGCTCGGGCAAGGCCAGCTTGACCTTGATCAGCTCATGGTCGGTGAGGGCGCGGTCCAGTTCGGCGACCACTCCTTCGGATATCCCGTTCTCCGACACCGTGACCACGGGGTCGAGGTAATGGCCGATGCTGCGGAATGCTTTCTTTTGTGCCTGTGACAAGCTCATGGTATCTTGATTCTTCCCGGTTGGCGCGCTGCGCGTATGGTACGGCGTATCGCGTCGCGGCGAAACCGCCGCGTCTCGTTATCGCTCTGAACCGCCGGGCCCGCAGGTCAGTACCTCGTCCCAGGTCATTGCGGAATTCGCTCGACCGCCCGACATCCAGATCATTCTACAGGTGATGCCGTGGCATCTTCCCATGATTCTCGCCCGAAAGACGCTCGCGCCAAAGGCGCTGGTCGGCGCGGTGCCCAAAAGCCTCGTACCGGCTGGATGAAAGAGCACTTCGATGATCGTTATGTCCAGCAGAGCTGGCAGGACGGTTACCGTAGCAGGGCCAGTTACAAGCTGCTGGCGCTTGATGAGAAGGACAAGCTGTTGCGTGCCGGCATGACGGTGATCGATCTCGGCGCTGCGCCCGGTGGGTGGAGCCAGGTTGCCGCGGAGAAAGTCGGTGATGAGGGCCGGGTGATCGCTTCCGACATTCTTGAGATGGACGCCTTGGCCGGTGTCGATTTCGTGCAGGGTGATTTTACCGAGGACAGCGTGCTCGAGGAGATTCTGGCGCGGCTCGAGAATCGCCCGGTGGACCTTGTGATGTCGGACATGGCCCCCAATATGAGTGGTATGGCGGCTATCGATCAGCCCCAGGCCATGTATTTGGTGGAATTGGCCCTGGACCTGGCGCGCCAGACCCTGTCGCCCGGTGGCGTTTTCCTGGCCAAGGTGTTCCAGGGCGAAGGGTTCGAGGCCTACCTGAAGGAGCTGCGTGGCGGTTTCAAGCGGGTGGTGACGCGCAAGCCTGAGGCGTCACGGGCAAGGTCCCGTGAGGTTTATCTGCTGGCGGAAGGTTTTCGTGGCTGAGCCGGCCCTGGCGGGGTGGCTCAGCCACGGGGTATGACAATCTGCCCATAGGCTGGGGCTAACAGTGCGATGCCGGACAAGGCGGCGCAAGTATGCCACAGTGGGCAGCAATGGAGTGGACCGTGTCCGCATCCTGGCTGAACATGTGTCCCTGATGTAGTGTCGAAGCACTAAGACGCATTCGGCCGACGGATTCTTGCAATTGAGGGTAGTCCCTTGAACGATATGGCGAAGAACCTGATTCTGTGGTTGGTCATCGCGGCGGTGTTGCTGACGGTGTTCAACAATTTCAGTGTCGATAATGCACCGCAGTCGATGAACTATTCCCAGTTCGTCCAGCAGGTGCAGAGCGAGCGTGTCGAAAGCGTGACCATCGATGGTTATACGATCACTGGTCAGCGTACCGATGGCTCCCAGTTTCAGACCGTTCGGCCGGCAGCGGAAGATCCCAAGCTGATGGATGATCTGCTGGCCCACAACGTGACCGTGGTCGGCAAGGAGCCTGAGCAACAGAGCCTGTGGACGCGTTTGCTGATCGCCAGCTTCCCGATCCTGCTGATCCTGGCCATCTTCATCTTCTTCATGCGCCAGATGCAGGGCGGCGGCAGCGGCAAGGGCGGGCCGATGAGCTTCGGCAAGTCGAAGGCCAAGTTGCTTTCCCAGGACCAGATCAAGACCACCTTCGCCGATGTCGCCGGCTGTGACGAGGCCAAGGAGGAGGTCGAGGAACTGGTCGACTTCCTGCGCGATCCGACCAAGTTCCAGCGCCTGGGTGGCACCATTCCCCGAGGCGTGCTGATGGTCGGCCCGCCGGGTACCGGCAAGACCCTGCTCGCCAAGTCCATCGCTGGCGAGGCCAGCGTGCCCTTCTTCTCGATTTCCGGTTCCGACTTCGTCGAGATGTTCGTCGGTGTCGGCGCCTCCCGTGTGCGCGACATGTTCGAGCAGGCCAAGAAGCAGGCGCCGTGCATCATCTTTATCGACGAGATCGACGCCGTGGGCCGTTCCCGTGGCGCTGGCATGGGCGGCGGCAACGACGAGCGCGAGCAGACCCTGAACCAACTGCTGGTGGAGATGGATGGCTTCGAGGCCAATGAAGGCATCATCGTCATCGCCGCGACCAACCGTCCGGACGTGCTTGACCCGGCGCTGCTGCGTCCGGGGCGTTTCGACCGTCAGGTGACCGTGCCGCTGCCCGATATCCGGGGCCGCGAGCATATCCTTAACGTGCACCTGCGCAAGGTGCCGCTGGCCGACGATGTCAAGCCGACCTATATCGCGCGTGGTACACCCGGCTTTTCCGGTGCCGACCTGGCCAACCTGGTCAATGAGGCAGCGCTGTTTGCGGCGCGTGGCAACAAGCGCCTGGTGGGTATGGACGAGCTGGAGATGGCCAAGGACAAGATCATGATGGGCGCCGAGCGTCGTTCCATGGTCATGACCGAGAAGGACAAGCTCAACACCGCCTATCACGAATCGGGGCATGCGATCATCGGCCTGGTGATGCCGGAGCACGATCCGGTCTACAAGGTCACCATCATTCCCCGTGGCCGAGCGCTGGGCGTGACCATGTTCTTGCCCGAGGAAGATCGCTACAGCCTGTCGCGTCAGCAGATCCTCAGCCAGATCTGTTCGCTGTTCGGCGGCCGTATCGCCGAGGAAATGACGCTTGGGCCGAATGGCGTGACGACCGGTGCCTCCAACGACATCAAGCGTGCCACCGAGCTGGCGCACAACATGGTCGCCAAGTGGGGTCTGTCCGAGGAGATGGGGCCGATCATGTACGACGAGGACGAGTCGCACCAGTTCCTCGGTGGCGGCAGTCAGGGCGGTATGCTGAAGTCTGGCGAGACCACGACTCGCCTCGACAAGGAAGTGCGTCGGATCATCGACGATTGCTACGCCCAGGCGAAGCAGATTCTGGAAGACAATCGCGACAAGCTGGATGCCATGGCCGAGGCGCTGGTCAAGTACGAGACCATCGATGCCAATCAGCTCAAGGACATCATGGCGGGCCGCGATCCCCGGCCGCCCGAGGATTGGGAAGATGACGGCTCCGGTGGCGGCTCGCCGGTGACCGGCTCAGGCGACACGTCCACGTCATCGGAAGAAGCTTCCGATGATGGTGACGCGGGCGACGAAGACACGCCACGACGTCGCCCCTCCGACCCCTTGGGTGGTCCCGCCGGTACCTGACCCCGGCGGCGCCCGTCTCCGTTGATCTCGAGGCGCCCTGCGGGGCGCCTTTGCCGTCGAGGGCTCCGGCCCGATGTTGTCCAGGACGATGATGCAGACCACGACTTTGAAACCCCTGCAGTGCGGTCGCCACCGGCTCGATCTTTCCTTCCCTCATGTGATGGGGATTCTCAACGTCACGCCCGACTCCTTTTCTGATGGCGGGCACCATGTCGCCCTGGATGACGCCTTGGCGCGTGCCGAGCAGATGCTTGCCGAGGGCGCGGCGATCATCGATGTGGGCGGAGAATCGACGCGCCCCGGGGCGGCCGAGGTATCGGTTCAGCAGGAACTGGATCGAGTGATACCGGTGGTGGAAACGCTGAGCCGTGAACTCGATGCTCTGGTGTCGGTGGACACCAGTACCCCGGAGGTGATGCGTGAAGCGGCCAACGCCGGGGCCGGCATGCTCAACGATGTCCGCAATCTGCGCCGTGATGGTGCGATGAGGGCTGCCGCTGCCACCGGGCTGCCGGTGTGTCTGATGCATATGCTTGGCGAGCCGGGCGACATGCAGGACGCGCCGCACTATGATCGACCCGTGGAAGAGGCCGTGGCCGAATTCCTCGAGGCACGAGTGGCCGCTTGCGAGGCGTCGGGACTGCGCCGCGAGCGCTTGTTGATCGATCCCGGATTTGGCTTTGCCAAGACCGTCGAGCACAATCTACGTCTTCTCAAATACATGGATCGCTTGACCTCGCTGGAGCTGCCCATCCTGGTGGGCATGTCACGCAAGAGCATGATCGGCAAGGTGCTCGAGCGGCCGGTGGAGGAGCGTCTCGCCGGTGGGCTGGCATTATCCGCTCTGGCCGTGGAGCGAGGCGCACGCATCCTACGCGTGCATGATGTGGGGCCCCACGTGGACGCGGTGAACATGGCCTGGGCCGTACTCAAGGAAGGTTGCGATAATGACTAGACGCTATTTTGGTACCGATGGCA
The DNA here is from genome assembly GCF_008274785.1 of Halomonas eurihalina. Taxonomy (GTDB): domain Bacteria; phylum Pseudomonadota; class Gammaproteobacteria; order Pseudomonadales; family Halomonadaceae; genus Halomonas; species Halomonas eurihalina. Next base: position 66,198 of record NZ_VTPU01000013.1, read on the forward strand.
TTCGCGGCACCGTCGGTGAAGCGCCTATCACCGCAGACTTCATGTTAAAGTTGGGGTGGGCCACTGGTCGGGTGCTGACGCGCGAATCTGGTCATGCCAAGGTGTTGATCGGTAAGGACACGCGGATTTCCGGCTACATGTTCGAGTCGGCGCTGGAGGCCGGACTGTCCGCCGCCGGCGTCGATGTCATCTTGCTCGGTCCGATGCCGACACCGGGCATCGCCTACTTGACGCGGACTTTCCGGGCCGATGCCGGTATCGTCATCTCGGCGTCCCACAACGCCTTCGCCGACAATGGCATCAAGTTCTTCTCCGCCGAGGGCGTCAAGCTGGCCGACGCCGTCGAGGAGCGCATCGAGGCAATGCTCGACGAGCCCTTGACCACGGTGGCGCCACATGAGCTGGGCAAGGCCCGGCGGGTGGACGATGCTGCCGGCCGCTATATCGAGTTCTGCAAGTCGACCATTCCCGACCGGGTCAACCTGCATGGCTTGCGGATGGTCGTCGACTGCGCCCATGGCGCCACCTACCACATCGCGCCCAGCGTGTTCCGCGAGCTGGGCGCCGACGTCAGCCTGATCGGTGCCAATCCAGACGGGCTCAATATCAACCATGAGGTCGGCTCCACTCAGCCGGCGGCACTGCGGGCGGCGGTTATCCGCGAAGGTGCCGATCTGGGGGTGGCCTTCGACGGTGATGGCGACCGCGTCCTGCTGGTGGATGCCGATGGTCGCGAGGTCGATGGTGACGACATCCTCTACATCATCGCCCGGGACCGCCACGCTCGAGGCGAGCTCGGAGGCGGGGTCGTGGGAACCCTGATGAGCAATTTCGGCCTGGCCGCGGCGCTGGAAACGCTGGATGTGCCCTTCGAGCGCGCCAAGGTCGGCGATCGTTACGTCATGGAGCGACTGGCCGCGAACGGTTGGCAGCTGGGAGGCGAGTCCTCGGGGCACATCGTCTGCGGCCATGTGCAGACCACGGGTGACGGCATCGTGTCGGCCCTTCAGGTGTTGTCGGTGATGGCGCGTGAGGGGCGGGCGCTGGGCGAGTTGCTAGAGGGCCTCGAGAAAGCGCCCCAGGCGTTGATCAATGTGCGCCTGACGCCGGGCACCGACGCTCGGGCCCTGATGGAAGACACTGCTTTGCAGGAAGCGGTATCCGCCATGGAAACCGAGCTGGAGGGGCAGGGGCGCGTGTTGCTTCGCCCCTCGGGAACCGAGCCGCTGATCCGTGTCATGGTCGAGGGGCGCCCCCATCTGGATGTTCAGTCTCTGGCACGTCGCCTGGCCGATGATGTCGAGAGCATGTTGTCTTGACAATGGCGCTCCTATACCATTTCGGCCCACCTTGAAAGAGGATGTCGCATGCCTATGCCGCTGATCGCCGGCAACTGGAAGATGAACGGTTCCCTGAACCTGGTCGAGTCCTTTGGCCAGGCGCTCACCGATGCCGACCTGCCGTCGCACCTCGAGGTCGCGTTGATGGTGCCCTTTCCCTATCTGGAATCTGCCTCGCGTGCCTTGGCCGGTTCTCGGGCCGCCCTGGGAGCACAAACGCTCAGTGACCAGCCTTCCGGTGCCTTCACCGGTGAGGTGAGTGGCGAGATGCTGCGTGAGGTCGGCGCGAGCCTGGTGTTGGTCGGTCATTCCGAGCGGCGTACGCTGTTCGGTGAAGATGACTCGGCGGTGCTGGCTCGCGTGCGTCGCGCACTGGAGGCCGGACTCACGCCGGTGCTGTGCCTGGGCGAGACCCTCGAGGAGCGTGATGCCGAGCGCGGCGAGGAGGTAGTGATCGGCCAGTTGGAAGCGGTGCTGGATGGCCTGGAAGCCGAGCAGCGCCGCCGACTGATCATTGCCTACGAGCCAGTCTGGGCCATTGGTACCGGTCGTACCGCGACCCCCGAACAGGCGCAGGCGATTCACGCCGCGCTCCGCCGCCGCCTCGCTCGCTACGGTGACGGTCTCGCTGAAGGGACTCAGTTGCTGTACGGCGGTAGCATGAAGGCCGATAATGCCGCCGAGCTATTGGCCCAGCCGGATATCGACGGCGGCCTGGTAGGCGGTGCCTCCCTCAAGATCGATGATTTCCTAGCCATTTGTCAGTCAGCAGGTTGAATCCATGCAAGTTGCCATTCTCATGATCCATGTGGCGATCGCTATCGCCCTGGTCGCCTTGATCCTGCTGCAGCAGGGTAAGGGCGCCGATGCCGGCGCCTCCTTCGGTGGTGGTGCCTCTCAGACTGTGTTCGGTTCTCGCGGCAGCGGCAGCTTCCTGTCTCGCGCGACCGCCGTGCTGGCGGCGGCCTTTTTCGCCACCTCCCTGGCCCTGGCGTACTTCGCGTCCCAGGCGGGCGAGGCGCCGGAAGCAGCGGGTATCCCTGATGCCAAGGTGATCGAACAACAAAGTGCCGAGCCAACCCTTGACGAAAGCTCCAATGGTGCGGATAATGCAGCGCCAGTGCTGGAGGAGGGCGGCAACTAAAGCCCTTGTTATTCCAGCCGTCCCCTGATGCCGAAGTGGTGGAATTGGTAGACACGCTATCTTGAGGGGGTAGTGACCTTACGGTCGTGCGGGTTCAAGTCCCGCCTTCGGCACCATCTGAAACCGACACGGTGAGACGCCTCGCCAAGCTGTCGGCCTCAGTAGCAGGATTGGCAAGACGGTAGCATTGTAGCTTGACGCTAATAGGGTTCGAGCATACAATCACCGGCCTAGATTGATGCGGGGTGGAGCAGTCTGGTAGCTCGTCGGGCTCATAACCCGAAGGTCATCGGTTCAAATCCGGTCCCCGCTACCATCTTCCTGGCAGGCATGCAGAGATGTTAGGGGCATGCCAAAGAGCCGAAGTGGTATACAGGTTTCTTGTAAAAGCCCCTTCCTGCGAAGGGGCTTTTTGTTAGCGGCCAGCCTGTCGGTCGAAATCGGCCGGCTGTCCCGAGGCAACGCCAATCAGCCACCTGACTTTCCTGTTCACTCCTGGCCAGGTGCCTGATGCAACGGCTGTAGGAGCATTCTTCCATGGCAACCAAGGATACCGCGCTGAAGACGCTGATCGAACCAGTGGTAACGGCCATGGGCTTCGAGCTCTGGGGTATCGATTATCTGTCTCAGGGCAAGCACTCACGGTTGGTGATCTTCATCGATCATGCGCAAGGCGTGGGCGTGGATGATTGCGCCGATATCAGCCGCCAGGTCAGTGCGGTGCTGGATGTCGAGGACCCCATTGCCGGGGAGTATCGGCTCGAGGTGTCGTCGCCCGGGATGGATCGGCCGTTGTTCACTCTCGAACAGTTCGAGCGTTATGCGGGCCACACCGTGGCCGTGAAATTGCGTACGCCGTTCGACGGGCGACGCAAGTTCCAGGGGCTGCTGGCCGGTATTGAAGGCGACGAGGTGCTGTTGCAACTCGACGGCGAGGAATATTGCTTTCCCATCGAGAGCATCGATCAGGCACGCATCGTTCCTCGGTTCGATGGGTGATGTTGATGCAAAAGGACGGGTTTTCTGGCGAGGCTAAGTCATGAGTAAAGAGATTCTGGCGGTCGTCGATGCGATCTCCAACGAGAAGGGGGTCCCCCGCGAGGTGATCTTCGAGGCCGTCGAGGCCGCGCTGGCCAGCGCGTCTCGCAAGCGCTTCGAGGACGAGGAAGCCAGTGTGCGCGTGCATATCGACCGCTACACCGGCGACTACGAGACCTTCCGGCGTTGGGAGGTGGTAGAAGACGACGACTTCGATGGACCGGATGCCCAGATCAAGCTCTCTTTCGCCGAGCGTCGTGATCCACCGCTGGGCCTGGGTGATGTGGTCGAAGAACGGATCGAGAATGCCGTCTTCGGTCGGATCGCGGCCCAGACCGCCAAGCAGGTCATCGTGCAGAAGGTTCGCGAGGCCGAGCGCGCCGAGGTCGTGAACCTCTATGCCGAGCGCGAAGGCGAACTGGTGGCTGGCATTGTCAAGAAGACGACACGCGATGGGCTGATCATTGACCTGGGTGACAACGCCGAGGCGTTTCTGCCGCGCAGCGAGATGATTCCCGGCGAGCGCTACCGCATGAACGAGCGGGTACGTGCCTTGCTGACCAAGGTCGATCCCGAGGCGCGTGGCGCTCAGTTGATCCTGTCCCGGACCTGTCCGGAACTGATCATCGAGTTGTTCAAGATCGAGGTGCCCGAGATTGCCGAGCAGCTCATCGAAATCAAGGGTGCGGCCCGGGACCCCGGGTCGCGCGCCAAGATCGCGGTCAAGACCAATGACCGACGTATCGATCCTGTGGGCGCCTGCGTCGGCATGCGCGGCTCGCGGGTCCAGGCAGTCTCCACCGAGCTGCAGAACGAGCGGGTGGATATCGTGCTGTGGGACGACAATCCGGCCCAATTGGTCATCAATGCCATGGCGCCGGCGGATGTCGCCTCTATCCTTGTCGATGAAGACGCCCATGCCATGGACGTGGCTGTCGCCGAGGACAATCTGGCCCAGGCCATCGGCCGCAGCGGTCAGAACGTGCGTTTGGCCTCAGAGCTTACCGGCTGGCGTCTGAACGTCATGACCGAGGTTGAGGCTGAAAACAAGCGCGACCAGGAAATCGATAGTCTGGTCGAGCACTTTATTCAGCATCTGGACATCGACGACGACGTGGCTCGTCTGTTGGTCGAAGAGGGCTTCACCTCGCTTGAAGAGGTCGCCTATGTCCCGGTGGAAGAAATGTTGGAGATCGATGAGTTCGATGAAGATCTCATCGAGGAGCTGCGCGCTCGCGCCAAGGACGAGTTGTTGAACCTGGCGATCGCCTCCGAGGAAGAACTCGATGGCGCCCAGCCGGCCGACGACCTGCTGGCGATGGACGGCATGGAGCGCCACTTGGCCTTCATCCTGGCCAGTCGGGGCATCGTCACCATGGAGGACCTTGCCGAACAGTCCGTCGATGATCTGACCGATATCGAGGAACTGGACGACGAGCGCGCCGCGTCACTGATCATGACCGCCCGCGCGCCATGGTTCGAGAGCGAACAGTAATACGGGTCACGGGCTGAGGAGGGTCGTAATGTCAGAAATGACCGTTAAGGATTTTGCAGCGAAGGTGGGGCGCGAAGTGCCCCGTCTGCTGGAGCAGATGAAAGAAGCCGGACTCGAGCACAAGTCCGAGGGCGACGCCGTGTCCGAAGAGGACAAGCGCAAGCTGCTCGATTACCTCACCAAGAGCCACGGTGGCAGTGGCTCGGGGGCGAAGAACCGCATCACCCTGACCCGTAAGACCCGCAGCCGTATCAATACCGGCGAGCGCGGCAAGAGCATCGAGGTGCAGGTTCGCAAGAAGCGTACCTACGTGAAGCGCGAGGAAGAGCCGGACGAGGAGCCCAAGGTCGAGGATCATGGCCCCCGCCAGTTGGTGGGAGACATGGCCGAAGCCGAGGCCAAGCGTGAGGCTCAGGAGGCTGAGGAAGCCAAGCATCGTGCCGAGGAAGCTGCGCGTCAGGCTGCCGAAAAGGCCGAGGCGGAGAAAGCCGAGGCGGAACAGGCGCAAGCCAAACAAGCTACCAAGGCTGAGCCCGAGCTCGAGATTCCGGTGCCGGAACTCGACACCTCAGCTCCAGCGCCCGAGGAAGCACCTGCACCACCCAAGGAAGGCCGCACCGAGGGGCGTCGCGCAGCGGTCAAGAAGGCCAGCGGCAAGCCTGGCAAGAAAGACCGTGGCGACCGTGAGGAGGATCGCGGCGACCGCGAGGAGCGCCGCCGTGGTGGTCGCAAGGCCAAGCGCGCCGAGCGTCGCGGCAGCCGCCGTGGTGGTGGTGGCCAGGGCGGCGGTAAGCATGGCTTCCAGAAGCCGACCCAGCCGATCGTCCGCGAGGTTTCCATTCCGGAATCCATCAGCGTGGCCGACCTGGCCGACAAGATGTCGATCAAGGCCAATGAGGTCATCAAGGCCATGTTCACCATGGGTGCGGCGGTGACCATCAACCAGACCATCGATCAGGACACCGCGGCCATCGTGGTCGAGGAAATGGGCCACAAGCCCAAGCTGGTCAAGGACGATGCGCTGGAGACCGAGGTCCTCGAGGGCATCTCCTACGAAGGCGAGGAAATCTCGCGCTCGCCCGTTGTCACCGTCATGGGTCACGTCGACCACGGCAAGACCTCGCTGCTCGACTACATTCGTCGCGCCAAGGTGGCTACCGGCGAGGCTGGCGGCATTACTCAGCACATCGGTGCCTATCATGTCGAGGACGACCACGGTGGCGTGACCTTCCTCGATACACCGGGCCACGCGGCGTTTACCGCCATGCGTGCTCGCGGTGCCAAGGCCACTGACGTGGTGGTGCTGGTGGTGGCCGCCGATGACGGTGTCATGCCCCAGACCATCGAGGCGGTCGAGCACTCCAAGGCTGCAGGCGTGCCGATGGTGGTCGCGGTCAACAAGATCGATAAGTCGAACGCCGATCCAGACCGTGTCAAGAGTGAGCTGTCGCAGCACGGCGTGATCTCCGAAGAGTGGGGCGGCGACACCCAGTTCGTGCACGTTTCCGCCCATAACGGTGAGGGCATCGAGGGCCTGCTGGAGTCGATCCAGCTGGTTTCCGAAGTGCTCGAGCTCAAGGCCGTGCCCGAAGCGCCCGGCAAGGGCGTGGTGGTCGAGTCACGGCTCGACAAGGGCCGCGGTCCGGTGGCCACGGTACTGGTTCAGAACGGCACCCTGAAAAGGGGCGATATCGTGCTCGCCGGCCTGCACTATGGCCGCGTGCGTGCCTTGACCAACGAGCTCGGCAAGCAGGTCGATGAGGCTGGTCCGGCCATGCCGGTCGAGATCCAGGGCCTGGATGGTACGCCGGAAGCCGGTGACGACTTCATGGTGCTCGACGACGAGAAGAAGGCGCGTGAAGTCGCCAACTTCCGCCAAGGCAAGTACCGCGAGGTTCGCCTGGCGCGTCAGCAGAAGGCCAAGCTGGAGAACATGTTCAGCCAGATGGGCCAGGAAGAAGCCGCCAAGCTTAACATCGTGCTCAAGGCCGATGTGCAGGGCTCCCTGGAGGCCATCAAGGGGGCGCTCGAGGAACTGTCTACCGGTGAGGTGCAGGTTTCCGTGGTGTCTTCCGGTGTGGGTGGCATCACCGGCACCGATGCCAACCTGGCGTTGGCCTCCGAGGCCATCGTGATCGGCTTCAACGTGCGCGCCGACGCCGCTGCTCGCGAGATCATCGAACGTGAAGGCCTGGAATTGCGCTACTACAGCGTCATCTACCAGCTGATCGACGAGGTCAAGCAGGCCATGAGTGGCATGCTCGAGCCGGAGTGGAAGGAAGAGATCGTTGGTGTGGCCGAAGTCCGCGACGTCTTCCGTGCACCCAAGATCGGTGCCGTGGCTGGTTGCATGGTGGTCGAGGGAATTGTCCATCGCCACAAGAAGATCCGCGTGCTGCGCGAGAACGTGGTGATCTACGAGGGCGAACTCGAATCCCTGCGCCGTTACAAGGACGACGTCAATGAAGTGCGTAACGGCATGGAGTGTGGCATCGGCGTGAAGAACTACAATGACGTCCAGGTCGGCGACAAGATCGAGGTCTTCGATCAGGTCAAGGTCGAGCGGACGCTCTAATCGCCTGAGGAGTCGAGCATGCGTGAGTTCAAGCGTACCGACCGGGTGGCCGATCAGCTCCAGAAGGAGCTGGCGGTCCTAATCCAGCGCGAGATCAAGGATCCGCGTCTGGGCATGGTCACCGTCAGTGGTGTCGAGGTCAGTCGCGACCTCGGCTATGCCGACGTCCACGTGACGCTGCTCGGCGAGCAGGATGCCGAGCGCATCAAGGAAAACATGGCGGTACTCAAGCGCGCCGCCGGTTTCCTGCGCAGCCAGATCGCACGTCGCATCAAGCTGCGTCACGCGCCCGAGCTGCGCTTTCACTACGACGAGAGCGTGGTGCGTGGCCAGCATCTCTCCTCGCTGATCGACGAGGCGGTGGCGAACGATCGCGACCGTCGCGACGATGAGCCCGAGGGGGGTGATGACGAGCACGGTGAGGGAGCGCGCGACTGATGGCGCGTCGCCGTCGCGGACTGCCGGTGAACGGCGTGCTGTTGCTCGACAAGCCCCAGGGCGCGTCCAGCAACCATGCCTTGCAGCGGGCACGGCGCCTGTTTCAGGCCCAGAAGGCGGGGCACACCGGCACGCTCGATCCGATGGCCACTGGCCTGCTGCCGGTGTGCTTCGGCGAGGCTACCAAGTTCTCCTCTTTCCTGCTCGATGCCGACAAGGTGTACCGCACCCGGGTTGAACTCGGCACGATCACCGACTCGGGCGACGCCGAGGGCGAGGTCGTCGAGCGCCGAGAGGTGCCGGTGCTCGATGAGGCCGGGCTGCGCGAGACGCTGAGGGGTTTCATCGGCGAGATCGACCAGGTGCCGCCGATGTATTCGGCGCTCAAGCATCAGGGTCGCAAGCTCTACGAGCTGGCTCGTGAGGGCAAGACGGTGGAGCGTGCAGCGCGCCGCGTGACGGTGTATGATGCGCGCCTCCTCGCATGCGAGAAGGCGGCCTTCGAGATGGAGGTGCGGGTCAGCAAGGGCACCTACATTAGAACGCTGGCCGAGGATATCGGCCAGGCCCTGGGATGCGGCGGCCACATCAGTGGCCTACGGCGACTCAAGACAGGCCCCTTCGAAGGCGAAGGCATGTTGAGCCTCGAGGCACTCGAGGGCTTGACTGGGGATGCGGCACAGGACGAGGCATTATTGCCGGTCGATGTGCTGGTCGCGCATCTGCCGCGCCGTGACATGAGCGCTTCCGGCGCCCGTTGCCTGCGCTTCGGACAGGCGGCGACAGGAGAGGCGGGCGGCTTGCCCGCCGACAGTTTGACCAGGCTCTATCACGGCGATGCCTTTCTGGGACTCGGCGTGGTGACGGCGGCCGGGGATATCGCCCCTCGGCGCCTGCTGAGTTCCGCCGTGGCGGGCTCGGCATGAGCCAGCCCCGACGGGGCTGGGCGTGGGGACTGCAAATATGCGTGGTCCCCGACATTCATCATTCAGGCATATTGCTTACTGGAGAGACAGATGGCACTGACCGCTGAACAGAAAGCCACGATCGTCAACGAATACGGTCGCGGTGAAAACGACACCGGTTCCCCCGAGGTACAGGTGGCTCTGCTGACTGCCAACATCGACGGCCTGCAGGATCACTTCAAGACCAACAAGCAGGATCACCACTCGCGTCGTGGCCTGATCCGCATGGTCAACCAGCGTCGTAAGCTGCTCGACTATCTGAAGCGCAAGGATTTCGAGCGTTATCAGTCGATTATCCAGCGCCTCGGCCTGCGCCGCTAAGAAAAGGGTAATTCGCTACTGCGCTCGAGATCCTGGCCGCCGGCGGTGCTCGGACTCCTCATGTAGTTTCATCTACACTCCGGGTCCTGCGCGCCGGCGGCGACCAGCCTCTCATCGCTCATCACGCGAATTCCTCCTTTTCTTCACTGCAGGCCATTCGAAACGGGCAGCCCCAGGGCTGCCCGTTTTGCGTTTATGGGAATATTGCCGGTGACCAGCACTCACGGAACGGCATCCGGGCCACCACTTTGGCGGGTGAGCCGCTTAACCGGTGGCCCTCGCGACCGTCAACCCCTAAAATGGTCGCCGAGTCAAAACGACCCGAACATGAATCGAAAAGTTGAAGGAAGTCGCCGTGAATCCGGTCAAGAAAACATTTGAATACGGTCGCAGTACCGTCACCCTGGAAACCGGGCGTATCGCCCGCCAGGCCAACGGTGCCGTGATGGTCACCATGGACGATACCGTGGTGCTGTGCACTGTGGTAGCGAAGAAGGACGTCAATCCTTCCCAGCCCTTTTTCCCGCTCTCCGTCCATTACCAGGAGAAGACCTACGCGGTCGGCAAGATTCCCGGCGGTTTCTTCAAGCGCGAGGGGCGTCCCACCGAGAAGGAGACGCTCACCTCGCGCCTGATCGATCGCCCGATTCGTCCGTTGTTCCCCAAGGGGTTCATGAACGAGGTCCAGGTTGTATGTACGGTGCTTTCCACTGATCGCAATCATGACCCCGACATTGCCGCCATGATCGGCACATCCGCGGCCTTGGCGATCTCCGGCGTGCCCTTCAACGGCCCCATCGGCGCTGCTCGGGTCGGTTTCACCGAAGAGCATGGCTACTTCCTCAACCCGACCGTCGAGGAACTGGCCAGTTCCGAGCTCAACATGGTGGTGGCCGGTACCGAGAAGGCCGTGCTGATGGTCGAGTCCGAGGCCAATGAGCTGCTCGAGGACGAGATGCTGGGCGCGGTGCTCTATGGCCATCAGGAAATGCAGGTGGCGATCAATGCCGTCAATGAGCTGGCCGCCGAAGCTGGCAAGCCGCGTTGGGACTGGCAAGCCCCTGCCGAGAACACGGCGCTCAAGGATGCCATGGCCAGCGGCTTCGAAGCCAAGGTCGGCGAGGCATATCGCATTACCGACAAGATGCAGCGTCAGGATGCCCTGGCTGCCCTGAAGGACGAGGCGGTGGAGCAGCTGGCCGGCGAAGAGGAAGGCAAGTTCGGGGCCGATGAGGTCAAGGGCGCTTTTGCCGGTCTCGAGAAGCGCGTGGTGCGTAGCCGTGTGGTCAAGGGCGAGCCGCGTATCGATGGCCGCGACCTGAAGACCGTGCGTCCGCTGGATATCGAGGTCGGCAGCCTGCCCAAGACCCATGGCTCGGCGGTCTTTACTCGCGGTGAGACTCAGGCCGTCGTGGTGGCGACGCTGGGTACCCTGCGTGATGCCCAGTTGATCGAGTCACTGGAAGGAGAGCGCAAGGATCGCTTCCTGCTGCACTACAACTTCCCTCCTTACTGCGTGGGTGAGGCTGGCTTCATGGGCGGTCCCAAGCGTCGCGAGATCGGCCATGGCCGCCTGGCGCGCCGGGGCGTGGAGGCCATGCTGCCTTCCGAGGACGAGTTCCCCTACACCATCCGGGTGGTCTCCGAGATCACCGAATCCAATGGCTCCAGCTCGATGGCCTCGGTGTGCGGTTCCTCGCTGGCCCTGATGGACGCCGGCGTGCCGATGAAGGCGCCCGTCGCGGGCATCGCCATGGGCCTGGTCAAGGATGAAGACGGCTTCGCCGTGCTCACCGATATCCTGGGCGACGAGGACCACCTCGGCGACATGGACTTCAAGGTGGCCGGTAGCGCGGAAGGCGTGACCGCCCTGCAGATGGACATCAAGATCGAGGGCATCAACGAGGAAATCATGGAGCAGGCGCTGCAGCAGGCCCATGAAGCTCGTCAGCAGATCCTCGAGCAGATGAACAAGGTGATCGGCCAGAGTCGTGAGGAAGTCTCCGAGAACGCGCCGTCGATGGCCACCATCAAGATCGACCCGGAGAAGATCCGCGACGTCATCGGCAAGGGTGGCGCCATGATCCGCAAGATCTGCGAGGATACCGGCGCCTCCATCGACCTGGACGACGACGGCACCGTGCGCATCTATGCCGAGGAGAAATCGGCGGCCAAGGCGGCTATCGACACCGTGCTGGCCATCACCGCCGTGCCCGAGATCGGCAAGCTGTATCGTGGCAAGGTGGTGCGCATCGCCGACTTCGGTGCTTTCGTCAATATCATTCCTGGCACCGATGGCCTGGTGCACATCTCGCAGATCGTGCCCGAGCGGGTCAACGATGTGCGCGACTTCTTGAACGAAGGCGACGAGCCGATCGTCAAGGTGCTCGATATCGACAATCGCAACCGGGTGAAGCTCACTATCAAGGAGATCACCCCCGAAGAGAAGTCGGCCTTCGAAGCCGAGACGGCCGACGCCGAGCTGTAACGCCCGGAGCTGAAGCTCCAGGTAAACCGCCCTTGCAGCGTAAGCTGCGAGGGCGGTTTCGTTTGGTCATCAAGGGAGAGGGATCATGGAAGACGCTCGCACGGCCGGTACCGGGGAAACGGTCGGCGCTCACTGGTGGGGCGTGGTCGCGGTGATGGCCGGTATCTTTCTGCTGGTTACCGCCGAGCAGTTGCCGATCGGTTTGCTGTCGCAGGTCGCTGCATCCATGGGCGTGACGCCGGGGCTGGCCGGCTTGATGGTCACGGTTCCCGGCGTGGTGGCGGCCTTCTCGGCACCGCTGCTGCCGGTCGCCGTGGGGCGCCTGGATCGTCGGATCATGCTGACTGGGCTGATGATATTGATGGTCGCCGGCAGTATGCTGACGGTACTGGCCGACAGCTTCGAGCTCTTGCTGGGCGCGAGGGTGCTGGTTGGCATGAGCATCGGCGGATTCTGGGCCATTGCCGGCAGTATCGCGCCCCGCCTGGTGCCATCCGACAAGGTGCCAAGGGCAATGACGGTGATCTTCGGCGGGGTAGCCGCCGCCTCGGTGCTGGGCGTGCCGGTAGGCACCTTGCTGGGGGAATACAGCCATTGGCGCGTGGCCTTCGGCGCCCTGGGCGGATTGAGCCTGATGACCGCGCTGGCATTGTGGGTCTGGCTGCCACGGCTCCCGCCTACTGAGCCGGTACGGCTGCGAATGCTCGGCCAGCAACTGGGGAATCGAGGTGTCCGGGTGGCGGTGATCGCCACGGGCCTGGTGGTGGTTGGCCATTTCTCCGCCTATACCTTCATCAGCCCCATCCTGCAGCAGATCAGCGGCATTGCCCGGAATGATGTCGGCACCCTGCTCCTGCTCTACGGCGCGGCCGGCATCATCGGTAACGTGGCCGCCGGTGCCTTCGCTGGTTATCACCCCTATCGCGCGGTGTTGGCGATACCGAGCCTGCTGTTGCTGGTCGTCGCCAGCTTCCCGTGGCTCGGTGGGCAGCCGGTGGGTGGCGTGGCGCTCCTGATGGGCTGGGGAGCGGTGTTCGGTAGTGTCTCGGTCAGCATTCAGACCTGGATCCTGCGCACGGCGCCGAATACCGAAGCCGCCACCGCGCTGATGGCCTTCGTGTTCAACCTGTCGATCGGTCTGGGCGCCATGGTCGGTGGAAGGGTCGTCGACGGTATCAGCCTGCCCGGCGTGACCTGGATGGCCGGCGGGTTCTTCCTGGTTGCCACGCTGCTGGTGCTGCGTACGCCGGCGAGTGTGGTCGGCGAGAAGACACGCTAGAAGATGCCCCGGCAAGCGGGGCATCATGTTTCGGTGCAAGAGGGTGGAAGGTCGTTCGTTCAGCGCTCGATGGCCAGTGCCACGCCTTGCCCGCCGCCGATGCACAGGGTCGCCAGGCCCTTGTGGGCGTCGCGGGCGATCATCTCGTGCACCAGGGTAACCAGGATGCGGCAGCCCGAAGCGCCGATGGGGTGGCCGAGTGCGATGGCACCGCCGTTGACGTTGACCTTGTCGGTATCCCAGCCGAGCTCCTTGTTCACCGACAGCGCCTGGGCAGCGAAGGCCTCGTTGGCTTCGATCAGGTCCAGCTCGTCGAGACTCCAGCCGGCGCGTTCCATGCAACGGCGCGTGGCCGGAGCGGGGCCGATGCCCATGATCGAGGGATCGACGCCGGCATTGGCGTAGGCCTTGATGCGTGCCAGAGGCGTCAGGCCGAGTGCTTCGGCCTTCTCGGCGCTGCACATCATTACCACGGCGGCGCCGTCGTTGAGTGCCGAGGCATTGCCGGCGGTGACGCTGCCGTCCTTCTTGAAGGCCGGACGCATGGCGCCGAGCTTCTCGGCGGTCACCTCGCGCGGGTTTTCGTCGGTGTCGAAGTGCACCGGGTCGCCCTTGCGCTGGGGAATGTCGATGCCGACGATCTGGCCCTTGAAGCGACCCTCGCGGATGGCGGCGGCGGCTTTCTGCTGGGAGCCGGCGGCGAACTCGTCCATGGCCTCGCGGGTGATGGCGTATTTTTCGGCCAGATTCTCGGCGGTGATGCCCATGTGGTAGTCGTTGAAGGCATCCCACAGGCCGTCGTGGACCATGGAGTCGATGGCTTTCCAGTCGCCCATGCGCTGGCCGTTGCGCGAGTTGGGCAGCACGTGGGGGGAGAGCGACATGTTCTCTTGACCACCGGCCAGGATCAGCTCGGCATCGCCGCAGCGAATCGCCTGGGTGGCCAGGTGCAGGGCCTTGAGACCGGAGCCGCAGACCTTGTTGATGGTCATGGCGGGCACGGCCTCGGGCAGCCCGGCCTTGATGGACGCCTGGCGGGCTGGATTCTGGCCGGTGCCGGCCGTCAGTACCTGGCCGAGCAGGACTTCATCCACCTGGTCGGCGGCCACGCCTGTGCTGGCGAGGATATCCTTGATGACATGGGCACCGAGGTCGCTGGCGGGAATGCCGGCGAGAGAGCCGCCGAAGGCGCCAACGGCGGTGCGGCGTGCGGCGACGATCACCACTTCTGACATGATCATGACTCCTGAAATTTGCGGACGTGCCGACTTTCAGGATAGGCGACCATTGTGCGCTGCGGCAATCCCTGAATGAGGGAGGGGGCTGGAGACGCCGCCGGGTGTCATACCCGGCGGCGTTTTCGCTCAGGCCAGCTGAACGGGAATGGCGTTGCTGGTATGGCTGACCGCATTGCCTTCCTGCAGATAGACCAGGGCCGGCTGGTGGGCCTCGAGTTCGGCGTCGGTATACATGGCGTAGCTGCAGATGATCACCCGCTGGCCTTCGCTGGCCAGGTGGGCGGCAGCGCCATTCACCGAGATCATCCTGGAGCCTTCCTCGGCGCGGATGGCATAGGTGGTGAAGCGCTGCCCGTTCTCGACGTTGTAGATCTGGATCTGCTCGTTCTCGCGGATACCGGACATGTCGAGCAGCTCGCCATCGATGGCGCAGGAGCCTTCATAGTTGAGCACGGCGTGGGTGACGCGGGCCATGTGCAGCTTGGCCTTGAGCATATGGGTGAGCATGGATGAGCTCCTCTTGTTGGTGCCCCGCTTCAACGCGGCAGGGTCAGGCTCAGGTTGTCGATCAGGCGTGTTGGGCCGAGGCGCGCGGCGGCGAGCAGCACGGCGTCGCGCGTCGAGGCGTCGACGGGGCCGAGGTCGGTAGCGCGCAGTTCCAGATAGTCGGGCTCGAAGCCGGATTCGCGCAGGTGGGCCAGTCCCGTGGCGAGGGTCGGCTCGAGCACCGCACCGCCTTCCAGGGCATCGCGCAGCTCGCGGAGGGTACGCTGAAGCTCAGCCGCCGTGCGGCGCTGTTCGGTGTTCAGATAGCCATTGCGTGATGACAGCGCCAGGCCGTCGTGGTCGCGCACGATGGGCACGCCGACGATCTCGATCGGCAGGTGGAGATCGTCCACCAGGCGCCGGATGACCGCCAGCTGTTGATAGTCCTTTTCACCGAAGCAGGCCAGATCGGGCTGGACCAGATTGAAGAGCATGGTGACCACGGTCGCCACGCCGTCGAAGTGCCCCGGTCGCGATCCGCCACACAAGCCTTCCGAGATTTCCGGCACGCTAACGAGGGTCTGGGCATGGCCGCCGCGCGGATAGAGCGTGGCCTCGGAGGGCGCGAACAGCAGGTCGCAGCCAGCCTCGGCGAGCTTTTGTCGATCCGCTTCCAGGGTGCGTGGATAGGCGTCCAGGTCCTCGTCGGGGCCGAACTGTGTCGGGTTGACGAAGATGGTGGCCACCACGACATCGGCGCGCCGCCGGGCCTCGGCGACCAGGGCGAGATGGCCCTCGTGCAAGTTGCCCATGGTCGGCACCAGGCCGATAGTGCGGCCGGCGCGGCGGTGGCTTGCCAAGACCTCGCGCAGTGCGTGGATCTCTTGCAGGCATTGCATCAGAAACAGTGCTCCTCGGCCGGGAAACGGCGTGCCTTGACGGCCTCATGATAACGGCGGAAAGCATCCGCAATGTCATCGGCCTCGGCCATGAAGTTCTTCACGAAGCGGGGGCTGCGCCCCGGCGTCACGCCCAGCATGTCGTGCATCACCAGGATCTGGCCGTCGGTATCTGGGCCGGCGCCGATGCCGATGACCGGTACATCGAGCGCCTCGGTGACGGCGCGTCCCAAGCTGGCGGGCACGCATTCCAGCAGGATCACCGAGGCGCCGGCCTCGACCAGGCGGCGGGCATCTTCCAGGATGCGCGTGGCCTGATCGGCGTCACGCCCCTGGACCTTGTAACCGCCCAGTTGATGGACGGTCTGTGGCGTCAGGCCGAGGTGGGCGCAGACCGGCACGCCGCGGCGCGTCAGTTCGCGTACGCCCTCGGCCATCCAGGCCTCGCCTTCCACCTTGATCATCTCGGCGCCGGCACGCATCAACTCGCCGGCATCCTCAAGCAGTCGTTCGGTGGTGGCATTACTCATGAAGGGCAGATCGACCATCAGCAGGCTGGCACCCTTGCCCCGGGCCACGCAGCGGGTGTGGTAACGCATGTCGTCGAGGGTCACTGGCAGGGTGCTGGAATGCCCTTGCAGCACCATGCCCAGGGAATCTCCGACCAGCAGGACCTCGATGCCGGCATCGCTGGCGGCATGGGCGAAAGTGGTGTCGTAGGCGGTCAGGCAGCTGAAGGCTTCACCGGCGCGCTTGTGGGCCTGCAGCGTGCTCAGGGTGACGGTTTTCATGGCGTGCTCTCGTTGTGTTATCGGCCAACCGGCGGGGACCGGGGCCCTGTGTAACCCGTGATTGTTACCCGAATCCCACTGGAGTGTCGATAGGTAACACTGCTCGGGCCTGGTCAGGCTCTGGGTAACACCTTGGGTGGAATTCTCTTTGGTGGTGCCTCGTCCGACAGGGCGGCAGTCAGGGAGGCGATATCTCGACCGTCCGGCAGCACCAAGGCCGGGGCGACCTCGGCCAGCGGCACCAGCACGAAAGCCCGCCGGGTCATTTCCGGATGGGGGAGCGTCAGGCGAGGGGTAGCAAGTCGCTGCTCATCGAAGAGCAGCAGGTCCAGGTCAAGGGTGCGCGGCCCCCAGCGGCGTTCGCGAATTCGCCCGTGGCGTTGCTCGAGAGCCTGCAACTGGTCAAGCAGGGCCAGCGGCGACAGGCGTGTCTCCAACTGAGCCACGGCATTGATGAAGTCCGGCTGGTCCGCCGGGCCGACGGGCCGCGTGGCATAGAGCGGCGAGGCGCCGCGCCGCCGGGTCAGCGGTAAGTTGTCCAGCTCATCCAGGGCGCGTTCGACATGGGCGCTCGGCTCATCCAGGTTGCTGCCGAGGCCGATCCAGGCAAGGCTCATGTGTCGTCGGCGGGATTGCGTGGCTTGCGCCGGCGACGGCGGCGACGCTTGCGTGGCGCCGGGGTTCCGGCCGGGTCGGCATCGACCTTGCCCAGCAGGCGACGCTGCTCGTGTTCATCGGCCTGCTGAAACGCGGTCCACCAGTCGCCGAGTCCGGGCTCGATTTCTCCGGCGGCCTCGCGCAGCAACAGGAAGTCGTAGGCGGCGCGGAAGCGTGGGTGGTCGCGGGTCTGGAAGACGCGTTTGCCGCGACGCGACGGCAGGCGCTGTTGCAGGTCCCAGATATCGCGCATCGGCAGGCTGAAGCGCTTGGGGATGGAGACGTGCTGCAACTGGCGAGAGACCACTTGCTGCGATGCCGCCTGTAACGCGGGAACCGGCGGCATGTCGTCCTGCTGGTGGGCGCGTTGACGTAACTGGACCGGCCCCCACAGCAGAGCGGCGAACAGAAAGGCCGGTGTCACCGGACGTTCTTCCTGGACACGCTTGTCGGTGCTTGCCAGGGCCTGCTCGATCAGGCCTTCGGCCCAGGGCAGCTCGTCGAAAGCTTCGTCGGCCTCGGGAAACAGCATGGCAAACAGCCCGTATTCCCGCAGCAGGTGAAAGGTCTTGACGCCATGACCCCCCATGAACAGCTTGAGGACCTCGTCGAACAATCGGGCCGCTGGTACCTGCAGCAGCAGCGGGGACAGTTCCTCGAGGGGTTCCTCGGTGGCAGGTGCCAGGCTGAAGTCGAGCTTGGCGGCAAAGCGTATGGCGCGCAGCATGCGAACCGGATCTTCCCGATAACGGGTGGCTGGGTCGCCGATCAGCCGCAGGGTGCGGGCGTCGATGTCTCGCACCCCGTCCGCAAAATCATGAATCGAGAAATCGGCGATATTGTAATACAGGGCATTGATCGTGAAGTCGCGGCGCAGCGCGTCTTCCTCGATGTTGCCCCATACGTTGTCGCGCAGCAGCATACCGTCGTCGGATTGCTGGGCGATGTGGTTGCCGTGGTCATCGTTGGGCTTGCCCCGGAAGGTGGTGACCTCGATGATCTCGCGACCGAAGCGCACGTGGACGATGCGGAAGCGGCGCCCGATGATGCGTGAATTGCGGAACAGGTCGCGCACTTCGTCCGGCGTGGCGTCGGTGGCCACGTCGAAATCCTTGGGCATGTGGCCGAGCAGGGCGTCGCGGATGCAGCCGCCGACAAGGAAGGCCTCGAATCCGGCATTGTGCAGGCGGTACAGCACCTTGAGCGCCGCATCACTGAATAGTTGACGCGATACAGGGTGTTCATCGCGGGGAATGATGCGCAGCACAGGGCCTCCGGCTGGCGCATCCTGAGGGCCGAACAGCGACTTGAGATGCTCGCCCGGGCTCTGCAGAAAGCGGGTAAAACCTTTGATCATGCGGTGATGTCGACTCGCGGGAGTACGAAAAGGAGAGTACGAAAAGCGTTGAGTGTAGCGGACACCCGACACCTTGCAAAGCATGACCCTGTCGTGCGCGAGGTGCAGGACGTCTCATTCGGCCTGATGCCGGGGTTCTTGTCATGCCATGGTCGTACACAGAAAGGGGAGGCCGGCTGGCCTCCCCTGATCAAGCAAGGTGCAGCATCCGTGCTGCTGGTTCTTCTTCGTGATGGCACATCGCCTTGAATACGCACCACAGTCACCAAGGAGTCTCAGGCAAGCATGTTGTTGTCTTTATTGACGTTCCTGGCGGCGACCGCCTCGTATTCAAAACAATAATCCAACCACGACGGCATGCTTGGCATACCTTCCCCCGGTGGCTTGTTGTTGTTACCGGGAGTGCACCCTGACGGCCCTTGTTCTTGTTGTCGGCCGGTTGCCGGTGCGTCGCGTTCTGATTTCTCCGGCTTCGAGTTCTTGTTGTTGTTGACCTCGAAGGACCTGCGCCCATCGCCGTTGCTGTTCTTGTTGTCGGCATGGCGCCAAATGTCTCGACCCGAAAGACTTGTTGTTGTTGGTTCGGGCCTTGTCACCGCGTCTGGCCATTGTTGTTGTTGTTGGGACCGGCGGCGGCATCCGGATTTGTTTTTCTTGTCCATAATGTTGCAGAGGCTGTGCCATTGTCTGGAAAGCACTTTATTTTCAGTTACTTATTGGTTTTCATCATTTTGTCACCTTGATGCATCAATGGCAGTGTTACCCAAACTGCCCCGAGATGGCGCGTAAGCTGTGTGGGAAGGTAACAAATGGTGCGTAATGCCGGTTCGAGACCCCATGAAAACGCCCCCGGCTCAGGGAGACGGGGGCTTGCACTTTAGTCGAGGTGGGGGAGAGGTCGCGCGGTGCGAATCAGCCGGCGCTGCGGCGGGGGCCTTTCTTGCGGGGAATGCCCAGGCGTTGGCGGCGTTCCCACAGGCACTTGCGGCTGATGCCCAATTTCTGGGCCAGTTCGGTCTCGCTCATCTGGTCCTGGTGTTCCAGCACGAAGTGCTGGAAGTAGTCTTCCAGGGAAAGATCTTCGAGGTCGTCGTCGTCTTCTGGTGAGTCGTCGAGGGTCATCACCTTGGTCTCGGGAGCCGGAGCCGGGCGAGGGGGCGGTGTGAGCCCCAGGTCGTCGGGATGGATGAGATGGCTTTCGGCAAGAATGACGCCGCGCTCCAGGGCGTTTTCCAGTTCGCGGACGTTGCCGGGCCAGGGAGCGTCGCGGATGACGCGTCGGGAGGCTCGAGAGAGGCGCAGGCCTTCGCGGTCGTGGCGACGGCAGGCCTTGGCGAGCAGCGCGTCGGCGATTTCCAGGATGTCGTCTTCGCGATCGCGCAGCGGCGGGAGGTCGATCTGCATCACGTTGAGGCGGTAATACAGGTCGAGGCGGAATTCGCCGGTCTTCGACAGCGTGTGCAGGTCTCGGTGGGTGGCGGCAATCAGGCGCACGTTCACGTGGCGTGTTTCCACCGAGCCAATCTTGCGGATCTCGCCTTCCTGGAGGACGCGCAGCAACCGGGCCTGGGCGTCGGGTGGCAATTCACCGATCTCGTCAAGAAACAGGGTGCCGTGGTCGGCAGCTTCCACCAGGCCGGTGCGCGCGGTGTTGGCGCCGGTGAAGGCGCCCTTCTCGTGGCCGAACAGTTCGGATTCGATCAGCGTCTCTGGAATGGCCGCGCAGTTGACGCAGATCAGCGGTGCGGCAGCGCGCTTGCTCTGCTGGTGAAGGGCGCGGGCGACCAGCTCCTTGCCGGTGCCGGATTCCCCTTGAATCAGCACGGTGACATCGGCAGGCGCGGTCTTGCGAATACGTGAGTAGACGGTTTGCATGGCGGGGCAGTTGCCGATCATCGTCTGCTGCTGGCCGCCCTCATCGGTGACGTCGGGCGGCTCGGCTTGCCGGGTGGCCTGCTGATGCAGCACACGAGAGACAGTCTCGAGCAATTCGTCGTGGTCGAAGGGCTTGGCGACGTAGTCGACTGCGCCGAGCTTGAGTGCTTCCACTGCCGATCGCATGCTGGCGTAGCTGGTCATGATCAGCACCGGCACCGGGGCGGCGAGAGTGATGAGGTCGGTGCCGGGGTCGCCGGGCAGGCGCAGGTCGCTGATCACCAGGTCGAAGCGTTGTGGATCGAGCTCGCGGGCCTCGGATACGCAGCCGGCTTCACTGACCTCGTGGTCGTGACGTTCCAGCAGGCGCCTCAGGGCGCTGCGAATGATGGCTTCGTCTTCAACGATCAGGATCCGGCTCATGGGTGCTTTCGCTATTCTGTGGTTCGCCATTCTGTGGATAGAGGGGCAGCCACAGGTGGATACGGGTGCCGCTGGCGAGCCCGGCGGGCGGGGACTCGATCTCGATCTGACCATCGTGCTCGGCGATGATGCTGTAGACCAGCGGCAGGCCCAGCCCCGTACCTTCCCCTGCCGGTTTTGTGGTGGTGAAGGGCTCGAACAGGTGATCGCGCATTCGAGGGTCGATGCCGTGGCCTTCGTCGGTGATGGTCAAGTGCAGGTACCGATCTTCCGGCGTGGCCTCGACGATGACACGATCTCCCGGCTCGCTGGCATCCCGGGCATTGCCCAGCAGATTGATCATCACCTGCTGCAGGCGCTGCGCGTCTCCGGTGACGGTCTGGTCAGTCGGACAGCGGTTCTGATATCGGACATCCTCCCCCGAGCGGGCGAGCCGGATCAAGTGCAAGGCCTCGTCGGTGACCTCGGCCATGCAGGTGGGCGCGAAATCCGCGCCGGTCACGTGTCGGCCACCATGGGCGAAGCCGACCAGTGAACCGACGATCTTCGAGACGCGGTCGGTCAGGGCCTGGATCTGGTCAGCCGTCTCGAGCAGGACGGGGTCGTCGGTGTCGTAACGCAGGTTCTGGGCCAGCGAGGAAATGCCGGTGATGGGGTTGCCGATCTCGTGGGCGACACCGGTGGCCAACTGGCCGATGGAGGCGAGACGGGCGGCGTGGACCAGCTCGTCTTCCAGCCACTTCATCTCGCTGTGATCCTCCACCAGGATGACATTGCCGCCGTCTTCCCCTTGTTCGCCCTGCAGGCCGGCGCGGTGCAGGGTCAGGTAACGTTCGCCCCGTGCCAGGCTGGCCGGCTGCTTGTAGAGGCGGTCCTGGGGGGCGGCGAGAATCTGGCCGAGCAGGTCGTTCCAGGGCGCGGGGAGGGTGTCGCGGTGGGCGCCGATCACCGAGTCGCCCTCGATGCCGGAAAGCTCGGCGAGGGCGTCGTTCCACATCAGCAGCTCGCCATCCTCGCCGAAGGCGCACAGGCCGATGGGCAAGCGGGTCAGGGTGCGGCGGTGGTAGCGTCGCAGGCCATCGAGCTCGCGTGCCAGGCCGGTGAGCCGTGAGCGATAGGCTTCCAGCCGGCTCTCGACGAAATGGATGTCCTCGGTGGCGCTGGGGCCGTTGTGCCGATAGGGCAGGCAACGGTCGACGATGTCCTGGGCCACCGAGGGCCCCATCAGGCCGGAGAGGTTGGCCTGGATGCGGTCGCGCAGGCGGCGCAGGGCATAGGGGCGGCTATCCAGGGGTGACAGCCGCAGGGCGGTCAAGGCGCGCTCGACCTCGCGCTGGGCCACGTCTTCGCCCAGCACGCGAGCCAGATGGCGCTTGAACTCGGCACCATTGGTGGCGACCAGCGGCAATCGCATGGGGCGTACCACGGCATCCACGGAGCAGGCCTCGGCTGCTGCGCGCTCTCCGGCCGAGGTCCGGGTGGCCAGGGAGACGAGGATGAAGGTCAGGATATTCGCCGCCAGCGAGACCAGGGTGACGCTGTACCAGGCGGGCTCGCCGGCCAGGGTATCCAACCCCGGCGGCAGGAACACCATCGGCGGATGGTTGGTGAGCAGGGGCACCCACAAGCCGGCCAGCCAGATCGTCAGGCCTACCGCGAGCCCGGATACCATGCCCTTGCGGTTGGCGCCCGGCCAGTACAGCAGGGCCAGCATGCCCGGCAGGCACTGGGCCATGCCGACGAAGGAAGCCAGCCCCAGGGTGGAGAGGTCGTGGCGCACGCCGACCAGGCGATAGAACAGCCAGCCGCCGACGATCACGGCCGCGATCAATCCGCGACGCAGCCAGCGCAACCAGCGATAGAGATCGGGTTGGGCAATCGGCGGGTGTGCCACCAGCACGAGATGGTTGAGAATCATCCCCGACAGAGCCAGCGAGATGATGATCATGGTGCCGCTTGCCGCGGCCAGGCCGGCGATGAAGGCCAGGCCATCGACCCACCATGACGAGGAGAGGTTGAAGGCCAGGTAGGCGGCATTGGCCCCCACTTCGTCGATGCCCAGGCGTTGCGTGGCCCACAGGATCAGCGGTATCGGCAGGGCCATCAACAGCAAGAACAGCGGCAGCGCCCAGCTGGATTGGAGCAGGGTGCGCCGATCGAGGGTCTCGGCGAAGGTGATGTGGAACATGTGCGGCATCAAGAAAGCCGCCGAGAAGAACAGCAGCAACAGCGTGCGCCATTGGGCCGGGTCGAGCTGGGCGATGCGCGTCTGATCGACATGTCCGGCACCGTCTAGCCAGGTCTGCAGGTCGGCTGGGCCCTCGAAGACACCGAAGAGTGCGACGGCGCCGAGGGCCAGCATGGCGGCCAGTTTGACCAGCGACTCCAGGGCAATCACGGCCAGCAGGCTGTCGTGTCGGGCGCTGAGGTGTGAGTGGCGAGCGCCGAACAGCATGGCGAACAAGGCGATCAACAGGCTGAAGCCCAGGGCCAGCAGGGAGGGCGAGCCGACACCGCTGATGCGATGGATGGCGTGGCCCATGGTCTGTATCTGCAGGGCCAGCAAGGGCAACACGGCCAGCAGGCTGATCAAGGTCAGCAGGGTGCCGACCCAGCGCGAGCGGAAGCGAAAGGCGAACAGGTCGGCCAGCGAGGAGAGCTGGTGGGTGCGGGTCATGCGCTGGATTGGCACCAGCAGCACCGGGGCCAGCAGGAAGGCGCCGGCGACGCCCAGGTAGTAGGCCAGGTAACCAAAGCCGTAGAGGTTGGCGAACTCGAGACTGCCGTAGACCGCCCAGGCGCTGGCATAGACGCCGAGCGCCAGGGTGTAGACGGCCGGGTGGCGGACCAGCCGGCTCGGCAGCCAGCCGCGATCGACGGCTAGTGCGCAGAGAAACAGCAATGACAGATAGCCGATGCCGAGTACCAGCAGGCCGGGGAGATTCAGGCTCATTGCGGTTTCTTCTCCCTAGCGCCGTTCATCGAGCTTGCGTTTCTGTTCCAGCCACAGGGTCAGGGCGATCAGCCCACCCCAGATGAGAAAGGGGCGATACCAGGCGGCGCCGGGATTGGCCCAGCCGCTCATCAACAGCGGCGAGAATAGATAACCGCTGAAGACCAGGAACAGCATGATGCGGTAGACGTACATGACCCTCCTCAGCGTTTTGCGACGTGCGGCTCGCGTTTTTCGGCGGTTGCCTGCAGGCGCTGTGGTGACCAATGGGCGATGGCCCAGTCGAGTTGCGCGTTCACCGGTTCGGTGGCCTGCGCTGCGGGGGGCGCCTGGTCTAGAGCGACCAGGGCACGGTGCAGCAGGGGGCGGACTGCGTCCGCTTGTTCTGGCAGGGCCGGCGCCAGGTTCTGCTTCGACAGCTTCTGCCCATTGTCATCGAGGATCAATGGCAGGTGCAGGTAACGAGGTTCCGGCAGCGCCAGGGCGTGCTGCAGCTGGCGCTGCCAGGGTGTGTTGTCCAGCAGGTCGAAGCCGCGTACGACATCGGTGATGCCCTGCTCGCCGTCGTCCACCACCACGGCAAGCTGATAGGCCCAGAGATTATCCTTGCGCTTGAGGACGACATCGCCAAAAGCGGCGGGGTCGAAGCGCTGCTGGCCGAACAAGCGGTCCCGCCAGACGATCGGGCGCGGGCCGAGGTCGCTGCGCAGGCGCCAGGCCAGGGGCTTGTCAGGCTCGCGCGGGCCCGCCCGGCACCAGCCGGGGTAGATGGGGTAATTACGCCATTGCTTGCGTGAGCAGCTACAGGGGTAGGCCAGGTCCAGGGATTCGAGCCTGGCGAGTGCCGCCTGATAGGCATCGCCCCGGTCGTGCTGCCAGTGGACCGGACCGTCCCAGTGCAGGCCGAAGGCCTCGAGCTGGCGCAGGATGGTGTCTGCCGCGCCGGCCGGGCAGCGTGGCGGGTCGATATCCTCGATACGCAGCAGCCAGTGGCCTTGCTGGTGACGGGCATCGAGGTAGCTGGCCAGTGCCGCGATCAGCGAGCCAAAGTGCAGGGGGCCAGAGGGCGTGGGGGCGAAGCGGCCACGATAGACGCTCATGGACGGCTCCGAGGCGGATCTGGGAGGCACTGCTGGCATGCCGGTGCGTACGCTCGGCTGTCGTCAGCGTTTCCCCGGGTGAAGGAACGCCGGGCCATGCAGGCCCGGCGCGGAACATCGGTGACAGCGCTGTGTCAGCCGCCGAGCTGCTTTTCCTTGAGTTCGGCGAGGGTCTTGCAGTCGACGCACAGCGTGGCGGTGGGGCGTGCCTCGAGACGGCGAATGCCGATCTCGACACCGCAGGCCTCGCAGAAGCCGTAGTCGTCCTCGTCGATTTTCTCGATGGTCTCGTTGATCTTCTTCAGCAGCTTGCGCTCGCGATCACGGGTACGCAGTTCGAGGCTGAACCCCTCTTCCTGGGTAGCGCGATCGGCCGGGTCGGCGTAATTGTTCGCCTCTTCCTGCAGGTGGCGAACCGTGCGGTCAACCTCCTCCATCAGCTCCTGCTTCCAGCCCAGCAGGATTTGCCGGAAGTGCTCAAGCTGCTTTTCGTTCATGTACTCTTCACCCGCCGCCGGCTCGTACGGGGTGAATTTCTTGGGCGCTTCCATCTTCTGTTCGGCTACTGGCATGGGACTGCCTCGCTACTTTAGTGACTGCTGATCAATACCCGCCGCGATGCTAAGGTATCTCACGCCAAAGGGATGCTTGTTTATCGGAAAAATGACGACTTTGCAAGACCAATGTGTCACGAGTCTCCATAAGACTGCGTCGGCGTGCCAAAAGTCGTAACATGCCAATTTTGACCATGGCGAGCGTGAAAGTTGCCCGCCGGCGGCGCTCGCGGGCAAAAGAGGCCGTTCACCTGCAGAGGAGACTGCCATGTCCTGGAGCTCGCGTCTGGAGGGCGTCGCCGCCTTTCGCGTGATGAACCTGCTCGAGGTCGCCCAGGCCCGCGAAGCGGCCGGGCACGATGTCATCCACCTGGAGATCGGCGAGCCGGATTTCCCGACACCGGCGCCGGTCATCGAGGCAGGGCAGAAGGCCCTGAGCGAGGGCCATACTCGCTACACGCCGGCGGCTGGTCTGCCGGCACTACGCGAGGTTATCGCGGCAGACTATGCCGAGCGCTTCGGCGCCGAGGTGGCGCCCGAGCGTATCCTGGTCACGCCCGGTGCATCAGGCGCATTGCTGCTGGCCAGTCAGTTGCTGGTGGAGCCAGGCAATCGGGTGCTGATGGCCGATCCCAACTATCCGTGTAACCGCCACTTCATGGCGCTGGCCGGCGCCGAGATCGATGCCGTACCGGTCGATGCCCAGAGCGGCTGGCAACTGGATGTCGAGCTGGTGGCGAGACATTGGCAGGAGAACACCCGCCTGGCCATGCTAGCGTCTCCCTCGAACCCCACCGGTCACATGCTCGATGCTGAGCAGTTGGGCCAGGTGGCGAGGGCGGTGGCCGAGCGCGGCGGGCATCTGCTGGTCGACGAGATCTATCAGGGGCTGACCTATGACCTGACACCCTTGTCGGCGGCCGCGGTGGCGCCGGAGGCCTTCGTCGTCAACAGCTTCTCCAAGTATTTCGGCATGACCGGCTGGCGCCTGGGCTGGCTGGCCGCGCCCGAGGCGGCGGTCGAGCCGCTCACCCGGCTGGCGCAGAATGTCTTTCTGGCCGCCTCGACGCCGGCACAGCACGCTGCCCTGGCGGCCTTCCGACCCGATTGCCTGGAGGTGCTCGAGCAGCGTCGCGCCGAACTACAGCGTCGCCGCGATGCCCTGCTCGAGGGTCTGGCCTCGCTGGGACTGGCACCGTCGCTGCCGCCTCAGGGCGCCTTCTACCTGTGGCTGGATATCTCGCGCTACAGCGACGACAGCGAAGCCTTCTGCCTGCGCTTGCTCGAGGAGGAAAACGTCGCGATCACGCCGGGGACCGACTTCGCCCTGCAGGGTGGCGAGCGCCATGTGCGCATCGCATTCACCACGGATGTCGGCCGGCTGGAGGAGGCGGTCGGGCGTCTTGGGCGCTTCCTGGTGCGTCAGCGAGGGCGTGCCTGATGCATTACCCCGAGCTGGTGGCCGGCACCCTGGTGCGACGCTACAAGCGCTTTCTGGCTGATGTGCGTCTCGATGATGGGCGCGAGGTGGTTGCCCATTGCCCGAATACTGGCTCGATGCGCGCGGTCAACGTACCCGGCTGCCGGGTCTGGCTGGCGCCGAGCGACAAGCCCGAACGCAAGTTGGCCTGGACCTGGGAGCTGATCGAGTTGCCGCAGCCGGATGGCAGCATGGCGTTGGCCTCGGTGCATACGGGGCGCGCCAATCGCATCGTCGAGGAGGCGTTGCGGGCAGAGGTCGTCGGTGAATTGGCCGGTGTCGGCGAATGGCGCCGTGAAGCCCGGGTCGAGGGCGCGCGCCTGGATTTTCGCCGCCCGGGAGAGGCCGGGCGCGATACCTATGTCGAGGTCAAGCAGGTCACCCTGCGCGAGACGGACGGTCACGGCTACTTTCCCGATGCGGTCAGTGAGCGTGGGCGCAAGCACCTGGAAACGCTGGCGACCCTGGCGGCCGAGGGGCATCGTGCCGTCCTGCTGTTTTTCGTGGCCCACGAGGCCATCGCCGATGTGGCGCCGGCGGCGCATCTGGATCCGGCCTATGCCGAGACCCTTCGCCGGGTGGCCGGGCAGGGCGTCGAGGTCATGGCGAGGGGGATCGACGTCGAGCGTGGCGATGGCCAGCGCCCCCTGGCCATCCGCTTGGGGGGAGCGCTGCCGGTGCGGCTCAGGTGAGGCGGCTCATCCGAAGGGCTTGACCCCCTGGCGTGTGTTGCTGCGACGGGTGACCCGGAAGATGGCGATCTCGCCGAGCAGGTTGGGCCACAGCCGCGAGGCCCAGTGGTCGCGATAATCGCCGGCGCCGACGGCCCGGTCGACGATCACCAGGTCCTTCTGGCGACATAGGTGCTCGAAGTCGTTGAAGGTCGACAGGTGAATGTTGGGCGTGTCGTACCAGGCATAGGGCAGGGATTTCGACACCGGCATGTAGCCGCGCAAACCGAGGTATACGCGGTGGCGCCAGTAGGCGAAGTTGGGGAAGGTGATGATGCATTCCTCGGCGACGCGCAGCATCTCGTCGAGCATTCGGTCGGGGCGGCGCAGGGCCTGGAGGGCCTGGGTCATCACCACCAGGTCACAGGCATCATCCTCGAAGTTGGCCAACCCGTCGTCGAGGTTCTGCTCGATGACGTTGACGCCGCGTGCCAGGCAGCGGGTGATGCCCTCGGGGTCGATCTCCAGGCCGTAGCCGGTGACGTTCTTGTCGCGGGCCAGGGTGGCGAGCAGAGCCCCGTCGCCGCAGCCCAGGTCGAGCAGGCGGGCGCCTTGCGGGACCCAGTCATAGATCAGCTTCAGGTCGGTGCGCATCATGAGCGGTCCTCCAGGCCCTGGTCGTGTGCCACGCGTTCCATGAAGGCGGCAAATACTGCCTGGTAGCGAGGTTCGGGCAGCAGGAAGGCGTCATGGCCGTGTGGCGAGTCGATGTTGGCGTAGCTGACCGACTTGCCGGCCCGGATCAGCGCATTGACCAGCTCCCTGGAGCGTGAGGGAGGGAAGCGCCAGTCGCTGGAGAAGCTGATCACCAGGAAGGGACAGCTCGCGGGCGCCACGGCTGCCGCCAGGTCGCCACCATAGTTGGCGGCGGGATCGAAGTAGTCCAGGGCCTTGGTCATCAACAGATAGGTATGAGCATCGAAGGATGACGAGAAAGTATCGCCCTGGTGACGCAGGTAGGACTCCACCTGAAACTCCACGCCGTAGCCGAAGTTGAGGTCGGCGCTGCGCAGGTCGCGACCGAACTTGCTGCCCATGGCGTCTTCCGACAGGTAGGTGATGTGGCCGACCATGCGGGCTAGCTTGAGGCCGCGCCGGGGCAGAGTGTCGTGGTCGGCATAGTGTCCGTCGTAGAAGTCGGGGTCCGAGCGGATGGCCTGGCGGGCGACCTCGTTGAAGGCGATGTTCTGTGCCGACAGTTTGGGGGTTGCCGCGATCACCCCGGCATGGGCGATGCGATCGGGGTAGGTCAGCGCCCACTGCAGCACCTGCATGCCGCCCAGGCTGCCGCCGATGATGGCGGCGAAGCGCTGGATGCCGAGGCGGTCGGCCAGCCGCGCCTGGCTGTGCACCCAGTCGAGCACCGTCATCATCGGGAAGTCGGGCCCCCAGGGTTCGCCGGTCTCCGGGTTGAGGCTGGTGGGACCGGTGCTGCCGTGGCAGCCGCCGAGGTTGTTCAACGACACCACGAAGAAGCGCTCGGTATCGATGGACTTGCCTGGCCCGATGTGGGCGTCCCACCAGCCGGGCTTGCGGTCCTCCGGCGAATGGAAACCGGCGGCGTGGTGATGCCCGGACAGGGCATGACAGATCAGCACGGCATTGCTGCGCTCGGCATTGAGCGTGCCGTAGGTCTCGTAGACCAGGTCATAGGCCGGCAGCGTCTTGCCGCAGGCCAGTTCCAGAGGGTCGTCGAAGTGCGCCGTGTGCGGCGTCACCAGGCCGACCGATTCGCGAGGCATCTCGGTCATCAGGCGTGTCGTGTCCCGTCGTTATGGCGTTATGTATGGATTCCTAGAGGCCAACCAGCACGCCGACGACGCCAGCGGCCCGGGTCAGCGAGCCGACCACGATACCATCGATCAGGTTGATGGCGATGAACACCACGATGGGTGACAGGTCGAGCATGCCCAGCGGCGGGATGACGCGGCGCACCGGTGCCATGATCGGTTCCACCAGTTGCATGATCAGCAGTGCCCCGGGGTGGCTGGCGCGTGGTGCTACCCAACTAAGGATGATCATCGCGATCAGTGCGAAGAAATAGATCTTGAGGATGGCATTGGCCAGTGCGGCCACCGCGCCGATGGCCAGGCTACCCAGCGGCGCCATGCCATAACCCGCGATTTGCAGAATGACGATGATGGCGATGAGCTTGAGCACCAGGCCACTGGCCAGGGTGGCCAGGTCGAAGCGTCCCATCACCGGCCCCAGGAAACTCTGGAAGGGGCGCACCGCCGGTTGGGTGATCTTGACCACCGACTGGCTGATGGGGTTGTAGTAGTCGGCCCGTGACGCCTGCAGCAGAAAGCGCAGCATCAGCAGGAACAGATAGATGTTGACGAGAGTGTTGACCAGCAGCAGGCCAGCGTTTCCCAATTGACTGCCCATCAGGGCTCCTCCGTGTCCGTGGTGTTTCAGCGCTTGCCGAGTTCGTCGGCCATTTCGCTCGCGCGTTCGGCGCAGGCGCGCATGGCGCCTTGCATGATGTCGCGCAGGCCCGCGTTTTCCATGTGCTCGATGGCGCGCTCGGTGGTGCCGCCGGGCGACATCACGTTGCGCTTGAGCTCGCCTGGTGTCTTGTCGCTGTCCATGGCCATGCGGGCAGCGCCGTAGGCGGTCTGCATGGCGAGTCGGCGGGCCGTTTCGGCGGGCAGGCCGAGGTCGGCTCCGGCCTGTTCCATGGCCTCGAACATCAGGAAGAAATAGGCCGGGGCGCTGCCAGAGACGGCGGTCACAGCCTCGAGCAGAGCCTCGTCGTCGACCCACTCGACAAGCCCCACGGCCTCGAGCAGTTCACCGGCGATGCGCTGCTGGTCGTGCGTGACTCGAGTGTTGGCATACAGGCCGGCGGCACCGGCGCCGACCAGCGACGGCGTGTTGGGCATGCAACGTACCACCGGCAGTTCGCCACCGAGCCAGTGCTCCAGGGTGTCGGCGGGCAGGCCGGCCGCCACCGAGATGATCAGCGGCTTGCGGGCCTGGACGGCGTCGCGCATGCCGCTGCAGACGTCCTGCATGATCTGTGGCTTGACCGCCAGGACCACCACGTCGGCCTGGGCCACGGCGCTGGCGTTGTCGGTCGCGGTGTGAATGCCCAGACGTTCGCGCAGCGGTGCGAGCACGCTGTCATCGGGCGAGGTGGCGGTAATGGCGTCGGGGGAATAACCGCTGTCGATCATCCCGCCGATGATCGCGCCGGCCATGTTGCCGGCGCCGATGAAGGTAACTTGGCTTGCCATGCGGTGTGTCCTGTGTGGGTGACAATGATGGCCCGACGGCGTGCCGGCGGGCAGAAAATTTCAGGGGCGCTGGCGTGTGCCGAAGATGGCGGTGCCCAGGCGCAACAGGGTCGCGCCCTCCTGCACTGCGGCTTCCAGGTCGCCGCTCATGCCCATCGACAGCGTATCCAGCGGTGCCTCGGGGAGTCGCGCGCGCAGCGACTCGAGAGCCTCGCGCAGCCGGATGAAGGGCCGACGTTGTTCGTTCGGGTCGGCGCTGGGCGCCGGAATCGCCATCAGGCCACGCAGCCGCAGATTCGGCAAGCCGTGAACGGCCTCGGCCAAGGCCGGTAGCTCGGCGAGCTCGACGCCGGACTTGCTGGGCTCGTCGCTGATGTTGACCTGCAGGCAGACGTTCAAGGGGGGCAACGAGGCCGGGCGTTGGGCGTCGAGACGTCGCGCGAGCCGTTCCCGGTCTACGCTATGAATCCAGGCGAAATGTTCGGCGACGATGCGGCTCTTGTTGGACTGCAGCGGGCCGATGAAATGCCAGACGATGTCGTTCAGGTCCGCCAGTTCGGCCTGCTTGTCCAGGGCTTCCTGGACATAGTTTTCGCCGAACTCGCGCTGCCCGAGCCGCCAGGCCTCGCGGATCATGGCGGCGGGCTTGGTCTTGCTGACCGCCAGCAGGCGCGCGTCGTTATCGGGACGGCCCGCGGCGCGCAGTGCTGCCGCGAGGCGTTCGCGTACGGCGGTCAAGGACTCGGAAAGCACCGGATCCGTCATGTCGTGTGGTCCGTCATGTCAACAGGAACCCCTGTACAGGGAGCGAGGGAATCGCATGAATATTACCGAACTGCTGGCATCCTCGGCAAAGCAGGGTGCCTCCGATCTGCATCTTTCGGCGGGCATGGCGCCGATGATACGCGTCGACGGTGAACTGGAAACACTCGACGTGCCGACCGTCGATGACCCGACCTTGCGCCGCGAACTTCGAAGCCTGCTCGGTGAGTCGCATTGGGCAACGTTCGAGTCCGATCTGGAAGCCGACGTTGCCCTGGAGCTTCCCGGTGTGGCGCGTTTCCGGGGCAATGTCTTTCAGCATGGTCGAGGCACCGGCGCGGTATTTCGTACCATTCCCGGCGATGTGCAGGGGCTGGCCGCGCTCGGCATGGCGGATACTCTGGGGGCTCTGGCCGAGTTGCGCCGTGGGCTGGTGCTGGTGACGGGCCCCACCGGTTCGGGCAAGAGCACGACCCTGGCGGCGCTCGTCGACGCCATCAACGAGACGCGCCGCGAGCACATCCTGACCATCGAGGATCCGGTGGAGTTCGTGCATCACGGCAAGCGGTGTCTGGTCAGCCAGCGCGAGGTGCCGCGGGATACCCGAAGCTTCGCTGCCGCCTTGCGTAGCGCGCTGCGTGAGGATCCTGATGTCATCATGGTCGGTGAAATGCGCGACCTGGAGACCATGCGGCTGGCGCTGACCGCTGCCGAGACGGGGCATCTGGTACTGGGAACCCTGCATACGCTCTCGGCGACCAAGACCATTGACCGTATCATCGATGCCTTCCCTGGCCCCGAACAGGACATGGTGCGGGCGATGCTGTCGGAATCCCTGCAGGCGGTCGTCTCGCAGGTGCTGTTGAAGCGCC
Organism: Halomonas eurihalina; assembly: GCF_008274785.1. GTDB lineage: Bacteria > Pseudomonadota > Gammaproteobacteria > Pseudomonadales > Halomonadaceae > Halomonas > Halomonas eurihalina. Next base: position 98,698 of record NZ_VTPU01000013.1, read on the forward strand.
ATGGCGGCGGGCGCGTGGCGGCTCATGAAGTCATGGTTGCCACGCCGGCGGTGCGTAACCTGATTCGCGAGGACAAGGTGGCGCAGCTCCATTCGGTGCTGCAGACCGGCGCCGCTCAGGGCATGCAGACGCTGGACGCGGCGCTGGCACGGCTGGTGGCCGAGGGCGTGGTGGCACCTGACGAGGCGCAATCGCGGGCGCACGCTCCCCTGGGGAGGTGATACCGGGTCAAGGCGCGTAGATGCCTCCCAGGATGCGCGGCCCAGCGGCACCGGTGACCGAGGGCAGGTTGCCCGGCAATTGCTCGAGCCTTCTCCAGGCCAGCCAGGCGAAGGCGCCTGCCTCGAGCCAGTCGGCGGGCCAGCCGAGGCTGGCACTGTCTTCCAGGGGTGTGTCGGGCAATCGCCTGGCCAGCCTGGCCAGCAGATCGGGATTGTGAGCGCCGCCGCCGCAGGGGATCAGGCGTTCGGGCGAGGGGGCTTCGAGGCGTTCCTGGGCCATTTCGATGCCCATTGCGATGCTGGTGGCCGTGAGTTCGGCCAGCGTCGCCTGTACATCCTGCGGGCGCTCGCTTCCGGACAGTCGCGTCTCCAGCCAATCGGGGTTGAACAGTTCGCGCCCGGTGCTGCGCGGTGGTGGCTGGTGAAAGAACGGCTCGTCCAGGAGTCGCTCGAGGAGAGCCTCGTCGACTTGCCCCGAGGCCGCCCAGGCGCCGTTCTCGTCGAAGTGCCCATCACGATGCCGGGCGTGCCAGGCGTCCAGCAGCGCATTGGCGGGGCCGGTGTCGAAGCCCAGTGGCAAACGGGCATCGCCCTCGGGCGGCAGCAGGGTGAGGTTGGCGAAACCGCCGAGGTTGAGGATGGCCCGCCACTCGTCGGGGACTCGGAAGAGTGCCTGGTGAAAGGCGGGAGCCAGGGGGGCGGCCTGACCGCCCGCGGCCAGATCGCGGCGCCGGAAGTCGGCGACCACGCGACAGCCGGTCAGTTCGGCCAGCAGGCTGGGGTTGTCCAACTGCAAGGTATAGGCAGGGCCGCTATCGTGACCTGCCGGCGCGTGTTCCACGGTCTGGCCATGGCTGCCGATGGCGACGATGCGTGAAGCCGGGATGTCCTGCTTGGCGAGTAAGGTGTCGACCGTCCCGGCCTGTAGTCGAGAGAAATCGGCCTCAGCGCGAGCCAGCTCGGCGAAGCTGATGCGCTCGGCGTGGCAGAGGCGCCACAGGAGATTTCGCAGGTCTGGCGGGATCGGTTCGCCGTGTGTCGCCAGGAGTCGTGGTGGTGTGTCGGGGGCAATGTCGACCAGGGCGGCGTCGATGCCATCGAGACTGGTGCCGGACATCAGGCCGATGAATAAGCTCATGTGGACTCCCGGGATAGGCTCAACCGTCGTTGCCGAGCATGATAGCATTGGCGCGGTACAGTCGCCGATCAAGGTCCCGGGAGGACCGTCTTGCCGAGTGGAGAGGAGAGAATGACCGATGTTGCCGACGCGCTAGCCTTGCTCAAGCGCGGTACCCACGAGATTCTTCTGGAAGAAGAGCTGGAGAAGAAACTGGCCTCCGGCCGTACCCTGCGCATCAAGGCGGGGTTCGATCCCACCGCGCCGGACCTGCACTTGGGGCACAGTGTGCTGCTGACCAAGATGCGTCAGTTTCAGGATCTCGGTCATGAGGTCATTTTCCTGATCGGCGATTTCACCGGACGCATCGGCGATCCCACCGGCAAGAACGTGACGCGCAAGCCGCTCACCGAAGAGGAAGTGAGAGCCAACGCCGAGACCTACAAGGAACAGGTCTTCAAGGTGCTCGATCCCGCCAAGACCGAAGTGCGCTTCAATGCCGAATGGTTCTCCTCCATGAGTGCTGCCGACATGATCGAGCTGGCGGCCCAGAGCACCGTGGCGCGCATGCTCGAGCGTGACGATTTCGAGAAGCGCTATCGTGCCGGCCAGTCGATTTCCATCCACGAGTTTCTCTATCCGCTCGTGCAAGGCTATGACTCCGTGGCGCTGGAGGCCGACATCGAGCTCGGTGGTACCGACCAGAAGTTCAACCTGCTGATGGGCAGGGAGGTGCAGAAGCACTTCGATCAGGAGTCTCAGGTCGTCATCACCATGCCGCTGCTGGAGGGGCTGGACGGCGTCCAGAAGATGTCCAAGTCGCTGGGCAACTATGTCGGGGTCGACGAAGCGCCGGGTGCCATGTTCAACAAGCTCGTATCCATGCCCGATAGCCTGATGTGGCGTTATTTCGATCTGCTATCCCTGAAGGCCAACGAGGATATCGACGCGCTCAAGCGCTCCGTCGAGCAGGGGGCGAATCCTCGGGACATCAAGATGGAACTGGCGCGTGAGTTGATCGGCCGTTATCACGGCGAAGAAGCGGCGGCCAATGCGCACCGCAGTGCCGGCAATCAACTGGCCGATGGCGAGCTGCCTGAAGACCTGCCCGAAGTGGATGTCGACTTCGAAGGAAATGACCAGGCGCCCATCGCCGCCGTGCTCAATCGCGCCGGACTGGTGCAAAACAGCGCTCAGGCTAAGGACATGCTGGGCAATGGCCGAGTGAAGGTTGATGGTGAGGCGGTCGCCCGCGACCACATGCTCGATACTGGTAAGAGCTATGTGATCCAGGCTGGCAAGAAACGCTATGCGCGAGTGACGCTCACCTGATATCCGCTCCTCGTGTGACAAGGCCACGAACGCCCGCCTCGAGCGGGCGTTTTCGTCGGCGGCCGGGGCGCAAGGTTGTACACAGCCGGTCTGTGTTGCGAGGGGTTGTGGATGAACTGTCATCGGCTTGCTATCTTTTCTTCACGTTCTTGTCGCAAAGGGCTTGCATCGCCGGCCTGAGATCCGTAAAGTACGCATCCGCTGCCGGCGACGGGCAACGTTGCAGGCGGTGAAGGGTGGCAGAAGCACCTGTTTTGC
>NZ_VTPU01000014.1 GCF_008274785.1 Halomonas eurihalina
CTACGAGCTACGAGCTACGAGCTACGAGCTACGAGCTACGAGCTACGAGCTACGAGCTACGAGCTGAAGGGTTGACGCTTTAGAGGGCGGTGGCACCATCCGGCTCGCGGCTCGCGGCTCGCGGCTCGTTGCTTTAGAGTCCGGCCGTCTCGCGGATCAGTTTGAACAGCCGGCGGGCGTTGGTGGGGGGCTTGCCCTGGTCGCGTTCGCGGCGGGCGTTGCGGATCAACTGGCGCAGGGCCTGGCGGTCGGTGTCGGGGAAGGCCTCGATGAAGGCGGCGACGGCGTCGTCGCCTTCGTCGATCAGCCGGTCCCGCCATTTCTCGAGGCGGTGGAAGGCGTGGTCGCGTTGCAGCTGTTCGCGGTCGATTTCGTCGAACACCGCCTGGATGCCGTCGAGGTCTTCGCGGCGCATCAGCTTGCCGACGTATTGCATGTGGCGCCGGCGAGCCTCCCGAGCGCGAATGCGGCCGGTCTCCTCGATGGCGGCCAGGAGCTCGTCGGAGAGGGGAAAGCGAGCCCGCTCGCTCTCGTTCATGGCGATGAGCCGCTCGCCGAGTGCCTGGAGAGCGTGCATCTCGCGCTTGAGCTGGGACTTGCTGGGCCGCTCGTCGGCCGGGAAGGAATCGTCCTGGGTCATGCCGTGTCCTGGGGTTATGAAACTTGGATTGCCTGCAGGGTTGCCAACGGGGTTGCCAACATCGGGGCGTGGCGCATCGGCCCAGTATACCAGCCCATCGTCATGGGCTGGACAAACACGCTATTGTGAAGTGCCGGCCCTGAGCGCCGGCCGAGTGAGGAGACAGATCGATGACACAGGCTTTCGATGCCGCCGATCAGCAGGCCCTGCTGGAAACTCGCGCCGAAGCGGCCCTGGCCCTGGCTCGCCGGTTGGGGGCCGATGCCTGCGAGGTGGGCGCCAGCGTCGATCAGGGCATCGGCGTCAGCGTGCGCGAGGGCGATGTGGAAACCGTGGAACTGTCGCGGGATCAGGGCATCGCGGTGACCGTCTACGTGGGCCAGCGCAAGGGGAGTGCCTCGTCGTCCGACGCCAGCGAGGCCTCGGTGCGTGATGTGGTCGAGAAGGCGTTGGCCATTGCGCGCTATACCGGCGAGGATCCGGCCGCCGGCCTGGCAGATGCCGAGCTGATGGCCACTCGCTTTCCGAATCTCGACGTGCACCACCCTTGGCCGCTGTCCACCGAGGAGGCCATCGAGCTGGCCCTGACCTGCGAGAGCGCCGGTCGTGGCGTCGAGGGGATTCGTAGTTCCGAGGGCGCCAGCTTGTCCAGCGGCGAGGGCGTTCATGTCTATTCCAACAGTCACGGTTTCCTGGGCGGGCAGCGTGGCAGCCGACACTCGCTGTCCTGCCTGCTGATCGCCGAGGATGACTCGGGCATGCAGCGCGACTACGACTACACTACAGCGCGTGATCCACGTGCCCTGCGCGATCCCGCCGCCGTGGGGGAGAGCGCGGCGCAACGTACCCTGCAGCGTTTGGGTGCCGGGCGTCCGGCCACCGGTCGCATGCCGGTGTTGTTCGACCCTTCGCTGGCCTCAGGGCTGGTCGGACACCTGATGGGAGCCATCGCCGGCGGCGCCCTGTATCGCCAGTCCTCCTTCTTGTGCGAACGCTTGAACACCATGCTGTTCCCGGAGTGGTTCTCGTTGAGCGAGCGCCCGATGGAAGTCGGCGCCATGGCCAGTAGCTCTTTCGATGCCGACGGCGTCCAGACGCGTGACAATGTCTTCGTCGATCAGGGGCGCCTGGCCAGCTACCTGCTTTCCGCCTATAGCGCGCGTCGCCTGGGCATGTCGACCACCGGCAATGCCGGCGGTGCCCGCAACCTGCGCATTGCTGCACCGCTGGAGTCGCTCGAGACGCTTTTGGCGCGGATGGATCGCGGTGTGCTGGTGACCGAGTTGATGGGACAGGGCGTCAATGGCGTGACCGGGGATTATTCCCGCGGTGCCGCTGGTTTCTGGGTCGAGAACGGCCGGATACAGCACCCCGTGGAAGAGTTCACCATCGCTGGCAACCTCGAGACGATGTTCCAGGGGCTGATTGGCGTCGGCGACGACATCGATACCCGCGGTAGTATTCATACCGGCAGTTGGCTGATCGACGAAATGACGGTCGCGGGCGGCTGAGCTTCGAGCTTCGAGCTTCGAGCAAAGGCCCGCGACAATGTCGCGGGCCTTTAAGCTCTCGAGCATTCATCATAGTGCTCGCATCTCGCATCTCGCATCTCGCATCTCGCATCTCGCATCTCGCATCTCGCGTCTCGCCTCACGCGGTCAGGCTTCCTCGTCGAACCGGGCGTTGAACAGTGTCTCGAGGGCATCCAGAACCGCTTCGCTGTCATCGCCTTCGGCGTCCAGCGTCAGTTCGGTGCCGCAGGGGGCGGCGAGCATCAGCAGCGACATGATGTTGGTGGCGTCGGCCCGCTGGCCGCCGTGGGAGACGGTGACGCTGGCGTTGTAGGGCTGGCAGCACTGGACCAGGCGGGTAGCAGCGCGGGCGTGCAGGCCGCGCTTGTTGGTCAGGGTGAGCTTGCGACTCGGCACGGACTCAGGGTTCCTTTTCATGGTCGTGGTCTGGGTCGTCTTGTTCGAGAGCCGTTTCCGGGGGGAGGCGGCTGAGGTGGATGCCGAGTTCGCGGTGCCGCAGACGAACGCCGGATTGTCGGGTGGAGAGATCGTGGGCCAGATGCTCGGCCAGGTAGACCGAGCGATGCTGGCCGCCGGTACAGCCGACAGCCACCGTCAGGTAGCTGCGCTGGCTGGCCTGGTAGCGGGGGAGCCAGCGTTCCACCCAAGCGAGGATATCCTGGTGCATCTCCTCGACCATCGGGTAGCTATCGAGAAAGGCGATGACGCTCTCGTCGCGTCCGGTGGCGTCACGCAGCGAGGGATCCCAGTAGGGGTTCGGCAGGCAGCGCGCGTCGAAGACGATGTCGGCGTCGAGGGGCACGCCGCGCTTGAAGCCGAAGGATTCGATGGTCAGGGTCAGGCTTTCCTGCCCGCGATCGGCCAGTTGGTCGGCGATGCGGCCGCGAAGTTCATGCACCGAGAGTCGCGAGGTATCGATCACCAGGTCAGCGAGATCGCGAATGTCCGTCAGGGACACTTCTTCCTGCTCAATGGCTTCGGCCAGCGTCATCCGGTTATTGCGGGTCAACGGATGGCGTCGTCGAGTGGTCGAGTAGCGCTCAAGCAGGATACGCGCGTCGGTGGTCAGGTAGACGACCTGGCATTGTATGCCCTGGGCACGCAGGTCATGCAGCAAGCTTGGGAAGCGCTGCAGGGCGTGTGGCAGGTTGCGGGCATCGATACTGACGGCGATGGAGCTGCGCGTCTGGCCATCACGCAACTCTTTCGCCAGTGAGCCGAGCAGCATCGCCGGCAGGTTGTCGATGGCGTAGAAGCCGAGATCTTCCAGCGCCTGCAGGGCGATCGACTTGCCCGAGCCTGAACGGCCACTGATGATCACGATCTGCATGGCGGTCTCCTGGTCGAATGCTGGCCGGGGCGAGGCCGCTGAGTGGTTGCGTCAGTTGTTTTCGGCCGATGCCTGTCGGCGAATCGCCTCGATGAGCCGTTCGTGCAGGGCCTGTTGGCTATCCGCGCGACGCAGGGCATTGCGTGTGTCGGCGTCGTTCATCACGGCGGCGACTTGGCCGAGCAGTGCCAGATGAGCGTCGTCGGCCTGCTCGGGAACCAGCAGGACGAACACCAGGTCGACGGGGTCGCCGTCGATGGCGTCGAAATCGATCGGCTCGGAGAGCTTCAGGAAGCCGGCGATGGGGGCTTTGCAGTGCGGGTTGCGGGAATGGGGAATGGCGACCCCATGCCCGATGCCTGTACTGCCCAGGCGTTCCCGACCGATCAGGCGGCTGAAGACCTCCTGGCTATCCAGGCTGGGGGTGTTCTGGGCGATGAAGGTGCTGAAGAATTCCAGCACGCGCTTTTTGCTCCCCCCGGGCACGTCGAACAGGGTGCGCTCGGGGGGTAGGATGGTTTCCAGTGACATGGCAGGTCAGCGTGCGCCGGCGGCGCCCTGGGCGCGCGCTTGGGATTTTTCCTTGTGCTTCACCAACTGGCGATCGAGCTTGTCGGCGAGGGCGTCGATGGCGGCGTACATGTCGCCGTCCATTGCTTCGGCATGCAGGTCGGCACCGGCAGCATGCAGGGTACAGGCAGCTTGTTGGCGTTCCTTCTCCACGGAGAGCGTGACTTGCACGGTGGTGATGTTGTCGTAATGACGTTCGAGGCGCGCGAGTTTCTCTTGGACATAGTCACGCAGGGCGTCGGTCAATTCCACATGATGGCCGGTGAGGTTGACTTGCATGACACGCTCCTTGCTCCTGGGATTGTGCCTCGATTGTAACCCTTTTTGGAGCCGAGCAAACCCCCTGTGGAAAGCGCCTTGCTCGCCTTCCAGCAGAGAGTCAACGAAGGCGCTTGCGTTGGCTCGAGGAGGGGATGTTCATCGATTCGCGATACTTGGCGACCGTTCGCCGTGCTACGTCGATGTCTTCCTCGGCGAGCAGGGTGACGAGCTTGTTGTCGGAGAGTGGCTTGCGGGCCGGCTCTTCCTGAATGAGTTTGCGGATCCGAGCACGGATGGCGGTGCTGGAGTGAGCGTCGTCGCCACCGCCGACATGACTGGAGAAGAAGTACTTGAGCTCGAAAACGCCACGCGGTGTGTGGATGTATTTCTGGGTGGTCACCCGCGAAATGGTCGATTCATGCATCTCCACGGTCTGGGCGATGTCGGCCAGTATCAGCGGTTTCATGGCTTCCTCGCCGTGCTCCAGAAAGTCCAGTTGGCGAACCATGATCTCGCGGCCAACCCGCAGCAGGGTGTCGTTGCGGCTGGACAGGCTCTTGAGCAACCAGCGGGCTTCCTGCAGGTGGTCCTTGAGGAACTGGTTGTCCTGGCTCTTGTCGGCGCGCCGGATCAGGGCGGCGTAGTCGGGCTGAATGCGTAGTCGTGGCATGGCCTCGGGATTGAGTTCGACCTGCCAGCCTTGCTCGTCGCGTCGGGCGATCAGGTCGGGGATGACATAGTCATCGCTGTCGCTGGCGAAGGCACTGCCGGGGCGTGGGTCGAGTCCTCTGATCAGGGCGATCACTTCGTCGAGGGCGTCGTCGTCCAGGCTCAGGCGTCGCTTCAGCAGGCGCCGGTCATCGCCGGCCAGGGCCTCGAGGAACTGGCGGGCCAGACGCCGGGCCTGCGGGAGCCGAGGGGTGTCCTGGGGCAGAGCGGCGAGTTGCAGCAACAGGCATTCCCGCAGGTCGCGGGCGAAGACGCCGGTGGGTTCGAATTGCTGCACACGCAGCAGGACGGCTTCGACCTCACGGCTGGACAGCCCTTCCAGTTCCTGGGCGCGCAGGCCGTCACGGATGTCGTCCAGCGGCTGGTCCAGGTAGCCGTCGTCGTTTACCGCATCGATCAGGCTTTCGGCGATACGCGAGGCGCGTTCCTCGAGGCCGCTCATGGCCAGTTGCCAGGCCAGGTGGCCCTGCAGGCTCTGGCCGGCCGCCTGACGTTCAAAGTCAGGGGCTTCGCCACTGCCTGAGCCGCTCAGGCTTCCCAGGCCAGCATCCTGATAGGTGTCGGACCAGTCGCTGTCGACGGTCAGTTCATCGGGAATCTCGCTGGCCCAGTCGTCTTCGGCTGTCTCGCCGACCGCCATCTCGCCGAAGTCTTCGTCGAGCTCCAGCATGGGGTTGGCTTCCAGGGCCTGCTGGACTTCCTGGCGCAGGTCGAGGGTAGAAAGCTGCAGCAGGGCAATGGCCTGCTGCAGCTGAGGTGTCATGGTGAGCTGGGTGCCAAGCCGCAGTTGCAGGGAAGCCTTCATGGCCATAGAAAAGAGATCCGCTCAACGTGCGAGAAAGTCCCCACCCTAGTCCGCTGGTTCGACGCATGCAAGCCCTGTTCTAAGCAATTATCATGCCATTGGCAATTTTCGTGCCTTGGTGATAAAGCATTCCTTATATCAGCTTGTTGTGATCAGACGTGCATGGATGATGCGGGAGAATAGGGCCATGCCTGCCAGCGACAGGCATGGGGGTCAGAGCCGGAAGTCCTGGCCCAGATAGACATCGCGCACCCGCTGGTTGGCGAGGATTGCCTCGGCATCGCCCTCGGCGATGATCTGGCCGTCGCCGACGATGTAGGCGCCGTCGCAGATATCGAGCGTTTCGCGGACATTGTGGTCGGTGATCAGCACGCCGATGCCGCGTGCCTTGAGTTGGCGGATGATGGCCTTGATTTCGCCGACGGAAATGGGATCCACGCCCGCGAAGGGTTCATCCAGGAGGATGAAGTCGGGTTCGGTGGCCAGGGCGCGGGCGATTTCCACTCGACGACGTTCGCCACCGGACAGGCTCATGCCGAGGTTGTGGCGGATATGGGTGATGTGGAAGTCTTCCAGCAACGATTCCAGTTGGGCCCGACGCCCGGCGCGATCGAGGTCCTTGCGGGTCTCGAGGATGGCCATGATGTTGTCGGCCACGCTGAGCTTGCGAAAGATCGAGGCTTCCTGGGGCAGGTAGCCGATCCCGGCCTGGGCGCGCTCGTGCATGGCGGTGCCGGACAGGTCGTGGTCGCCAATGGCGACTTGCCCGGCATCGGCGCGGACCAGTCCTATGATCATGTAGAAGGAGGTGGTCTTGCCGGCCCCGTTGGGGCCGAGCAGGCCGACGATACGCCCCTGGTCGATCTCCAGGCTGATGTCGTGGACCACACGGCGGCGCTTGTAGCTCTTGGCCAGGTGGCGTGCATGGAGTGTCTTCATTGAGAATCCTGCTTCTCGGGCTCCAGGGTCATGCGTACTCGCTGGTTGCCTTCGACGCCCTCGGCGGAGGAGCGCGCCTGGACCACGCGGCGATCGAGGAAGTATTCCAGGTAGCCACCATCGAACGTATCGCCGCCCCGGTGCAGTTCGGCCTGGTCGACGAGCTCCATGCGGCGCTCGGCAACATGATAGACGATGCGTTGCCCCCAGCCGCGCACCACGGATTCGTCGGGAGCGGGTTGCTGTTCGATGTAGGCGCGTTGGCCGGTGGCGATGGCCTGGGATAACTGGCCGGCGTCGTTGCGGCGGATTTCCACCCGTGCGCCGGTCAGCAGCATGCTGCCCTGCTGGATGCGTACGTCGCCCTGGTAGACGGCGGTGCCGGCGCGGTCGTCGAGGTCCAGGCGGTCGGCTTCGACCTGGATCGGCGCACTAGCGTCGCCCTCGAGTGCCTGTGCCTGGGAGGCGGCGAGTGTCAGGATGGCCAGTGTCAGGCCCAGTAGGGAGGCGATAGTCGGTCGCGTCATGACTCGGGGTCCTTGTCGGTTGCCGGCGGATGATGACCGCGAACATTGTCGGTCAGTCGGGCGCGATTGTCATGAAGCCAGGCGTCGAAACGATCGCCCTGCATCGACTGGGGCGGTTGGCTCAGCGTGGCCGGTGTGTCGCTCCAGGCGTGGCCGGTGTCAGCATCGTAGTGCAGCCTTTGAGTGCTCAGTTGCCAGTGTTCCCTGGGTGCTTCGAGCCGCACGTCACCGCTGAGTATCAGGGGATTGCCGCCCGTTTCCAGGCGCCCCTGTTCGCTCCGGGCGGTCCAGTGCCGGCCATCGTCGTCGCGCAGCTTCACGTCGGGGTTTTCCAGCCGCGTGACGTCGTCGATGGGCGTGTGCACCAGGCGCGGGGTGTCAAGCCGCTGGTGAGGGTAGCCCTCGGCATCGAAGCGCGTCGCCTCGACGTCTTCCAGGTAATAGTCCGGTTCGCCGGCGGCATCCCGGGGCACTGGGCCGGGAGCGTCGTCGTCACGCAAGTCGAGCACGGTCAGGCCGCCGCCGAGCGCCAGCAGCAGCAGGAAGAGCCAGGTGCGAAAACCGGGGCGCGGCAGTTGCATGGGATCAGGCCCGATCGTTCAGGTAGGTGTCGAGTATGGCATCCCATTGCCCCTGGGCCTGCAACAGGGCATCGCAGATCTCGCGAACGGCGCCGTGACCGCCGGGGCGTTCGGTGACCCAGTCGGCATGCTGGCGGATGTAGCTCGGCGCGCCGGGTACGCTGATGCCGACGCCGGCCTGATGAATGGCCGCGAGGTCGGGCATGTCATCGCCGCAGTAAGCGACCTGGTCGAGCTCGATGCCGAGTTGCTCGCAGAGCTGGCGCAGCACGGGTAGCTTGTGCGAGATGCCCTGATGGAGGTGGGAAATGCCGAGTGCGTCAGCGCGCCGGCTAACCATCGGTGAGTCGCGCCCGGTGATCAATGCCACTTCGACACCGGCAGACTGGACCAGTTTGATGCCATGGCCGTCCAGGGTGTGGAAAGCCTTGATCTCGTTGCCGTCGGTCTGGAAGTAGAGCCGTCCGTCACTGAGCACGCCGTCTACATCCAGTGCCAACAGGCGCACCTGCCGCAGGCGATCGAGCAACTGGGGGGCGAGTGAGGGGGCATCGTGACGCATGGCTACTCCTTGGATTCAGATGACGCCGCTGGCCAGCAGGTCGTGCATGTGCAGGGCGCCGACCGGGTGGCCGTCGTCGTCAACCACGGCCAGCGCGGTGATGCGATTGTCTTCCATGATGCGTACGGCTTCGGCGGCCAGGGTGTCGGGTGAGATGCGCTTGCCCGGTGCGGTCATGACGTCATCGACCTTGAGGTCGCTCAAGTCGGCATGTTGGTCAAGGGTGCGCCGCAGGTCGCCATCAGTGTAGACGCCGACCAGGCGGTCATCGGGGTCGACGACACAGGTGAAGCCCAGCCCCTGACGGGTGATTTCCAGCAGGGCATCGCGCAGCGGGCTGCCGGATGCCACCCTGGGCAGGCGGGTCCCCTGATGCATGAGGTCCGAGACGCGCAGCAGCAGCCGCTTTCCCAAGCTGCCGCCGGGGTGGGAAAGGGCGAAGTCCTCGGCGGTGAAGCCCCGCGATTCGAGCAGGGCTACGGCCAGGGCGTCGCCGAGCGCCAGGGCGGCGGTGGTCGATGACGTGGGCGCCAGGTCGAGCGGGCAGGCCTCGCGTTCGACGCCGGCGTAGAGATGGGCTTCGGCATGGCGGCCCAGTGTCGAGGCGGGGCGCCCCGTCATACTGATCAACGGCGTGCCCAGGCGCTTGAGCAGCGGCAACAGGGCGGTGACCTCGGCGGTTTCGCCCGAGTGCGACAGCGCCAGGACCACATCGCCCGGCGTAATCATGCCCAGATCGCCGTGACTGGCTTCACCGGGGTGCACGAAGAAGGCCGGCGTGCCGGTGCTGGCCAGGGTGGCGGCGATCTTGCCGCCGATGTGGCCGGACTTGCCCATGCCGGTGACCACGACCCGGCCCGAGCAGGCCAGGATGAGTTCGCAGGCATGCTCGAAGCCCTCGTCGATGTGCTCGATCAAGGCGCCGATGGCCTGCTGTTCCAGCGTCAGGGTGCGGATGGCACTGGCACGCAGCTGGCTGGAAGAAAAGGTAGCGTCATTCATAGTAGAGATTGTTGCCCGTCATGGGGTTTCACTCAAGGATCAGACGCCGGTGATGTTCTGGCCACTACCCAGCCAGATCAGGTAGGCGAGGTAGGACAGGGTCAGTACGGCGCCCGGCAGGCGGTTGATCTTTCCGTGGCGCTGCCACAGTAACAGCATGCCCAGTGCCAGGGTCATCAGCAGCATCACCGGGTAGTCGCGTCCAGCCGCGGCCGGGTCAGTGGCGCCCGGACGTATCAGTGCCGGGATGGGAAGCACGGCGAGCATGTTGAACAGGTTCGAGCCGATGACATTGCCGATGGCCAGGTCGTGGTGGCGCTTCAGGGCGCTGGCCACGCAGGCGGCGAGTTCGGGTAGGCTGGTGCCGATGGCAACGATGGTCAGGCCGATCACCAACTCGCTGATACCGAAGGCGCGGGCCATTTCGCTGGCTCCCCAGACCAGGGCGCGGGAACTGGCTATCATCACGATCAGGGTCAGGGTGAGCCAGGCCAGGGCACGCAGCAGGGACATGTCGGGAATGTCGGCGTCGGTATCTGCCACGCCGGGCGTATCGGCGCGAAATAGCCACCAGAGGCTGAAGATCAGCAGGAGAATCAGCAGCAGGCCGTCAGGGCGGTCGAGTTGGCTGTTGGCCAGCGCGTAACCGGCGAGCCCCGTGGCGCCGAGTAGTAACGGCAGTTCCTTGCGCACGATGGAAAAGCGCACGGGGATCGGCACGACCATGGCGGTCACGCCCAGTACCAGGCCGATGTTGGCGATGTTCGAGCCCAGGGCGTTGCCGGTGGCGAGATTGGGGACACCATCCAGCGAGGCCATGAGCGAGACGACGATCTCGGGGGCCGAAGTGCCGATGGAAACGATGGTCATGCCGACCAGCATGGTACTCATGCCAGCACGGCAGGCCGTGGCGGCGGCGGCGCCGACGAAGCGGTCGGCACTCCATAGCAGGCCAATGAGGCCGGCAAGTATGAGAAGGCTGGGAATCAGCATCGGAAGCAAGCGATCCGTGGTGGAGAAAAGGGCCTATTGAACATGCTGCGTCATGCCGGCGCAAGCAGACGGCCGCTATGCTGGCGCGCCGAGACCTGGTTAGGATACGATGTTCGATAATTATTCTTGGGAAAGCGAACGGATGAGCGACTCCCCCTTTGTTACAGTGGAGGGCCTGCATTACTCCCGCGGCGAGACGTCGATTTTCCGTGGCGTCGACATGGTCATACCGCGTGGGAAGATCACCGCCATCATGGGCCCTAGCGGTACTGGCAAGACGACCCTTCTCAAGTTGATCGGAGGGCAGCTCACGCCGGATGCCGGACGCGTGTGCATCGCCGGCGAGGATGTGCATGCGTTGTCGCGCAAGGCGCTGTTCAAGCTGCGCCGGCGCATGGGCATGCTGTTCCAGAGCGGTGCGTTGTTCTCGGATCTCGATGTGTACGAGAACGTGGCTTTCCCGTTGCGCGTGCATACCGATCTCCCCGAGTCGATGATTCGCGACCTGGTACTGCTGAAGCTGCAGGCGGTCGGGCTGCGCGGCGCCCGCAAGCTGACGCCCGCCGAGCTGTCCGGTGGCATGGCGCGCCGGGTGGCGCTGGCGCGTGCTATTGCCCTGGACCCGGAATTGATCCTCTATGACGAGCCCTTCGTCGGCCAGGACCCGATTTCCATGGGCGTGCTGGTGCAGTTGATTCGTCGGCTCAACGATGCCCTCGGGCTGACCGCCGTGGTGGTCTCCCATGACATCAAGGAGACACTGTCCATCGCCGACTATGTCTATGTGATCTCCGATGGTCAGGTCATGGCCCGCGGGGCGCCATCCGAACTCGACGTGGATCGTGACCCTCGGGTGCGGCAGTTTATCCATGGTGAAGCCGATGGGCCGGTACCGTTCCATTACCCGGCCCGTGATTTCTATGCCGATCTGCTGGGTGAGGGGGAGCTACGATGATCGAGCGCATCGCGCGACTGGGACGCTGGGGATGCGACACCCTCGAGAGCCTCGGGGACGCTGGCATCTTCCTGGCCCAGTCGATGTTCGGCAAGCCCTCGGCGGAGGGCATGCGGCTGTGGCTGCGCCAGATGCACTTCGTCGGTGTGATGTCGCTGGCCATCGTGCTGGTGTCGGGGTTGTTCATCGGCATGGTGCTGGCGCTGCAGGGCTATACCATCCTGGTTGATTTCGGTGCCGAGGACGCCCTGGGCCAGATGGTGGCCCTGTCGTTGCTGCGCGAGCTGGCGCCGGTGGTTGCGGCTCTGTTGTTCGCTGGTCGCGCGGGGTCGGCGCTGACCGCCGAGATCGGCCTGATGAAGGCTACCGAGCAGCTCACCAGCATGGAGATGATCGGTGTCGACCCCTTGCGTCGCGTGGTGGCGCCGCGTCTTTGGGCCGGGTTCGTGGCGCTGCCGCTGCTGACCATCGGCTTCGGCGTGGTCGGTGTCTGGGGCGGTCAACTGGTAGGAGTTCAGTGGCTCGGTGTCTTCGAGGGCTCCTATTGGGGCAATATGCAGGCGAGCGTCGATTTCGTCGCGGATGTCGGCAATGGCTTGCTCAAGAGTCTGGTATTTGCCCTGGTGGTGACCTGGATCGCGGTGTATCAGGGCTATGCCCTGGTGCCGACCTCGGAGGGAATCTCCCGGGCCACGACGCGCACGGTGGTCTATGCATCCCTGGCGGTGCTGGGGCTGGATTTCATACTGACTGCGGTAATGTTCGGAGGCCTATCCTGATGTTCGGAGACACGCAATGAAGCGTAGCAAGACGATGGAGCTGGGGGTCGGGCTGTTCATGCTGGCCGGTATTCTCGGGCTGGTATTTCTCGGCCTGAGGGTTAGCGGTCTCAGTCTCGAGCGTCCCGCAAGCAGCTTTGAGCTGGAAGCCAACTTCGCCAATATCGGTGGCCTGAAGCCACGTGCTCGAATCACCATGGCCGGTGTCACCGTGGGACGAGTGCGGAGCATCGAGCTGGATACCGACTGGTACGATGCCCATGTGGTCATGGAACTCGATGGCAGGCTTGAGGACACACTCCCCGAGGACAGTACTGCCGCGATCCTGACTTCCGGGCTTCTGGGAGAGCAATACATCGGGCTCTCGGTGGGAGGCGCCCCCGAGACCCTGGGCGACGGCGACCGCATTCGCGACACCCAGTCCGCCCTGGTGCTGGAGGAGCTTATCCAGCAGTTCGTGTCCAACATAGCCAAGGAGTGACGATAATGATGTCGATTTCCCCACTGGTTCGGCTGAATGCCGGCCTGCTGCTTCTCATTCTGCTGACGGCGGCCCTGCCGGCCCAGGCGCAGGATGTCGAACATCCCGAGGCGCTGATACGCGATAGTGTCGAGGCGCTGATGTCGCAGATCGAGGGGCGCAGGGACCATTTTGCCCAGAATCCCGACGAGCTCGAGGCGGTCGTTGAGGACAACCTGGCCGACGTGGCCGATTTCCGCTACATCGGTGCCAGCGTGATGGGCCGCTATTTCGGCAACGCGACCCCTGAGCAGCGTTCGCGCTTCGTCAAGGTTTTCCGCCAGTCCTTGATCGATACTTATGCCAAGGGACTGGTTACCTTCGACTACCGCGAGATTCGCGTGCCGGAGGCGCAGCAGGCATCGCGCTATGACGACCAGGCCAGCGTGTCCATGGAAGTCGTCGGGGTCGATGGCACCATCTATCCGGTCAGCTATACGATGCGTCTCGACGACGGACAGTGGAAAGTCGTCAACGTGATCGTCAATGGCATCAATCTCGGCCTGACCTTCCGCAATCAGTTCGATGAGGCCATGCGCCAGCACAACCGCGATTATGACGCGGTAATCGGTGGCTGGTCGCCGGAGCTCGACGTGGAGCAGTTGGAGGAGGGCGAGTGAGCGTCCTGCTCGAGGATGGTGCCAATCGCCTGGACGCTGCCGACGACACCCTGACGGTGGTCGGCAGCGCCGATTTCGAGGGAGCTTCTGCCCTGGCCGAGGCCGGTCGTCGCTGGCTCGAGGGTTGTGGTCGCGGTGAGCAGGTGACCTTCGATCTGAGCGGCGTCGACCGCGTCAGCAGTGCCGCTGTCAGCGTGCTGCTCGAATGGTTGCGTCAGGCTCGCCATTCGGGGCTGGAGGTGGCTGAGGTGCGCCTTTCGGCTCCCTTGGCGCGCTTGACCGACGTCGCCGACCTGGACAGCCTGTTGCCCGTGGTCGAGCCGGCCGGTGCCGGTGCCTGAAGCATTCCCCCGCCTGCCATCGCCAAGTGCCACGCTTTTCTTTACCATGTCGGGTCTGCCTTTTGCTGACCATCAAGGCGTTCTGTGCGAACTTCTTGATGCCGAACTAGCCAGGTCAATAACAGACAAGTGAGGATTCGATGCACCCCAGTGAGGTCAAGGCGCTGCTCGAGAGCCGGCTCGACGATTGCGAATTTCATATCCAGGGCGAGGGCTGTGACTTCCAGGTGGTCGCCGTGGGCGAGGTCTTCGAGGGACTGTCGCGAGTCAAGCGCCAGCAACTGATCTATGGCGCCCTGTCGGAGGAAATTGCCTCCGGTGCGCTGCATGCGGTAACCATCCGTACCTATACTCCGCAACAGTGGCAAGACGCTGCCGAGAACAAGGGGGCCTGAGGGTCGACCCAATCATGGACAAGCTGATCATTACCGGTAACGGACCCGTCGATGGCGAGGTCTGGGCAAGCGGCGCCAAGAATGCCGCCTTGCCGATACTCTGCGCGACCCTGCTGGCCGATGAGCCGGTGACCATCGGAAACCTGCCACATCTGCAGGATATCACCACGACTCTGGAACTGCTCGGCCACATGGGCGTGCAGCCGGTAATGGGCGAGCGCATGAGCATCCAGCTCGACGGTTCCCAGGTGCATGACTGTCACGCGCCCTATGAGCTGGTCAAGAAGATGCGTGCTTCCATCCTGGTGCTGGGTCCCTTGCTGGCACATTTCGGCCAGGCCGACGTGTCGTTGCCCGGCGGCTGTGCCATCGGCTCGCGGCCGGTCGATCTGCACCTTCGCGGGCTCGAAGCCATGGGCGCCGACATCCGCGTCGAGGGCGGCTATATCCGGGCGCGGGTCAACGGACGCCTAAAAGGGGCGACCATCTTCCTCGACACCGTGACGGTGACCGGCACCGAGAACCTGCTGATGGCCGCCGCGTTGGCCGAAGGCACCACGGTACTCGAGAATGCTGCCCGCGAGCCCGAGGTGGTCGACTTGGCCGAGTGCCTGATCAAGATGGGCGCCAATATCCAGGGTCATGGCACTGACACCATCGTCATCGAGGGTGTCGAGCGCCTGCACGGGGCGGTCCACGATGTCATGCCCGACCGTATCGAGACGGGGACTTTCCTGGTCGCGGCAGCGCTGTCGCGAGGGAGGGTCAGGGTGCGCAACACTCGTGCCGATCTGCTCGATGCAGTCCTGGCCAAGCTGGAAGAAGCTGGTGCGGAGGTTACGTCCGGCGACGGCTGGATCGCGCTGGACATGCATGGGCAGCGTCCCAGGGCGGTCAGCGTGCGTACGGCTCCTTATCCGGCTTTTCCCACCGATATGCAGGCCCAGTTCGTGGCGCTGAATGCGGTGGCCGAGGGAACCGCGCGGGTCGTCGAGACGATCTTCGAGAATCGCTTCATGCATGTCCAGGAACTCAACCGCATGGGCGCCGACATTGCCCTGGAGGGCAATACCGCCGTGATCACCGGTGTCGAAAGCCTATCCGGTGCGCCGGTGATGGCCACCGACCTGCGCGCTTCGGCTTCGCTGGTGATAGCGGCGATGATGGCGGCCGGCGAGACCTTGGTGGATCGTATCTATCATATCGATCGCGGCTACGAGTGCATCGAGGAAAAGCTGCAACTGCTGGGTGCGAAGATTCGACGCGTGCCGGGCTAAGCCGACAACGGGCAATACCATGAGCAAGCAATTGATTCTGGCCCTCTCCAAGGGCCGCATTCTCGACGAGACTCTGCCGCTGCTGGCCGATGCCGGCATCACGCCGGCCGAGGATCTGTCGGCCAGCCGCAAGCTGCTGTTCGACACTAACCTACCGGACGTCAAGCTGGTGGTGATACGCGCCACCGATGTGCCGACCTATGTGCAGCTCGGTGCGGCCGATGTCGGTGTGGCCGGCAAGGACGTGCTGCTGGAGCATGGCGCCGAGGGGCTCTATGAGCCTCTGGACCTGGAGATCGCTCGTTGCAAACTGATGACGGCCGGCGTCACCGGAGCTGAGCCGGCGCGGGCCCGGCGTCGAGTGGCCACCAAGTTCGTTGAGGTGGCCCGCCGCTATTACGCGGAGCAGGGTATCCAGGCCGAAGTGATCAA
Source organism: Halomonas eurihalina (assembly GCF_008274785.1). Lineage (GTDB taxonomy): Bacteria > Pseudomonadota > Gammaproteobacteria > Pseudomonadales > Halomonadaceae > Halomonas > Halomonas eurihalina. The sequence continues at coordinate 15,791 of NZ_VTPU01000014.1, forward strand.
GCTGTACGGCGCCATGGAGCTGGCCCCCTTGATGAATCTGGCCGACGAGATCGTCGATATCGTCGACACCGGTAACACGCTGCGCGCCAATGGCATGGAGCCGCGCGAATTGATCGCGCCGATCAGCACGCGCCTGGTGGTCAACAAGGCGGCCATGACCATGAAGCATGACAGGCTCAAGCCGCTGATACAGCGCCTGCAGGAGGCGGTCGCGCATCGTCGCGAACAGGCCTCCGCCTGAGCCTCATCTTTTAACCGTTGCGAGAGGACGGAACCGCCATGAGCGAATCCCCTGCCGGTGCCCTGGACATTGCCCGCCTGGCTACCACGGATGCTGATTTCGAGGTGCGCCTCGATGACTTGCTGGCCTGGGAGGGCGTCTCCGATGCCGAGGTTCAGCAGCGCGTCGACGAGATCCTGGCGGCGGTGAAGCAGCATGGCGACGCCGCCCTGGTGGATTACAGCAACCGTCTCGACCGCCTGTCCGTCGAGAGCATGGCGGAATTGACCCTGGGCCCCGATCGGCTGCGCCAGGCCTACGACAGCCTGCCGCCAATACAGCGCCAGGCGCTGGCCGATGCCGCCGAGCGAATCCGGCGCTACCACGAGCGCCAGAAACCGCAGTCCTGGCAGTACACCGAGGAGGACGGTACCGTCCTGGGGCAGCAGGTGACCCCGCTGGACCGGGCCGGCATCTACGTGCCCGGCGGCAAGGCGGCTTACCCGTCATCGGTGCTGATGAACGCCATCCCGGCGCATGTCGCCGGAGTCGGCGAGATCGTCATGGTGGTACCGACGCCGGATGGCGTGCTCAACGACCTGGTGCTGGCCGCTGCCCACCTGGCCGGGGTCGATCATGTATTCACCATCGGTGGCGCCCAGGCGGTGGCGGCGCTGGCCTATGGCACCGAGACCGTACCACGGGTGGACAAGATCGTCGGGCCCGGCAACATCTACGTAGCCACCGCCAAGCGGGCGGTGTTCGGGCGGGTCGGCATCGACATGATCGCCGGACCCTCGGAGATCATGGTGGTTTCCGACGGCGAGACCGATCCCGACTGGCTAGCCATGGATCTCTTCTCTCAGGCCGAGCACGACGAGGATGCCCAGGCCATCCTGGTAAGCTGGGACGCGTCGCACCTGGACGCGGTAGCCGATTCCATGGCGCGCCAGTTGCCGACCCTGGAGCGCGAGGAGATCGTGCGTGCCTCGCTGGCCGCCCGTGGTGCCTTGATACAATGCCGCGACCGTGACGAGGCGCTGGCCTTGATCAATCGCATTGCTCCCGAACACCTGGAGCTCTCGGTGGCGGAGCCAGAGTCATGGTTACCCGAGGTACGACATGCCGGCGCCATTTTCATGGGCCGGCATACCGCCGAGGCGCTCGGGGATTATTGCGCCGGGCCGAATCACGTCCTGCCGACGTCCGGCACGGCACGGTTCTCGTCACCGCTGGGGGTCTACGACTTCCAGAAGCGTTCCTCCTTGATTCACTGCTCGGCGAAGGGAGCCTCCAGCCTGGGGCCGACTGCCTCGGTGTTGGCACGGGGGGAGTCGTTGACTGCTCATGCCCGTAGTGCCGAGTATCGTATTCGAGACTGAGAGGGCGTGTACAAATTACTGCGCTCGTCCATACGGCGTTGAAGTTCAGCTCGAAGTGCTCATTTGGTGCGGCTACGCTCCGCCTTCTTGCTGAATGTCGCCTTGTGGCCTACATGGATGTGGGGAATGCGTTGGCCCGTAGGGAGCGGGCCTAACCCTAGCCCTGGCCGTTCTCGTGACTTTGGTAAGCACCTTCTGGGCGACGACAGCCGGCAGCATTTTTCGGCTCACGTTCTCTCGGCTCAGGCTCACTGACGCCCCGCATCGCGGGGCGTCTTTTTATTCGTCATCTTCATCCTGAGAGGGATCCTGAGGCTCGGAGAGGAAAGGGCGGCTCGGTGTGGGCCGTTCGGCGACTTCGAGAGTGACTTCCATGGTCTCGCCGCCGCGTACAATCGTCACCGGCAGCTCGGTGCCCGGCGCCACGGCGGCAATGTCGCTCATGGTCTGACGCGGATCGAGGATCGCCTCGTTGTCGACCTTGAGCATGATGTCGCCGGGTTGCAGCCCCGCCTGGGCCGCCGGGCCATTCGGCACGATACTGGCGATGACCACGCCGTTGGGAGCTTCGAGTCCGAAGGACGCGGCCAGTTCGGTGTCGAGCTTCTGCGCTTCGATCCCCAGCCAGCCACGTATGACCCGCCCCTTGGTGACGATCTCTTCGAGGATATTGCTGGCCAGGTTGGCCGGAATGGCGAAGCCGATGCCCTGGGAGCCGCCCGAACGCGAGAAGATGGCAGTGTTGATACCGACCAGGGCACCTTCGGGGTTGATCAGGGCGCCGCCGGAGTTGCCGGGGTTGATGGCCGCGTCGGTCTGGATGAAATCCTCGTAGGCGCTGAGGCCCAGATGGCTGCGGCCGGTGGCGCTGATGATGCCCATGGTGACGGTCTGGCCGACACCGAACGGATTGCCGATAGCCAGTGATACATCGCCTATGGCGACTTCTCGGGAGTCGGTGAGCTCGATCACCGGCAGGTCTTCGAGGTCGATATGCAGTACCGCCAGATCGCTTTCCGGGTCGGTACCCACGACCTCGGCCAGGGTCTCGCGGCCGTCGCGCAGTGCCACCTGTATCTGGTCGGCTCCGCTGATCACGTGGTGATTGGTGAGCACATACCCCTGTTCGCTGACGATGACGCCGGAACCCAGGCTTGAGAGCATGCGTTGGCGGCTGGGGGCGTTGTCGCTGAAGAACTGACGAAAGAAGGGATCCGACATCAACGGATGAGAATCGCGCTCGACCACCCGCGACGAGTAGATGTTGACCACGGCGGGCGCTGCACGCTCGACTGCCTCGGCATAGCTTACCGGCCCCGCGTCACGAGACATTGGAGCTGCCTGACGAATATCCGGCGCTGGGCGGTCGGCGGCGGTGTTTTCATCCTGTTGGCCAATCTGGAGGATGGAGTCGGCCTCGCCATCGCTGTCCTGGCGTCCCAGTAATTGCGGAAAGGCATTGAGCAGCACAATGGCCGCCAGCACACCGATCAGGGCAGGCCAGAGGTAGGGGAGGGCGCGTCGCATGCGGCGTGGTTCCTTCTGCGTGGTCGCGGGGGGAGTGAGTGCTGGTTACAATGCCGCGATTGTAACATTTCATCCTGTACCACGCCCGGAGGGTTCATGACGACATGCGATGATCTGGTGGCAGCCTGCGATCAGGAATTGGCTTCCGCACGTTTCAAGGATTACACCGTCAACGGCCTCCAGGTGAGTGGTGGCGAGCGCGTCTGCCGGGTGATGAGTGGCGTCACGGCCTGCCAGGCGCTGCTCGACGAGGCGGTTGCCTGGCAGGCCGACCTGGTGCTGGTGCATCACGGCTATTTCTGGAAGAACGAGCCGGCCAATATCGTTGGCATGAAGCGGCGACGTTTGGCGACCCTGATGCGCCACGATATCAACCTGCTCGCCTATCACTTGCCACTGGATGCCCATGCCATTCTGGGCAATAACGCGACTCTGGCCGGGCGTCTGGGGTTTCGTGTCGAGGGTTGCGTCGATGGCGCGCTCGGTGAAGGGTTGATCTGGCACGGCACACTGTCCGAACCCATGGCGCCGCAGCATCTAGCCGAGCATGTCGGTGAGCGCCTGGCGCGTTCGCCGCTGCTGATCGAGTCGCCGGAGGCGGGTGAGGTGCGGCGCGTGGCCTGGTGCACCGGTGGTGCCCAGGACATGATCGTTCAAGCTGCCGAGGCCGGTGCCGATGCCTTCATCTCCGGCGAAATCTCCGAGCGCACGACGCATCTGGCCCGCGAGATGGGCATTCACTACCTGGCGGCGGGGCATCATGCCACCGAGCGTTACGGCGTCCAGGCGCTCGGCGAATGGCTGGCCGAGCGTTTTGGCATCGAGCACCGCTTCGTGGATATCGACAACCCGGCCTGAAGCGACGTGCAGGCCCGCCCCAGCCGGGGCGGGCCCGTCGGCACATCAGTAACGTGGCGGCTGGGCGGGAGACTCGTCGCTCTTGGACTTTAGGCCGAAGTCCTCGGAAAGCGTGCCGCGGTTGCCATCGGCATAATCGCGGGGAGTGTCGAGGTTGTCATTCGTCTCGTCGGCCTGGTGGAGGTCGGGCTTGCGCGGCTGTGATGAGCCGAGCCGGGTGGCGCTGTCGCGCATTTCCTGCTGCAGGTTCTGCCCATTGGCGAGCAGGGCGTCGAGCAATCCGTCCGCACGCTCGAAGTACTCGCTCAGCCCGGCGCGTAGCTCACTGAGTTCGCGGTCGCGCTCGGCGAGCCGCTGTCGCAGTTTCTGTGCGGTCCTGGCGCCGCCGTTGAGCAGGTGATAGCCCAGGGCGCCGATGCCCACGCCGGCCAGCAAGCAAGCGATGGCCAGTACCCAATTGATATTGCCTTGTTCCACATTCGTCTCCCTGAACTGTCCTGCGATGACGACGACCTCCTGGCGAAGCCGCATGGCATCCCATTATAGAGCCAGGGCTAGAGCCGGGGTCAACGACCCGCGGTGACGGTGCCAAAGCCCGTTCGCGATGCGTATAATGCTTGTCTTTCGTCATGCCAGGATGGATCGCCAGGAATGTCCATGAGCGATAGCGACAGGACTCAAGAAGCGCCGCGAGCGGGGTCGCCTCTGGCGCGCTACCGCGCCGACCTCAAGCGGGATGGTTTTCAGTACGACCCGGCCCAGGAGCGGGCCGTTGAGCATCTGCAGCGCCTTTTTGATGAGCTGCTGGCGACGCCACGTACCCACAGCGCACCGGCATCCGCCGCCAAGGGCCTGAAGGCACGCATGTCGAACTGGCTCGGCAAGCGTGAGGCGCCGGAAGAGCCCGTCATGCCGTCGATTTCCGGTCTTTATTTCTGGGGCGGCGTGGGCCGTGGCAAGACTTATCTGGTGGACGCCTTCTTCGAGGCCTTGCCCTTTCCCGAGAAGATCCGCACCCATTTCCATCGCTTCATGCAGCGGGTGCACAATGAGCTCGAGCATTACAAGGGGCAGCGCAACCCTCTGACGCTGGTCGCCGACAAGTTCGCCGACGAGGCGCGGGTGATCTGCTTCGATGAGTTCTTCGTCAAGGACATCACTGACGCCATGATCCTGGCCAACCTGCTCGAGGCGTTGTTCGCCCGGGGCGTGGTGCTGGTGGCGACCTCCAACATCGTGCCTGCCGATCTCTACAAGGACGGTCTGCAACGTGCTCGCTTCCTGCCGGCTATTGACCTGCTCGAGCGCCACTGTGAGGTGGTCAATGTGGATTCGGGCGTCGACTACCGGCTGCGCGCCCTGGAGCAGGCCGAGATCTTCCATTCGCCGCTGGACGAGGCTGCCGAGGCCGAACTGGAGCGCAGCTTCCGTTCCTTGGCTGGTGGTGAGGGCGAGCGGGATGTCGCGGTCGAGGTCAATCACCGCATGCTGCAGGCGCGCCGGTTGCACGAGGATGTGGTGTGGTTCGAGTTCGCCGAGTTGTGTGATGGCCCCCGGAGCCAGAACGATTACATCGAACTGGCGCGCGAGTACCACAGCGTGCTGGTCTCCAACGTCACCTGCATGGACGGCGCCACCGATGACCTGGCACGGCGCTTCATCAACATGGTCGATGAATTCTACGACCGCGGCGTCAAGTTGCTGATGTCCGCCGAAGCACCGGCGGAACGGCTGTATCACAACGGCAAGCTGGAATTCGAGTTCCAGCGGACCCTGTCGAGGCTTCAGGAAATGCAGTCCCACGACTACCTCGCACTGCCGCACAAGCCTTGACCCGGACTTCATCCAGGAGCTGGAGGATCGTCCGCTGCGCCCGAGCTTCGAGCTGGGTTTTCGGGTTTCGTATCTCGCAGCTCGTATCTCGTGGCCTTCCCGCGATTGCCATGGCTGTGGCGTGTCGTGTAGAATGCGCGCTCGCTCGAAAGTTGTCGTTCGGCTCGATGGGCCGGGGCGACAACCAAGAAAAATAGGGATGGTCCTCCACCGCATGCCGGTCAGGACCCAACGCATCAATCTGGTGATTCACCCATGAAGACGTTCACTGCCAAACCGCAGTCTGTCCAGCGTGACTGGTACGTCGTCGACGCTGCGGACAAGACGCTTGGTCGCCTGGCCACTGAAATCGCTCGTCGCCTGCGCGGCAAGCACAAGCCGGAATACACCCCGCATGTCGATACCGGCGATTACATCGTCGTGATCAATGCCGAGAAGGTGAAGGTCACCGGCAACAAGGCCACCGCCAAGAACTATTATCGCCACACCGGTTATCCGGGTGGTCTGCGTTCCATGAATTTCGAACAGATGATCGATCACGCTCCGGAGCGGGTCATCGAGTTCGCGGTCAAGGGCATGCTCCCGAAGGGCCCGCTGGGTCGCGCCATGCATTCCAAGCTCAAGGTCTATGCCGGCACCGAGCACCCCCACGCCGCCCAGCAGCCGCAAGAATTGAACCTCTGAGGGAGTCTTCGCCATGACACAGCAGTATTACGGTACCGGTCGCCGCAAGACCTCCACCGCCCGCGTGTTCCTGAAAGCGGGTACCGGCAAGATCACCGTCAATAATCGTGAGTTGAACGATTATTTCGGTCGCGTTACCGGTCATATGGTGGTGCGTCAGCCCCTCGAGCTGACCGAGACCCTCGATCAGTTCGACGTCTATGTTACCGTCAAGGGCGGCGGTGGTTCAGCCCAGGCTGGCGCCATCCGCCACGGCATTACCCGTGCCCTGATGGAGTACAACGAGGACTTCCGCAAGCCGCTGCGCGCCGCTGGTTACGTGACGCGTGACGCTCGTGAGGTCGAGCGTAAGAAGATCGGCCTGCGCAAGGCGCGTCGCCGTCCGCAGTTCTCCAAGCGTTAAGTTTTTCGACGCTCGTCGAGATGAGCGCCCGGGTCTTGCGACCCGGGCGTTTTTTTATGGGTATGATTTTTGTAGGCATTATCTTTGGTCGCGTGGAATGCATTATCGTGCGAGGTGGTCGTTTTTATTGCTATGTTAGCTTTAGCTATCTGCGAGATCCGTGATTACGTGGCGCCCAGGCGTGACGAATGACAACAATAAGGCGGATGACAACAATAAGGAGACGCTGAGCATTTCGGCGTGCGGCATCGTTCAGGGCGCATGACAACATGGTGCGCCGGCCCAGGAGCCAGCCGTGTCGTCGCTCGTCAGCGTTTTCCGGACGGACAAGCCGACGGAGAAACCAGCACATGGCAGACGATGGCGTGAACAAGGGACGACGCCGTTTCCTCGTGGCGGCGACCACGGTCATCGGGGCGGTGGGAGCGGTCGGTGTGGCAGTTCCCTTCTTGTCTTCCTGGCAGCCCAGCGCCAGGGCAAGGGCCGCGGGAGCGCCCGTCAAGGCGGATATTTCCAAGCTCGAGCCCGGCCAGCGGATGGTCGTTGAATGGCGTGGCCGGCCGGTCTGGATTCTCGACCGTTCCGCGGAAATGATTCAGCGCACCGAGGGGCTGGGCAGCGACCGCCTGGCCGATCCAGATTCCAGAGAGCCGCAGCAGCCAGGCTACGCCCAGGGGCCGCTACGTTCCATCCGGCCCGAGATCGGTGTCTTCATCGGTATCTGTACCCACCTGGGCTGTTCGCCGCTTTTCAAGCCGGAACCCAATGCCGAAGGTGTCGGCGTCGATGACTGGCCAGGCGGTTTCTTCTGTCCTTGTCATGGCTCGCGTTTCGACCTGGCGGGGCGGGTCTTTCGTAACGTGCCTGCGCCGCTCAACCTCGAGGTTCCCCCTTATTACTTCGAGAGCGACGCGGTGATCGTCGTCGGTGTCGGTGAAGACGAGGAGGCTGCCTGATGGGAAATCCCAACAAGCCCAAGGCGCAGCGTGGCGTGATGCGCTGGGTCGATGAGCGATTTCCGGCCACGCAGTTGTGGCAGGATCACCTGTCGCGTTATTACGCGCCGAGAAACTTCAACTTCTGGTACTTCTTCGGCTCGTTGGCGTTATTGATGCTGGTCAACCAGATTCTCACCGGCATCTGGTTGACCATGAGCTTCACGCCGACGGCCGAGGGGGCCTTCGACTCCGTCGAGTACATCATGCGTGATGTGGAGTGGGGCTGGCTGATTCGTTACCTCCACACCACTGGGGCGTCGGCGTTCTTTGTGGTGATCTATCTGCACATGTTCCGTGGCCTGCTGTACGGCTCCTACAAGGCGCCCCGAGAGTTGGTCTGGGTCTTCGGTATGGCCATCTACCTGGCGCTCATGGCCGAGGCCTTCATGGGCTATCTGCTGCCCTGGGGGCAGATGTCCTACTGGGGAGCCCAGGTGATCACATCGCTGTTCTCGGCCATTCCGGCCATCGGGCCGGGGCTGGCTGAGTGGATTCGTGGCGACTATCTGGTCACGGGGATTACCCTGAATCGCTTCTTTGCCCTGCATGTGGTGGCGCTACCGATCGTCATTCTGGCGCTGGTGGTATTGCATATCGTGGCGTTGCACGAGGTCGGCTCCAACAATCCCGATGGCATCGAGATCAAGGACAAGACCGATAGCAATGGCAAACCGCTGGATGGCATTCCGTTTCATCCTTACTACACGGTCAAGGATCTGGTCGGCGTAGCCGTTTTCCTGTTCGTGTTCTGCGTGGTGGTCTTCTATTTCCCCGAAGGGGGCGGCTATTTCATCGAGAAGCCCAATTTCGAGCCAGCCGATCCCTTGCAGACGCCGGATCATATCGCGCCGGTATGGTACTTCACGCCTTTCTACGCGATTCTGCGTGGCGTCACCTTTTCGGTGTTCGGGCTGGAGGCCAAGTTCCTCGGTGTCGTCTGCATGGGGCTGGCGATCGGGCTGTTGTTCGTGCTGCCCTGGCTGGATCGCAGCCCGGTGCGCTCAATGCGCTACAAGGGGTGGATCTCCCGGGTGATGCTGGGGCTGTTCGTGATCTGTTTTAGCGTGCTCGGCGTGCTCGGTGTGCTGCCGTCCACCGAAACACGCACGACGATCGCCCAGCTATGCACGTTGGGGTATTTCGCCTACTTCCTGCTGATGCCGTTCTACACCCGTCTGGAAAAGACCAGGCCTGTGCCGGAAAGGGTGACCGACTGATGAGAAAATCACTGCTTGTACTGTGTATCGTCTTGCTGCCGGTAACCGGTCTCGCCGCCAGTGGCGGTGATGCCCACCTGCGGGACATGACGCCGGATCTGCACGACAAGGCCTCGTTGCAGAATGGCATGAAACTCTTCGTCAACTACTGCATGGGATGTCATTCCCTGAAGCATCAACGTTTCTCGCGGGCTGCCGAGGATCTGGAGATGCCGCGAGAACTGGTCGAGGACAACCTGATCTTCGCCGATGCTCATGCCTTCAATGATCAGATGAGCAATGCGCTGGAAACCGCGCAGGGCGAGGCCTGGTTCGGTGCTGCACCGCCTGACTTGACCCTGACGACTCGCCTGCATGGAGTCGACTGGGTGTATTCCTATCTATTGGGTTTCTACCGTGATCCAGAGCGACCCACGGGCGTGAACAATACCGTTTTCCCGCTGGTGGCCATGCCCAATGTACTGGAGCCACTCCAGGGCGTGCAGCGGCAGGTGTGTGGCGATGCGGAGCATGAAGGAGACGGCTCGGATTGCCACCTCGAACTCGTCCACGAGGGCTCCATGTCACCCGATGAGTTCGAGCGCGCGATGTTCGATTTGACCAATTTTCTGGCCTATGCCAGTGAGCCGTCGAAGCTGAAGGCCCAGGCGTTGGCACCCAAGGTTCTGATCTTCCTCTTCGTCTTCGCTGTCGTGGCCTATCTGCTCAAACGAGAGTACTGGCGCGACGTTCACTGAGTCGTTCCGATTTGTTGATGCGACATTTCACGACGCCCCCCGTCGGGGGTGCGTCGTGTTATCATTCCGCGACGAACTGATGCGAGGATTGTTTCATGGGTGTAGTGGCCAAGCGGTCATCGATGATCTTCTATTCCGGGGGCGATGATCATTACAGTCATCGTGTGCGTATTGTGCTCGCCGAGAAGGGCGTGGCCGTGGACATCGTCGAGGTAACCGAGGATAACCATCCCGAGGAACTCGCCGATCTCAATCCGTACAACAGTGTCCCCACGCTGCTCGACCGCGATCTGGTGCTCTACGAGTCCAAGGTGATGATGGAGTATCTGGACGAGCGTTTCCCGCATCCGCCGCTGTTGCCGGTCTATCCGGTGGCCCGCGCCCAGAGTCGACTGTGGATGCACCGCATTGAACGCGAGTGGTGTCCGCTGGTCGAACAGGTCCGTAACGGGTCGAAGAAGGACGCCGACAAGGCGCGCAAGGAGCTGCGCGAGAGTCTGATCGGGATTTCGCCGATCTTCGAGGACATGCCGTTCTTCATGAGTGAGGAATTTACCCTGGTGGATTGCTGCCTGGCACCGATCCTGTGGCGTCTGCCGTCGCTGGGCATCGAGCTGCCCGAAAAGCAGGTTCAGCCGTTGATGGGGTATATGGAGCGAGTCTTCGAGCGCGAGGGCTTCAAGGCCGCGTTGAGTGAGGGCGAGCGCGAGATGCGCCCCTGAATTTTCACCCCGTTCGAGGTACTGACCCAGGAGGGCCGAACGATGCATTCAAGCCGTCCCTATATTGCCCGGGCCCTTTATCAGTGGTTGCTGGACAACGAGTTGACGCCTTATATCGTGGTCGATGCCGAGCAGGAAGGCGTCGAGGTTCCCAGGCAATTCGTCCAGAATGGCCAGATCGTGCTCAACATGAGCGTGTCGGCGATTCATGATTTGTCGATGGAGAATGAGGCGATTGCCTTCTCGGCGCGTTTCGGCGGCAAGCCGATGCAGCTCATGGTGCCGATGGAAGCGCTGATCGCTATATACGCTCGCGAGAATGGTGTTGGCATGGTCTTCGGTCATGAGCCGGTGATGCCCGATGCTGGCCACAACGATAGCGAGACCGAGACCGTGGAGGATGAGAAGACGGGACCGGCGCTGGCCAGTGTCGACGAGACCGAAGCGTCGTCTTCGGAGAAGGAAGGCGAGGCGCCCAAGAAGGGGCGTCCCTCCCTGCGCGTCATCAAGTGAGCCGGTGAGTCGCCGGCCGTTGTTTCGGCACCGGCCGAGCGGAAAAATGCAAACGGCAGGCCTCAGGGCCTGCCGTTTGCGTATGTGATGTCCGGACGATCAGTCGAGGTAGTCGAAGACTTTGATGATGCGCTGCATGCCGCCGGCATTCGAGGCTACCGAGACGATGCGCTCGGCCTCGGCTCGGCTGACGATGCCCATCAGGTAGACGGTGGCATTCTCGGTGACGACGAGGAGTCGACCGGAGTCGATGGCCTCGTTGGCGACCAGGGCCGTGCGCACCTTGGTGGTGATCCAGGTGTCGGTGAGCCGTTGGCTGTGGGGCAGGTTGGCGGCAATGGTGAGCTCGTTGTGTACCTTGCGCACATTGCGTACCTGCTCGGCCACCTGCACGGCCATGTCCTTGAGTTCCTGGCTGGGTACCTGGCCGGTGAGCAGGACCACGCCATTGAAGGCGTTGACATTGATGCGGGCGTCGCCGAGTCGGGCATCGTTGGCCTTGAGGTTATGGTAGATCTTGTCCTCGATGTTCGAGTCCTCGACCTTGGTGCCTTCGGTACGCTGGCCGTAGTGCTCGCTGACGGGGGCCGAACTGGCGCAGCCGGTCAGGACGAGCAGGCAGATGAGGGTCAGGACGGTACACAGGGATTTATAGGACATGGGGGTCACTCGCTTGCGCCGAAAAGCTGTTCGTCGATCAGGTCGCACAGACAGTGGATCACCAGCAGGTGAACCTCCTGGATGCGTGCGGTGGAAGTGGCCGGGACGCGAATCTCGCAGTCGTCCTGGCCCAGCAAGGAGGCCATGTTGCCACCATCGCGGCCGGTCAGTGCGACCACGGTCATTTCGCGATCGTGGGCGGCCTGGATGGCCTGGATGACATTACCGGAGTTGCCGCTGGTGGAGATGGCCAGCAGTACGTCGCCGGGTTGTCCCAGTGCGCGTATCTGCTTGGAATAGACATCGTTGTAACTGTAATCGTTGGCGATGGAGGTCAGGGTCGAGGTGTCGGTGGTCAGAGCCAGAGCGGGCAGGCTGGGGCGTTCCCGCTCGAAGCGGTTGAGCAGCTCCGAGGAGAAGTGCTGGCTGTCGCCGGCGCTGCCGCCGTTGCCGCAGGCCAGTATCTTTCCTTCGTTGACCAGGGCCTGCACCATCATCTGGCTGGCCACCTCGATGAAGGGTGGCAGCACCTCGCTGGCATAGGTCTTGGTGTCGATGCTGGCGTTGAAGTGTCCGAGAATGCGGGTCTGGAAATCCATCTTGGCTTCCTGGTCCTTGGGTCAGAACGCTTCGAAGGCCCCTGCCACCCATTCGAACTCGAGCTTGGGGGGCGTGCCGGTCACGGCCAGTACATCGAAGCGGCACGCACATGATAGCCGGTTGCGCTGGAGATAAAAACGCGCTGCCTTGATCAGGCGGCGACGCTTGGTGGCGGTGACGGTTTCCAGCGGATGGCCGTGGCGGATGTCGGCACGATGCCGCACCTCCACGAACACCAATGTGTCGCCGTCACGCATGACCAGGTCGAGCTCACCGCCCTTGGCATGCTGGTTGGTGGCCACGAGGGAAAGCCCTCGCGCCACCAGCCAGTCGGCGGCGAGCCGCTCGATCCGGGCTCCCCGGGTGCGGGCGTCAGCGCAGGGCATCGCCGAGGGGGCCTACGATCATCGGCTGAGGAACGCCGTCGCTGAAGCGGGCCCAGGGCAGCTGGCGCTGGATACGACCGTCCTCGCCCACGCTCAGGGTGCCGGTGGCGCCGAACAGTTCGCTACCCGGGATGGCCTGGAACTGAGGCAGGCGGCGTGTCAGCTCATAGGCATCCACCCCCATGGCCATCAGCCGGAACAGCGAGGGTTCGGATTCCTGGCGCAGCTGGTGATAGCTGTCGAGGAAGGGCAGAGCGTCCTCGCCTCCCACGGCGGCATCCGGAATCTGCCAGGGGATATCGATGAATCGAACGCCGTCGAGGTCCTTGTCCAGGCGTGGCTGGGGACGCCCTTCGTAGAGATGGGAGGTGGCGTAGACCGGCAGCTCCGAGGCGGAATAATAATCGAGGGTTGGCGGTACCTGGCGAGCGTATTCCGGCAACGCCAGCAAAAAGAGCATGTCGGGCTTGGGAGAGCCGACGGCTTGCCGGGTGCTCTCGGTGGCCGGTTGCCCGGGGTTGTAGCGTTCGGTGCGGGTAATCTCGCCGCCGTTAGCGAGCCAGGTGTCGCGGAAGGCTTCGCCGACCCGGCGTCCCCAGTCGTTGCCGGGAACCATCACGGCGGCGCTGCGTAGGCCGTCGACTCGGCCCCGCCGCGCCACTTGGCGCGCTTCATTCTCGGCGGACAATCCGTATTGGAAGAGGTTTTCGGCCTGGTTGTGGTCGGCCGTCCCGTAGTTGAGTGCCAGGGTCGGCAGGGGAACTTGTTCGCGCTGTTCGAGACGGCTGACCAGCTCCTTGTCCAGCGGGCCGATCACGGCCTGGGCGCCACGGTTGCGCGCCTCGCGGTAGAGTTCGTCGAGATTGCCGCCGGAAGAATCGATGAAGCTGAGTTGGGTGCCGCTGGCGCCGCTGTTGACCTCGTTGAGGTGGTGGGCGCGCATGCCTTGCTCGATGGCTTCGGCGACATTGGCGAGTGGCCCGCTCTCGGGCAGGAAGACGGCGATATGGTGGATCTCGCGGCCGCGCAGGTCACGCAGCGCCAGGATCTTGGACGGCAGGCGGCGCGCGGCGGGGTGGTCCGGGTGCTGATCGCGCCAGTTGTCGATCTGCTGGAAGAGGCGTTCGATGTCGCCACTGCCGTCGCGAACCAGGTCGGTCAGGGTCAGCCAGGCCCGAGTATCGGCCTCTTGGCTGCTGCGCAACTTGCTCAGAGAGCCGGCGGGCAGGCGGGATAGCTGTGCCCAGATCGGATCGTTGAGGTCTTCGCTGTCATTGGCGGCCTGGAGGCGTAGCAAGGCCGCGGCGGCGGGCAAGGGTTTGTCGAGCTCGCCGAGAGCGCGGCCGAGTCGTTCCAGCAGCAGGTTTGCCTGCTGGCGGGGCGGAGTGTCGCTCTTGAGCAGTTGGCCCGCCTGGACCACGGCATGCGGGTCGCTCTGGGATTCGCCCAGTTCGGAGAGCAGCAGGGCCCAGCGGCGGCGCTGTTCGACCGACAGTTGCGCGTCGTCGAGGTTCTTGACGATCTCCAGTGCCTGGGGAGCGCGTCCCTGGCGTGCTAGGATGTCGGCGGCTTCCAGCCGAGAGCGAGCGGCCTCGGCCGGTGCTTGCTGGTTGGCTTCTTGCAGCAGCTGCTCCGGGTCATCCGCCGGTTGGCGTTGGGTCATGCTCGGTTGCATGCCGCAGCCGGCCAGGAGTAGCGCTAGAAGCGCGGCGGCCAGGGGGCCGCGAGACGAAATCTTCATCGATCCTTCCTTGTCCCATTGTTCCGGAATGCATCCCAGAGGGCCGAAATGTCAGACGCGAGTGCAGGTTCATTGTACGTGGTTGCCACGCCGATTGGGAATCTGGAGGACCTTAGCCCGCGAGCCGCCCGTGTGCTGGGCGAGGTGGCGCTGGTGGCCGCCGAGGATACCCGGCATACGTCACGCTTGTTACGGCATCTGGGCATCGCGCCGGCCGTGGTGTCCTTGCATGAGCATAATGAGGCTGGGCGGGTCGAGCATATCGATGCGCGCCTGGCGGCCGGTGAGGACGTGGCGCTGGTCAGCGATGCCGGCACACCGTTGATCAGTGACCCGGGATTCGTGCTGGTGCGCGAGTTGCGGGCCAGAGGGCGTCGCGTGGTGCCGGTGCCGGGAGCGTGTGCCCTGGTGGCGGCGCTCTCGGCGGCTGGCCTGGCCACCGACCGCTTCCTGTTCAACGGCTTTCTGCCGGCCAAGGGAGGCGCCCGGCGTGCCCGTCTGGAGGCGCTGGTCGAACGTGAGGAGAGCCTGGTGTTCTACGAGTCCCCCCATCGCATCGAAGCCACGCTCGCCGATCTCTCGACGGTCTTCGGCAAGCGGCGGCTAGTCTTGGCGAGAGAGCTGACCAAGACCTTCGAGACGTTTCTCGACGGCAGCGCCGATGAACTGATCGCCCGCCTGGAGGCTGATCCCGACCAGGCGCGTGGCGAGTTTGTGGTGATGGTGGAGGGTGCGGCGCTGAGGGAGGTCGGCGAGACCGTCACGCTCGAGGCCGAGGCTCTGCTGGCCTCGCTGCTGGCCGAGGGGGTTGGTGTCAAGCAGGCGGCCAGTGCGGCGGCGCGTTTGTTGGGTGGTACAAAGAAAACCTGGTATGCCCGAGCACAGCAGCTCAAGGACGGGGATTGAGGGGGTGTCGCGGCACTGGTATGCTTGCCTCCGGGAGTTGGCCAGACAGTCGCCGCCGGTCGCCGTTTTGCGGGATCGGGGGAGGAAAGTCCGGGCTCCATAGGGCAGAGTGCCAGGTAATGCCTGGGCGGTGCGAGCCGACGGAAAGTGCAGCAGAGAGTAGACCGCCTACGCCTCCCGCGGGAGGCCGGTAAGGGTGAAAGGGTGCGGTAAGAGCGCACCGCGCGCCTGGCAACAGTGCGTGGCACGGTAAACCCCACTCGGAGCAAGACCAAATAGGAACCCAATGGCGTGGCCCGCGCTGGGTTCGGGTAGGTCGCTTGAGAACGACGGTGACGACGTTCCTAGACGAATGACTGTCCAAGACAGAACCCGGCTTATCGGCCGACTCCCCCTAATTTCCGCTATCGTTCATGATGACGCCGTCACGTACGGCCCCTCCCAGCCCGCCACGAGAACCGCATGTCGTCACCCGCTTCCGAACAACCCTCCCGCGGATTTCGCCATGCCAGCGTATTGCTCGATGGCGCGGTCGAGACCCTGATTCACGACCCGTCGGGCCGCTATCTGGACGGCACTTTCGGACGCGGCGGGCACTCCCGCGCTATCTTGGAACGCCTTTCGCCCCAAGGGCGTCTGCTGGCCATCGATCGCGATCCGCAGGCCATCCAGGAAGCGGCCGCCATCGAGGACGCGCGTTTTGCCTTCGAGCGAGGGGATTTCGCGCGCCTCGGTGATTTCGCCCAGGCGCATGATCTGCATGGCAAGCTCGACGGTATCCTGCTTGATGTCGGGGTCTCCTCGCCGCAGCTCGATGACCCCGAACGGGGCTTCAGCTTCCTGCGCGATGGCCCACTGGACATGCGCATGGATCCGGAGCACGGCGAGAGCGCGGCGGCCTGGATCGCCCGTGCAGGTGAAGACGAGATTGTCCGCGTGCTCAAGACCTACGGCGAGGAGCGTTTCGCGCGACGCCTGGCACGCGCCATTGTGGCGCGGCGTGGTGAACGTGCCTTCACGCGCACGGCGGATCTTGCCGAGGTGATCAAGGCCGCACATCCCGCCTGGGAAAAGGGCAAGCATCCGGCGACTCGCGCTTTCCAGGCACTGCGCATTCAGGTTAACGGCGAACTCGAGCAGCTCGATCTCGCCCTTGGGGCGGCTCTCGAGGCGTTGGCGCCGGGTGGCCACCTGGTGGTGATCAGTTTTCACTCGCTGGAGGACCGCCGGGTCAAGCGCTTCATCCGTGATCATGTTCGGGGCGATACTCATTTGCCGCGCGGGATACCGCTGCGTGATGATCAGATTCAGCGCCGTCTCGAGGCGCTGGGCAAGGCGCGCCGTCCCTCCCGCGAAGAAATCGAGGACAACCCCCGCGCCCGCAGCGCCGTGATGCGTGCGGCGCGTAAACGCTATTGAAGGGAGTGACATGGCACAGGGACGCAATGCCTCCACGACCAGGACATCGGACTTCGGCTGGCCAACCGCCCGGCCGCGGCCGACTTTCAAGCTGCTGCTCAACGGCGTGCTGTTGGGGTTTTGTCTGGTCACGGCGCTGGCGGTGATTGCCACCAGTCATGAAATCCGCGAGCGCTACGCGCGCCTCCAGCAGCTCGAGAACGAGCAACAGCAACTACAGACCGAGTGGGGGCAGTTGTTGCTGGAGGAAAGCGCCTGGTCGTCGCCGTCGCGGATCGAGCGACTGGCCTCGCAACGCCTGGAAATGCGCCTGCCCGATGTCGATGAGGTGGAGGTGATCCAGCCATGAGCCGAGATGCGTCGAATGGCGTCACGCCGCGTCGTCCGCCGCCCATGGCCCCAATGGGGCGGGCTCGCTATGTCGTGATCATGACGCTGGTGCTCGTTGGCCTGGGATTGCTGATGGGGCGCATCGTCGATCTGCACGTGTTCGATCACTCCTTCCTGCAGGGCCAGGGCGATGCCCGTACTCTGCGTGTCGATGAGATTCCCGCCCATCGCGGCATGATTACCGACCGCCATGGTGATCCGCTGGCTATCTCGACGCCCGTGGTGACGCTATGGGCCAACCCTCAGGATCTGCCCGACGATGGTATTCAGCGCCTGCGCCTGGCCCAGGCGCTAGGCCAGGATCTCGATGCGCTCGACGCACGCATCGAGCGCTACGCCGAGCGCGAGTTCATGTACCTGCAGCGTCGCATGACGCCAGCCGCGGCCCAGGAGGTACTCGATCTCCACGTACCCGGCGTGCATGCACGGCGTGAATACAAGCGCTATTACCCGGCCGGGGAGGTGACCGCCCAGTTGCTCGGCGTGACCAACATCGATGATCAAGGCCAGGAAGGGCTTGAATTGGCCTATCAGCCCTACCTCGCCGGGGTGCCGGGCAAGCGCCGGGTGCTCAAGGATCGTCGTGGGCGCCTGGTGCGCGACCTGGAAGTGCTCGAGGAGGCCCAGCCCGGTGGCGACCTGACGCTGTCCATCGATCAAAGCCTGCAGTACATGGCCTACCGGGAGCTCAAGAAGGCGGTCGACGAGAACGAGGCCGACGGCGGCACCCTGGTGATGCTCGATGCCGATACCGGCGAGGTCCTGGCGATGGCCAACCAGCCATCCTACAACCCCAACAACCGTGCCGGCCTCGACCCGGCGGGGTTGCGCAATCAGGCCATCGTCGATGTCTTCGAGCCGGGGTCGGTGATGAAGCCACTGGCCATGTCGGCGTTGCTGGAAACCGGCAAGTTTCCGCCCGATACCGTCGTCGATACCTCGCCGGGCTGGATGGTGATCGATGGTTATACCATCCGGGATGTTTCCAACAACGGCAAGCTGACCCTTGCCGGTATCCTGCGCAAGTCATCCAACATCGGCATGTCCAAGCTGACACTGCAGCTCGATGAGCCCAAGGTGCCCCAGCGTTATCGGGCGCTTGGCTTCGACCGCGCTCCGGGCACCGGCTTTCCTGGTGAAGCCACGGGCAGTGTGCCGTCGCCGCAGGTCTGGTCCAGCAGCCAATGGGCGGCGCTTTCCTATGGATACGGCCTATCGGTGTCGGCATTGCAGCTGGCCAGCGCCTATACGGCCATCGCCAATGACGGGCGGCGCTTGCCCCCATCGCTGTTGCGCTTGTCCAAGGCGCCCGAGGGCGAGCCGGTCATCGAACCGCGAATCGCCGATCGCGTGCTCGACATGATGGACGAGGTGGTGGCACCCGGCGCCGGAGCACGTCGCGGCATGGTGCCGGGCTACAGTGTGGCGGGCAAGACGGGCACGGTGCGCAAGAGCGGAAGCGGGGGTTACCAGGAACGCACCTATCGCGCCTTGTTCGTCGGCATCGCGCCGGTCTCTGATCCGCGTATCATCGCCGTGGTGATGATCGACCATCCGCGTGGCGACGCCTATTATGGCGGGGCGATCGCCGCACCGGTCTTTTCCCGCGTGGCTGGCAACGCTCTGCGCATACTGGATGTTCCACCCGACCGACCTAGCCAGGACGACGATGCTTGATTCTTCTTCCCCGACCGATGCGAGGCCGCCATGCACGTGAATGCATCACGACTGATGGCGGCACTGGCGAGCCAGTGGCCGGAGCAATCCGCCGCGCTGGAAGCGCTCGGGCTTACCGGTGATGTCGCCCTCTGCCTGGATAGCCGAGAGCTGGCCGAGGGCGATGTCTTTCTGGCGTTGCCCGGCGTGAGCGTCGATGGGCGCGACTTCATCGACCAGGCCCTGGCGGCGGGTGCCGCTGCGGTGCTGAGGCATGTCGAGTCGGGAGAGTCCGTATCCGCCGCTGCCCGGGTGATCCATCTCGAGGGGTTGGCCGGGCAGCTTGGTGAACTCGGGCGATCGTTGTTCGAGGTGCCGGCGTCGCTGGAACTGATCGGCGTCACTGGGACCAATGGCAAGAGTTCGGTGACGCACTATATCGCCGCGCTGAGTCGCCTCCTCGGGCGTGATGCCGGCATGGTCGGCACCCTGGGGCATGGGCGCCCCGGCGCGCTGCACGAAGGCCGGTTGACCACGCCGGGGCCGCTGGCGCTGCAGTCGGCCCTGGGCGAGCTGGCCGCCGAAGGCGTCGAGCGCGTAGCCATGGAGGCCTCGTCCCACGCTCTGGAGCAGGAGCGGCTCGCGGGGTGTCGGCTGACGGCTGCCGTCTTCACCAACTTGAGCCGCGATCACCTCGATTATCACGGCAGCATGGCCGCTTATGCGGCCGCCAAGGCCCGGTTGTTCCAGCGCCCCGAGCTGCGCCTGGCGGTGGTCAATGGCGACGATCCCCTGACGCGCCTGATGTTGGCCGGTCTGCCCACGGGCGAACGAGAGCGTGCGCGCGTGCTGGCGGTTGGTGACGACGAGGCGGTCACATTGCGTGTGGTGGGCGTCGAGCCCCTGGCACAGGGGCAGCGCGCCGTCATCGCCACCCCGGAAGGGGAGCGGGTGCTGGAAATCGCCCTCATGGGCGGGTTCAACCTGACCAATGTGCTACTGGCCATCGCGACCCTCCACGGCCTGGGCGAGGACCTCGAGGCATTGTTCGCCGCGGCTGCCGAATTGACGCCGGTACCGGGGCGCATGCAGGTACTGGCCGATGCCCGGGGGCCAACGGTGGTGATCGACTACGCCCATACGCCGGACGCCCTGGAGAATGCCCTGCAGGCACTGAGGGCGCACTTGCCGGATCAGGGCCGCCTGTGGTGCCTGTTCGGCTGTGGCGGTGATCGGGATGCGGGCAAGCGGCCCTTGATGGCCGCCGCCGCAGAGAGGTACTCGGATGTGCCGGTGATTACCGACGACAACCCGCGCGGCGAGTCGGCGGCGACGATCCGCGAGCAGGTCCTGGCCGGCCTGTCCGAGAGCACGCGTCGCTCGGCTCGGGTCCGGGGCGGTCGGGCAGCGGCCATCCGCGAGACCATTGCCGAGGCTGATGCCGAGGACGTGATCCTGATCGCCGGCAAGGGGCACGAAACTTATCAGGAGATCGAGGGTGTGCGTCATCCATTTTCCGATCTCGATGAGGCACAGGCTGCGCTGGCCGAGCGGCATGGGGAGGCGCCGCAATGAGCGCTGTTGGTCTGGACTCCCTTGGGGCGGTGGCCCGGGCGCTGGGTGAAACGCCGCCAGGTGTCGAAGTGGCGTTGACGTCGATCACCACCGATACGCGCCGTCTGGGGCCGGGGGCGCTGTTCGTGGCGCTCGTCGGCGAGCGTTTCGATGCCCATGACTTCATTGCTCAGGCGCGCGAGGCCGGGGCGGCGGCGGCGCTGGTCGAGCAACGCCAGGACGATCCGCTGCCGCAACTGGAGGTCGCCGATACCCGCCTGGCGCTCGGGTTGCTGGGGCGGGCCCGGCGTCTGGCCTGGGGCGGTCCGCTGGTGGCCGTGACCGGCAACAGCGGCAAGACGACCGTCAAGCAGATGCTGGCGACCATTCTGTCGCGATCCGGCGCGACACTGGCCACGCGGGGCAACCTCAATAACGATTTCGGCGCGCCCATGACGCTGCTCGAGCTGGCCGAGGAGCACTGCCAGGCGGTGGTAGAGCTGGGCGCCAATCATCTCGGCGAGATCGCCTGGACGACCTCGCTGGCCATGCCCGACGTGGCGGTGATCACCAATGTGACCGGTGCCCATGTCGGCGAATTCGGCGGCATGGGGCGCATTGCTCAGGCCAAGGGCGAGATACTGAGCGGGCTGTCCCGCGACGGCGTGGCGGTACTCAATCGCGACGACCGCTACTTCAGGCTCTGGGCGAGCCAGGCGGCGCCTAGGGAGGTACTCGACTTCGGGCTGGAAGGAGAAGAAGCCCGTCTGCGTGCCGAGACACTGGTCTGCGATGAGTTCGGGCGCTATGCTTTCACGCTATCTTTCGATGGTCGCGAACTCGGGCGAGTACAGTTGTCGCTGATGGGACGGCACAATGTTGCCAATGCCCTGGCAGCGGCGGCGGCGGCACTGGCCCTGCAGGCCGATCCGGCGGATGTGCTGGCCGGGCTGGAAAAGGTCGAGCCTGTAGCCGGCCGGCTCGGCGTGTTCGCCGGGCGTGATGGCGCACGGGTGCTGGACGATACCTATAACGCCAATCCCGGTGCCGTGAAGGCGGCGCTGGAGACCCTGGCAACGCTGCCAGCCCCTCGTTGGTGCCTGTTGGGCGCCATGGGGGAGCTGGGTGATGCTTCCGCGTACTGGCATGCCGAGGTCGGGCATCATGCGCGGAAGCTGGGAATCGATTTTCTCGGTACTCTCGGTGAGGCGGCACGGCCGGCCAGCCGTGCCTTCGGTGAAGGAGGGTACCATTTCGACGATAGAGAGGCGCTGACGCGCCATGTTCTCCACCATCTGCCGCCGGGAGCCAGCGTGCTGGTCAAGGGGTCGCGCAGTGCTGGAATGGAGCACGTGGTGACCGCGCTGCGCTCGGATGCATCAAGGTAACGCATTACATGCTGCTTTTTCTGGCTGAATTCCTGGCGCAATTCCAGAGCGCCTTCAACGTATTCAATTATCTGACCCTGCGGATGATTCTGGGGACCCTGACGGCCTTGATCCTGTGCCTCTGGCTGGGGCCCGTGGTCATCCGACGCCTGGTGGAACGCCAGATCGGGCAGGCCGTGCGCGATGATGGCCCCCAATCGCATCTGTCCAAGGCTGGCACGCCGACCATGGGCGGCGCGATGATCCTAATGGCCATTGCTGTCAGTACCCTGTTGTGGGGGGATCTCTCTAATCATTATGTCTGGGTCGTGCTGGCGGTGACGCTGGGCTTTGGCGCCATCGGCTGGGTCGACGACTATCGCAAGGTGGTCGAGAAGAATCCGCGTGGTCTGCCGGCCCGCTGGAAGTACTTGTGGCAGTCGGTGATCGGTCTGGCGGCGGCGGTCATCCTCTATGTCACCGCTGCCTCGCCGGTGGAAACGAGCCTGATCGTGCCGCTGTTCAAGGACTTCGTGTTGTCCCTGGGCGTCTTCTACATACTGCTCAGCTACCTGGTGATCGTCGGCAGTTCCAATGCGGTGAATCTCACCGACGGCCTCGACGGCCTGGCCATCATGCCTACCGTGCTGGTGGCCATGGGGCTTGCCGTGTTCGCCTATGCCAGTGGCAATGCGGTGTTCGCCGAATACCTTCAAATTCCGATGATTCCCGGCGCCGGTGAACTGGCAGTGTTCTGCGCCACCATCGCCGGGGCGGGCCTGGGCTTTCTGTGGTTCAACACCTATCCGGCCCAGGTCTTCATGGGCGATGTGGGCGCCCTGGCCCTGGGGGCGGCGCTTGGCGTGGTCGCCGTCATCGTGCGCCAGGAGATCGTGCTGTTCATCATGGGCGGCATCTTCGTCATGGAAACCGTGTCGGTGATCCTGCAGGTGGGCTCCTACAAGCTGACCGGCCGGCGGATCTTCCGTATGGCACCGCTGCATCATCACTTCGAGCTCAAGGGCTGGCCGGAGCCGAGGGTCATCGTGCGGTTCTGGATCATCACGGTCGTACTGGTGCTGCTGGGGCTGGCCACGCTGAAGATTCGTTGAGGTTCCCGCGCGGAGCCGGAAGTCGTCGTTCACGCGAGGAGCCATTCATGGTCAAGGTGCCCAAGGGAGTCACGCTGGTGGTCGGGCTCGGGATATCCGGGCGCGCCATCTGCCGCCATCTGGAACGCCTGGGCCGGCGTTTCATGGTGGCCGATACCCGAGAGGCACCGCCGGGGCTCGATGCTTTCCGTGATGCGCATCCGGGGGTCGAGGTTCATTGCGGTTCGCTGGCCGGTATCGACATGCAGGAGGCGCATGAGGTGGTGCTCAGTCCGGGCGTGGACCCGCACCTGCCCGAACTGGCCGTGCTGGAAGGGCGTGTCGGCGAGTCCGGCGATCCGCTGGTGGTGGGCGAGATGGCCCTGTTCACGCGGGCCTGTCGAGCGCCCATCGCCGCCATCACCGGCGCCAATGCCAAGTCCACGGTAACCACTCTGTTGGGCGAGATGGCGGCCGAGGCGGGCTGGCGCGTGGCGGTGGGCGGCAACCTGGGCACCGCCGCCCTGGATCTGCTGGCCGAATCGCCCGATGCTGAGCTTTATGTGCTGGAAGTTTCGAGCTTCCAGCTCGAGACCACTCCGCGGCTTGGTGCCACCACGGCGGCCTTTCTCAATCTCTCCGAGGATCACCTGGATCGCCATGGCGACATGGCCGGCTATCGAGCCGCCAAGCTCGGCATCTTCCGTGGCGCCGAGCACGGCGTGGTCAATGCCGAGGATCCGCAGACCTGGCCGGCGTCGCCGTTGCCGGCGCTCGAGCGTTTTTCCACCCGGCCGCCTGAGCCGGGTGAATGGGGGATTTCGCTCCACGATGATGGCAGCGGGCAACGTGCCTGGTTGATGCATGGCGACAGTCCCTTGATGCCTGCCGAGTCCCTGCGCCTGCAGGGGCTGCACCATCAGGCGAATGCGCTGGCCGCCCTGGCCATGGGCCACCGCCTGGGCCTGTCGTTGTCCGCCATGACGCGGGTGCTGGAGCGTTTCGGTGGGCTAGCGCATCGCTGCGAATGGATCGCCGACCTCGACGGTGTACGCTGGATCAACGACTCCAAGGGTACCAATGTGGGGGCGGCCCTGGCTGCCATCGCCGGCATCGGACCGACCCTGAAAGGGCGCGTGATCCTGCTGGCGGGGGGCGTCGGCAAGGGGGCGGACTTCACGCCGCTGGCCGCGCCGCTGCAGCGATATGGCCGGGAGGCGATCCTCTTCGGGCGCGACGCGGACAAGCTCGAGCGCGCGCTCGAGGGTGCCTTGCCTCGGCATCGGGTCGAGGATCTGGCAACGGCCATGGAACGGGCCGCCGAGATCGCGGTGCCCGGCGACTGCGTGCTGTTGTCGCCAGCCTGTGCGAGCCTCGATCAATTTCTGAATTATCAAGCGCGTGGCGAGGCCTTTCGGCGGGCCGTCGAACGACGCGCGAGTCAGGAGGCTCCATGAGCCGCTTATCCCGTTTGCGTGAACAACTGTCGACCCGAGATCACTTCTGCGATGGCTGGCTGCTGGTGGCCACTCTGGCCCTGATGCTGATCGGTTGGGTCATGGTCACCTCCGCCTCCACGGAAGTCGCCACCAGTCTTACCGGCAACCCCTGGTACTTCAGCGTCCGTCATGGTGTCTTCGTGCTGTGTTCCATGGCGGTCGCCCTGCTGGTCCTGCGCATACCGATGGCCTGGTGGAAGGCCAACGGCCCCTTGCTGCTGCTTGTCGGCCTGGCCATGCTGCTACTGGTGCTGCTGGTGGGGCGCGAGGTCAATGGAAGTCGGCGTTGGCTGTCGGTTCCCGGCATTCCCTTGAACCTGCAGGCCTCGGAGATCGCCAAGCTGTGCCTGATCGTCTATTTGGCGGGGTATCTGGAACGCTTCCTTCCCCAGGTGCGTCGTCAGTGGGGCGCCTTTCTCCGCCCGCTGATGGTGATGGCGGTCATGGGCGTCCTGCTGATCTTCGAGCCGGACTATGGCGCGGTGGTGGTCATGACGGGCTGCGTCATGGGCATGCTGCTGATGGCGGGGGCGCCCTGGGGACGCTTCTTGCTATTGATGGGACTGGTGGCAGCGCTGGGCGCTTTGCTTGCCATTGCCGAACCCTATCGGATGGCGCGCCTGACCAGTTTCGTCGATCCTTGGGCCGATCAGTTCGCCAGCGGCTATCAGTTGACTCAGGCGCTGATCGCCTTCGGGCGCGGCGAGTGGTTCGGCACCGGGCTTGGCAACAGCGTGCAGAAGTTATTCTACCTTCCCGAGGCCCATACCGACTTCGTGTTCGCCGTACTGGCCGAGGAACTGGGCATGATCGGCGCTATTGCCGTGATTGGGCTGTTTGCCTTGCTGGTATGGCGCGCCATGGCAGTGGGCCGGCGCGCCGAACTGGCCAAGCGGCCCTTTGCGGCCTACCTCTGTTACGGCATTGCCCTGGTGATCGGAGCCCAGGCGTTCATCAATATCGCGGTGAGCACCGGGATGTTGCCGACCAAGGGGTTGACGTTGCCGCTGCTTAGTTACGGCGGCTCGAGCCTGATGATCAGTGCCGTGATGGTCGGCATGCTGCTGAGGGTTGACATCGAGACGAGGCAGGCCAGGCGACGTGAACAACCTGCTGCGCCAAGGACAGGAGAGGCCCGATCATGAAGGATGACCAGACGCGCCGGGTGTTGATCATGGCCGGTGGCACCGGTGGGCATGTGATTCCCGCTCTGTCGCTGGCCGGCGCATTGGCCGAGCGCGGCGTCGAGGTGCAGTGGCTGGGTAGTCCGCGAGGTATCGAGAATCGTCTGGTGCCGGAGGCCGGCATTCCGCTGCACCGCATCGCGGTGAGCGGCCTGCGCGGCAAGGGCGTGACCGGCTGGCTGGTGGCGCCCTGGCGGCTGGTACGAGCGGTTCTCCAGGCGCGTCGGGTGGTGCGCGATTTCGATCCGCAGTTGGTGGTGGGACTCGGGGGATTCGCCAGTGGTCCGGGCGGGCTGGCCGCTTGGCTCGCTCGCCGCCCCCTGGTGATCCATGAGCAGAATGCCGTGGCCGGCCTGACGAACCGAGTGTTGTCGCGACTGGCCAAACGTACCTTCGCGGCCTTCCCGCAAGCCTTTCCAGGACGCGGCGAGGTGGTCGGCAACCCGGTACGTGCCGAGATCGCCGCGCTCGGCGATCATCCCCGCGAGGCGGCGACGATGCGTGAGCGTCCCCTGCGCCTGCTGGTGGTCGGCGGATCGCTGGGCGCCCAGGCCCTGAATGAGCGACTTCCCGAGGCGCTGGCGACGCTTGCGCGCGAGCGCCGTCCCGAGGTGTGCCACCAGGCCGGCCGCGACAAGGACGAACCGACCCGGGCACGCTATGACGAATACGCCGTGCAGGCGCGGGTCCCGGCCTTCATCGATGACATGGCCGAGGCCTACGACTGGGCCGACCTGGTGGTGTGTCGTGCCGGCGCCCTGACGGTGGCGGAACTCGCGGCGGCGGCGAAGCCGGCGCTGTTCGTGCCGTTTCCGCATGCGGTGGATGACCACCAGACCGCCAATGCTGCGGCGCTGGTGGAAGAGGGTGCCGCCTCTCTGATGCCCCAGAATGAGATGACCGTGGCGGCGCTGGCCGAACGCCTGGCGACGCTGCTGGACCCCGATACATTGGCCGCCATGGCGTCGCAGGCCCGGCGCTGCGCGCGTCTCGATGCCATGGAACGCCTGGCGGCTGGCTGCATGGAGACAGGTTTTGAGTGATGACAGACTAGGACCGGTCCCCGGTCAGGCGAATCCGCCCCGCCATGGGCATGGTCTGGGAATGCGTCGCATCCGGCGCATTCACTTCGTCGGCATCGGCGGCGCCGGCATGTGTGGTATCGCCGAGGTGCTGGCCAACCAGGGGTACGCGGTCAGCGGTAGCGACCTCAAGCTCTCGCCGGTGGTGATGCGTCTTCGCGAGTGCGGTATCACGGTCGCCATCGGTCATGCCGAGGAGAATGCCCGGGACGCCGATGTCGTGGTGGTCTCGACCGCTGTCGACGAGACCAATCCCGAGATCCGCTGGGCCCAGCAGCATCGCATACCAGTGGTGCGCCGGGCCGAGATGCTTGCCGAGCTGATGCGCTTTCGCCACGGTATCGCCGTGGCCGGTACCCACGGCAAGACGACCACGACCAGCCTGACGGCAACGCTGCTCGGTGAAGGTGGGCTTGACCCGACCTTCGTGATCGGTGGTCGGCTGACCAGTGCTGGTGTCAACGCGCGTCTGGGGGAGGGCGACTATCTGGTGGCAGAGGCCGACGAGTCGGATGCTTCCTTCTTGCACCTGCAGCCCATGGTAGCCATCGTCACCAACATCGATGCTGATCACATGGCCACTTATGGTGGCGACTTCGAGCGGCTCAAGGGCACCTTCATCGAGTTCCTGCACAACCTGCCGTTCTACGGTCTGGCAGTGCTGTGCATTGATGATGCCAACGTGCGCGGGCTGATCGAGCGGGTCAATCGCCAGTTCGTGACTTATGGGTTCAGCGAGGATGCCGACTATCGCCTCGAGAACTTCGTTCAGCATGGCGGCGAGGTGAGCTTTATCGCGCGTCGTCCCGATGGGCTGGCCCCGCTCGAAGTGCGGCTGGCCATGCCGGGCGAGCACAATGCGTTGAATGCCATGGCCGCCATCGCGGTGGCCAGCGACGCGGGGGTCGAGGACGCGGCCATCCTGCGTGGCCTGGCGAGCTTTGCCGGGGTCGGCCGTCGCTTCCAGGTGCATGGCCACTTCGCCGCACCGCAAGGCGAGGGTGAGATCATGCTGGTGGACGATTACGGCCACCATCCCCGGGAAGTGGAAATGGTGATCAAGGCGGTCCGGGAAGGCTGGCCCGAGCGGCGCCTGGTGATGCTCTATCAACCGCATCGCTATTCGCGCACCCGCGATCTGTTCGAGGATTTCGTGCGGGTGCTGGCGGGGGTCGACACGCTGCTGCTGCTGGATGTCTATAGTGCCGGCGAGTCGCCGCTGCCGGGTGCCGACGGCCGTACCCTGGCGGGCTCCATTCGCCAGCGTGGCGAAGTCGATCCCATCTTCGTGCAGGACAAGGGCGAGCTTCCTGAGCTGCTGGCCAAGGTGCTGTGCCCTGGTGATATCCTGATCACTCAAGGAGCGGGTGATGTGGGTGGTATTTCCCAGAAGTTGTCCGATGCCCGGCTGGTGCTTGACGAGGTGACGCTATGACGATCGACCATGGACGGGTGGTGGTGCTTTACGGCGGGGATTCCGCCGAACGCGAAGTGTCGCTGAAGAGCGGCGAGGCGATATTGGCAGCGCTCCAGCGTGGCGGTGTGGCGCCGATCGCCTTCGATCCGGCCGAGGGCGGGCTGGCAGGGCTCGAGGCCCTGGCACCGGATCGAGTGTTCATTGCCTTGCACGGCCGGGGTGGAGAGGACGGAACCCTGCAGGGCGCCCTGGAATTGCTGGGCATTCCCTACACCGGCAGTGGTGTGCTGGCCTCGGCATTGGGCATGGACAAGCAACGCACCAAGCTGGTCTGGCAGGCCCTTGGCCTGCCGACCCCGGAATGCGTGATGCTGAATGCTGAATCCGACTGGGACGCGGTGGTCGAGCGGCTCGGATTGCCGCTGATCGTCAAGCCGGTCCACGAAGGCTCGACGCTGGGAATCACCATTGTCGATAGTGCCGAAACCCTGGCGGCGGCCTACCGGGATGCGGCGCGCTATGATGCGCGGGTCATGGCCGAACGCTTCATTCGAGGCGAGGAATATACGGTGTCGCTGCTTGGCGACGAGGCGCTGCCTGCGATCCGCGTGGAAGTACCGGGCGGCTTCTATGATTACGAAGCCAAATATCTGTCCGATGAAACGCTTTACCATCTGCCATGCGGTCTGTCGGAAACGCATGAAAAGGCCTTGGCCGAACTGTGTCGCGAGGCTTTCGAGGCCATCGGTTGCCGTGGCTGGGGCCGCGTGGATGTCATGCGCGATGACCAAGGCCATTTCTGGTTGCTCGAGGTCAACACCGTGCCGGGCATGACGGATCACAGCCTGGTGCCCCAGGCCGCGGCGCATGCCGGTATCGACTTCGATACCCTGGTGCTGCGCATTCTCGACACCGCCGGGCGGTGCGACTGATATGGCGCGTCGTTCCTCCCTCATCGGTCTGCTGTTGCTGGCGCTCTTGCTGGGTGCCGGTGGCCGAGCCCTGTGGCTGTGGCTGGATCGTCCCATCGAACGAGTGTCGATCCGCGGCGAGCTTCACCATGTCAGCGCCGATTATCTGCGGGATCGATTGGCACCGCTCGTTCAGGGGCAGAGCTGGCTGTCGGTGGATATCGATGCCATGCGAGAGCAGGCTCGGAAAATTGGCTGGCTGAACGAGGTGAGGCTTCACCGTGAGTGGCCCAACGCCCTGCGCTTTGAATTGGAGGAGCAGGTGCCGGTGGCACGCTGGAACGATGACCGGCTGCTGAATGCTCAGGGCGAGCCCTTTGACTTCGCCCCCGTGACTCCGCCCGAAGGCTTGCCGGACTTGTCCGGCCCTGAAGGCAGCGGCGCTGAGGTTCTCGCTTATCACGATCAACTGGTGTCGCGTTTTGCCGACCAACAGCTCGATGTACGTCAGTTGCGACTCGAGCCCAGGGGGGGCCTGGCGCTTCCAATTGGATGATGGTGTCTGGGTGATGCTGGGCCGGAATCACCGGCCGGGTCGCCTGGAACGATTCGAGGCCGCCTGGAGGCGAGAGCTTGGTGAATGGGCGTCGCACATTCGCTACATCGATCTTCGTTATCCTAATGGTGTCGCCGTTGCCTGGCATGGTGAAACCGAACCCGTCGAAAGCGATTCCGAAGTGGAAGGGTGAAGGCTCGGCTGTGCGAATCGTCCGTCCGACGTGGGTTGGGGGGATTCCTTTAATGCGAAAATAACCGTATCGTTAAAGCCCGTTTTTCGATTACGGGCTGGTGGAACGGCGCTAATTGTTCCTATAATTAGTCCAGCTTTTTTCGTGACAAACATGCATTTCCCCTAGCGGGTCTGGCTCGAGGAGAATTCCCGGCTCATGGCAGGTCCATCCAATGTGTCCAATATGGTAGTCGGGCTGGATATCGGAACATCCAAGGTCGTGGCGATCGTGGGGCAACCCACTGACGATGGCGGAATTGAAATTGCCGGTATCGGCTCCCATCCCTCTCGAGGAATGAAGAAAGGGGTGGTGATCAATATCGAGTCCACGGTGCAGTCGATTCAGCGCGCCGTGGAAGAAGCCGAACTCATGGCTGGTTGCGATATTCATTCCGTGTACGTAGGGATCGCCGGGAGCCATATCAGCTCGATGAACTCCGACGGCGTGGTGGCGATCAAGGAACGCGAGGTGGCCCCCTCTGATATCGATCGCGTGATTGATTCGGCCCGTGCGCGGGCCATTTCCGAGGGGCAGCGTGTCTTGCATGTGCTGCCCCAGGAATTCGCCATCGATACCCAGGGCGGCATCCGCGAACCCCTGGGCATGTCCGGCGTGCGCCTCGAGGCGCGGGTGCACCTGGTCACCGCGGCACTGAATGCGGTGCAGAACATCGAGAAGTGCGTGCGTCGCTGCGGGCTCGATGTCGATGCCATCATTCTCGAGCAACTGGCGTCGAGCCATGCCGTCCTCACCGAAGACGAGCGAGAGCTCGGCGTGTGCGTGGTGGATATCGGCGGCGGCACGACGGATATCGCGGTGTTCACCGAAGGGGCTATCCGCCATACCGCAGTGATTCCCATCGCTGGTGATCAGGTCACCAACGACATCGCCATGGCGCTGCGCACGCCGACCCAGCATGCCGAGGAAATCAAGGTCAAGTATGCCTGCGCCCTGACACAGCTGGCGTCAGGCGATGAAATGATCAAAGTGCCCAGTGTCGGCGACCGAGCGGCTCGCGATCTGTCTCGGCAGTCGCTGGCCGAGGTCGTCGAGCCGCGTTACGAGGAACTTTTCACCCTCGTGCGCGACGAATTGCGGCGCAGCGGCTACGAGGACCTGGTGGCCGCCGGTGTGGTATTGACCGGTGGTACGTCACGCATGGAAGGCGTGGTCGAACTGGCTGAAGAGATCTTCCACATGCCGGTACGTATCGCTTGCCCGCAGAATGTCCGCGGGCTGGCCGATGTGGTGCGTAACCCGATTTATTCGACGGGGGTCGGTTTGCTACATTACGCTCTGAATGAGACCCGTCAGGGGCTCGGCCACCAGGAGCGCGATGGCGGTCTCTCGGCGCAACCGAGACGCAATGACGTCTCCCGGCGTGGACCAGAGGAAGGGACTCCGGCGCTGGTAAGGCTCAAGAGCTGGTTCAAAGGAAATTTCTGACAGGGCCGCCCGAGCGGTCCAGGAGACGGGGCTAATGTTTGAATTAGTGGATAGCGCACCTTCTAGCAGTGCGGTTATCAAGGTGATCGGTGTCGGTGGCGGTGGTGGTAATGCCGTCAACCACATGGTCGAAAGCAGCATCGAAGGCGTGGAGTTCATCTGCGCCAATACCGATGCTCAGGCGCTGAAGAGCGTGTCGGCCAAGACCGTTCTCCAGCTTGGCAGCGAGATTACCAAGGGCCTGGGCGCTGGCGCCAGCCCCGAGGTCGGGCGCCAGGCGGCCATGGAGGATCGCGAACGCATCGCCGAATTGCTGGGCGGTGCCGACATGGTCTTCATTACCGCCGGCATGGGTGGCGGCACCGGAACCGGCGGTGCGCCGGTGGTGGCGCAGGTTGCCAAGGAGCTCGGCATCCTCACCGTAGCGGTGGTGACCCGGCCTTTCCCCTTCGAGGGGCCCAAGCGGATGCGTTCTGCAGAGGAGGGCATGAAGGAGCTCTCCGAGCACGTCGACTCGCTGATCACCATTCCCAACGAGAAGCTGCTGTCGGTGCTGGGCAAGAGCGCGAGCCTGTTGTCTGCCTTCAGTGCCGCCAATGATGTTCTGCTCGGTGCCGTTCAGGGCATTGCCGAGCTGATCACCAGCCCGGGTATCATCAACGTCGACTTCGCCGACGTGCGTACCGTGATGTCCGAGATGGGCATGGCGATGATGGGCACGGGAGGCGCCACCGGCGAGAATCGCGCCCGTGAAGCGGCCGAGAAGGCCATTCGCAGCCCCTTGCTCGAGGACATCGACCTGCATGGCGCCCGGGGCATCCTGGTCAACATCACGGCCGGTCCGGACCTTTCCATCGGGGAATTCAACGATGTGGGGGCCACGGTTCAGGAATTCGCTTCCCAGGATGCGACCATCGTCGTCGGTACGTCCATCGACATGGAAATGAGCGACGAGTTGCGCGTCACCGTGGTGGCCGCCGGTCTGGATGGCCAGCAGCGCCAGGCATCGTCGGCGAGCCGTGAGACGACCCGCCGCAGCGATGCGGCCGCGGTCCGGCAGCAGGCTGCCGCCAGCCGTGCCCAGCAGAATCGCTCTGCCGCCGCATCCAGGCCCGAACCGCAGGAGTCTCAGCGTTCGCAGCCGCAGCCGGAATCGCGCAAGTCCCAGGAGCTGGATGATTACCTGGACATTCCGGCCTTCCTGCGCCGCCAGGCCGATTGACGCGGGCTATTGTTCGCATAGGCAGTAGTCGATGATGTTATTTTTGTTGAAACGTGCGTTCGGTGTTATAGTGAACGGTGTTTGATAATCAACGACTGCCTGGCGAACGCCCATGATTAGACAACGCACGCTCAAGAACGTCATTCGCGCCACTGGCGTCGGCCTGCATTCGGGCAAGAAGGTCTACCTGACCCTCCGCCCCGCACCCGTCGACACTGGCATCGTCTTCGTGCGCACCGACCTGGAGCCCGAAGTACAGATTCCGGCTCGCGCCGAGAACGTCACTGACACGACCCTGTGCACGGCCCTGTCGCAGGACGGTGTCAAGGTGGCGACCGTCGAGCACCTGATGTCGGCCCTGGCCGGGCTCGGCATCGACAATGCCTATGTCGATGTCAGCGCGCCCGAGGTGCCGATCATGGACGGTAGCGCCGGACCCTTCGTGTTTCTCATCCAGTCGGCGGGCATCGCCGAGCAGGATGCGCCGAAGCAATTCATCCGTATCAAGCGTGAAGTGGTGGTGCGCGAGGGCGACAAGGAAGCGATGTTCCTGCCTCATCAGGGCTTCAAGGTTTCCTTCGCCATCGACTTCGACCACCCGGTGTTCGAGGACCAGAAGCAGACCGCCACGGTCGACTTCTCCACGACGTCTTTCGTCAAGGAAGTGTCCCGTGCCCGCACGTTTGGCTTCATGCGCGATCTCGAACATCTGCGCTCGAACAATCTGGCGCTGGGTGGCAGCCTCGATAACGCCATCGTGGTCGATGATTACCGCATCGTGAACGAGGGCGGGCTGCGCTACGACGACGAGTTCGTCAAACACAAGGTGCTGGATGCCATCGGTGATCTCTACCAGTTGGGTCACAGCCTGATCGGTGAGTTTCGTGGCGTGAAATCCGGCCATGCGCTCAATAATCAGCTGTGCCGAGCCTTGATGGCCAATCCTCAGGCCTGGGAAATCGTCACTTTCGAGGATGATACCCAGAAGGCCCCGATCTCCTACGCGGCGCCCGCCATGGCGTGAGGTCACGCAGGGTGTTTCGCTGTAATGCAGTCCTTGAACGCCGCCCTTGCTGGGCGGCGTTTTCGTATGGGCGTTCGGTAGCGTAGGTGTCGGCGGGTGATCAGGTTTCCGCGTGCGACGCGAGGCGCTCCAGGGCGCGCTTCAGGCGCGGGTTGTCGACGTCGGCGGCACAGCTGGACAGTTCGTCGGCGGCGCGTGAGGGGAGACGTCGTGTCTGGCGTAGCGGCGCCTTCGGCGGGCGGACCGGCCTGACCTTGAGGTCGAAGCCGCTGACCGCCTCGAAGCCGGCGAGCTCATGCAGTCGCTTCAGAAGGCGCGGTTGTTCGTAGCGGAGTCTCGTCAGCCAGGTGGCGCGGTCGGTGATCAGGGTCAGCCGGCCCTCCCGGAAGCCTCCGACGTAAAGATGCTCGCCGAGTTCGATGGGAAGCTGGGCCCGCAGGTGGTCCTGGGCACGCTCGATCAACCGTGCCATTTGCATCAGTGACCCGAGCTCGCCCCGGCCCTCCAGGAGTCTCGACATGGGCTGTGCTCGGAACCGCTTAACCTTTATACTCATCAGCTTGATTCTCGGGGTAATCCCCCTGACATGATGCATGGTCGTCTCGCCGGACGTTGGCGACCGTCAGATAGCTAGAGCCTAGCACGCACGGGAGTTTCTCGACAGCATGGCCACCACGCTCACCGCGGACACTCGCGCCCCAGCGGCGCCATCGCGACGCCCTCGTGGGGCGCCGGCGCGTTGGTGGTTGGCCAGTTTGCTGGTGGGCTGCCTGCTGCCAGCCGGACTGTCCCAGGCCGAATGGCGCCCCATCGAGCGTGTTGTGCAGATGTGCATCCTGGCGCCGGCCCTGATCCGTGCCAGCTCACAGCTTCAGGCCAGGCGTCGGTCGCGTCGCCGCTGGCCGTCCCGGGTAGCGCCGTATCGCCCCACCGGGCAGCCCCGCCCGGTGGTATCTCGCGAACCGCTGCGCGCCGTCGCTGCCCATGATGTCCTGACCCGCCGTGGCCCGCCATCCTCCGTGAGTGGATGAGCGACGAAGCGGCCGTGCCCGAGTGCCGGCCGGATGCCACATGTAGTGACAGGACCCTTCATGATCAACAACCTGCTACGCAAGGTCGTCGGTTCCAAGAACGACCGTGAAGTCAAGCGCATGAGCCGTATGGTGACGCGTGTCAATGCGCTGGAATCGGAATACGAGGGCCTCGATGACGAGACCCTCAAGGCGCGGACCGACGTATTCCGCGAGCGCCTGAACAATGGCGAGACATTGGATGCCCTGCTGCCCGAGGCCTTCTCCACGGTTCGCGAGGCCAGCAAGCGTGTCATGGGCATGCGCCATTTCGATGTGCAGGTGATCGGTGGTATCACGCTGCACAATGGGCGCATCGCCGAGATGAAGACCGGTGAGGGCAAGACCCTGGTGGCGACCCTGGCTGTTTATCTCAATGCGCTGCCCGCCAGGGGCGTGCACGTGGTGACGGTGAACGATTATCTGGCGTGCCGTGACGCTGACTGGATGCGCCCCCTGTACGAGAGTCTCGGGCTGTCGGTGGGGACCATCTATGCCGGCCAGAGTCCGGAGGAAAAGCGTCGTGCCTACGCCTGCGACATCACCTACGGGACCAACAACGAGTTCGGTTTCGACTATCTGCGCGACAACATGGCCTTCTCCCTCGAGGACAAGGTTCAGCGCGACCTGCACTTCGCCATCGTCGACGAGGTCGACTCGATCCTGATCGATGAGGCGCGCACGCCTCTGATCATTTCCGGGGCCGTGGACGAGAACACCGAGCTCTATCGGATCGTCGACCGCCTGGCCACTGGCCTGACGGTATGCAGCGACGAGGAAGACCCGGAGAGCGGCGACTTCACGCTCGACGAAAAGCAGAAGCAGGTGGAGCTCACCGAGGGTGGCCACCACCGGGTCGAGGAACTGATGCGCGCCGAGGGTCTGCTCGGTGCCGAGGACTCGCTCTATGCAGCCCAGAACCTCAACCTGCTTCAGCACATGCACTCGGCCCTGCGTGCCCGTCACCTTTACCACCGCGATGTCGACTACATCGTCAACGACGGCCAGGTGGTGATCGTCGACGAGCACACCGGGCGCAGCATGCCCGGGCGCCGCTGGTCGGAGGGGCTTCACCAGGCCGTGGAGGCCAAGGAAGGCGTGACCGTGCAGCGCGAGAGTCAGACCCTGGCCTCGACGACCTTCCAGAATTACTTCCGCCTCTATGACAAGCTGTCCGGGATGACCGGCACCGCCGATACCGAAGCTTTCGAGTTCCGCCAGATCTATGGGCTCGATGTCGTGGTGATCCCGACCAACCGTCCGCTGGCCCGTAAGGATCAGAACGATCTGGTCTACCTGAGCGCCGAGGAAAAGTTCGACGCCATCATCGAGGACGTCAAGGCGCAGACCGAGAACGGTCGCCCGGTTCTGGTGGGTACGGCGTCCATCGAGACATCCGAGTATCTGGCCGAGCTGATGCGCAAGGCAGGGCTCGAGTTCAACGTGCTCAATGCCAAGCAGCACCAGAGCGAGGCCGAGATCATCGCCCAGGCTGGTCGACCCGGCGCGATCACCATTGCCACCAACATGGCCGGGCGTGGTACCGACATCGTGCTGGGCGGTAACTGGGAAGCCGAGGTCGCCAAGCTGGAGTCTCCCGATGAGGCGCAGATCGAGCGCCTCAAGAACGAGTGGCAAGCGCGCCACGAGGCGGTGCTGGCCGCGGGCGGGCTGCATGTGGTCGGTTCCGAGCGGCACGAATCGCGTCGTATCGACAATCAGCTGCGTGGCCGTTCGGGCCGGCAGGGCGATCCGGGTTCGACCCGTTTCTTCCTGTCCCTGGAAGACAACCTGATGCGCCTGTTTGGCTCCGACCGCGTGCAGCGGTTGATGCAGGCCATGGGGCTGGAAAAGGGCGAGGCCATCGAGCATAAGATGGTCTCCAATGCCGTGGAGCGAGCCCAGAAGAAGGTCGAGGGGCGCAACTTCGATATCCGCAAGCAGCTGCTTGAATATGACGACGTGGCCAATGACCAGCGTCGGGTGATCTATGAGCAGCGCAACGACATCCTCGGGGCGGAAGATGTCTCCGAGAATGTCATGGGCATCCGCGAAGAGGTGATGGATGAAGCCATCAGCAGCTTCGTGCCGCCCCAGAGCCTGCCGGAGCAGTGGGACCTGACAGGCCTCGAGGCGCACCTCAAGAGCGAGTTCAACCTCGATGCGCCAGTGGTGGAATGGGCCGAGAATGACCAGCGCTTCCATGAGGAGCAACTGCGAGAGCGTCTCCAGGCCATGCACCGCGAAGCCTACGAGGAGAAGGTCGAAGTCGCCGGGCCCGAACTGATGCGGCGTTTCGAGAAGCAGGTCATGCTGCAGGTGCTGGATACCCGCTGGAAGGAACACCTGCAGTCCATGGACCACCTGCGCCGGGGTATTCACCTGCGAGGCTATGCGCAGAAGAATCCCAAGCAGGAATACAAGCGCGAGTCCTTCGAGCTGTTCCAGTTGCTGCTCACCAACATCAAGGCCGATGTCACGCGCATCCTCAGCCACGTCAAGGTGCGCCGCCCCGAGGAAGTGGAAGAACTGGAACGCCAGCGCCGCGAGTCCCTGGAGCGCGAGCAGGCGGCCTCCGCCAATCGGCGAGACGATGTCGAAGACGAAGCACAGGAATCGTTGGAACCCGCGCCGGCGTCGGGGGGGGAAGGTCGTCCGGCACGTCGCGAGGGGCCCAAGGTCGGGCGCAACGATTCTTGCCCCTGTGGTTCCGGGAAGAAGTTCAAGCAGTGCTGCGGCAAGCTTAGTTAATGGCCACGAGGCCCGAGTGACGAGATCCGAGCCACGACAACCTTGCTTTGGACTTGGGGGGACGAAGCTCGAAGCTCGAAGCTCAACTGAATACAGGAGAACTCAGCATGGCGGTGGGCGAGACGCATTTCCCGGCAATGCCCCGGATCGAAGGGTTACGGCTGGGTGCAGCGATGTCCGGCATCAAGACGGCGCACCGTCGTGACCTGGTGGTGATCGAGGTGCCGGAAGGCGCCGCCGTGTCCGGTACCTTCACGCGCAATGCCTTTTGTGCGGCTCCGGTGACGGTGGCTCGTGAACACTTGGCAGCCTGTGCCACCCGCGGCACGGCACCGCGCTATCTGGTGATCAATACCGGCAACGCCAATGCCGGGACGGGCGAGACAGGCCTGCGCGATGCTCGGGCCACCTGTACCGAGCTGGCCGGTCTCGTCGATGTGGAGGCGACCTCGGTGCTGCCGTTTTCCACCGGCGTGATCGGCGAAACGCTCCCCATGGAACGGCTGCTGGCAGGGTTGCCCGAGGCGCTGCGTGCCCTGGATGACGGTCCCGCAGGCTGGGCGGCGGCGGGTGAGGGAATCCTCACCACCGATACTCGCCCCAAGGGGGCCAGCGTCACGCTGCCCCTGGGTGACGAGACCATCACTATCAACGGCATCAGCAAGGGCTCGGGCATGATCAAGCCGAACATGGCGACCATGCTGGGTTTCGTGGCCACCGATGCGGCCATCGCGCCGGCCGTGCTGGACGAAGTGCTGCGCGGGGCCGTGGATCAGTCCTTCAACTGCATCACCGTGGATGGTGATACCTCCACCAATGATGCCTGCATGCTGATCGCCACGGGGCGTGGCGCGGCAGTGAACGATGAGCATCGCCTGGCCGTGTTCCGCGAAGGTCTGCAGCGGGTGATGAACGAGCTGGCACAGGCCATCGTGCGTGACGGCGAGGGTGCAACCAAGTTCGTTACCCTCCAGGTGGATGGCGCGGTAACCCGCGACGAGGCATTGGATGTGGCTTTCACGGTGGCGCATTCGCCGTTGGTCAAGACGGCACTGGCGGCCAGCGATGCCAACTGGGGGCGGATTCTCGCCGCCGTGGGCCGAGCGCCGGTGGCGGATTTCGATGTGTCTCGGGTGACCATCGATCTCGGTGGCGTGCGCCTGGTCGAGCAGGGTGGATGCGCGCCGGGTTACACCGAGGAAGCCGGTAGTGAGGTCATGGCCCAGGAAGAGATCGGCATTCGCATCGACCTGGGACGTGGCGACCGCGGTGCCACCGTATGGACCACGGACCTGACACGGGAATATGTCGCTATCAATGCCGACTACCGTAGCTGAGAGGCGGGCGACAGCGTTCGCGAGTCGATGAGCCCCATAGCAATCCCCGCCGCACGCGGCGGAAACGTTGGAAAGGTAAATGAACGCAATGGTGAAAAGAAGGGTGCATGTGGCGGCTGCCGCCATCATCAGCGCCGATGGTCGTGAAGTATTACTCGCCCGGCGTCCGTCCAATGTGGATCAAGGCGGTCTCTGGGAATTTCCCGGTGGCAAGCTGGCACCCTACGAGACCGGCCTGGAAGCGCTGAAGCGCGAGTTGCACGAAGAGCTGGGCGTGGAGATTCGTCGTGCCCAGCCGTTGATTCGCATCCATCATGAATACGCCGACAAGCACGTGTTGCTCGATGTCTGGCAGGTGCATGATTTCGCCGGCGAGCCTTTCGGACGCGAGGGGCAGGCGGTGCGCTGGGTGCCCATGGAAGAGCTGCATAGCTATCCATTCCCCGCCGCCAATCTGCCGATCCTACGCGCGGTGATGCTGCCCACCGAGTACCTGATCAGTGCCGAGGAAGACGACGAGGACGTATTCCTGGAGCGTTTGGAGCGCGCCATGCGCGAGGATAGCGTTCGCCTGGTGCAACTGCGCGCCAAAACGCTGGATGAAGACGCCTATGTGGCTCGGGCCGAGCAGGCGCTGGCCTTGTGCCGGCGTTTCGGGGCGCGCCTGATGCTCAACGGCGAGCCGTCCCTGCTGGAGCGGGTGGACGCCGACGGTATCCATCTGACCAGTGATCGGATGATGAGCCTGGAACGCCGGCCGATCAGCGAGGAGAAGTGGCTCTCGGCATCGACGCATGATCAAGTGCAACTGACCCAGGCCCACCGGATCGGCTGCGATTTCGTCACGCTCTCGCCGTTGCGCACCACGCCCTCGCATCCCGAGGTGGCGCCGATCGGCTGGCACGATTTCCAGCAGCTCGTCGAGCATGCCGGCATGCCGGTCTTCGCGCTGGGCGGCATGACGCGCCATGATGCCAACCATGCGCGGGCCGTCGGCGCCCAGGGCATCGCATCGATCCGCGATTTCTGGAAGTGACCGGCTTCGCCGGAGCTGTAAGCGATAAGCTGTAAGAAAAACCCTCCCGGCGATGCCGCGGAGGGTTTGATGTTTCTGAGGGAGGATCGGCATGCTGCTTCGAGCTTCGAGCTTCGAGCTTCGAGCTTCGAGCTTGTGGGAGACGGTGCTTGCCTCTCGCATCCCGTACGCTTCGAAGCTAGTCCCGGTAGCGTCGCGTCAGGTCACCATAGGCATCGATGCGCCGGTCGCGAAGGAAGGGCCAGATGCGTCGGGTTTCTTCTCCGCGCTCCAGGTCCAGGGTGACCAGCAGGCGTTCAGCCTGTTCGCCGCCATGGCCCAGCAGTTCGCCCTGGGGGCCGCAGATGAAGCTGCCGCCCCAGAAGTCGATGCCCGGGCCGACGCCGGAAAGATCCGCTTCGTGGCCGACCCGGTTGGCCACGATCACCGGCAGGCCGTTGGCCACGGCGTGACTGCGCTGGATCAGTGTCCAGGCGTCCTTTTGGCGGGTCTTTTCGTCATTGTCATCCGGCGGGTGCCAGCCGATGGCGGTGGGGTAGAGCAGCAATTCGGCGCCGGCCATGGCCATCAGGCGGGCGGCTTCCGGATACCACTGATCCCAGCACACCAACACGCCGAGCCGTCCCACCGAGGTGTCGATGGGCGCAAAGCCCTGGCCGCGTTCCGCGTCGTGATCCCCGGGCGTAAAGTAGAACTTCTCGTAGAAGCCCGGATCGTCGGGAATGTGCATCTTGCGGTAGTGCCCGACCCGGCCGTGCTCGCGGTCATAGACCACGGCGGTATTGTGGTAGATGCCCGGGGCGCGGCGCTCGAACAGGGACCCCATCAGCACGATGCCGAGTTCGGCCGCCAAGGCCGCCAGGCGTTGCCCGGTGGGGCCGTCCAACGGTTCGGCCAGCTCGAACAGCTCGGGATCCTCGTACTGACAGAAGTAATGGGTGGCGTGCAGCTCCTGGAGCACCACCAGCTCGGCACCGGCCGCGGCGAGTTCGCGGATACCGGCTTCGCTTTCGGCGAGGCTGCGTGACTTGTCGGGGCAGGCGGCCTGCTGGACGAGGCCGACCTTGAGGGTGCGTGTCATGAGCCTTCTCCTTCGCTGCGGCGCTCGAGGGTGCCGCGTGGCAGTTGCATGGTCAGGCAGTGCAGGCTGCCATGTTGGCGGATCATCGTGGAGGCGTCGATGGGCACGATGTCGCGCTCCGGGAAAGTCGCGGCGAGTGCCGTGAGGGCGAGCGTATCGGCGGCATCGCCGTAGATCGGCACCAGGACCGCGCCATTGATGATCAGGAAGTTGGCGTAGGTGGCAGGCAGCCGGTGGCCGTCCTCGGGATCGAAGCAGGGCGCTGGCCAGGGGAGTGCGACCAGTCGGTAGGGCGAGCCGTCCGCCTGTCGCAAGGCACGCAGCTCGGTTTCCATGGCCGCGAGTTCGGGGTAATGGGGATCGCTGGGATCGTCGCAGCGCACGTAGGCGATGGTAGTGGGGTCGCAGAAGCGCGCCAGGGTGTCCACGTGGCTGTCGGTGTCGTCGCCTTCCAGGTGGCCATGGCGCAGCCAGAGCACCCGTTCGATGCCGAGATCCGCGGCCAGGCGTGCCTCGATGTCTCGTCGGTCGAGGCCGGGGTTGCGGTTGTCGTTGAGCAGGCAGGCCTCGGTGGTCAGCAGGGTGCCTTCACCGTCGGTATCGATGGCGCCGCCTTCCAGGACCAGGTCGCGCGAGTGCAGTGGGCAGGCATAGACACCGGCGGCGTGGAGGCGCCGCGTCAGGCTGTCGTCGCGGGCGGCCTCGAATTTGCCGCCCCAGCCGGTGAACACATAATCCAGCAGCAGGGGCGTACCATTCTGCTCGACGGCCAGGGGGCCATGGTCGCGGGCCCAGGTATCGTCGGCCTCGGCGACGACCAGGTGCAGGCGATCAGCCGGGATGCCGAGCCGGGTGAAGCATTCTGAAAGCCGGCCCCGGGCAGTGACGTCGGGCACGGCGATCAAGACCGTCTGGTAGCGGGCAATGGCGGCCACCAGGCGTTCGAGGCTCGCTTCGATGCGCTCCAGCAAGGGCGCCCAGTCACTGTCGGGGCTGGGCCAGGTGAGTTGCACGGCGTCCTGGGGCGCCCATTCGGGCAACAGGCGATTGGCCATGGGGCTGCCTCATTGAGGTGTCGGAATGCGCGAATGTAGGCTGGCGCAACCGATGATGCAAGGATCGCGCAAATGCAGGGGCGGGGCGATGCACCCTGGACCAAAAACCCTTACCATGAGCGCCCGCCGACAAGGAACGCTGATATGCTGGATCGTCTGCCACTATTGATCGGGTTGCGCTATGTCCGCGCCAAGCGGCGCAACCACTTTATCTCCTTCATTTCCCTGACCTCCATGCTGGGCCTGACGCTCGGTGTGGCGGTATTGATCCTCGTGCTTTCCGTGATGAACGGGTTCGACCGGGAACTGCGGACCCGGATACTGGGCATGGTACCCCACACCCAGATCGAGAAGCCTTCGGGAATGACCGACTGGCAGTCGCTCGCCGAGCAGTTGACGCAGCGCGAGCATGTCATCGGTGCTGCGCCCTATGTAGAGCAGCAAGGCATGTTCTCGGTGGGCGGGCGCAATCATGGTGCCATGGTCAATGGCATCGAACCCGACTGGGAGCGTCGTGTCTCGATCATCGACGAACACATGTCGCGGGGCAGTCTCGACGACTTGGTCCCGGGGGAGTGGAACGTCGTGCTGGGTTCGGTCCTGGCGCGTCAGCTCGGGGTCGGCGTGGGTGACAGCGTGACCTTGCTGGTGCCCGAGGCCTCGATCACCCCGGCCGGTGTCTTCCCCAGGCTCAAGCGCTTCACGGTCAGCGGTATCTTCAGTGTCGGTGCTGACCTGGACGCCAATCTGGCCTATGCCAACATCGAGGACATGCAGACCCTGGCGCGGATGGGCGACGACGTGGGCGGCCTGCGCCTGGAGCTCGACGACCTGTTCAAGGCCGGCAGCGTGACCCAATCGATCATCGACGATCTCGGCGCGGGGTATCGGGGCCTCGACTGGACCTATACGCGGGGCAATCTCTTCCAGGCGATCCAGATGGAGAAGCGCATGATCGCGCTGCTGCTTACCGTGATCATCGCGGTGGCGGCCTTCAACATCGTCTCCACCCTGGTGATGGTGGTCACCGACAAGCACGCCGATATCGCCATCCTGCGCACTATCGGCGCCACGCCACGCTCGATCATGGGCATCTTCATGGTCCAGGGGCTGGCGATCGGCGTGATCGGTATCCTGATCGGGGTGGGGCTGGGTGTGCTGCTGGCCCTGACGGTGTCCGACATCATCGCCTTCGTTGAATCGACCTTCGGCATTCACTTCCTCGACGCAGGCGTCTATTTCATCAGCGAGCTGCCCTCGCAGCTGATGTGGTCTGATGTTGGCAACATCATCGCGGCGGCCTTCGTCCTGACCTTCCTGTCGACGCTTTATCCAGCCTGGCGCGCCGCCAGGGTTCAACCCGCGGAGGTGCTGCGCTATGAGTGACACGGCCATGACTCGAGACACGCTGGCAGGTGAGGTGA
The DNA here is from genome assembly GCF_008274785.1 of Halomonas eurihalina. Classification (GTDB taxonomy): domain Bacteria; phylum Pseudomonadota; class Gammaproteobacteria; order Pseudomonadales; family Halomonadaceae; genus Halomonas; species Halomonas eurihalina. Next base: position 58,985 of record NZ_VTPU01000014.1, read on the forward strand.
TGCTGGAGTGCCGCGAGCTGACGCGGATCTACCAGGAAGGCCCGCAAGACCTTACCGTGCTGGACTCGTTGGAACTGGAGGTGCGGGCCGGTGAGCGGGTCGCCGTGGTGGGGAGTTCAGGGTCGGGCAAGACGACCCTGCTCAATTTGCTGGGCGGGCTGGATCGGCCCAGCCATGGCGAAGTGCGGGTCGCCGACAAGGTACTGCATACAATGAGCGATGCGGCTCTGGGCCGCTTTCGCAATCGCCATATCGGTTTCGTCTACCAGTTCCACCACCTGCTCGCCGAGTTCACCGCCCTGGAGAACGCCGCCCTGCCGTTGATTGTGCGCGGTCAGCGCAAGAGAGAGGCCGAAAAACGGGCCATGGAGATCCTGGCGCGGGTCGGCATGCGCGAGCGGGCCGCCCACAAGCCCGGCGAACTGTCCGGTGGGGAACGCCAGCGCGTGGCCATCGCCAGGGCCCTGGTGACCGACCCGAGCCTGGTGCTGATGGATGAGCCGACCGGCAATCTCGATCAGTCGACGGCGTCGAGTATCCTGGCGCTGATGGATGAGTTGTCAGCTACGGCGGCGTGCGCCTTCGTCATCGTGACCCATGATCCGGGCCTGGCTGCGCATCAGGATCGTGTTCTGCGTCTGGATGGTGGCCGCCTGACCGACGAAGCATCCTACGACTGACCCCACCTTTCGGGACCGGCCCGCCCGCCGGCCGGTCCATTCGCCGGAGCTGCCGCCGCCTCGAGGCACGGCGCTTCCAACTGCGTACCACCTGCCAGCGCCATAGTAGCCGAATGATCAGGCTGCCGGCGATGCCACAGATGACTGCTGCCACCAGCGAGCCGAGTGCCAGCGCCGGCAGGATGTCGAGCATCTGCTCGGCGACCCAGCGGGTTGATAACTCCTCGGGTGCCGCGCGTACGGGACCGTCCAGCAGCCAGGCGCCGAGCCGGTAGTTGCCGTAGAAGATCACTGGCATGGTCAGTGGGTTGGTGATCCACACCAGACCCACGGATAGCGGCAGGTTGGCGCGCATGAGCCAGGCGCCCAGGGCCGCCAGGGCCATCTGGCCGGGAATTGGCAGCAGAGCGCAGAAGAGCCCCACGAAGAAGGCATTGGCCACACTGCGCCGGGACAGCATCCACAAGGTGGGATTGCCGATCAACTGGCCCATGAAGCGCAGCGAGCGTTGGCGCCTGAGCGTATCGGGGTGTGGCAGGTAGCGCTGAAGGAGTCGGCGCGGCATGACGATAGGCTCGCGGCTTCGAAACTGGGGCTATTATCCATATAAGCTGTGTATCTCGCTACGCCGCCCTGTGGGGTGGCGCGATCCGCGCGGGTGTCGTAGGCCGAGCAGGGACGATGAGATGAGACAGGGATGGGCCATGCCCCTGGCACTGGCTAGCCTGGCGGGCGTGGCGACGGGGGCGCTGGCCACGACGGCGCTGCTGCAGGGACTGGGTGTCGCTGCCCTCTGGTGCCTGGTATGGCGTCGTGGGCGCGAGAGCCTGCTTTTGGTCGTGGTAATGCTCGTCGCTGTGCGGATCCTGCTGGTGGCGGGCGGTGAACTGGCTCCCGGCCTGAGTCGGCAGGACGTGCGTCTCGACGCACGAGTGCTCGACGTCTCGTCTCAGGCAGGGATGGCGCGCCTCGATCTGTCGGTCGATGCCTGCCGGCCGCTGACGCCGGGCCTGCCGGACTGCGATGCCCTTGCTCGGGTACGCTTGAGCGTCTACCGGGGGCCCGACATCCAGGTGGGGGAGCGCTGGCGACTGACGGCCCGCCTGAGGCCGCCCTCCGGGGCCGCCAATCCCGGGACCTTCGACTATCGTGGCTGGCTCTGGCGAGAAGGCATCCAGGCCACCGGCTATCTGCGCCAGTCTCCGGCGCCACGCCGATTGGCCGAGGCCGATGTATCGGTGCGCCGACTGGCGCTGGCGCATCTCGACGAGCAGGAGCTGGCGCCACGCCCCTCGCGTTGGCTGGCGGCCCTGACCCTCGGCGCGGAGCGGCGGCTCGAGACGCGGGACTGGGAACTGCTCAATGCCAGCGGCACCACCCATCTGGTGGTGATCTCCGGTCTGCATATCGGCCTGGTGGCCGCCTTTGCGCTGGGCCTGTCGCGTCTGCTGGCCCGTTGTCTGATGCCGGGGCGCTGGCGCATGGCAATCTGGCCCTGGTGGTCCGCAGGCATGGCCGCCGCTGGTTATGCGGTCCTGGCGGGGCTGGAAGCGCCGGCCATGCGCGCCCTGGTCATGGCCCTGGTCGGTCTCTGGGTCGCCAGCGGTCGTCACGCGCCGGGTGCCTGGCAGGCCTGGTGGTTGGCGTTGGCACTGATCCTGCTGCTCGATCCGTTGTCTGCCTGGCGCCCGGGATTGTGGCTCTCCTTTCTTGCCGTGGCACTGTTGATCCTTATCTGGCAGGGCCGGTCGAGACCGCGCGGCGTGCGGGGGTGGTGCCTGGCGCTGATACGTACCCAATGGCTGCTGGCGCCGCTCATGGCGGCGGCCGTGTTGCTGGCGTTCGGGCGGCTCGCGCCGGCTGCACCGCTGGTCAACCTGATCGCCGTGCCGCTGGTCAGCGCCCTGATGGTGCCCCTGGGGCTGGCGGGCTGGTTGTTGGCCTGGGTGCCGCCGCTCTCGATGGCGTGCTGGACCCTGTTCGCTGGTCTGGCCCAGGGGCTGGCCTCCGTCCTGGAAGCCGTCGTGGCGCAGCTGCCGCTCTGGCAACCGTCGCCGGAGCAGCGCTGGCCACTGGCCATCGGTCTGGGCCTGGTCAGCGCGCTCTGGGCCTTGCCGGGGCTGGATCGACGCTGGCGCGCGGTTGGAACACTGCTGCTGGTAGCCGGCTCCGCGTGGCTGCCGGTGGTGGAGCCTGAGCGAGGCACTCTCTGGGCGCGGGTGTATGATGTCGGCCAGGGGCAGTTGGTGGAATTGCGCACTACCCACTATCGGGCCCTGGTGGACACCGGGCCGCGCTTTGGTTCCGGCTTCATGCCGCTCGAGACCCTGTGGGCACCGGGGCAGGCATTCGACGACGTCATTGTCAGCCATGGCGATCAGGATCATGCCGGTGGCCTGGCGGCTCTGGAGGCCGAGCACGACGTTGACCGTTACCTGGCGCCGCCGGGCGAGACCTTGCCGGTTACAGCCGATGCCTGTCGAGCGGGGCGTGCCTGGCAACGCGATGGCGTCGAGTTCCGCTTCCTGTGGCCTCCGCCGCGGGTCGGTGGGTTGTCCAGCAATGATCGCTCCTGTGTCCTGCTGGTCACTGCCGGCCCTCATCGCCTGTTGATTCCCGGCGACGTTGGTCGCCGGGTGGAGCGCAGCTTCCTGGGCGCCTTGACGGAGCCGGTCACGGTGCTGGTGGCGGGGCATCACGGCAGTCGTACCAGCTCCGGGCCTGCCCTGGTGCGTCGACTGGCGCCCGGCTCGGTCATCTTCAGTGCGGCGCGTGGCAGTCGCTTCGGCCACCCGGCATCCGAGGTGGTGCGGCGTTTCCGGCTGGCCGGTAGCTGCCTGTGGAGTACCGCCCAGGACGGCGCCTTGACGCTGAGGCTGGGCGAGCGCGACGATCCGGACATCAGCGCTGCGCGGCCGCTGTCATGGCGGCCTGGCGGTGTCGGCCGGGACTGCCTTGCGTTAGAATCGCCTGCATCGATACCGGGCTTGCCCGTGCCGACATCCACTGAAGCGGAGACACCGTGATCGAACATTCCGGCTGGACCCTCTACAAGCGTCTGCTGGGTTACGTCAGGCCGCACTGGCGGGCCTTCTCCCTGGCCATCGTGGGCTATGTGCTCTATGCCGCATCGAGCACGGCGCTGGCCGAGATGATGAAGCGGCTGATCGACGGCATCCAGGATCCGGATGCTGCCTTTCGGCTCTGGCTGCCCCTGTTCGTGGTAGGCATGTTCGCCTTCCGGGGGCTGGGCACCTTCCTCGGCACCTATTTCATGAGCAACGTGGCGCGCAATCTGGTGCATGCCCTGCGTTGTGATGTCTTCAATCACATGCTGCACCTGCCCGGGCGCTTCTTCGACTCGCATTCCTCCGGGCACCTGATCTCGCGGGTCACCTACCATGTGGAGCAGGTGACCGGTGCGGCCACCAAGGCGATCACCATCCTGCTGCGCGAAGGCCTCTTCGTGATCGGGTTGATCATCTACCTGTTGTGGACCAACTGGATGCTGACGCTGCTGTTTCTCGCCGTGACGCCGATGATCGGCGGCGTGGTCAGTTACGCCAGCAAGCGCTTTCGTCGTATCTCTCGGCGTATCCAGCGCTCCATGGGCGATGTGACCCATGTGGCGTCCGAGGCGTTGTCCGGTTATCGGGTGGTACGCACCCACGGCGCCGAGGCCTATGAGAAGGCACGCTTTGCCGAGGCCAGCGAGGTCAACCGTCGCCAGAGCATGAAGGAGGCCCTGACCAAGGCCACCAGCACGCCGGTGATCCAGTTGATGGTGGCCCTGGCGCTGGCATTGCTGGTGTGGCTGGCCATGTCGCCGGCGTTGATGGCGGACATGACGCCCGGCGAGTTCGTGGCCTTCATCACCGCCGCTTCGCTGATGGCCAAGCCGGTACGCCAGCTCACCGAAATCAATGCCACCGTGCAGAAGGGGATCGCCGCGGCCGCCGAGCTTTTCGGCCTGCTCGAGGAGGAGCCCGAAGAGGACCTGGGCGATCGGGAGCCGGGGCGTCTCGATGGCCGGGTGCGTTTCGAGGACGTGCATTTCGCCTATGGCGAGGATCAGCCTGAAGTGCTCAAGGGCATCAATCTTGAAGTGTCGCCGGGCGAGATGGTTGCCATCGTCGGTCGCTCGGGCAGCGGCAAGTCGACCCTGGTGGGCCTGCTGCCACGTTTCTACCATCCCACGGCGGGACGTATCCTGATCGACGATGTGCCCATCGAGACATACCGACTGGCGCCGTTGCGGCGTTGCGTTGCCCTGGTCTCCCAGCAGGTCATGCTGTTCAATGCGAGCATCGCCGACAACATCGCCTATGGTGTGGAGAATGCCGATCCGGCCGCCATCGAAGCCGCCGCCCGCGCGGCCCATGCCCACGAGTTCATCGAGAAGTTGTCGGAGGGCTACGACACTGTAGTGGGAGAGAATGGGGTCATGCTGTCGGGAGGGCAGCGTCAGCGCTTGGCCATCGCCCGGGCGATCTTCAAGGATGCGCCGCTGCTGGTGCTGGACGAGGCCACCTCGGCGCTGGATACCGAATCGGAACGCTACATCCAGTCGGCCCTGGAAGAGGTGTGTCGTGATCGCACCACCTTTGTGATCGCTCATCGCCTGTCGACCATCGAACGCGCCGACCGCATTCTGGTGATGGAAGCCGGCGAGATCGTCGAGCAGGGCAATCACGCCGAGCTGCTGGCCCGGGATGGCGCCTATGCGGCCCTGCATCGCCTGCAGTTCCGGGAGAGCGAGCCGGCATGACGTCGCTCGCCGAGCGCTGGCTGGAAGCCGCTTACAATGGCAAGCGCTGGCTCATGGCGCTGCGCCCCCTTGAGGCACTCTATCGAGGCGTGATGCGTCGCCGGGCGGCCGCCTACGCCGATGGCAGAAAGGCCGTCTGGCGTGCACCGGTGCCGGTTATCGTGGTGGGCAACATTACGCTCGGCGGGACCGGCAAGTCGCCGCTGGTGGCCTGGCTGGCGCGTTATCTCACCGAGGCGGGCTGGACACCGGGCATCCTGTCGCGTGGCTATGGCGGCCGCTCCGAACGCTATCCGTTGTATCTCGAGGCGGATACGCCGGTCGCCGAGAGCGGTGACGAGCCACGCATGTTGGCCGACCAGACCGGGTGCCCCGTGGTGGTTGATCCGGATCGACCGCGCGGTGGTCGTCGCCTACTGGAGGCGGGCTGCGACATTCTGATCAGCGACGACGGTCTGCAGCATCTGGCGCTGGGTCGTGACCTGGAAATCGTCGTGGTTGATGGCCAGCGAGGCCTGGGCAATGAACGGTGCCTGCCGGCCGGGCCATTGCGCGAGCCCGCCGAGCGTCTTGCCACGGTGGATGCGGTGATGATCAACGGCCGAATGCGACGACCGGTACCGGCTGCCGGCCATGCCATGCAGCTGACACCCGTTGCCTGGCGAGCCCTGGACGACGGCCGTCGAGAGGCGTTGTCGCCACTGCCCTTCGTCGGGTCGGTGCATGCTCTGGCCGGCATCGGGCGGCCGGCGCGTTTTTTCGAAACCCTGGGTGAACTCGGCGTCGAGTTCGAGGCCCACGCCTTCGGTGATCACCATCGGTTCACCGCCGTCGACCTGGCCTTCGACGACGAGCGGCCGGTGGTGATGACCGCCAAGGACGCGGTCAAGTGCCGGGGGCTGGTGACCGGGGCCTGGAGCCTGGATGTGGAAGCGGTCCCCGAACCGGCGTTCGTCGACTGGCTGGCCAGGCGCCTGGCGACGTTATGAAATCCAGTGCCATCCTCTTAAGGGCGGCACAAGGACGTGCCGCCGCCGGACGACAGGCCGGCGCGAGCCCACCCCACGCCAGCAGATTCACCTATCTGCGCCCGCGTGGGAGGGCGACAATCGAAGCGATCAGGATGATCGTTTGATTGCCAGGTGAATAAACGGCCGACGAAATCGCTCATGGAGGCGACGACATGGACAAGGAACTGCTGGCGATGCTGGTGTGCCCGCTGTGCAAGGGCAAACTGAAATACGACCGTGATGCCGGCGAGCTGCTGTGCCGTTACGATGGCCTGGCGTATCCCGTGCGTGACGGGATACCGGTCATGCTCCCCGAGGAGGCCAGACAGATGGACGTCGACGAGAAACTGCCGGCGTCTCCCGGACACGACGGCGAGACCTGAGGGGGAAGCATGCAGGATTTCATCGCCGTGATTCCGTCGCGTTTCGCCTCCACGCGCCTGCCGGGCAAGCCGCTGCTGGATATCGCCGGAGAGCCGATGATTGCTCACGTCTGGCGTCGCGCCTGTGCCAGTGCCGCCACTCGGGTGGTGGTGGCCACCGACGATGAGCGCATCCGCACCGCTTTCGATGGCCTGGATGCCGAGGTGGTGATGACCCGGGGTGACCATCCCTCGGGAACCGACCGTCTGGCCGAGGTGGCCGAGCGGCTGGGATTGCCCGACGACGCCGTGCTGGTCAATGTCCAGGGCGACGAGCCCTTGATTCCCCCGGCCCTGATCGATCAGGTGGCCATGCGGCTGTTCGACGATCCCGACGCTTCCATTGCCACCCTCGCCGAGTCGATCACCGAGATTGAAACACTCTTCGATCCCAATGCCGTGAAAGTGGTGCGCGCGGCGTCGGGCAGGGCGCTCTACTTCTCGCGGGCGCCAATCCCCTGGGACAGAGATGCCTTCGCCGAGCGCCCCGAGTTGCTGTCGACCGATGCCTGGCTGAGGCATATCGGCATCTATGCCTATCGCGCGAGCTTTCTCGCCGAATACCGTGACTGGGCGCCGTCACCCCTGGAACAGCTCGAACAGCTCGAACAGTTGCGCGCCCTGCATCATGGCCACGCCATCCAGGTCGGCCTGGCGCGGGAACCCAATCCGCCCGGCGTGGATACCGCCGCGGATCTCGAGCGGGTTCGCGACTGGCTGAGCGCCGAGGGAGGAACGTCATGATCCGCGTACTCTTCGTCTGTCTCGGCAATATCTGCCGCTCGCCTACCGCCGAAGGCATGTTTCGCCGCCTGCTCGAAGAGGCCGGTCTGGCCGATCGCGTCGAGGTCGATTCCTGCGGGGTTGGTCCCTGGCATGTCGGGGAAGCGCCCGATCCGCGGGCGCGCCGGGCGGCAACACGGCGTGGCCTGGATATCGACGGGCTGCGTGGACGGCAACTCGAGGCGGCCGATTTCGAATGCTTCGACTACCTGCTGGCCATGGACGAGGATAACCTTGCCGCCCTGCAGGCCCAGTGTCCACCGGAGTGCCGGGCGCATATCGACCTCTTCCTGGCATTCGCCGGCCTGCCCGACACGCCGGTGCCCGATCCCTACTTCGGGGGCGAGCAGGGCTTCGAAGACATGATGGATCTGCTGGAGGCCGCGTCGCGGGGCCTGCTGGACAGCGTGCGCGAGCGTCTGGAGGCATCCTCTTGAGCCTCGAGTTGCATCGCGACCATGATCTGTCCCGTCTCAATACGCTCGGCCTGCCGTGTCGTGCCGAGCGCTTCGTTGCGCCATCGTCTGCGGCGCAATTGACCGAGGCCCTGGCTCTGGCCAGGCAGGAACGCCGAGCGCCCTTGTTGCTCGGCGGCGGCAGCAACGTGATCCTGCCGGCTTCCTTGACGGGCCTGGTCATCCAGCCGGCGATGGCGGACTGGCGACTGGAAGAAGCCGACCGGCAGGTGCGGGTTCATGTCGATGCCGGCGTGGTGTGGCACGACCTGGTGATGTCGCTGGCCCGGCGCGGCCTGTGGGGCATCGAGAATCTGGCGTTGATTCCCGGCCACTGTGGTGCGGCACCGATCCAGAACATCGGTGCCTATGGCGTGGAGCTCCACGAGGTGCTGGAGGCAGTGCGCGTGATATCGCTGGAGGATGGGCGCGAGACGACCATGGCGCCCGATGAGTGCGATTTCGGCTATCGCGACAGCATCTTCAAGCGCGAACTGGCCGGGCGGGTGGCGATCACCGGGCTCGTCCTGCGGCTTTCCCGCCATGCAGCGCCGCGTCTGGCGTATGGCGACCTGGCGCAGCGCGTTTCGGCGAATCCTTCATCGCAAGAGGTGGCCGAGGCCGTCAGTGCTGTGCGACGCGAGAAGCTGCCGGACCCGGCCCGGCTGGGCAATGCCGGAAGCTTCTTCAAGAATCCCGTCGTATCGCCCGAGCGTGCCGAGGCGTTGCGCGCTGCGTATCCCGACATGCCGCAGTTCCCCCAGTCTGGTGGTGTCAAGCTGGCAGCGGGCTGGCTGATCGACCGCTGCGGCCTGAAAGGCTGGCGTTGCGGGCATTTCGGCGTCCATGACCGCCAGGCCCTGGTGTTGGTGCATCATGGCGGCGGCAGTGCCGAGGAATTGCTGGAGGTGGCCGCCGAGGTCGCCGAACGGGTCCGAGAAGCCTTCGGTGTCACGCTCGAGCGGGAGCCGCGCTTGGCGACAGAAATGGGCGAGATGGGGTAACCCATACACTGGATGGCTTGCCTCCGGTGAGCTTTCCTGTGTCCCTGCTAGCCTTAGCCTATTGTTCTTCTTTTCTTCTTTTCTTCTTTTCTTCTTCCTATTGCTCCTGTTCTTCCTGTCGCTTCCCTTCCCCATTCTGAAAGGTCAGAAAATCTTCCTCCTCGATATGTTCATCCAGGAAGTCGAGAAAGGCGCGTACGGCGGGCAACAGCCCGCGGCGTGATGGAAATACGGCGTGCAGGATGCCGCCGCGAGGTTCCCAGCCGGGCAGTACATCGATCAGGTCGCGGCGCTTCAGATCGTCATGGCCGACCAGCATGGCCAGTTTGACGACGCCGTGGCCTGCCAGGGCGGCCTGGTGAAGCGTCTCGGCACTATCGGTGACCAGGCGTGGATGATGTGGGATCCGGGCCGTCGCGCCCTCGGGACCGGTCAGGTCCCAGACATGCTGCTTGTCGTATTGCTCGAAATCCAGGCTGGGCAACTCTCGAAGATCGGCGGGGGTTCTCGGGGCAGGGTAATGCTCGAAGAGGCCGGGAGCCGCCATCAGTCGCTGAGGGCTGCTGGCCAACACTTTCATGGTCAGGTCACTGTCCTCCAGAGGCGGAAAGCGTATCCGGATCGCTAGGTCGAAGCCCTCCTTGATCACATCGACGCGTCGGCTGGTGGCTTCCACCTGCACGTTGACGTGTGGGCAATGGCTCATGAAATGAACCAGCAGCGGTGTGATCAGGTAGTGCAACACGCTGGGCGAGCAACTGAGCCGTACCGTGCCTCGTGGCTGTGCATGGTTGCGCTCGATCAGTTCTTCGGCGGCCTCGGCTTCCACCAGCATCGCGACACAGTGCCGGTAATAGGCCTGGCCGAGCTCGGTGACGGAGAAGCGTCGTGTCGAGCGGTGGATCAGCCGGGTTGCCAGACGCTCCTCGAGCTGGATGATGCGTCGGCTGAGTTTCGACTTGGGAATGCCGAGCACCCGGCCGGCGGGGGCGAAGCCGCCGTGGTCCACGACCTGAACAAAATAATAGAGATCGTTGAGGTCTTGCATAATGTCGTCCTGAAAATGGGACGGTCAGTCTCGAAAAAGCCGTCTACCTGGATCATCGTTCATATATTAGCCTTCTGAGCATCGAGGTTCGGTACCTCCTTACGACACAGGAGCCTGACGATGATGAAGAAGATCCAGGGGCTATACGGTGCGCCACGCGGGCACTGGGTTGGAGACGGCTTCCCCGTGCGTTCCTTGTTCACCTACGACCGCATGGGGGCGCAGCATCTCAGTCCCTTTCTGCTGCTTGATCATGCTGGGCCTTATGAGTTTCGTCCAGCCACCAAGCCTCGGGGTGTGGGAGCGCATCCCCATCGCGGCTTCGAGACAGTCACGCTCGTCTATGCGGGAGAACTCGAGCACCGGGACTCCTCGGGTGGCGGCGGCCGCATCGGCCGAGGGGATGTCCAGTGGATGACAGCCGGTGCCGGCATCGTCCACGAGGAATCCCACTCTCGAGACTTCACGGAACGTGGCGGCCCGCTCGAGATGGTGCAGCTATGGGTCAACTTGCCCGCCCGGGACAAGGATGCTCCGCCAGCTTATCAGACCCTTGTAGAGGCGAGTATTCCTCGCGTATCGCTGGGGCAGGGGAAGGGGCATGTCCGCATCGTGGCTGGTGACTTCTCGGGGCAGCGGGGGCCGGCCAGGACGTTCACTCCCATCAACATGTGGGATATCCGGCTTGCGGCCGATGGCGACGCGACGTTGCCCGTGCCCGAGGGCCATACGACCCTGCTGGTGGTGCTGGAAGGTACCGTGTTGGTCAATGGCGACACGGTCGTGCGTGACGAGGCCGTGGCGGTCTTTGAGCGTCGGGGCGATGAAGTGCAGCTCGAAGCCAACAACGATGCCAAGCTGTTACTGCTGAGCGGTGAGCCCATCGACGAACCTGTCGTGGGCCATGGTCCCTTCGTCATGAACTCAACGGAGGAAATTCACCAGGCCTTCACGGAATTCCAGGACGGCCAGTACGGCGTCCTGAACGACTAGCGGCCAGATCGCTAGTGTTTTGCCCGGTAGCCCACCAAGGCTATCGGGCGTCTCAACCGCAAGAGGAGTGTGAGCATGTCCTTTACCTATCAGCGATTGAACAAGGATGATGTGGCACTGTTGATGGTGGATCATCAGGCGGGTCTGTTGTCCTTGGTGCGTGATTTCAACCCGGATGAATTCAAGAACAGTGTGCTGGCACTTGCCGATATCGCCAAGTTCTTTGACATCCCGACCATCCTGACCACGAGCTTCGAGGATGGTCCCAACGGCCCCATGGTGCCGGAGCTCAAGGAGGCGTTTCCAGATGCGCCCTACATTGCGCGTCCAGGGCAGATCAATGCCTGGGATAACCAGGACTTCGTCGATGCCGTCAAGGCGACCGGCAAGAAGCAGTTGCTCGTTGCCGGGGTCGTGACCGAAGTCTGCGTATCCTTCCCGGTACTCTCCGCGCTGGAGGAGGGCTATGAGGTCTTCGTGGTCACGGATGCTTCCGGCACCTTCAACCTGACGACGCGGGACGCAGCCTGGAACCGCATGTCTCAGGCCGGAGCCCAGTTGATGACCTGGTTCGCGGTCGGTGGCGAACTGCATCGTGACTGGCGCAATGATATCGAAGGGTTCGGGGGGCTCCTGGCTGGCCATCTGCCCGCCTACTCCAATCTCATGCAGAGCTATGCTCAACAGACGGCATCCTGATCCTGAGATGTCGGGCCCGGCCCTTCAGGGTCGGGCCTTTGTTTGATTGCCCAGGAGGAGGAGATCATGAGCACACTGGTGGAAGATCGAGAAGTGGCATCCTCGATGGATTGTCCCGTCATCGATGGCACGCGTCAGATGCAGCACGTTTCTCCCCGTACTGCCGATGTCGGTGGTATCGAGGTGAACCGGGTACTGCCTTCTCGCCAGCGTCGCCTGGTCGGGGCCTGGTGCTTCCTGGACCATGCCGGCCCGGCCGTTTTCAAGGGAGAGGCCGGCGGCTTGCGTGTCGGTCCGCATCCGCACATTGGCCTTCAGACATTTACCTGGATGATCGAGGGCGAGGTACTGCATCGTGACAGCCTGGGCAACGCGCAGGTGATTCGTCCTGGGCAGGTCAACCTGATGACGGCAGGGCGGGGTATCAGCCATACCGAGGAGTCGATACCGGGCGAGACGCACTTGCATGCCGCTCAGTTGTGGATCGCCTTGCCCGACTCACATCGACAGACGGCGCCGCGCTTCGATCATTATCCCGATCTGCCCGAGTGGGCGTCGCAGGGCGTCGACCATACCTTGCTCACCGGCGAATTCGAGGGCCGTCGGGCGCCGACCCTGGCCTTTTCGGAACTTGTCGGTGTCGATCTGGCCAGCCGGGAAGGCGCCACGTTGTCGTTGTCGCTGCGTGAAGATTTCGAATATGGCGTGCTGCCTCTGGAAGGGACGCTGGAGATCGAAGGTGATACCTTCGCGACGAACGAAATGGCCTATCTGGGACGTGGGCGTTCATCCGTCACACTGTCTCTGCCTGCCGGAGGGCATGCCATCCTGGTCGGGGGAGCGCCACTGGGCGAGGAGATACTGATCTGGTGGAACTTCGTTGGCCACAGCAAGGCGGAGATTATTCAGGCCCAGCGTGACTGGGAAGACGGTAGTGAGCGTTTCGGGGCTATTGAGGGCCATGATGGCGAGCGGCTGATGCCGCCGCCGTTGCCCTGGAAGCAGTGAACCCGGGTAGCAAGTCTATCGCCTGTTGAATGAAAAGCGCCCGTGGCCGACTGGCCACGGGCGCTTTGCGTCATGACGACCGGGGCTTAGCCCTGGCCGCCTTCCTGGCGCTTGGCTTCCTGCTCGCGCCGGCGGATTTCCCGAGGATCGTTATGTGCCCGGCGGCGGCGCCTGGATTCGGACGCGCTTTCCGTAGCCGCTTGCTCCTCGCTCGGTTCCTGAGCCTTCTCAGGCTGCTTGGCCGGTTCAACCTGCGGCTCCTTGGGCTGAGGTGCTTCAGCCTTGGGCTTGGCGCTTTCTTCGACCTTGGCGTCAGTCTTGGGCGCACTGGCCTCGGACTTGGCGGCCTCAGCCGGCTGCTTGGCCGGTTCAGCCTGCGGCGCCTGGACCTGAGGTGCTTCAGCCTTGGGCTTGGCGCTTTCTTCGGCCTTGGCGTCAGTCTTGGGTGCGCTGGCCTCGGACTTGGCGGCCTCAGCCGGCTGCTGGGCCTTCTCCGGCTGCTTGGCCGGTTCAGCCTGCGGCGCCTGGACCTGAGGTGCTTCAGCCTTGGGCTTGGCGCTTTCTTCGGCCTTGGCGTCAGTCTTGGGTGCGCTGGCCTCGGACTTGGCGGCCTCAGCCGGCTGCTGGGCCTTCTCCGGCTGCTTGGCCGGTTCAGCCTGCGGCGCCTGGACCTGAGGTGCTTCAGCCTTGGGCTTGGCGCTTTCTTCGGCCTTGGCGTCAGTCTTGGGCGCGCTGGCCTCGGACTTGGCGGCCTCAACCGGCTGCTGGGCCTTCTCAGGCTGCTTGGCCGGTTCAGCCTGCGGCTCCTTGGGCTGAGGTGCTTCAGCCTTGGGCTTGGCGCTGGCTTCGGACTTGGCAGCTTCGGTCGATTCCTGGGCCTTCTTCGGCTGCTGGGTCGACTCGGCCTGCGACTCCTTGGCCTGAGGCGCATCAGCCTTGGGTTTAGCGCTCTCTTCGGCCTTGGTCTCAGCCTTGGACGCGGTTGCTTCTGACGTGGTGGTCTCGGCCGGCTGGTCAGCGGCAGCCTTGGCCTCGGTCGCTTCCTGAGCCTTTTCCGGCTGCTTGCCCTGAGGCGCTTCAGCTTCGGGCTTGATCGCCTTGTCGTCAGCCTCGGCCTGAGATGCTTCCTGGGCCGCTTCTTCCTGCAGGCGTTTCTGCTCGGCCTCGGCCTTGGGGTTCAAGGCGTACTGGCGATTGCGCTGACGCGGGTTGTTGCGGGTGCGCTTGGGCTTGTCGGACGTCGTCGTCTTGGCGACCTCAGCGGTGCTCTTCTGACGCTCGCTGTTGCTGGACTTGCGGGACTCCTGCGACTTGCCGCGGTTGTCCTGGCTCTTGCCCTGGCTGTCCTGGCTCTTGCGCGTATCCTTGGAGGAGGAGCCGCGCGTTTCCTGGGCATTGCCTCGGCTATCGTCCTGACGACGGTCGCGGCCGCCACTGCTGCTGCTACCGCTACCGCCACTGCGTCCTTGGCTGTCGGAAGCGGTCGACTTGTCGGCCCCTTGGGACTGCCCCTTGGTGCTGCCGCTGCCACGGTTGTCGTTGCGGGAGCTGTCGGAGCGCTGGCGCCGGTTGCGTTGACGACTGCTGCCGCCACCGGAGGAGGAGGAACCTCCCTGGTCGCTCTTGCTCTGCTGTTTGTCGGCGGTGTCGCGCGTCTGGCTTTCGCGGCGCGGTTGGGCGGTTTGGGAGGTGGCCTGGCCGTTGCTGGCGTCTTCCTCACCGCTCAGCAGGCGGGTGAAGCCCTTGACCAGCCGGCCCAGCACGCCTTCACGTTGCTGGCTCGGCACGGGGGCCGCGGCCGGCTTGCTGGGAGCCGGCTTGCTGGCGGCTGGCTGGCTCGGCGTATCCTGCTGCAGGGATGCCGGGGCCGGCTCGTGGTGCACGACGGTTTTCACCGCGGCCTCATCGCGCTTGACGGGCTTGCCGAAGGCTGCCTCTGGTTCACGGCCGACCTCGGTGTCGGTGGAAAGCTCGAAGCTGGATTGAACGCCACCTTCCTCGTCGACATGGTCGTCGCGCAGGCGCTGTACGTCGTAGTGCGGCGTGTCCATGTCGGTATGGGGCAGCAGCACCACGCGCACGCCCTGGCGTTGCTCGATGTCGGCCAGCACGCTGCGCTTCTCGTTAAGCAGGTAGGTAGCCACGGGAACGGGCAGGATGGCGCGAATCTGGGCGCTTCGCTCCTTCATGGCCTCTTCTTCGATCAGGCGCATGATCGACAGCGAGATGGAGCGTACGTCGCGGATGGTGCCCTGGCCGTCACAGCGCGGGCAGACCACGCCGCTGGTTTCGCCGAGCGACGGGCGCAAGCGCTGACGGGACATCTCCATCAGGCCGAAGCGCGAGATGCGGCCGATCTGTACCCGGGCGCGATCGATCTTGAGAGCGTCGCGCACACGGTTCTCGACCTCGCGCTGGTTGCGGGCCGGCGACATGTCGATGAAGTCGATGACCACCAGGCCGCCGATATCGCGCAGGCGCAGCTGGCGGGCGATTTCGTCGGCAGCCTCGAGGTTGGTCTGCAGCGCGGTTTCTTCAATGTCGCTGCCACGGGTGGCGCGCGCCGAGTTGATGTCGATCGAGACCAGCGCCTCGGTGTGATCGATGACGATGGAACCGCCGGAGGGCAGCTTGACCTCGCGCTCGTAGGCGGTCTCGATCTGCGACTCGATCTGGAAGCGCGAGAACAGCGGCACCTCGTCAGCGTAGCGCTTGATCTTCTGCTGGTAGGAGGGCATCACCTGGCGAATGAAGGTGAGCGCTTCCTGGTGGACTTCCTCGCTGTCGATCAGTACTTCGCCGATATCCTGGCGCAGGTAGTCGCGCATGGCGCGAATGATGACGTTGGATTCGCGATAGATGAGGAAGGGGGCAGGGCGTTTGCCGGCTTCACCGGTGATCGATTCCCATACCTGCACCAGGTAGTCCAGGTCCCACTGCAGTTCTTCGGGGGAACGACCGATGCCGGCGGTGCGCACGATCAGGCCCATCTTGTCGGGCACGGTCAACTGGCCCATGGCGTCCTTGAGCTGGGCGCGCTCCTCGCCCTCGATGCGCCGTGAGATGCCGCCGGCACGAGGGTTGTTGGGCATTAGTACAAGGAAACGGCCGGCCAGGCTGATGAAAGTGGTCAGGGCTGCGCCCTTGTTGCCACGTTCTTCCTTGTCGACCTGGACGATGACTTCCTGGCCTTCCTTCAGGACTTCCTTGATGCTGGGGCGCCCCGAGGGCTCCTTGATGAAGTAGTCTCGAGAGATTTCCTTGAGCGGCAAAAACCCGTGGCGTTCGGCGCCGAAGTCGACGAAAGCGGCTTCCAGCGACGGTTCGACGCGGGTGATCTTGCCGCGATAGATGTTGGCTTTTTTCTGTTCCCGGGCACCGGATTCGATGTCCAGGTCGTAGAGGCGTTGTCCATCGACTAGAGCGACGCGCAGCTCTTCGGGCTGGGTCGCATTGATGAGCATCCGTTTCATGGCGTCTCGCAAAATGGACGCGCCGGGGGCGTCCGCATAGCTCCATGAACCTGATGTCGGGCGGTGTTGAGTTCGGTATTCCGGCCAGGTGCACCCACCATAGTCTCGAAACCCGTGCCCCTCGCGACGATCATCAAGCCTTGGGCTTCCATGCATCGACGAAGGCGAACCGCTGGGTGCTGCGTGCTTGTGCTCAGCGCATGTCGCGGATGCGGAACTGCGCCCGGCCGTGCCGGTGGCAATTGCTTGGCCTGGCCGGCACGGCATGATCATGTTGAGTACGGGGCGGAGGCAGGACATGTCTCGGCGGGACTTCGCCCATCCGGCCCTGCGGTCACCGCCAACACCTGGCATTCATCGATTCGCCAACGCCGGCCTCCGGCACGATGTTGTACGTATCCCGTGGTCTCCTGTCGCGTCATTGTGGGCGCGGCAGGGCGGGCGTGGCGTTGTATCGCTTTCAGTTCGGCGGCGGGACCTCGGATTGGCGAGCGTCGTCGCGGCCTGATCTTTTCGTTCCGGCCTGCGTGTGAGTCGTGCAGGCGCGCTTCACGGGTATTTCAACCCACTGGAACGAATCGGCAATATAACAGTAAAGGGGGTGCCCAGCAATTGGCGCAGGATCGCTCTCACTACGGTAGAATGCGCCCTTTGCGTAGTATCCAGTGGAGTGAGCCGGCATGGCCGATGGCCGCGACGTACAATGGGTGGAAGTGACCGAGGGCCAGGCTGGCCAGCGGGTCGACAATTTTCTGATAACGCGCCTCAAGGGGGCGCCGCGCTCGCTGATCTACCGCATCGTGCGCAAGGGTGAGGTGCGGGTGAACAAGAAGCGCGTCAAGGCCGACTCCCGCCTGGCGGCCGGCGATGTGGTGCGTATTCCGCCGCTCAAGCTCGCGCCTCGCGAGGCGGTTCGCGAGGTCAGCGACAACCTGCGCAACCTGCTGGCCGGCAGCGTGCTGCTCGAGGGGCGCGACTGGCTGGTGCTCAACAAGCCGTCCGGTCTTGCTGTGCACGGCGGTAGCGGCGTCAAGATCGGCTTGATCGAGGCGTTGCGCCAGGTGCGCGAGGATCTGGACTTTCTCGAACTGGTTCATCGCCTGGACCGCGATACCTCAGGGTGCCTGCTGCTGGCCAAGTCACGCTCGGCGCTGGTGACGCTCAATACCGCGCTCAAGCGTCACGAGATGACCAAGCGCTATCTGGCGCTGGTCGCCGGACGCTGGCCGGCGCGGCGCGACTTCGTCAGCGCCCGCCTGGACCGCTTCGATGCCGGCAATGGCGAGCGACGCGTGCGGGTCGATGCCAATGGCAAGGTCGCCCGCACGCGTTTCGCCGTGCGTGAGGCCTTCGCCGGGGCAACCCTGATGGAGGCAGAGCCGGTTACCGGGCGTACCCACCAGATTCGCGTGCATGCGGCGCATGCTGGGTATCCGCTGCTGGGCGACGACAAATACGGTTCCCGCGAAGGGCAGCGCCTGGCTGCCCGCTGGGATCTCTCCCGGCTCTTCCTGCATGCGTCCGAGCTGACGTTTCCCGAGCCGACCAGTGGCAAGCCGGTCAAGATTCGTGCGCCGCTCGGCGAGTCGCTCGATGCGGTACTGGCCAACGCTCGCCGTACGAACTGACATGGAGACACCATGCGTTATCGACTGATGATCTTCGACTGGGATGGCACCCTGATGGACTCCGTGGGTCGGATTGTGGCCAGCATGCAGGCCGCCGGCCGCGACATCGGCTGGGGCGAGCTGCCGGACGACCGGGTGCGCGACATCATCGGGCTGGGCCTGCCCGAGGCCATCGCCAAGCTGTGTCCGGGCATTGATGCCGAGCGTACCGAGGCGCTCAAGCAGCGCTATGCCCATTACTTCGTCGAGGGCGACACGACGCCGATGCCGTTCTATCCCGGCGTAAGCGAGGGGATAGAACGGCTGCGGGCCAACGAGCATGCGCGCCTGGCGGTGGCTACCGGCAAAAGCCGGCGAGGCCTGGATCGCATCTTTCGCGAGAGCGCGAGCGGCGCTTGGTTTCATGCCAGTCGCACGGCCGACGAGACCCGCTCCAAGCCGCACCCGCAGATGCTCGAGGAATTGCTTGTTGAACTCGGCGTGGCGGTCGAGGAGGCGGTGATGGTCGGCGACACCGAGTATGACATGGAAATGGCCCGTGCCCTGGGCATGGACCGCATCGCGGTCACCTACGGGGTTCATGAGCCCGAGCGCCTCGCCGCCAGCCGGCCGACCTTCACTGCCGGGAATTTTCCCGAGCTGATCGACTGGCTGCATGGCTGAGCAAGTTTGAGCAAGCGTCTGGGAGACGAGGTCACGATGAGCGACAACAGCGACGACTGGACCAAGGGGCCGGAGCTTTCGGCGGAAGAGGCGCGCCGGCGCCGGGAGGCTCGGGCCCAAGACGAGCCCGAGGCCGGAGAGGCCGATGGCGAGGATGCCGAGACGCTGCGCGAGCGCCGTCGTCTTGCCGAGCAGGCCATGCTCGATCGCTGGATTGGCGGAGTGCTCGTCGAACAGCGTCGTTCACGGCGCTGGAAGCTGTTCTTTCGCTTCGTCTTCGCGCTGTTGATCCTGGCCTTTCTGGCGCTGTCATTCTATGGCCTTTTTGCCGCTCAGGGGCCGGTGGAGGCCAGGGGGCCGCATCTTGGCGTGGTTGAGGTGGAGGGCGTGATCGATCGCGAGTCGCCGGCGAACGCCTCGCGCGTCATCAAGGGCATCGAGCGTGCCTGGGAGGCGCCGGGCGCAAAAGCGGTGGTGCTGCATATCGATAGTCCGGGCGGCAGCCCGGTGCAGTCGCAGCGCATCTATGACGAAGTGATGCGGCTGCGCGAGAGCGGCGACAAGCCGATCATTGCGGTCGTCGAGGACATCGGTGCCAGCGGCGCCTACTATATCGCCGCGGCAGCGGACGAGATCGTCGCCGCGCCGGCCAGTCTGGTGGGGTCCATCGGGGTGATCCACGCCGGCTTCGGCTTCGAGCAAGCCATCCAGCGGCTGGGCATCGAGCGCCGGGTGTTCACGGCCGGCGAGAACAAGGACTTCCTTGATCCCTTCGCGGATGTCGAGCCATCCCAGCGGCGCTTCTGGCAGGAAGTGCTGGCCACCACGCACCGGCAGTTCATCGATGACGTCAAGGCCGGCCGCGGCGATCGCCTGGCCGATGACGAGCGCCTGTTCAGCGGGCTGATCTGGACCGGCGAGCAGGCGCTCGATCTCGGTCTGGTGGACCGGCTGGGCAACCTGGATGGTGAGGCGCGACGCCTGCTGGAAGAGCCGCGCCGACACGATTATACCCCGCAGCTTGACCCCTTCGAGCGGCTATCGCGGCGCTTCGGTAGCGTCATGGCCTCAGTGCTCGGGTTATCGAACGCCGAGACGCCGGTGCGCTACCAGCTGCGCTAGTCACAGGACTCAAGCTTCTAGGTAGTGAGTTGCCAGTCGAGCCACGAGCTTCGAGATGCGAGCAACTCCTTGGCAGTATTCGGCCTTGGGGTAGGCTTTTGCTCGTAGCTCGTTAGCCCAGCGGATCAAGCCCGGCGTCGCGGAGCATGGTGCAGAGGCGGATGAGCGGGAGGCCGATCAGGGTGTTGGGGTCGTCGCCTTCCAGGCGCTCGAACAGCGTGATGCCGAGGCCTTCCATGCGGAAGCTGCCGGCGCTGTCCAGAGGGCGCTCCCGCTCGACGTAGCGGGCGATCTCGTTCTGCGTCAGGCGGCGGAAGATGACGTCGTAGCCTTCGTGGCATACCCGATGACTGCCGTGGCGGGTATCGATCAGCGCCAGGCCGGTCAAGAAACGTACGCGGTGTCCGGAGAAGGCGGCCAGTTGCTGGCGTGCCGCGGCTTCGTCGGCGGGCTTGCCGAGCGCGCGGCCGTCGAATACAGCGACCTGGTCGGAGCCGATGATCAGGTGGTCCGGCCAGTCTGCCGCCAGCCGCTCCGCCTTGGATAGCGACAAGCGGTGCACCAGGGATTGTGGTGACTCGCCGTCGCGCGGTGTCTCGTCGATGTCCGGGCTCGCCCAGGCATAAGGGATATCCAGGCGATCGAGCAGTTGGCGGCGGAAGCGTGAGCCGGATGCGAGGACCAGTCGTGACATGAGGTCTCCAGGCGAAATGAGGCGGGATGACGATGGCATTTGCCGGGCATTGTAACCCGAGACGATGGCGGCTTTGACAGGCGCTGGGGGAGTGCCTATCATTGCGCGCCTATGTTGACCTCACGACTTCCGAGCCGGGTCGAGCCTTACAAGCTCGCCGCCCACGGCGAACACCTCGAAGGCCTTGTCTCGCTGGCCGATATGCCTCGGCTTGCCGAGGCGGTCGGCGAGCAGCATGGGGATGCTCAAGTATGGCTGCACTTCACCATCGACGCCCAGGGGCGGCGGGGGATTGAAGGCCATCTCGAGGCCGAGTTGCAGTTGCCGTGCCGACGCTGTTTGTCGCCCATGGCGAGAGAGGTCGAGAGCGACTTCCTGCTGGGACTGGTGACCAGCGATGCCCTGGCGGCGGATCTGCCGAGTACCCATGAACCGGTGCTGGTGGAAAACGAACAGCTGAACCTGCTGGCGGTGGTGGAGGATGAATTGATCCTCAGCCTGCCCCAGGTGGTTTACCACGACGAGGCCGATTGCCAGGTCTCGCGCGACCAGCTGAGCAGCGGGGCGGGTGCCGTCGGTTCGGACACGCCCTCGAAGAGTCCCTTCGACGTGCTCAAGCACCTCAAGGGCAAACACTGATATTTCATCGATTCACTCTGGAGTGATATCTCATGGCAGTTCAAAAGGACCGCAAGACCCGTTCCAAGCGCGGCATGCGTCGCAGCCACGATGCCCTGACCGGCAAGGCGCTGTCTCAGGACCAGGAAACCGGTACCACTCATCTGCGTCACCACGTGGCCCCGGATGGTTACTATCGTGGTCGTAAGGTCGTCGACGCCTGAAGACGGCGACTCTTACGCCATGACGCCTGATCGTTGAGATGCGGATTGCCGTTGACGCCATGGGTGGGGACCTGGGTCCCCGCGCCGCCGTGGCGGGTGCCGCTAGTGCCGTCATGGCCGACCCCGGTCTCGATATCCAGCTTTTCGGTCCCGCCCGACACCTGGATGACGAGATCTCCCGGCTGCCGCGGCCCTTCGCCGCGGCATCGTCGCGTTTATGCGTCGTGGATGCGCCTGATGTCATCAGTCAGGACCAGCGGCCCGCCGAGGTGCTGCGCGGCAATGCCGCCACCAGCATGTCGGGCATGTTGGCGTGTTTGGCGAAAGGCGAAGCCGATGCCGGCGTCAGTGCCGGTAATACCGGGGCGTTGATGGCCTTGGCGCGGCGTGCGCTCGGCATGGTGGCCGGCCTGTCGCGTCCGGCGATCAGCACTGCGATACCGACGCGCCGCGAAGGACGCTGCTATTTGCTCGATCTCGGCGCCAATGTCGATGTCGAGGCCGAGCGGCTCAGGGACTTCGCCCTGATGGGCGATGTCATGGCGCGTCGCATCGACGATCTGGCGCATCCTCGGGTGGGCCTGCTCAATGTCGGCGTCGAGGGCACCAAGGGCACGGCCAGTGTCCAGCGTGCCGATGAGCTGCTCCGGTGCGAGACAGGGCTGCATTACCTTGGGTTTGTCGAAGGCGATGCTATCTTCTCCGGCGAGGTTGACGTGGTGGTGTGCGACGGTTTCGTCGGCAACGCCGTGCTCAAGGCTAGCGAGGGGCTGGCACGTATGCTGGTGCGCCGGGTTCAGGCGACCTTCGAGGCCCATTGGTCCAGCCGGCTGGTGGGCTGGCTGGCGCGGCCCGCCCTGGCGAGGCTGCGCGGTGAGCTCGACCCCGTGCGCTACAACGGCGCCAGCCTGCTGGGTCTCGACGGTATCGTCGTCAAGAGTCATGGTGGGGCCGATGCCGCCGGCTTCCATTACGCTGTGGCGCGCGCGGCCCGGGAAGTGGCTCACGACCTGCCGGGTTGCCTGGCCGCCGAGCTTGGCCAACGCCGGTCCGCTGGCGCCTCGGCCGTCGATGACGGTCGAGACGCTAGCGGATCCAGGACACTCGCCGGCACCGTCACGGATGTGGTGGATGGCGAGACAAGTCAACAAGAGCAAAGGTGATCGACATGACTCAACCCCTTGCCCTCATCTTTCCTGGGCAGGGCTCCCAGCAGATCGGCATGCTGCGTGAGCTGGCGGAACGCTACAGCGTGGTAGGGACCACCTTCGAAGAGGCGTCTGCTGCGCTGGGCTATGATCTCTGGCAGGTGGTTCAGGAAGGGCCTGCCGAGGCGCTCAACGCCACTGCCTGCACCCAGCCGGCACTGCTGACCGCCAGCGTGTCGATATGGCGGGTTTGGCAGGAGTTGGAGGGGCCGCGCCCTGTGGCCATGGCCGGGCATAGCCTGGGGGAATACAGCGCCATGGTGTGCGCCGGCGCGTTGCCCTTTGCCGAAGGAGTCCGCCTGGTCAAGCTGCGCGGCGAGGCGATGCAGGAGGCCGTGCCCATGGGCGAGGGTGCCATGGCTGCTGTGCTCGGTCTCGATGACGATACGATCGAAGCTGCCTGTGCCAAGGCGGCCGAGGGCGACGTCGTGGCGGCGGTCAACTACAATGCGCCGGGACAGGTGGTCATCGCCGGCAGCAAGGCAGCCGTCGATCGGGCCATCTCGGCTTGTCAGGAGGCTGGAGCCAAGCGTGTCATGCCGTTGCCGGTGTCGGTGCCTTCGCACTGTGACCTGATGCGTCCGGCGGCCGACCGGTTGGCCGAGGCAATGACATCGATCAAGTTGCGTGCACCGCGTTACACGGTGATCCAGAATGTTGATGCCGAGGCGCATGCCGATGTCGAGACGTTGCGCACTCGCCTGATCGAGCAGCTCTATCAGCCGGTGCGCTGGACCTCCTGCGTCGAGGCCCTGTCGGGGCTGGGCGCCGAGGTGTTCATCGAGTGTGGGCCTGGCAAGGTGCTAACCGGCCTCAACAA
Organism: Halomonas eurihalina; assembly: GCF_008274785.1. GTDB lineage: Bacteria > Pseudomonadota > Gammaproteobacteria > Pseudomonadales > Halomonadaceae > Halomonas > Halomonas eurihalina. Next base: position 82,305 of record NZ_VTPU01000014.1, read on the forward strand.
GCGAATCGCCCGGGGTAGCCGAGGCCTGTCCGTCAACGATCCGGATAGCCTCACCGCTGCCCTGGAGCTGGCCCGCGAGGCAGCGGGTCAGTCGCCGTCGGCCAATGGCTGACTCCCTCTCCCGGACGAGAATGGAAGAGAGCATGACAACCGAGCGTAGAGTCGCCCTGATCACCGGGGCCAGTCGTGGCATCGGCCGCGCCATTGCCCACGAGCTGGGACGCCAGGGGCGCATCGTGATCGGCACCGCCACCAGCGATGCCGGTGCCGAGCGTATCGACGCCGACCTCAAGGAGCAGGGCATCGAGGGTGCCGGGCGTCGGCTGGATGTGACCGACCAGCAGAGCGTGGATGCCCTGATCAAGTCCATCGGCGAAGAATTCGGTGCGCCGACCATCCTGGTCAACAATGCCGGGATCACTCGCGACAATCTGCTGATGCGCATGAAGGAAGACGACTGGGATGCGGTCCTGGACGCCAACCTGAAGTCGGTATATCGCGTCAGCAAGGCTTGCCTGCGCGGCATGACCCGGGCGCGTTTCGGGCGCATCGTTTCCATCAGCTCGGTGGTCGCCACCATGGGTAACCTGGGGCAGGTCAACTATGCGGCGGCCAAGGCCGGCATGGAGGGCTTCACCCGAGCGCTGGCGCGGGAAGTGGCGGCGCGTGACATCACGGTCAACGCCGTCGCACCGGGGTTCATCGCCACCGACATGACCGAGTCGCTGCCCGAGGCCCAGCAGCAAGCGCTGCTCGGCCAGATTCCGCTGTCGCGGCTCGGTCGTCCCGAGGAAATCGCCGCCGCCGTGGGCTTTCTGACCGGCGACACGGCAAGCTATATCACTGGCGAAACCCTGCACGTCAATGGCGGCATGAACATGCGTTGATGCCGCGGCATGTGGCGGTTGCGTCGACCCAGAGCGGTCTATAAACTACCCCGCAGCTTATGCTTGCGGATTTGAACCGGCTGGTTATCAGAACGGCTAACTTGAACGACTGGAGTACGTCATAATGAGCACCATCGAAGAGCGCGTGAAGAAGGTTGTGGCCGAGCGCCTGAACGTCAAGGAAGAGGACATCCAGAGCTCATCTTCCTTCACCGAGGACCTCGGCGCCGATTCCCTGGATACCGTCGAGCTGGTGATGGCGCTCGAGGAGGAATTCGATACCGAAATTCCCGACGAGGAAGCCGAGAAGATCACCACCGTTCAGGAAGCCGTCGACTACGTTAACGCCAACCAGTAAGGGCGCGGTCGACCCCGCTTGCTGAAAGGTCCGGGCAATGCCCGGAGAGAGCCGTCCTGCGATGCAGGGCGGCTCTTGTGTTATGGAGCCATGTGAAGGTTGCATCGCTCGCGAATTGCCATGCTCTTTGCACGAGGCCCAGGATGGCGTACAGCGTGCAATGAGTCGGGTATAATGCCTGGCAATGAACGCCCCTCGTGGGCTGCACTATGTTGAGATGTCTGGAGGAAAGCTGATGGCTCGCAGAAGGGTTGTGGTGACCGGGCTTGGCTTGGTCACGCCTGTGGGAAACACCGTCGATGAGAGCTGGCGGAACATTGTGGCCGGCAAGAGCGGTATCGCCCCGATCGAACACTTCGATGCCAGCGGCTTCAATACGCGTTTCGGTGGCTCGGTGAAAAACTTCGACATCAGCCCCTACCTCAATCCCAAGGATGCCAGGAAGATGGACCTGTTCATCCAGTACGGGGTGGCGGCCGGTGGCCAGGCGATCGAGGATGCCGGGCTGGAGTGTGACGAGAGCAACGCTCACCGGATCGGAGTGGCCATCGGCTCCGGTATCGGCGGTCTGCCGATGATCGAGCATAACCACAATGCCCTGCAGAAGGGCGGGGCACGACGCATTTCTCCGTTTTTCGTGCCGGGCTCGATCATCAACATGATCTCCGGCAACCTGGCGATCCAGCATGGCTTCCGTGGCCCCAATATCGCCATCACCACCGCTTGTACTACCGGCACTCACAATATCGGCTACAGTGCTCGGACCATTGCCTATGGCGATGCCGACGTGATGGTCTGCGGTGGCGCCGAGATGGCCACCACGCCTCTGGGGCTGGGCGGTTTCTCCGCGGCACGAGCGCTTTCCACCCGCAATGACGATCCCGAAGCGGCGAGCCGCCCCTGGGATCGCGACCGGGACGGCTTCGTGCTTTCCGACGGTGCCGGCGTCATGGTGCTGGAGGAGTACGAGCATGCCGTCGCCCGGGGCGCGACCATCTACGCCGAGCTTACCGGCTTCGGCATGAGCGACGATGCCCACCACATGACCGCGCCTCCCGAAGACGGCAGCGGCGCGGCGATGTCGATGAGCAATGCCATTCGCGACGCCGGCATCGATCCAGCGGACGTTGACTATATCAACGCCCATGGCACCTCGACTCAGGCGGGAGACCTGGCCGAGAGTCGTGCCGTTGAGCAGGTGCTGGGGGAAGCGTCCCGCGAGGTGGCTGTCAGCTCGACCAAGTCGATGATCGGTCACCTGCTCGGTGCCGCCGGTGCCGTTGAGGCGGTATTCAGCGTGCTGGCGATCCGTGACCAGGTAGCGCCGCCGACCATCAACCTGGAGAACCTCCAGGACGGGTGCAAACTGGATTACGTGCCCCATACCGCCCGCGAAATGAAGATCGACGTGAGCTTGTCGAACTCCTTCGGCTTCGGCGGTACCAACGGCACCCTGGTCTTCTCGAAGGTGTGAACCTGCCGCCGGACGATATGATGGCCGGGGAGGGCGTGCCCTTCGATGACCGTGGCCTGGCTTACGGCGACGGTCTGTTCGAGACCGTCCTGGTCCGGGATGGCGTGGCGACGCTCTGGGAGGCGCATATGGCGCGTCTTGCGCGGGGGTGCGAGCGACTGGGCATCGCCATGCCGTCGCGTTCAGCCCTGGACGCCTTGCCGGCCCGGGCAGGCAAGGGCCTCGGGGTGCTCAAGCTGACCCTGACCCGCGGCAGCGGCGGGCGTGGCTACCGGCTCCCCGAATCGCCCGCACCGCGCCTGCGCTGGCGTGTCACCCCCTTCGCTCCGTCCCCCGAACGCTGGTGGCAAGGGGTTCGCGTACGTCATTGCCGATTGGCGTTGGGAATTCAGCCGTATCTTGCGGGTCTCAAGCATCTCAACCGTCTGGAAAATGTCATGGCCCGTGCCGAATGGCAGGACCCGGATATCGCCGAAGGTCTGCTGTGCGACAGTGAGGGGCGCTTGGTCGAGGCGACCAGCATGAACCTCTTCTGGCGACGCGAAGGACGGCTGGAAACGCCTGGACTGACGCGCTGTGGCGTGGCCGGTACCCTGCGGGATAGCTTGTGCCGGCGTTTTGGCATTCAGGAGGTGGATGCCGCTCCCAGCGTGCTCGAAGGCGCCGAGGCGGTCTGGCTCGGCAATGCCGTCCAGGGGCTCTGGCCGGTGCAGCGCCTGGATGACGCGCAGGGGCAAGTCGTGATGCGCTGGCGGCTCGGCAGGCTGCACCGTGAGCTGCAGGCCGAGGCTCATGCGCTGCTGGGCTATCCGTGCCATGCGGGGGATGCGGGCGAGCAAGACGAGGACGACAAGGCATGAAACGTGCGATGAAGCTCCTGCCTCTGCTGGTGATCTTGATAGCGCTGATCGTCGGCGGCGGATACCGTTACTGGGAAACGCGTCTGGAAGCGCCGCTGGCGATCGACACGCCGCGTATCTATGAAGTGCCGGAAGGCGCGGGCTACCATCGGGTCATCGCCGAGCTCGACGAGCGCGGCATCATCGAGGATGGCTGGGCCTTCCGCCTGTTGACGCGCCTCGACCCCGATGCTGTGCCGTCTCTCAGGCCCGGTGAATATCGACTCGAGCCCGGCATGGACGGACGGGCGTTGCTCAAGCGCCTGCGTCGTCACGAGGTGGTCAGGTACGGCTTGACCATCCCCGAGGGCTGGACCTTCGCGCAAATGCGCGGTGCCCTGGATGAGGCCGAAAAGCTCGAGCACGATACCCGCGAGTTGAGCGACGCCGAGATCATGGCGCGGCTGGGTCGAGAGGGTGAGCACCCGGAAGGTCGTTTCTTCCCCGATACCTATCGGTATCGCAAGGGCATCAGCGATCTCGAGGTCCTGCGCCAGTCGATGGCGCGGATGGACGAGCGCCTTGCAGCGGCCTGGGCCGAACGCGCCGAGGATTTGCCTCTGGAGACCCCTTACGAGGCGTTAATCATGGCCTCGTTGGTGGAACGCGAAACCGGCGCACCGGAGGAACGGGGGCGCATCGCCGGGGTGTTCGTGCGCCGCCTCGAACGCGGCATGCGCCTGCAGACCGACCCCACCGTGATCTATGGCATGGGCGAGAACTACGATGGCAACATCACTCGGGCCGACCTGCGCGAGGCCACGCCCTACAACACCTATGTCATCGAGGGCCTGCCGCCGACGCCGATTGCCCTGCCGGGGCGTGCGTCCCTGGAGGCGGCCGTGAACCCCGCCGAGGGCGATGCGCTCTATTTCGTCTCACGCGGCGATGGTACGCATCATTTCTCGCGCACCCTGCGCGAGCATAACAACGCCGTCAATCGCTACATTCGCAACCGCTGAGTGCCAGGAGGCGCCACCATGCAACGCCGAGGACGCTTCATCACCCTGGAAGGCGGCGAAGGCGTGGGCAAGTCCACCAACCTCGCGCTGGTGGCCGACCACCTCGAGGCGCGAGGCCTCGAGGTGGTACGCACCCGAGAGCCGGGGGGCACCCCCCGGGCCGAGGCCATTCGTGGCCTGCTGCTCGACCCCGCTACTGACGAACCGCTCGACGATGATGCCGAACTGCTGCTGGTGTTCGCCGCCCGAGCCCAGCATCTGGCCCGGGTGGTGCGCCCGGCGCTCGAGCGGGGGGCCTGGGTGGTCTGCGACCGCTTTACCGATGCCACTTTCGCCTATCAGGGCGGCGGGCGTGGTATCGATACCGCGCGTATCGCCGAACTGGAGGCGTTCGTCCAGCGTGGCTTGACGCCCGACCTGACGCTGCTGCTGGACATGCCCATGGCGGTGGCCCAGCGCCGGCTCGAGGGGCGTCTCGACCGCGACGGTGGCCAGCGTGACCGCTTCGAGCGTGAACGTGCCGAGTTCTTCGATGCTGTGCGCCGTGCCTATCTGGAACGCGCCGACGAAGCGCCGGAGCGTGTCTACGTGGTGAATGCCGACCAGCCGCTGGACGCCGTGCAGGATGAGCTGAGAGCGCTGCTCGATGGTTGCCTGGAGGCCTGGGCATGACGGAGATCGTGCGCCCCTATCCCTGGCTGGCGACGCGCTGGCAGGAGATCACGCGCCTCGCCGATGCAGGCCGCTTGCCGCACGCGATACTGTTTGCCGGGCCGAAGGGCATCGGCAAGCAGTCGCTGGCCGAGGCGTTGATCGCCCGGACCCTGTGTGCCGCGCCCGGCGAATTCGCGTGTGGCCAGTGCCACGCCTGCCAGATGCTGGCATCCGGCTATCATCCGGACTTGATGCGCGTCTCCCCCGAGGAGGGCAAGCGTCAGATCCGCATCGGCCCGGTGCGCGACGTTAATGCCTTCGTCTCCCAGACTGCCCAGCAGGGTGGCTACCGGGTGATCGTCATCGCACCGGCTGAAGCCATGAACGTGGCGGCCTCCAACGCCCTGCTCAAGAGCCTGGAGGAGCCCGGCGGCAAGACCCTGTTCGTGCTGCTGTCCGACATTCCTTCGCACCTGCTGCCGACCATTCGCTCGCGTTGTCAGCAATGGAGCCTGGCGATGGCGGACGAGGCGGAAAGCCTGGCCTGGCTGGGCGAGCGGCTCGGTGGCGAGGAGGATGCGCGCTTCTGGTGGCGCGCGTCGGGCGGCCTGCCGTTACGGGCCCTCGAACTGGCCGATCCGGAGTCCCGGGCCTTGCGTCAGCAGCTTCACGAAACCTTCGATGCCCTGGTGCGTGGCGCCGAGCCGGTCGCCGAGGCCGCGCGACTGGATCGGCAGTCGATCGATGCCATCCTGTGGTACGGTATCGCCTGGCTCGAGGACCTGATTCGCCTCGGATTGTCGGGCGTCTCCGCCGAGTTGCGCAATCCTGATCTATTGCCGCTTTACCGCCAGGCGGTCAAGAACGCCCGGGTCCGCGACTGGTTCCGGCTGCTGGACTATGCTCGCGAACAACGGCGCCTGCTGGCTGAGGGGAACAACCCCAATCCCCAGCTGGTGCTCGAAGCCTGGCTGGTACGCTGGGCGGCCCTGTTGAGATCCTGATCCGGCCCGGTACGCCGTATACCACTCCATCCATTCACAACCGGTGACGCTAGCGCATGTTTGTCGATTCCCACTGTCATCTCGACCGTCTCGATCCACGCACCCATGACGGTGACGTCGGAGCGGCCCTGGCGGCGGCCCGTGCACGTGATGTGCGCCAGTTCCTGGCCATCGCGACGACGCTCGAGGGCGTGCCCGGCCTCGCCGCCATCGCTCGTGAACACGATGATGTGGTGATTTCCGCCGGTGTGCATCCGCTGCACGAAGTGCCCGAGGAGCCGAGCGTCGAGGCCATCATGGAAACGGCCGACGGCCATGGCGCCGTGGCCATCGGCGAGACCGGGCTCGACTATCACTATGATGGTGTGCCGCGTGAAGTGCAGTACGAACGCTTTCGTCGCCACCTGATGGCGGCCACCCAACTCGGTCTGCCGGTGATCATTCATACCCGCGAGGCCCGGGAAGACACCCTGGCGCTGATACGCGAACACGTCGATCCCGAGGTGGGCGGCGTGCTGCACTGCTTCACCGAGGACCTGGACATGGCCCGCGAAGCGGTCGGCATGGGCTTTCATATCTCGCTGTCGGGCATCGTCACCTTCCGCAATGCCACCTCGGTGCGTGAACTGGCGAGCCGCTTGCCGCTGGATCGCATGTTGATCGAGACCGACAGCCCCTACCTGGCGCCGGTTCCTCATCGTGGCAAGCCCAACGAGCCGGCTTGGGTGGTGGAAGTGGCCGAGTGCATTGCCACCGAGCGCGGCATCAGTGTCGAGGAGGTGGCCATGCAGACCGCCGCCAACTTCTATCGGCTGTTCAAGGCCGCCGCGCCCGAAATTTCGAGCGAGGTGCGTCACTCATTGGCCAGGGCCGGCTTGGTCTAGTCCCCGGGCAAGGACGAGAAAACCCGGTGCCGGAAGGAGGACGCATGCATCTGGATTCACTGCTGGTCGATATCGACGCCTCGGGTGGCATTCCGCCGGTGGATCGCTGGGCGCCCGAGCGTGCCGGCGAGATGGACCTGCTGATCGCCGCCGACGGTCGCTGGATTCATGAAGGCGGCGTCATCGGTCGACCGCGCCTGGTGCGATTGCTCTCCACCATTCTGCGCCGCGAAGACGATGGCTCCCACTGGCTGGTGACGCCTGTCGAGAAGCAACGTATCCAGGTCGAGGATCTGGCCTTCATCGCCGTCGATGCCGAACGCGATGACCGGGGCGACTGGCATGTCGTCACCAACTTGGGCGATCGGGTGAGGCTCGATGCTACCCATCGGCTGAGCGTCACTGCCACGCCGCGTGATGAATGGGTTCCCGAAGTGCCGGTGCGCTTCGGACTCACCGCGCGGCTGGGGCGCAATCTCTTCTATCGACTGATCGAGCAGGCCGAGGAGCGCGCCGACGAGCAGGGAGTGCCCTGGTTAGGGTTGACCAGCGGTGGCGCCTGGCATCCGTTGGGGCGGCTAGACGGCGCGGCGCCATGAGGTTGACGTCGGAACAGCGTGCCGTCATCGCCCATGACCAGGGCCATGCCCGGGTCGCGGCGGTGGCTGGTGCCGGCAAGACCACCACCATGGTCGCGCGGGTGCTGAGGCTGCTCGAGCGCGGTGTCGACCCGTCGCGCCTGCTGGTATTGATGTTCAATCGTTCCGCCCGCGAGGACTTTCAGGCACGGCTGGCGGCCATGGCGCCGGCGGGGCAGCGGTTGCCCGACGTGCGCACCTTTCATTCTCTCGGGCATCGCCTCAGTCAGAGCCTGACCCGCTGGGGCGTGCTGTCGCCGCGTCAGTTGTTGACCGCCGACTGGCAACTGGAGCGCCTGTTGCGCCAGGCCTCGCTGAATGCCCTGGAAGGAGCGCCAGACGCGCGCGAGACCGCCCTCGACGCCGACAAGCTGGAAGCCTTGGCGCACTTCTGCGGATTGGTGAAGGCGGAAATGGCCGAGCCCGCCGAACTCTATGCGCGGCTCGATTTCGGCGATGGGACCGAGCATTTCGTGGGCGCCTTCGAGCAGGCCGAAACCCTGCTCGCCGATCATGGCCTGATGACCTACGCCGACCTGATCTATCGTCCGCTGCTGGCCCTGGAAGCCGACGCGACCCTGCGCGCGCGCGTTCAGGGGTTTCTCGATCACGTCATCATCGACGAATATCAGGACATCAATGTCGCCCAGCAGCGCCTGTTGGCCGTACTGGCGGGTCGCGAGGCGGCGGTGATGGCGGTGGGCGACGCCAACCAATGCATCTACGAATGGCGTGGCGCCCATCCCGACACCATGCTCGAGAACTTCACCGCGACCTTCGGCGCTGCCCATGACTACCCGCTTTCGACGACCTTCCGGCATGGCCATGCCCTGGCGCTGGTGGCCAATCATGCCATTGATGCCAATCGTCGGCGCCCCGACCAGATCTGCCTGGCCTCGCCCGATAATCCGGCGACCCAACTGTCGGTGAACCAGGGCAGCCAGGCATTGCTCGACGAACTTGCCGCCTGGCAGCGTCAGGAGCGTGAGCTTTCGGAGGCCTGCCTGCTGGTGCGTAGCTGGGCGCTGTCGGTGCCGCTGCAACTGGCACTGCTGCGTGCCGGGATTCCCTTCAGACTGGCCCGGGAGGATCGCTTCGTGTTCCGCCTGCCGTTGGTCGAGGCGTTAGCGGGCTATCTGATGCTGGCCCAGGATGCTTCCCTGCTGCAGGACCCCGGCCATCTGCTGACGTTGTTGTCCCAGCCGACGCCCTTCGTGCCCCGCGAACGTCTATCGGCGCTGGCGACGCGTCTGGCCGAGACCCAGCGCTGGCCCGAGCGTCACGATCCGTTGCTGGAAGGCATCAAGCCCCATCAGCGGCGCACCCTCAAGCGTCGTTGGGCGCTGCTGTGCGAACTGCCCAAACGCTCGAGCTGGTCGCCGGCTCGCCTGCTCGGCCATGTGATCGAAGAGGTGGAGGCGGAGAAAGTGCTCAAGCGGGCCGCCGCGCGTCGCGACAAGGGCGAGGAGGACGTACGCCTGTTGGATGTGCTCATCGAGCAGGCCGGCGAGGTGAGCGACCTGGCGGCCTTCACCGACCTGTTGCGTCGGCCGGTGGAGAACCGCGACGATGGTGTGCTGATCAACACGGTGCACGGCGCCAAGGGACTTGAGTGGCCGCTGGTGATGCTGGCCGGCACCAACGAGGAAGATTTTCCTCACTATACTCGGGACAACCCGTTGACGCCCCAGCGGCTCGAGGAAGAACGCCGGCTGTTCTACGTTGCTATTACCCGCGCCCGGGAGCGTCTGGTGATGCTGCACGATGGCGGTGAGCACCGGCCCAGCCGTTTTCTCGACGAAACCGCCTGGCAGGATGGCCAGCGCGTGGCGCAGCGCCTGGCGGGGTCACAAGAGACGGCCCCCGTCACGGTAGCGCGGCCCGACCTGGTGCGCCGTTATCTGTCGGCCTTGTCGCCCGATACGCCGATTGAACTACCTGTCGAGGCAGCCGAAGCGCCGGGTGTTGCCGAGCGCTCTGCCGACTATCGGGTCGGCCAGCGGTTGAATCATGCCGTTTTCGGCGAGGGAGAGATCAGCGTGGTGGAGGGCGATCCGGCCAATCCGGTGATCGAAGTCCGTTTCCTGCAGGCTGGCCGGCGACGCCTGATCGCCAGCCGTGCACCTATCGAATTGCTGGAAGGAGAGCACGCATGAGCGATGTCCTGATCAGTGCCGAACAGTTGCATCACTGGCTTCAGGAGCAGCCGACACCCGTGGTGCTGGATTGTCGGGCTCGGCTCGGCGATCTCGAGGCAGGGGCTCGTCTGTGGCGCGAAGGACATGTGCCTGCCAGCCGTCATCTGGATCTCGACCGCGACCTGGCCTCGTCGCCCGGTGTGCGGGGTCGGCATCCGCTTCCCGAGCCCGGCGACTTTGCCGCGACGCTGCGCCGACTCGGCGTCGAGCCCGGCCGCCCGGTGGTGGTGTATGACGACTTGGGCGGACAGCTCGCAGCGGCCCGCGCCTGGTGGATGCTGGCCCAGTGGGCGGGGCACCCGGACGTGAGAGTGCTCGATGGTGGATTGCCGGCCTGGCGCGAGGCGGGCGGTACACTGGTCGAGGGCGAGCAGACGGAGGCCACGGCAAGTGACTGGGCGCCGGCCTTTGATGACGACACCTGGGTCGAGGCCGACGAGGTCTTTTCCAGTCGGGCGCTGAAGCTCGATGCACGCTCACGGGAACGTTTTCGGGGTGAGAACGAGCCGGTGGATGCGCTGGCAGGGCATATCCCCGGTGCGCGCTGCCGGCCCAGCGCAGACAACCTGAACGAAAACGGCCGTTTCAAATCACCGGAGGCGCTGCGCGAGGCGTTTCCGGAGGCGAGCGATGTCATCAGCTACTGCGGCTCCGGCGTCACCGCCTGTCACAATATTCTGGCCCACGCTGTGGCCGGCCTGCCGCTGCCGAGGCTCTACGTCGGTTCGTGGAGCGAGTGGATTCGCGATCCGGCGAGGCCCATCGCCACGGGTGACTAGGTAGCCCATCTGATCGTCAGGGACCCTACACCTAGAAGTTGTAGTTAATGAATCCGCCCACGTAGGCCTGGGTCGCATCACCGATATCGTCGACGATGGGGCTATCCTTGGCGTCGCCGGTCAGGCGTGACACGCCGACCATGCCCGTGATGGACCATGTCCGCGTGAGATAATAACTGGCGCTGGCATTGGCGCCGATGCGGAAATAGCCCTCATTCGGTGAGTACGCATCCAGCCCCGAGCGCCGACTCTCCTGCGCGGAAATGCCGAACATGTCCTCGGTCCAAGCATCGCTCCCATAGGCAATGTTCGGGCCTAGCGAAACGGAGAGCCGCTGGGTCAAGCGCGAGCGCCAATGCGCCTTGGCGCTGGCATGGTAGCCATCCACGTCCCCGCTCAGCGGCGTTTCCACGGCCGCGCTGTACTGCCAATGTCCCTCGGTGTATTCGGCTCGCAATCCCGCCGTGACGCCTCCGTCGACCTTATCCAGGCGGTGCAGATCATCGTCGTTGTCGCGTCCGAAGGTGTAACCGAGGAACGGCGATACCCGCCAGCCATCCCGATGAATGACATTCCAGCCCACGCCATCGCGCGCGTTGATATACATGCTATCGCCATAGGTCAGGTTGACCGATGGCCATACGGACGTCTCGTAGTCGTCGCTTCCCAGATAATCGGGAGCGTAAATCGCCCCCGCGCCCAGACTTCCTTGCCAGCCGCTGTCCTGTGCCTGGCTGGGCATTGCCACCGCCAGCATCGGTAGCATCACGGCCAGCGCCGTGTATCGATATCCTGCCTGCATGCCGCCGGACTCCCTGGATTCATTGCATGACCACCGGTTGGTCGCCCGCCCATTTTGCAGGCACACGCCCCCGGCCCTTTACATACAGTATCGTAGGTATCCTTGCCGCGCCAGCCGGTTTACTGGTCGTCCACCATGTCCACCTGGCTGCCGTTGAAGACGTGCGCGGCCCCCAATATCGGAACAAGCTGATTTATGACACTGTAGTATTAGGCGGAGTCGAGCAAGGACAGCTGCCTCACGGCATCCTGCCCTTCGGGGCTGTGATCGTCGGCTTCCAGGACCTTGTGAAAGCCCCGCGAGGTCTGGATGGTAGCTTCGTCGTCGAGCCACATCATCGCCTGGGCGTGATCGTCGGCGAGCTGATGCTTGAGGCCGCCAAACTGGGTACCGATTTGCCCCCAGGCGCGGCTGAATATCCAGTCGCCGAACATGTCCTGGTGGACATGTATCAGTACATAATCATGGTCGGTTTCCCAGCGGACGATCACGGTGGCTCCGGTTTTGGTTGTGTCGCTCATGTAACATGATCGCTATTGTAAGGCCTTGTGCCCGGCGCTCAAAGCCGGCGGGCCGGTGTGGAAGGATACCATCATGCGAATCGTCGTCGATGCCAACGTTCCCGAAGCCCAGCGCTGTTTCGGTGCACTGGGCGAGGTGGTCAGCGTGCCTGGACGCGAGATCGATGCCGCAACGGTACGCGATGCCGATGCCCTGGTAGTGCGTTCGGTCACTCGGGTCGATGAGGACCTGGTGGGTGATTCCCGACTACGCTTCGTCGGTACCTGTACCATCGGCACCGATCATGTCGATACGCGGGCGCTGTCCGAGCGCGGGATCGGGTTCGCCAGTGCGCCGGGGTGCAATGCCGAGGCGGTGGTCGATTACGTACTGGCGAGTTTGGCGACCCTGGCCGAGCGCGGTGGTTTTTGGCTTGCCGAGCGCCGAGTGGGTATCGTCGGTGTCGGCAATGTGGGTGGGCGACTGCTGGCGCGGTTGCAGGCGTTGGGCATCGACTGCCTGGCCTGTGATCCGCCGCGTGCCGAAGAAGAGGGCGGTACGGGATTCGTCGATCTGGATACCCTGGTCGACGACTGTGACGTGCTCTGCCTGCATACGCCGCTGGTGCAGGAGGGTCCGCATGCCACGCGTCACTTGCTCGATGCCTGCCGAATCGCCGAATTGACGCCGGGTACGCTGGTGCTCAACGCCGGTCGGGGGGATTGCGTGGACGGTCGGGCCCTGCGGAGCCGCTTGTCGGGGCAGGGCGATATCTCGGCGGTACTGGATGTCTGGGAGAACGAGCCCGCGATCGACGCGGCCTTGCGTGATCAGGCTGCGCTTGCCACGCCGCATGTCGCCGGCTACAGCCTGGATGGCAAGTTGCGTGGCACGCACCAGGTGTATCGAGCCCTGGCACGCCATGTCGGGCTTCCAGCCCGGCTCGGCGAGGCCGACCTGATGCCGGCGCCGCCGGTGCCGCGCCTCGTACTGGATGGTGGGCTCGGAGTGGAAGAGGCGCTGAGGCTGTGCATGCGCAGCGTCTACGATCCGCGCCGCGACCACGATGCCTTGGAACATCTGGCGCGGACTTGGGGGATGGCGAAGGGCTTCGATGCCTGTCGGGCGAATTACCCGTTGCGTCGTGAGTTCTCGACTCTCGAGGTGGTCCTCGAAGCGGCTGCCACCCACCTCGCCGAGCCATTGGCAGCGGCGGGGTTTCAAATCACGAGCCACGAGCCACGAGATTCGAGCGGTGAGTGCAACGCTTGAGCGTGTCGCCTCCGCGTTTCGTATCTCGCCGCTCGTGGCTCGCAGCTGTTACCGTCGCCGGGTTCCTTTACTGCCGATAGGCCGCTTCCTTGAGGGCGCGAATGCGTTCGTCCAGCGGCGGGTGGCTGGCGAAGAGTTTTTCCATCAGGCGGCGTGACTGGCCGGTGGTGATGGCGAAGGCCGTCAGGGTATCCGGCATCTGGTCCGGCATCTGGGTCTCGGCCTTGAGGCGTGCCAGGGCGTTGATCATGGCACCGCTGCCGGCCAGGCTGGCGCCTGCGGCGTCGGCGCGATATTCGCGGAAGCGCGAGAACCAGGCGACGATGGCCGAGGCGATCAGGCCGAAGACGATCTCGGCGACGATGACCACCGCGAAGTAGCCGAAGAAGCCCAGCCCGCCGTTGTCGTCCTTGCGCAGGAAGCTGTCGACCAGTTGCGCGACGACGCGCGCGAAGAACATCACGAAGGTGTTGAGCACGCCCTGGATCAACGCCAGGGTGACCATGTCGCCGTTGGCCACGTGGCCGATCTCGTGGGCCAGCACGGCACGAATCTCTTCGGGCTTCATGCGGTTGAGCAGGCCGGCGGAAACGGCCACGAGGGCGTCGTCCTTCTTCCAACCGGTCGCGAAGGCGTTGGACTGCTGGGCCGGGAAGATACCGACCTCCGGGGTCTTGATACCGGCGTCGCGCGCGAGTTCGGCCACGGTATCGAGCAGCCACTTCTCGGTGGCGTTGGAGGGCGTCTCGATGACCACGGTGCCGGTGGAGCGCTTGGCCATCCACTTGGAGATGAACAGCGAAACCATCGACCCTGCCATGCCGAAGATGAAGCAGAAGATCAGCAGCCCGGTCATGTTCATGCCGTTCTCGGAGAGATAGGCGTCCACGCCGAGCAGTCGCAGGGTGATGCTGGCGACCAGGATGACGGCCAGGTTGGTGCCCAGAAAGAGCAGGATTCTCATCATTGCCGGATATCTCCCGTCGAGATTGTCGCGCCCGACCGGGAATCGGCGGGCGCGGCGATGGTAAAGCCTTGCATTAGATACGGGCTTTCGCCAAGGGTTTCAAGCCTGGCGTCAAGCGTAGGCTCAACTATTGGCGATAACGTGACAGGAAGCGCGCGAAGCGCTCCAGGGCATCGTCGAGCTGGTCGACCCAAGGCAGGGTGACGATGCGCACATGATCGGGTTCCGGCCAGTTGAAGGCGCTGCCCTGGACCAGCAGGATCTTCTCCTGGAGCAGCAGGTCGAGGACCATTTGCTGGTCGTTGTGAATGTTGAAGACCTTGGGATCAAGACGCGGGAAGGCGTAGAGCGCTCCCTTGGGTTTGGTGCAGCTCACGCCGGGAATGGCGTTGAGTTTTTCATAAGTAATGTCGCGCTGGGCGAGCAGCCGACCACCGGGCAGGACCAGGTCGTTGATCGATTGATAGCCGCCCAGTGCGGTCTGGATGGCGTGCTGGGCTGGCACGTTGGCACACAGGCGCATCGAGGCGAGCATGGTCAGCCCCTGGATGAAGTCGCTGGCGCGTTTCTTGGCCAGTGTGCCCGAGAGCGTCATCCAACCGCTGCGAAAGCCGGCGCAACGATAGCTCTTGGAGAGCCCGTTCATGGTCACCACCAACTGGTCCTCGGAGGCCAGGGCGCCGGTAGCGACATGCTCGACACCGTCATAGAGGATCTTGTCGTAGATCTCGTCGGAGAACACCACCAGGTCGTGCTCGCGGGCGATGTCGAGCAGCTCTCTGACGACCTCCGGGGGATAGACGGCGCCGGTGGGATTGTTGGGGTTGATGATGACAATGGCCCGGGTATGGCTGGTCACCTTGGCGCGGATATCGTCCATGTCCGGCGCCCAGTCGGACTGCTCGTCGCACAGGTAATGCACGGCGCGGCCGCCGGAGAGGTTGGCCGCCGCCGTCCACAGTGGATAGTCGGGAGCCGGAATCAGCAACTCGTCGCCATCGTTGAGCAGTGCCTGCAGGGCCATCACGATCAGTTCGGAGACGCCGTTGCCGATGTAGATGTCCTCGATACCGACGCCGGGGATCTCCTTGCGCTGGCACTCCTGCATGATCGCCTTGCGTGCCGAGTACAGTCCCTTGGAGTCGCAATACCCCTGGGCGGTGGGCAGGTTGCGCATCACGTCCTGGAGGATCTCTTCGGGGGCCTCGAAGCCGAATGGCGCAGGGTTGCCGATATTCAGCTTGAGAATGCGCTGGCCTTCGTCTTCCAGACGCTTGGCGTGTTCGAGTACTGGGCCGCGGATGTCGTAGCAGACGCTGTCGAGCTTGTGCGATTTCTTGAGTGGGGCAGTATCCATGTCGCGCTTCCAGGGGTGTCCAGATATGGCCGGGATGATGGGCTTGTCGGTGTTGCTTGTTGGCTAGTCGCCGCTTGCATCCGTGGCGGCGTCTTCTTCGTTGTCTTCTTCGGGAACCGGAATATCGGCGGGTGTCTCCAGGCTCAGGCGGCCCAGCTTACCGGCGCGAAGCTCGTGCAACAGCACCTCGGCACCGCGATGTAGATCCACCTCGCCGCCGGCGCGCAGGCCGCCGCGCTTGCTGGCGATGGTGGTCAGGATAGCGTGGCCATCGAAGCCGGTCTGTGCCAGCAAGTCGGGGCCGGGATCGCCGTCGGCCTCGGTGCGTTCGGCCTCGGGGTTGGGCTGGTAGGGCGGCAGTTCCTTGAGCTTGTAGCGGGCCGAGAGGGCTTCGGGGTAGCGCTTGGCAAGCTCGGCGGCGGTTACCACCGCAACGTCGAGATAGTCGATGGCCGTGTCGCGGATAGCACCGCTGGCGGCCAGTCGATAGGCACTGGCCTGATCCTCGATCTTTGGCCACAGCACGCCAGGTGTGTCGATGAGCGCCACCTGGCCGGCGATGCGCACTTTCTGCTGGCGCTTGGTCACGGCCGGCTCGTTGCCGGTCTTGGCGATGGTGCGTCCGGCCAGGCCGTTGATCAGCGTCGATTTGCCGACATTGGGAATGCCCATGACCATGACCCGTACGTCGCGGTCGGCGCGGACCTGGCCGGCCAGGTCATGGCATAGCTTGGGAATGCGCTTGAGCTCCCGGGCCTGGGTGGTGGTCACGGCCAGGGCGCGGGTATTCGGCTGGGCGTCGAAGTGGCTCGCCCATTCGCGTGTGCGCTCGGGATCGGCGAGGTCGGCCCTAGAGAGTACCTTGAGCACCGGCTTGTGGCGGGTCAGGCTCGCCAGCATAGGGTTGGCGCTGGAGTAGGGCAGGCGGGCGTCGAGCACTTCGATCACGACGTCAATTTCCGGCAGCGCCTCGAGAATCTGGCGGCGCGCCTTGTTCATGTGTCCCGGGTACCAGCCGAGCATCGACCCCTCCTGCTTGCAAACGGTTGGATAATGAAACGGCCGACCATCATAGCAGATGGCCGACCGTCGCAGGGGCCGCCTTATTCGCCGGAATGGAAGTTCAGGGCCACCGAATTGATGCAGAAGCGTTGCCCGGTGGTTTCCGGCGGACCATCGGGGAAGACGTGGCCGAGATGGGCGTTGCAGCGCGCGCAGGTTACCTCGACGCGTTGCATGCCGTGGCTGCTGTCGGTTTGCTCCTCCACGCACGCGGCGGTGAGCGGCCGGTCGAAGCTTGGCCAGCCACAGCCGGCTTCGAACTTGTGCTCGTTCTCGAACAGGGGGGCGTGACAGCACACGCAATGGTAGATGCCGTGTTCCTCGGTGACCTGGTAGTCACCCGTGAAGGGGCGTTCGGTGCCCTTCTCGCGGGTGACGTGGTATTGCTCCGGGGTGAGTTGCTCGCGCCACTCGGCGTCGCTCTTCTCGATTTTCTTGCGCATGGGCGGTCTCCTCGTCGTGCCTGCACGTCTATTGTGACATTCAAGTCAGTCATTTTTTCCAGTCAGCATCGCCAACGTTGGGTTGATAATCAACGGGATGGGTGTCGGGGTTGACTCTTTTCGAGGCGCTGAGTAATATACGCGCCACCTCGACGAGGCGAGCGACACGTCCCATTCGTCTAGTGGTCCAGGACACCGCCCTTTCACGGCGGTAACAGGGGTTCGAACCCCCTATGGGACGCCACTCGATTCATCAAGGTACCGGAGTGCGGGAATAGCTCAGTGGTAGAGCATCGCCTTGCCAAGGCGAGGGTCGCGAGTTCGAATCTCGTTTCCCGCTCC
>NZ_VTPU01000015.1 GCF_008274785.1 Halomonas eurihalina
GGATTCACTGCCTGGATCACAGCGCCATCGGCCGATACGGCCTGGGCGCCAATCAATTGCTTGCCTTCGAGTGTCATGGAGCCTCCTGAGATCACAGGGAATGAACGGTGGTGTCGGCCTCGTCGGCTTCGAACGCCAGCGGATTGCGCAGCGCCCGGCCAAAGGCCGGCAGGGCAATCTCGAAGCGATCGCCGTCGCGGGTCTGGACGCCGTCGGCGAAGCTCAGCGTCGCAGTGCCGAAGAAGTGCACGTGGACGTCGCCAGGGCGCCGGAAGCCGGGGTACTTGAAGTGATGATGCTCGAGGTTGGCCAAGTTGTGGGCCATGTTGGCCTCGCCAGTGAGAAACGGCTTCTCCCACAGCGTCTCGCCGTCGCGCACGATGCGGCTCGTGCCCTCCAGATGCTCGGGCAACTCACCGATCAGCAGCTCTGGACCGAAACTGCAGTGACGCAGCTTGGAGTGAGCCAGCCACAAGTAATTGAAACGCTCGGTGATATGGTCGGAGAACTCGTTGCCGATGGCGTAGCCGACCCGCCAGGGCCGGCCGTCGCCGCCGATCACGTAGAGCCCGGCGAGCTCCGGCTCCTCGCCGGCATCCTCGGCGAAGGCCGGTACTGGCATCGGCGCCTCGGGGGCCACCACGCAGTCGCCGTCACCCTTGTAGAACCACTCCGGCTGGGCGCCGGTCTCGCCGGCGGCGGGCTTGCCGCCCTCCACGCCGAGCTTGAACATGCGCATCGAGTCGGTCAGTTCGGACTCGTCAGCCTGGGCCTTGGCGTGCATGGAGGCACGGGTGTCGGCGCTGCCCAGGTGGGTCAGGCCGGTGCCGGTGACCAGGCAGTGGGCCGGGTCGGCATGGGTCAGCGGCGGCAGCAGGCGGCGTTCGTCAATCAGAGCCTGGTAGTCGATCAGCTCATCGTCGAGACGCACCTCGATCACCGCCGACAAAGACTGCCCACTGGCGATGGCCAGCCGTGCCAGGGCGTAGGTGCCGCCGGCGAGGCGAATCGGCCTCACCGCGTCGTCGCTCTCCACCAGGGCAGCCCGCGGCTGCCCCTCCTCAAGATACTGGATCAGTCGCATGGCCGGCCTCACTCGATGATATGGAACTGGTCGAAATAGCCTTCATTCAGCGACAGTCCCAGCCCGGGGGTCTCATCATCGAGGTCGAGGAAGCCGTTAGCCGGCTCCGGGTCACCCTCGAACAGGTAGTAGAAGAGTTCGTTACCGATCTCGACGTCGTGGACCGGGAAGAACTCGGCCATCGGCGAGGCCAGAGTCGACATGGTCAGGTGGTAGTTGTGCATCTGCCCGGCATGAGGGATGACGGGCACGCTGAACGATTCGGCGATGGCATTGATCTTGCGCGCTGCAGTGATGCCTCCGACGCGGTTGGTGTCGTACTGCACCACCGAGACGGCGCGCTTCTCGAGCAGCTGGCGGAAGCCGTAGTGGGTGAACTCGTGCTCGCCGCCAGAGATGGGAATACTGGTGAGCCGGTTGAGCTCGGCATAGCCGTCGATGTCATCGGCCAGCACCGGCTCTTCCAGCCAACGTGGCTGATAGCGCTCCAGGCGCGGCAGCATGCGCTTGGCGTACTCCAGATTCCAGCCCATGTAGCACTCGAGCATCAGATCGACGTCCTCGCCGATCACCTCGCGAACTGCGGCGACGCTGTCGAGGTTGGCACGCATGCCCGCAGGACCGTCCTTGGGGCCGTAGCCGAAGCGCATCTTCATGGCCGTGAAGCCTTGGTCGAGGTAGGACTGAGCCTCCTCCTGCATTGACTTCAGGTCGGTGCGATAGAGCTTGGAAGCGTAGCAGGGGATCCTCTCCTTGGTACGCCCGCCAAGCAGCTTGAACACCGGCTGGCCGACGGCCTTGCCCATCAGGTCCCAGATGGCGATGTCGACACCGGAGATCGCCGCCATGCCGATGCCCTTGCGCCCCCAGGCATGGGTGGCGCGGTACATACGCTGCCACAGGTACTCATAGTCGAAGGGGTCCTGACCGATCACCAGCGGTGCCAGGTACTGGTCGATGATCGCCTTGGCGATGCGCGGAGCGAGGGCCACATTGCCCAGCCCCACCAGGCCGGTGTCGGTCTCGATCTCGACCGTAGTCCAGCCGTGGAAGCGGAAAGTGCCCATGGAGTCGCCCCTGTCCCACAGCTCATCCATGGCGTTGGAGCAGAAGTGGGGAGTGGGGGGCACGGTGTGGCCCTTCCATTCGAAGACGCGGGTACGGACGTTGCTGATCTTCATGTGGGGTGTTTCCTTGTCTGGGGATGTCGTCAGGCGCTAGTGAGGGCCTCGAGGCGCTGGCGTCTCAGGTTCGCGCCCATCCGGCAGGCGATGGTGAAGGCATTGCGGGTCGGGCCCACGTCGGCCTTGCCCTGGCCGGCGATATCGAAGGCGGTGCCGTGGGCCGGGGTGGTGATGGGAATCGGCAGGCCACCCTGAACGGTGACCCCTTGCTTGAAGCCCAGCAGCTTGATCGCGATCTGGCCCTGGTCGTGGTACATGGTGACGATGGCGTCGTACTCGCCGTCCTTGGCCTTGAGGAAGATGGTATCGGCGGGGAAGGGACCCTCGACGGGGTAGCCCTGGGCCCGGCACGCCTCAACGGCGGGCGCGATGACATCGATCTCCTCGCGGCCGCAGGTGCCACCCTCGCCCCCATGCGGGTTGAAGGCTGCCACGGCGACCCGTGGTGCCTCGGTGCCGGCCAGCTTCAGCGAGTCGTAGATCAGTCGACTGGCGGCAACGATGCGCTCTTGGGTCACGTAGCTCGCGGCGTCCTTGAGCGGGATGTGCGACGAGATGCGCGAGGTCCAGAGGTTCCCAAGGGTATTGAACTCGCAGAAGTACCCCGTCACCCCGAGCTTCTCGGCGAAGAAGTGCAGCTCGTCCTCATGCCGGAGGCCGCCCTTCTTCATCGACAGCTTGTTGAGGGGCGCGAAGCAGATGGCATCGACCTCGCCGGCCTGGGCGGCGTCCAGGCAACGCGCCAGGACCGCGAGCACGGAGGCGCCACCGGCCGTGGTCTCCTCGGCGTAGCCGACCGCGCCCTCGGCGACGCTGTCGACCGGCAGGAAGACCGGGCCGTCATGCCGGCGGGCCTCGGCGAAGTCGGCGACCGCGGGCAGCTCGTGGGACTGGCCGGCCACCCGCTGGCCTTCCTGCCAGAGCCAGCGGTCACCCACCAGCACGGTATGGACCTTGGCGAAGAGCGGCGTCTCTGCGAACAGCCTGGCGATCAGCTCCGGGCCGATGCCGGCGGGATCACCCAGGGTGACGGCGATGACGGGGCGTGAGCTTGTCATGAACGGGCTCCGGTTCAGTAGAAGAAGTTGACGAGTGACATGGGGATGGCCGGGACATAGGTAACCAGCATCAGCACCACGAACAGCACCCCGATCATCGGCAGGTTGACCTTAGTGGTGTCCCAGATGTCGGTCTTGGCGATGGAGCAGGAAGTGGCCAGCACCGAGGCGACCGGCGGCGTCTGCTGGCCGATGGCCAGGTTGAGGGTCAGGATCAGGCCGAAATGGATCGGGTCGATGCCGATCTGCTGGACCAGCGGCATCACGATGGGCACCACCAGGATGATGGCGGCGGCGCCGTGCAGGAACATGCCGAGCAGCAGCAGCAGGGCATTGAGCAGAGCCAGCACCAGGATCGGGTTCTCGGTGATCGCGGTGATTTCGCTGGCCAGCTGCTGGGGAAGTTGCATCTCGGTCAGGAAAAGCCCGAGGACCGCGGAAGTGGCTACCAGCAGCATCACTACCGAGGTCTGGATGACCCCCTCGATCACCGCGCGATAGAGGATCTTGAGGTGCAGTTCGCGGTAGACGAAGCCGCCGATCAGCAGCGCGGCCAGTACGGCGATGCCGGCACCCTCGGTGGCGGTGACGAAGCCGCCGAAGATGCCGCCCAGAATGATCACCGGCAGGGTCAGGGCCCAGAAAGCCTCCCTGAATACCTTGCGCAGAGTGGTCAGCGAGAAGGAGTCTTCACGCGGCAGGTCATACTTCACCGCATAGTAGTAACAGAAGGCGGCCAGGCCGGCGGCACCGATCAGCCCAGGCACGATGCCGGCGACGAACAGCTTGACGATGGAGGTGTCGGCGATGGCGCCGTAGAGGATCATCGACAGCGACGGCGGAATGATGATCGCCAGCGAGGCCGAAGAGGAGGTGATGGCGGCGGTGAAGTTCGGGTTGTACTTGCGACGCTTCATCTCCGGGATCAGCACCGAGCCGGTAGCCGCCACGTCGGCGACGGCCGACCCCGAGATTTCGGCGAAGAACAGCGAGACCCCGACGTTGACCATCGCCAGGCCGCCGCGCACGAAGCCGACGATGGCGGTGACCAGGTTGATCAGGCGGATGGAAATGCCCGAGGTGTTCATCAGCGCCCCGGCGAAGATGAACAGGGGAATGGCGATCAGGGGAAACTTGGTGGCCCCGTTGAACAGCGTCAACGGCACGTTGATCAGGGCCTCGGCCCCCATGTTGAGGTAGGCGCCGACCACGCCCACCACGCCGATGGCCACGGCGATCGGCACGTTGATCAATACCAGGGCGAAGAGAGCGGCGATGATGATCAGGAGAGTCATGCGCGTTGCTCCTTGAGGTCGTCTTCGGCTTGCCGGATGGCGGCCTCGATCTCTTCTTCCTCGCTGTTCACGCCGCTGCGCATCTTGCGCCAGGCCATGGGCATGCTGAGCAGCTCGCAGAGGATGAACAGCACGGCGCTGATCGGGATCACCGACTGGGTAACGTCCAGCCCAATGCTCGGCAGCGTGACCAGGTTGTCCCAGGCGAGGATGTCGAGGACGCGATAGCCGTAGTAGGCGATGACCAGGAAGAAACCGATCACGATGACTTCCGAGAGGATGAACAGGGTGGCGCGAAGGGCGGCCGGCGCACGGCTGACCAGGCCGGGAAAGCCCATGTGGGACCGCTTGAGGGCCGCCAGGTTCGCCCCGTAGAAGCTCAGCCATGCCAGGCCGATGGAAGCGACCTCGTCGTACCAGGAGAAGGAGTTGCCCACCATGCGAAAGCCCACCGCGGCGATGACGATGGCGGTCAACGCTAGCAGGAGGAAGACGGTCAGCACCTCCAGCAGTCGTTCCAGCAGTAGATTGACACGAGCCAGTGAGCTCATGACGTGGACCTCCTGCGATTTCGTGGGGAAAGGCGCCTCGACGGCGCCCGGGGTGGATGACATCTTGCGTTACTCCTCTGCCAGTGCCATGGCACGGTCGACGAGTTCCTGGCCGCCTTCCACCTGTTCGGCGAATTCGGTATAGACAGGGTTGCTGGCCTCGACGAAGGCATCGCGGTCCACTCGATTGATCTCCATGCCCTCTCCGCGCATGGCCTCAAGGAGCGAGTCGTCGAGTTCCGCGCCCTTGGTCAGAGCCCAGTCCTGAGTCTCCGCGGCGACCTCGGCGATGGCGGTACGCACGTCCTCAGGCAGTTTCGCCCAGCCGCCCTTGCCGGCGGTCAGCCAGATCGGTGAATAGACGTGGTTGGAGAGCGAGAGGTAGCCCTGCACCTCCTGTAACTTAGCGCCGTTGATGTTGCTGAGCGGGTTCTCCTGCCCATCGACCACGCCGGTCTGCAGGCCGACGAAGACCTCGGAGAAGGCCATGGGCGTCGGATTGGCGCCCCAGGTCTCGAACATCAGGGTGCGCCACTCGCTCTGCGGGGTGCGGATCTTCAGGCCCTCTAGGTCGGCCGGTGTGTCGATCGGCCTTTCGTTATTGGTGATGTGGCGAAAGCCGTTCTCCCAGGTGGAAACGATGTTCAGCCCCTTCTCTTCGGCGCTCCGGGCCAGATCCTGCATCACGATCTCGCGATCGATGCGCTTCAGGTGGTCGCGGTCCTTGACCAGGAAGGGCATATCGAACAAGGCGAAGTCGGGGGACACGGAGGACATAATCGAGGAGATGGCGGCGAGGTCCACGGTGCCCGCCCGCAGCTTCTGGATGAGCTGGCGTTCGTCACCCAACTGACCACTGTGGTAGTACTCCACCTGGTGGGCGTCGCCGAGGCGCTCCTGGAGTCGATCGCTGAACTCCTGGGCGGTTTGCCCCTGCAGGCTGTTGGGGGTGCCGCCGATGGCGAAGACGATCTTGTCGGCCTGTACCTGGGCCGAGGCAACCGCGAGACCGAGCGCTGAAAGACCGAGTAGCTTCTTGTACATGACGACTCCTGTGAGCTTGCGGTTTGTCATTGGCGTTGTTCGGGCCAACTGGTTTGCTGGTATGATCACCAGACCAGATGGTGATATTGAACTTAGACACCGAGTTGTGTCCGGTCAAGCATGCATAGCGCATACTTTGACCAAAGTCGCAGACTGGGTATACGACCAAGGCAGGACAATCACATCGCGTCAACATCACCAAAATTGGTATATAATCCATACCAGTTGCATATTACCGACGAGGATGGACCCATGACGCTGCGGGCCTTTGCCGACGAACAGGCGCTGAAGAGCCGAACCAAGAAGGAAATCCTGGCCGACAAGCTGACCGATATGGTCTTGACGGGATTGCTGAGGGATGGGGACGAACTGCCCAGCGAGCGGGAACTGGCCCAACTTTTCGGGGTAAGTCGAGAAACCGTGAGGGGAGCCCTGGCACAGCTCACGGCGCATGGGCTGGCCAGCGTCTCGCATGGCAGCAAGTCACGGATCTGCGCCAACGACACGGTGATCGAACGCTTCCACCACCACCCCAGCCACCATCAGGAGGCCGAGGTCAATCGATTCGACGTGGACAGCGTCTTCGAGAGCCGCTTAGTGGTCGAGTCGGCGATCGCCCGGCGCGCCGCCCGCTATATCGACGAGCCCGGCCTGCTACAGCTGGAGCGGCTACTGGAGGCCCAGAGCCAGCTCTTCGACTCGCCGGTGCATTTCCAGCTATCGGATCAGAACTTCCACAAGTTGATCTCGGAATATGCCCGTAACGAAATACTCCTGCGCTACTCTCAGGAGCTCTATGCCTTCGGGCTAAGCATTCGGCGTCAGGTAATGGTAGAAGCCGGCTCCATCGAGCAAAGCTACCAGGAGCACTGTCGGATCGTCGAAGCCTTGAGTGCTGGCGATCCGGATGCCGCGGAGCGTGCCATGCTGGCCCACCTGGACAGTGTCTATCGCACGACTCGCGAGAAACTGGACGCCACCACCTCCAGCTGAACTATCACAAATCCCCGAAGCGGTTCTGCAGCAGGGACAAGGCGACGACCGGGGCGGTCTCGGTGCGCAGGATGCGCGGGCCGAGGGTCAAGGAGGCGAAGCCGGCATCGGCGGCAGCATCCACCTCGGCGGGGGACAGGCCGCCTTCGGGGCCGATCAGCAAGGCCGCACGAACGGGGTCGTCATGCCGGTCGAGCCCCCCGGGCGTGCCGGGATGCAGCACCAGGCACAAGGGCTCGTCGCGCTCGGCCAGCCAGTCGAGCACGCTGCGCGGCGGATGCACCGGCGGCAAGGTGGCTCGACCGCACTGTTCGCAGGCACTGGCCGCGACCGCTTGCCAATGGGCCAGTTTCTTGGCCTCGCGCTCGCCCTTGAGGCGCACGTCACCATGTTCGGTGTAAAGCGGCGTGATCTCGGCGACGCCCAGTTCCACGGCCTTCTGGATGGCGTAGTCCATGCGGTCGCCCTTGGAGATGGCCTGCCCCAAGTGCACGGCCAGCGGCGACTCACCACGTCCGGCGGCAACGCGTTCGACGCGAGCCACCACCTGCTTGCGACCGGCCTCGGTCAAGATCGCCTCGGCCTCGTTGCCCTGACCATCGAAGATGATCACGGGCGCACCGAGCCCCAGGCGCAGAACTCGCGCCACATGGCGCGCCGCGCCATCGGGCAGAACCACGTCGCCGCCGGCCTGCAGCTCGGCGGCGACGTGAATGCGAGGGGCCTTGCCCATCGAATGCTTGGTGCTCATCGCAACCAGCCTCTGACAGCCAACGGTTACTGCGTGGCCTGCTCGCCCTGTTGCTGGGCCTCGCGCTGCTTGCGCTGAGCGTAGATCGCCTCGAAGTTCACCGGCGCCAGCATCAGCGGGGGGAAGCCGCCACGGTTGACCAGGCTGTCGACGCATTCACGCGCATAGGGAAACAGCACATTGGGGCAGAACGCACCCAGGGTGTGATCGAGCTGTGCGCCCTCGAGGCCGCCGATGCGGAACATGCCGGCCTGCTCGACTTCGGCCAGGAAGGAGGTCGTGCCTTCCTCGCTGTGAGTCACCTGGGCGGTGACCTTGACCACCACCTCGTAGAGGTCCTCACCGACTTTCTGGTGGGTGGTATCCAGGTCCAGGCCGACCTTGGGCTTGAACGGCTGCTGGAACACCGACGGAGAGTTCGGCGCCTCAAAGGACAGATCCTTGATGTAGATGCGCTGCAGAGCGAATTGTACCTGCGGCTTGTCCTGCTGGTCGGCGGCGGCCTGGCCGTTGGCGCCGTTGCCCTGGTTGTTGTCTTCCGCCATGGAAATGCGTCCTTTACGTTAAATGGAGAATAGGAAAAACCGGCGTGTCACTTCTTGACCAGCGGCAGGCCGTCGGACTGCCACTGCGTCATGCCACCCTTGAGCTTGAGCGCACGCTCGAAGCCGGCCTTGGCCAGCTTGCCCTGGACAGCACCGGAGCTCTGGCCATGCTTGCAGACCACGATGACCGGCTTGTCCTTGAACTTGTCGAGCTCGGCGAGTCGCTCATCGACTCGGCTCTGGGGAATATTGCGCGCGCCAGCGATGTGGCCCGCCTTGAATTCCTTGGTCTCGCGGATATCGAGCACCATGGCGTCCTCGCGATTGACCAGCTGAGTGGCCTCGCTGGTGGAAACGCCACTGGCGCCGCTGCTGCGGACCTCGTAGAGGGCCCAGGCGAGTAACACCAGCAGGAAGGCGCCCACCAGCAGCGGATGGTTCTGCACGAATTCGAACAGCTGATCGATCATGGCTTGGAGTAACTCTTCTTCGGGTGCACGGTGAACGGGCCGGCAAGCGCCGGCAGCGCCCAGTATACATGATGCAGGCCCCGACCGAGGACGACCAAAATGACGCCCGGGGGACCCGTGCGATATGATGCCGTATGCAGTGGCAAGTCGCGACCCCGCCGAAGGCTCGGATATCGCGCCCCTCGCTTCTTCACCATGAGGCTTCCATGACCGATACATCGAACCCGACACCCCGCCCGGTAGCACTGATCATCCTCGACGGCTACGGCCACAACCCGGATGCCGCTCACAATGCGGTCCAGGCCGCGCGCACGCCGGTAATGGATCGTCTCTGGACAGAGCGTCCCCACGCCCTGCTGCATACCGACGGACGCTACGTGGGTCTGCCCGACGGCCAGATGGGCAACTCGGAAGTCGGCCACATGAACCTCGGGGCCGGGCGCATCGTCTATCAGGACTTCACGCGCATCACCAAGGCCATTGAAGACAACGAGCTGGCCGACAACGCCATCCTGACCGACGCCATCGACGCCGCCGTGAGCGCCGGCAAGGCGGTCCACCTGCTCGGCCTGCTGTCGCCGGGTGGCGTGCACAGTCACGAGGACCACATCCTGGCCATGGCCGAGCTGGCCGCCCAGCGCGGTGCCAAGCGCATCTACCTGCACGGTTTCCTCGACGGCCGCGACACCGCACCGAAGAGCGCCCTGGCCTCCATCGAGCGAGCCAACGCCAGGCTGGCCGAACTGGTCGGCGCCGACAACGGCTTCGTCGCCTCGATGATCGGCCGCTATTTCGCCATGGACCGCGACAATCGCTGGGAGCGTGTCGAACAGGCCTACCGTCTGGTAACCGAGGGTCACGGCGAATATCGGGCCGCCAGCGCCGAGGCCGGCCTGCAGGCCGCCTACGAACGCGGAGAGACCGACGAATTCGTCACCTCCACTGCTATCGTGTCAGGTGGCACGCCGATCACCATGGAAGACGGCGACGCCGCCCTGTTCATGAACTTCCGCGCCGACCGCGCCAGGGAACTGACCCGCGCCTTCGTCGAGGACGGTTTCGACGGATTCGAGCGCCGGGCCCGCCCCCGGCTGGCCAATGGCAGCCTGGTGACCATGACCCAATATGCCGCCGACATCCCGGCGCCGGCCGCCTTCCCGCCGGCCGACCTGCCCAACACCCTGGGCGAGGTGATGGAGCAGCGCGACCTGACCCAACTGCGTATCGCCGAGACCGAAAAGTACGCTCACGTCACCTTCTTCTTCTCCGGCGGTCGCGAAGCCGAGTTCAAGGGCGAGACTCGGATCCTGGTGCCCTCGCCCCAGGACGTGAAGACTTACGACGAAAAGCCCGAGATGAGCGCCGAGGAGGTCACCGACCGCCTGGTCGGTGCCATCGAATCCGACGCCTTCGATCTGATCGTGTGCAACTACGCCAACGGCGACATGGTCGGCCATACCGGTGACTTCGATGCCGCCGTGGCCGCCATCGAGGCCGTGGACACCTGCGTGGGCCGCGTGGCCGAAGCCATCGAGAAGGCCGGCGGCGCTTGCCTGATCACCGCCGACCATGGCAACGCCGAACAGATGGTGCACCCCGAGACCGGCGCGCCGCAGACCGCCCACACCACCTTCCAGGTACCGCTGGTCTATGTCGGCGAGCGTCCGCTGCGACTCCTCGACGATGGCAGCCTGTGCGACCTCGCGCCGACACTGCTGGCGATGATGGACCAGCCGGTACCCGAAGAGATGACCGGCCGGATTCTGATCGAACCCCAGTGAGCAAGGCATCCTCACGCCGAAGTGGCGCACGCTGCCTGCTGCCACTGGTGCTATGGCTGGCCATTTCGCCGGCCATGGCGGTCACCGATGAGCGGGAGGCGCGCCAGCGACTGGACGCCGTCGGCAAGCGCATCCAGGACGTCACCCAGGAGCTCGATGCCACCGGGCAGGCGCGGGACGAGGCCAGCGAGGCGCTGCGCGAAATCGAAACGGCACTGGCCGAGACCCACAGCCGGCTCGACGACATCCAGGCGCAGCGTCGCTCGCTGAACGACGAGGTCATCGAGCTGGAAGAAGAGCGCGAGCGCCTGGAGGCCGAGCGCCAGGAGCAGATTGCCGCCCTCGAGCAACAGATCGATGCCCTCTATCGTCTCGGCCTGACCCCACAGCTCAAGCTGCTGCTCAATCAGGATGACCCGAGTCGGCTGGACCGCCTGCAGACCTACCTCAATCATCTCGCCGACGCCCGCAACGCCCGGCTGGAGGAGCTCGACAGGCTGGACACGGCGCTGGACGACAACCAGCAGGCCCTGGACGAGCGCGGCCAACAGCTGGAACAACTGGCCGCCGAACTGGAAGAGCGCAGCGCCGAGCTGGCCAGCCAGGTGGACGAACGTGAAACCCTGGTGGCCAAGCTGGACGAACGCTACGCCACCAAGGAGGCGCGCCTGTCCGCCCTCGACCAGGACAGAGCGCATGCCGAACAGGTACTGCAGCAGGTTCAGGAACGACTGGCTCGCCTCGAACGTCCGCCGCCCTCCACCGCCATCGGCGAAACCCGTGGCGACCTTCCCTGGCCGGTCCAGGGGCAGGTCACCTCAGCCTTTCGGCAAGGGCGTGGCGTACATCGCGACGGCATGTTGATCCGCGCCGCGGCCGGCACGCCGGTCGAGGCGGTGCATGCCGGCCGGGTCGTGTTCGCCGACTGGATGCGCGGCTTCGGCAACCTGCTGATCATCGATCACGGCGATGGCGTGATGACCCTTCACGCCCACTTGCAGCACTTCAACGTCGAGGTCGGCGCGGCCGTCGAGACAGGACAGAGCATCGGCGTGGTGGGCGCTACCGGTGGACAGTCCTCGCCGGGCCTGTATTTCGAGGTGCGGCGCGCCGGTGACCCCATCGATCCTCAGGGCTGGGTAGCCCAGCGATAAGCGCCATGTGGACGCCCGAAAGGGCCGCCCTCTTGTATCAGTGTTTTCTTGGCCGCCATGCCCACGCTATGCTGGGCTTACTCCAATGGAACCGCGAGAGACCGCATGCCTCCAAGTCCCACCCTTCGGCGCCGCCTGGGAGCACTGCTGCTTCCCATCGCCCTGCTCGCCGCTCCGCTTCCCGTCGTCGCCGCCCCCGAGACCGAAGACGACCTGCCGGTGGCCGAGATCCAGGCCTTCGCCGAAGTGTTCGAGCGCATCAAGCGTGCCTATGTCGAAGAGGTCGATGACGCCACCCTGCTGCACAACGCCATGCGTGGCATGTTGAGCGAGCTGGACCCGCACTCCTCCTATCTCGATGCCGAGGCCTACGAGAACCTGCGTGAATCCACCCAGGGCGAGTTCGGCGGCGTGGGTATCGAGGTCGGCAAGCGCGACGGCCAGATCACCGTGATCACGCCCATCGATGACACACCCGCCTCCCGCGCCGGCCTCCAGGCACAGGACACCATCCTGCGCATCGACGACACCCCGACCGAGGGCATGTCGCTGCAGGAAGCGGTCGACCTGATGCGTGGCGACCCAGGCACCGATATCCGTCTGACCATCCTGCGCCAGGGCGAAGATGCGCCGCGTAACATCACCCTGGCACGCGAAGTCATTCGGACCCAGAGCGTGAAGAGTGACACCCTGGCCCCGGGTTACGGGTATCTGCGGGTCAGCCAGTTCCAGGCCCGCACCGGCGAGCAGGTCGTCAAGGCCTTGAATGACTTGACCAAGGATGGCCCGCTGCAGGGGCTGGTGCTTGATCTTCGCAACAACCCAGGTGGCGTGCTTCAGGCCGCCGTCGACGTGGCCGATGCCTTCCTCGACGATGGCCGTATCGTCTACACCGAAGGCCGGTTGGCCGACAGCGAATTGAGCTTCTACGCCAATCGCGCCACCACCGCCCCCGATGTTCCCCTGGTGGTATTGATCAATGGCGGCAGTGCTTCGGCGGCGGAGATCGTCGCCGGCGCCTTGCAGGACCAGCGACGCGGCGTGGTGATGGGTACCGAGAGCTTCGGCAAGGGATCGGTTCAACAGATCATGCCGTTGGGCGAGAACGACGCACTCAAGCTGACCACCGCGCGCTACTTCACGCCCAGCGGCCGCTCCATCCAGGCCCTGGGCATCGAGCCCGATGTCGAAGTGGTTCGCGGTCGTCTCGAGGTCGCCCAGGGCCATGACCTGCGAGTCCGCGAGGCCGACCTGGAGGGCCACCTGGCCGGCAACGGCAAGGACGCAGAAAGCGGTGAGCTCAATGCCCGCCTGCGCGACGACTACCAGCTCGGCGAGGCCCTGAATCTGCTCAAGGCCTTGAACGTGCTGGATGAACGCAAGCGCTGACGGTGTAGCGGCTCACAGGCAGGTGTCGGGCAGGCGGCCCCGCCGACCCGCCGCCTGCTGCATCAGCAAGCGCTTGACGGGGCCCAGCCGGTCGACACCGGTGAGCCCCAGGTTGCGCGCCAGGGTCAGCGCTGGATGGCGCGCCCCGAACAGCAGCCTGAACCCATCCATCAGGCGCAACATGGCGGCATTGTCGCCCCGACGACGACGCGCATAGCGTGCCAGCCAGGCCTCGTCGCCCAGCGCGATGCCGCGTCGCCGTGCCTCGAGCAGTTCCTCGGCCAGCACCGCCACATCCATCAAGCCCAGATTGGCGCCCTGACCCGCCAAGGGGTGAATGCTGTGCGCGGCATCGCCCACCAGGGCCAGCCCCGGCAGCGTATAGCGTTCGGCATGACGCTGGGTCAGCGGCAGGCACATCGCCCGGTCAGTCGGCGTCACCCGGCCCAGGCAGGCACCGATGCCGGCCTCCAGCTCCGCTCCCAGCGCTTCCGCCGGCAACGCTGACAGCCGCTCGGCCTCATCCGGCGAGGTCGACCAGACGATCGAGCAATGACGGTCATCGCCGTCCAGGGTCAGCGGCAAGAACGCCAGCGGCCCATCGGCCAGGAAGGCCTGTCGTGCCACACCAGCGTGAGGACGCTCGGTGCGCACCGAGGTCACCAGCGCCACCTGGCCAGTGTCATGCGACCGGGTCTCGATCCCGGCCATCTCCCGCAGCGGCGAACGCGCCCCATCGGCGGCCACCACCAGAGGCGCGCTTAGCCTTTCATCGCTCTCCAGGCTCAACACCGGGCTATCGCCAGGCGGCATCTCGAGCCCCTCGACCCGCGCGGCGAAGCGCCGCCGCACCGTCGGCAGCTCCGCCAGACGTGCCTCCAGGGCCGCCACCACCACGTCATTCTCGACGATATGACCGAGGACCGGCAGGCCCGCCTGATCGGCGGAAAAGCTCACCTCACCGGAGCCCTCGCCGTCCCAGACCCGCATATGACGATACGGCGTGACACGACGCCCGCGCATCGACGCCCACACGCCCAGGCCATCCAGCAGACGCTGGGACACCGGCGTCAGTGCACTGACCCGCAGATCCGCCGGTCCACGCCCTGCCGTCTCAGCATCCACGGGGCCCGGCCTGGCATCCAGCAGCATCACCGACACGCCGGCCTGCCCCAGCAGGCACGCCAGGGTCGCGCCGACCATGCCACCACCGACGATCATCACCTCGTTACCTGCCGTGTCAGTCTTCATGGGGCGTCGTCCCTTTCATCTTTAGCACCGCCATCTTTACCACCGCCATCTCTGGCATCGTCATCTCTGGCATCATCATCGTTCCATGCCCATGGCCCGCCTGGCCAAGGTGCGACGCAGCGGCCCCAGCAGATTGAGCCCTACCAGACCGGCGGCGCGGGCATGCGATAACAGCGGATGATCGTAGCCGAACAGTCGCACCAGGCCATCGCTGAAACGAATCACATTGTCCCGATCCCCGCTGCGACGGGCCTCGAAATCGTTCAGCGTGGCCGCCTCTCCCGGTGCATCGCCTCGCGCCAGCCCCGCCTCAATGGCAGCCACCAGGTCCATCACGCCCCGCAGGGCCAGGTTGAAACCTTGCCCGGCCACCGGATGCAGGGCATGGGCGGCATTGCCCATCACCGCCAGGCCAGGACGCACCGTTTCGCTGGCGGTGACCAGCGAGAGCGGATAGGCATGGCGCTTGCCAACACGCCGGAAGCGTCCCGCCCGATCCCCGAAGGAAGCCTGCAGGCGCGCCAGGAAATCGGCATCGGACAGCGCCAGGGCATCCCGCTCGCCGCCGGCCGCAAAGGTCCAGACCAGCGCCATGCACTGTCCGGCCATGGGCAGCAGGGCGATGGGGCCCGAAGGCGTGAAACGCTCGTAGGCCATGCCGTCGTGGGGGCGGTCGAGGGCCACCGTAGCGATCACGGCAGCCTGCTCGTAGGGGTGTTCTCGGCTCTCGATGCCAAGACGCTCCTTGAGCCCCGAACGACCACCATCGGCCAGTACCGTCAGGCCAGCCTCGAGCCGGGCGCCATCGGAAAGCTCCAGCCAATGGCCACCGGCCCGGGGTTGGATGTTTTCCACTCGAGCCGGGCAATGCCAGGCCAGGGGCAGCTCGGCAAGCCGACGATGCAGGACACGGCCCATCCAGGCATTGGGAATCACGTGCCCCATGGCCTCCTCGCCGAATTCCTCGGCACGCAACCGGGTCGCGCCCAGCCGCCCCCGCTCACTGACATGAATGCAGCGGATCGGCGAGGCGCGCTCGGCCATGCTCGACCACACGCCCAGGCTGTCGAAATGGTTCGCCGTTCCGCGAGAAATCGCGCTGGCCCGGGCATCGAAGCTTGGCTGCCAGGGAGCGTCCAGGCCTTCGGCCATGGGCGCAGCCTCGATCACCGCCACGGACAGCGCCCGGTCACGCATCAATGGCGCCAGCGCCGCCCCCAGGCTGGCACCGACCAGGCCGCCACCGACGATCGCGATATCCACGCGCCGCGGCACCTCAGCCGAGCTCGATTCGCTCATGCACGGCCCTCCGATATTTCATAATGTACATTACATAAAGGCAGTTTCGACGGACCGCCAAGTGATCACTTTTCATCCATCAGGGCCTCGATATCAGCCACCTGCTTGGGTACCGCTCGAGTCAGCACCTCGCACCCCTCGAGTGTCACGGCGACATCGTCCTCGATACGAATGCCGATGCCGCGAAATGCCGCCGGTAGATCGTCGTCGTCCGGCATGTAGAGGCCGGGTTCGATGGTGATCACCATGCCGGGCGTCAGGCATCGTGGTTCGCCATCTCGGCGATAGGTGCCGACATCGTGGACATCGAGCCCCAGCCAGTGCGAGGTGCCATGGGGATAGAAACGTCGCGCAACGATCGACTCGGGCGCTTCCTCGCCATCATCGGCCAGGATATCCAGGGCCATGAGACCGGCCGCGAGATCTCGCACCACGCCCTGATGAATCGCCTTGAGGGTGGTGCCGGGGCGCACAGCCTCGATGGCCCGTTGCTGGGCCACCAGCACCACCTCGTACAGCGCCCGCTGCGCCGGCGTGAAGCGCCCGTTGACCGGAAAGGTTCGTGTGATGTCGCCGGCATAGAGATCGAACTCAGCACCGGCGTCGATCAGCACCAGCTCCCCGTCGCGCAGGGCCTCCCGGTTATCAATGTAGTGCAGCACACCAGCATTGCGCCCGCCAGCGACGATAC
Source organism: Halomonas eurihalina (assembly GCF_008274785.1). GTDB lineage: Bacteria > Pseudomonadota > Gammaproteobacteria > Pseudomonadales > Halomonadaceae > Halomonas > Halomonas eurihalina. The sequence goes on from NZ_VTPU01000015.1 coordinate 16,541, forward strand.
TGGCGTAGGCCGGCCCACTGCCGCCCCGCCAGCGAAACTCGTGCTCCAGCTCGGCCTGTAGCTGATATTCGGCAAGCCCCGGGCGGCAGGCCCGCATCGCCCGACAGTGGGCATCGGCACTGATCTCGCCGGCATGGCGCAGCAGCGCAAGCTCGGCGTCGCTCTTGATGAGGCGCTGCTCATGCAGCAACGGTGTCACATCGGCAAAGGCCAACGGCACCGGACCTCCCTGGCGAGGGCGGGCCACCAACTCGGCACGCAACTGCTCCGCCAGGCGCAACGCCGAGGCATCGCTCAGGGGCAGATAGAGGGTGACACGCCCCGCCAGCAGCTCGATCAGGCGGGCATCGCGCTCGGCATTCTCGAAGGCCTGATCGATTCCGTGCGCGCGAACGGCTCCTTCGGCACCGAGGCGACGCCCCGTCCAGATTTCCATGGCCGGGTCCCGGTCCTGGCAGAACAGCACGCATTCCCCTTCGGCGCGGCCAGGCAGCAGCACCAGCAGGGCGTCCGGTTCGGAAAAACCGCTCAGGTAGTGGAAGTCGCTGTCCTGACGGAACGGGAATTCGCTGTCTCTGGAGCGCGTAACCAGGGAGGCGCTGGGCAACAGCACGGCGGCATCCGCCGGCAACGCATCGATGAGGCGACGGCGTCGCCTCCGATATTCATCAAGACAGATGGGGGGCGGGCGGGACTGGGCATCGAGCGGCATAACAGCTCCTGGCGAACGACAAGGCAGAGTTTCCTTAGTGGGCCGGGCCCGGCTCTTCAACCTGCTCCACCTGCGGTTTGCCGGGATGCTGCTCGGTATACAGCAGCATGGCCGCCATCCGCACGTGTTCGGTCAGGGCGAACAGGTCATTCTCGTTCTCGGCGTTATCCTCGAGATCCGTCTCTATATCCGCCAATCCGCCCAGGTCGTCGATGGCCTCCCGGAGGGTCTCCGACCACTGCTTGCGGGGCTGGTCGCCGGCGTCGCGTACCACCTCGAGGAATCCCAGCGTCCAGTCCTGAAGGCCCTGGGCGCGTTCCGCCAGCGAGAACAGCTCATCGGGCAGCAGGGGCTCATAGTTCATCTCCGCCGCAGACAAGGCCTCCAGCGTCTGGCGCCGCCAGCCCAGCAGGCGCTCGGCGGATGGCTCGTCCCTGGGCTGCTCAACGCCCAGGTTGACGCAGACCGTCTCTAGCCAACCCTCGGCATCGAGGTCGTGCAACGCCAGCGAGGCGCACAGACGGCCGTCCAGAAAGGCCGGGGACTGCATGCTGCCATGCAGCAGGAACGTATCGGCGATGGTGGAAAAGTCCTGGCGTTCGTTGATCAGTGACATGACGCAATCCATGGTGGAGCCACGCGCGTTGACCGCGCTTGAACGGCTCTCTTATAGTGACTGAAACTTCGTATTCCCCTCGATGTTAACGCATCGAACCCCCGAGGCGCGCCCTCGGCCCTCCGGAGCACCCATGAGCGACTCTTCACGGCCCACCATCGAGATAACCCTGCTGGAACGGCAGTACGTCATCGCCTGCCCACCGGACGAGGAAAGCAAGCTCGAACGCGCGGCGCGCTACCTGGACCGCGCCATGCAAGGCATCCACGCTCAAGGTAAGGTGGTCGACCGCGAGAAGGTCGCCATCATGGCCGCCTTGAACATCGCCAACGAGCTGCTCGAGACTCAGGACGAGCAACGCGCCCACGAGCAAAGCCTGAGCGAACTCAGCCAGCGACTGGAAAAGGCGCTTGCCGACGCTCCCAGTCGTTGAGGGGATTCTTCCCTTTGGCCAGGCCGGCGGCTCTGCTAGGATAGAAGACGTTCCCTGGGGTGTCCGCCAGTCGTTATAGTCCCTCGAGCCTATGCGCATTACCCAGGGGGCCAACAGCTAGTCGGACCCGTGTGCATGTCCGTGAGACGGAAAGCCTGACGGTTCGACTGCGGCCACCCACCTTGAACCAATGGGTTCAAGGGCCAGAACGACAGCGGCATTCTGGGGAACTTTGTCCAACATGAACTTCATGCAGGATCCTGCCGCACCCATCACACGACGCGAACTTCGGCGAGAACTGCGCCAGCGTCGACGCGAGCTCGACCCACGCGAGCAGGGTGCCGCCTCCCGGCGGCTGTGCCGTACCCTGCGCCGATTGCCGGAAGTTTTCAGAGCCCGGCACGTAGCGCTCTACTTGCCCAACGACGGCGAGATCGACCCGACGCCGCTGCTACCCTGGCTCGCTAAACGCGGGGCCCGCGCCTATCTGCCGGTGTTGCGCCCGCTGGCGCCCAACACCCTGTGGTTCGTCCATTACCATGGCGATACGCCCATGGTGACCAATCGCTTCGGCATCTCAGAACCCGATACCCGACACGGCGCGCATCGTGCCCGACGCCAGGCAGCCTGGGCCCTGGACGTTATCCTCCTGCCGCTGGTCGGCTTCGACGATGACGGCCAGCGCATCGGTATGGGAGGCGGCTTCTACGACCGCACTCTCGCGTTCACCCGTCGCCCCGGCCCCCGGCCTCGCCTGATCGGTCTAGCCCATGACTGCCAGCGTGTAGAGCGGCTACCGGTAGCGCCCTGGGACGTGCCGCTGGACGCCATCGTCAGTGACCGCCGGGTCCTGCGACCCTGAGCTTCCCTCATGAGCCGCCCCCAATGAAAAAGGCGGCCGACACATCATGTGTCGACCGCCCCGATATCCTTGTCACCCAAGAGTGCTGAAACGTCGCGATCAGTTGCCCGCCAAGGCCTGAGCATAGCCGGTCACCACGACCGCGATACTGAACAACAGCACCAGTATCATGATCAGATCGGGCTTACGCTTCATCGTCGACTCCCTCGTCGTTTTCTCACGTCGTTGTCCCAAGACCATGTCATGAACCGTCATGGCTGAACGTTTGCGTTTTCAGCGATAACATTCAGCAACGATAGTTATCGTCGGCGACACTGCCGCCATCTTCCGAAAACGCCATGAAAGCGCCATTTATTGGCGCTCATGCCGGGCAGAGAGTAGCCGAGGGGGCCGAGCATGACAACCACCATGCCCGGAAAAAAGCGCGAAACCAAGGCCTTTCCGGCGGGCTTCACGAAGTAAGTTAGCGCTTACATCGCATGACTCACGCCATGAATAGTCGATACGCCGGATTCTCGCTCTCCTTCCAGTAGCGATATCCGATCTCGTCGAAGTACCCCTCGACATGACGGTGATCGCCATTGGGCACCTGCATGCCCACCAGCACGCGTCCATAGGCCGCACCGTGATTGCGATAATGGAACAGCGAAATGTTCCAGTCCTGGGGCAGGTGCGTCAGGAAGTTCATCAAAGCGCCGGGGCGCTCGGGAAACTCGAAGCGATAGACTTCCTCTTCGAAGCGCTCCTTCGGGCGCCCACCGCCCAGGTGACGAATATGCAGCTTGGCCAGTTCATTCTCGGTGAGATCCTCCACCGGATAGCCGGCATCACGCAGCTTGTCGATTACCGCCTGGCGATCCTCGCCGCCCGGCTTGACCTGGACGCCGACGAAGATATGCGCCTGCTCGGGGTCGGCATAGCGATAGTTGAACTCGGTGACCATGCGCTTGCCGATGGTCCGGCAGAACTTCTTGAAGCTGCCGGGGCGCTCGGGAATGGTCACCGCCAGAATCGCTTCGCGCTGCTCGCCCAATTCAGTGCGCTCGGCGATGTGCTGCAGGCGGTCGAAGTTGGTGTTGGCCCCCGAGTTGATGCAGATCAGGGTCTCCCCGGTGACGCCGGTCGACTGGATGTACTTCTTCAAGCCGGCCAGCGACAGCGCCCCGGAGGTCTCGGATACCGCACGTGTCTCTTCGAAGATGTCCTTCACCGCGGCGCACATCTCGTCGGTGTTGACGGTGATGACGCCGTCCACCAGGTCGCGCATGATCGCGAAGGGTGCCTCGCCGATCTGTGCCACGGCCACCCCTTCGGCGAAGACGCCGACCTGGTCGAGCGTCACCCGCTCGCCGCTTTCCAGCGCCGCCTTGAGGCAGGCGCTGTCTTCCGACTCCACGCCGATCACCTTGATCTCCGGGCGCAGATACTTGACGTAGGCCGCGATGCCGGCGATCAGGCCACCGCCGCCCACCGGCACGAAGATGGCATCCAGACGCCCTCCCTGCTGACGCAGAATCTCCATGGCGACGGTACCCTGGCCGGCAATGACATCGACATCGTCGAAGGGCGGGATATAGGTGTAGCCGTGTTCCTTGATCAGCTCCTGAGCGTGGACGGCGGCGGCGGCAAAGGCATCGCCCTTGAGCACCACCTTGGCGCCCCAGGCACGCACGGCCTGCACCTTGATCTCCGGCGTGATTCGCGGCATCACGATCACCGCCTTGACGCCCATCTGCTTGGCGGCCATCGCCAACCCCTGGGCATGGTTGCCCGCCGAGGCGGCGATCACGCCCTTGGCCTTCTGTTCGTCGGACAACTGAGTCATGCGATTGTAGGCGCCGCGAATCTTGAAGGAATGGACCGGCTGCAGGTCCTCGCGCTTGATCAGGATCTGGTTGTTGAACCGACGGGAGAGAAAGGGGGCCGGCGAAATCGGCGTTTCCCGGGCGGCTTCGTAGACCCGGGCCTGAAGGATTTTCTTGACGGTGGCTTCGAGCATCCTGATATCCCAATGGGGTAGCGCGTGAGAGCCGCAGGAGCCGCGGGCGCCACGCATGCGCCCAGCGCGTCCCGATGCGGTATGAAGGGAACCCTTATTGGTAGCATCCCGCCTGCCATGGCGTCCAGCACGCGGCGATGACATGGCCTATAATAGCGCCGCATTCGCCACCTACCGGAAAGCGAGCAGGACATGACCCAGGACGAACTCAAGGACGCCGTGGCCGCCGCCGCTCTCGACGAAATCCGCCCGTTGCTCGGGCGCCACACCGTCATCGGCGTCGGTACCGGTTCCACCGCCAACCGTTTCATCGACAAGCTGGCCACCCTACGCGACGATTTCCGTGGCGCGGTGGCCAGCTCGGAGGCCACCGCCGAGCGGCTGCGTGGTCACGGCATCGAAATCTTCGAACTCAACGAAACCGGCACACTTCCCGTCTATGTCGACGGTGCCGACGAAGTGAACGCTCACTTGCATATGATCAAGGGCGGCGGCGCGGCCCTGACAAGAGAGAAGATCGTCGCCGCCTGCTCGGAACGCTTCGTGTGCATCGCCGATGCCTCCAAGCGCGTCGAGTGCCTGGGCGACTTTCCGCTGCCCGTGGAGGTGATTCCCATGGCGCGTTCCTACGTGGCGCGGGAACTGGTCATGCTGGGCGCAGATCCGGTCTATCGTGAAGGGGTGATCACCGACAACGGCAATCAGATCCTCGACTGCTACGAGTTCATGATCGACGACCCCGAAGCCATGGAAGCCCGGCTCAACGCCATCGTCGGCGTGGTGACCAATGGTCTGTTCGCCGCCCGCGGCGCCGATGTGTTGCTGCTCGGCACCGACCAGGGAGTAGAACGCCTGACCCCAAGGTAAGCAAGCACTCACTTACCTGGAAAGTAGCGCCTCCAGACCGTCCAGGGTTCGGTCCAGGGCCCCCCGATTGGCCTCGACCACCGTTCGGCCGGCCTCGGCGAGCCGCTGCCTTTCCGCCGGCTCGCCGAACAGGCGCAACAGGGCCTCTGCCAGGGCCTCGCCGTCGTCCACTTCCACCAGGGCATCGTGCTCGCGCAGTGTCTCGGCCACGTCCTCGAAGTTGGCCAGCTCGGGGCCAGTCAACACTGGCACACCCATGGCGGCCGGCTCGAGCAGGTTGTGACCGCCCACCGGCACGAGGCTGCCGCCGACGAAGGCCAGGTCCGCCGCGCCGTAGAGGGTACGCAGCTCGCCCATGGTATCGCCCAGATAGACGGCCGTTTCGGCGCCCGGTGTCTCGCCTTTCGAGCGTCGGGCGCATGCCAGCCCGCGCACCGCACAGAGCTCGGCCACCGCCTCGAAGCGTCTGGGATGACGCGGCACGAGGATCAGCAACGCCTCGGGCCGTATCTCGCGCACCCGGGCATGGGCCGTCAGCAGTGCCTCGTCCTCGCCGGGATGCGTGGACCCCGCCACCCAGACCGGTCGCCCGCCCAGCAAGGTATGCAAGCGCTCACTCACCTTGAAGGCTTCGTCATTCAGGGCGATATCGAACTTCAGCGAGCCAGTCACCGAGGTGGCGTCCTCCGCCATGCCGAGTTCTGCGAAGCGTTCGGCGTCCTGCCGTGACTTGGCGCCCAGCCAGTCGACATGGGACAGCGCCTCTTGCATCAAGCGACGCAGGCGTCGATAAGTGCGAAACGAGCGTGCCGACAGGCGGCCGTTAACCACGGCCACGGGTACACCACGCCGCTCGCAGGAAGCCAGCAGGTTGGGCCAGAGCTCGGTCTCGAAGAAGATCGCCAGTCTCGGTCTCAGGCGAGCGACGAAACGCCGGGCGGCACAGGGAAAGTCCAGGGGCAGGAAGTAATGACTCACTTCGCCTCCAGCCTCGTCGCTGTCGGCTTCAGCCAATGCCATGGCACGTTCGGCGCCGGTGGCCGTCATGGTGGTGATCACCAGGCGGTGCTGTGGGTAGCGCTTGCGCAAGGCCTCGATCAGCGGTTGCGCGGCCTGGACCTCGCCAACCGAGGCGCAATGCAGCCACAAAGGACGATCGGCATCCGGCGAGACAGGGATCCAGCCAAGCCGCTCTCCCCGGGAGTGGCCAGCGCGATGCTCGCGCCACACCCGCCACCAGAGCAATGGTGCCAGCGCCAGCAGGGCGGCGGAATAAAGGCGACGCGCCCAGGGATGGCCGCCGGCCATCAGCGTTCCCGGTCGAGAATGGTGGAGATCATGGCAGTGGTGGAAACGCCGTCCTCAAAGCCCAGCACCTTAACTTCGCCTCCGGCAGCACGTACCGCCTCGCCACCGGCGATCTGCTCGGGCTGGTAATCGCCACCCTTGACCAGCACGTCAGGCAGCACCGCCTCGATCAGCCGCTGCGGGGTATCCTCGGCGAACGGCACCACCCAGTCGACAGCCCCCAGTCCGGCCAGCACCTGCATGCGCCGCGCCAGGGGATTGATCGGCCGCGAGGCGCCCTTGAGGCGGGCGATGGAGGCATCGTTGTTGACCGCCACGATCAGCCGGTCGCCGAGCTGGCGGGCATGCTCGAGGTAAGCCACATGGCCGGCGTGCAGGATGTCGAAGCAGCCGTTGGTCATCACCACGCGCTCGCCCCTCGCCTGGGCGGCGCGCACGGCCTCGCACAACGGCGCTTCCTCGATGACACCGAACTCGGCCAGCTTGTCGCCGTGCACGGCGGTATAGAGCTCGGCGATGGACAGCGTCGCGGTGCCGGGTTTGGCGACCACCAGGCCGGCAGCCAGGTTGGCGAGCGTCATGGCCTCGGGGAAGCCATGACCGGCGGCCAGCGCCAGCCCCAGTACGCCAATCACGGTATCGCCGGCACCGGTCACGTCGAAGACCTCCCGGGCCCGCGTCGGCAGATGCAAGGGCTCGGCTCCCTCACGAATCAACGTCATGCCTTTCTCGCTGCGGGTGATCAGCAGCGCTTCGAGTTCCAGCTCGGCACGCAACGCCTCGCCGCGAGCAGCCAGGGTGGCGTCATCGGGGCAAGGCCCCGCCACCGCCTCGAACTCGGTCAAATTGGGCGTGATCACGCTGGCACCACGGTACTTGCTGAAATCGCTACCCTTGGGGTCGACCAGCACCCGCTTGCCGGCAGCGCGCACCCGGGCAATCAGGGCGGCGACATCGGCCAGGGTTCCCTTGCCGTAATCAGAGAGGATCACCAGATCGGCATCGGGCAGCGCTTCCTCCACCTGGGCCGCCAGCCCTTGCGTATCGACCTTTCCCAGCCCTTCCTCGAAATCGAGCCGGATCAGCTGCTGGTTGCGGCTCATCACCCGCAGCTTGGTGATGGTCGGAATATCGGGGCTGCGAACGAAGTGAGTGCTTACACCGACATCCTCCAGGCGATGCACCAGTCGATCGGCATTGCCGTCGTCGCCAACCAGGCCGGCCAGTGCCGCCCGAGCCCCGAGCGAGGCGATATTGAGTGCCACGTTGGCGGCGCCACCCGGGCGATCTTCATCCTCCTCGACCCTGACCACGGGAACCGGGGCTTCGGGAGAGATGCGCGAAGTGCCGCCATGCAGGTAACGATCGAGCATGACGTCGCCCACCACCAGCAGGCGAGCGCGCTCAAGGGCGGTCAGGTCAAGTTTCATCGGGGAACTCCGTTTGCTTGCGGGCCGTGGCCAACAACGCCTCGAACCGGTCGATCACATCATCGGCGTGAATCAGTGACATCGCATCGGGGTGACGGACACGCTGCCCCCAGGGCAGTGTATCGGGGTCCTTGTGCAGGTAGGTACGCACAGCGTCAGGATAGCGATTGACCACGAAGTCGCGCCAGCAATAGGGCCCGGCACGCTCCGGATTGGTGGTGGCGAACAGACCGACGGTGGGCGTGCCCATGGCGTTGGCCATGTGGACCGGCCCCGAGTCCGGAGCGATGACCGCCCGCGCCTCGTCGATCAAGGCCAGCAGTCCCTTGAGCGACGACTCGCCGATCGCATCGATGACCGCGCCGGGCTGGGCCTGCGCGGCGATGCGCTGCCCCATCTCGCGTTCCTGGGTGCTGCCGCCGCCGGTTAGCACCGTCTTCAAGCCATGCTGCACCCAGACGTGCTCGACCACCGCGGCGTAGCCCTCTGCCGACCAATTGCGGAAGTTGCGCAGGCGTGGATTGGCACAGGGACTCATCAGAATATAGGGCGCTCCCGACGTGAAACTGGCCGCTTCCTTGTGGGCACTCTCGGGCACCGGCAACGACCAGTCCAGCGAGAGGTCCTCGACGCCCAGCAGACGGGCGAAATCGAGAAAGGATTCCAGGACATGGGCCTGCGGATGAGGAGCGAGCTGTCGATGGGTGAACCAGTGCTGGGCGTCCTTGGCGCGCGCCTTGTCGTAGCCGATGCGCAGGTCTGCCTTGAGGCCCAGCGACAACACGCTGGCCCGCAGGGCCTGTTGCATGTGCAGCAGCACGTCGAAGCGGGTATCGCCGAGGCGGCGCCAGAGCTCGCGCATGCCCGCAAGCCCGGTGGACTTGTCATAGACGATGAACTCGACCCCGGAAAGTCCGGCCAGTAGACTGTGCTCGCCCTTGCCGATGATCCAGGTGATGCGCGCCTCGGGCCATTGGCGTTGCAGGGCACGAACCGTCGGTACCAGGTTGCAGACATCGCCCAGGGCGGAGAGACGCAGCACGCCGATGTGCGCAGGTCGGACGGGCAGAGGATGCTTCATGCGATTGGCAACGTATCGAACGGGAAAGATTGGCATTCTATATGATGCGGACAGTTTATGTGACGCCGACGGGGCGCCACAAATCGGGCCGCATCTCTTCGCTCCCGAGTACTGGCGCCAGGCAGGCCTTGTCGTCGGCGCCGCACCCGGGCGCGGCGCCAGCCTGTTTCTCGCAGCGGGCAACGAGCAATGGGTGCTGCGCCCTTATCGTCGCGGCGGGCTCATCGCCCGCATCAGCACCGAGCGTTACCTGTGGTGCGGGGCGGAACGCAGCCGTGCCTTTCGCGAGATGCGCCTGACCGCCCACCTCCACGCACTCGGCCTGCCCGTGCCCCGCCCGGTGGCCGCCGGCGTGACCCGCCACGGTCTCGCCTACGAAGCCGGCCTGATCACCGTCCGACTGCCCGGTGCCCGTGCCCTGGCCGACTGCCTTCCCGAGGCTGACGCGGCCTTGCTGCGCCGTGTCGGCACCACCATCCGCCGCTTCCACGATGCCGGGCTGGACCATGTGGACCTCAACGCCCGCAACCTGCTGGTCGATGCCTCGGAAACGGTCTGGCTGATCGACCTGGATCGCTGTCGCCTGCGCGCTCCTGGCGGCTGGCAGAACGCCAACCTCGAGCGTCTGGCCCGCTCGCTGGCCAAGTTCGATGCCCCCTCGGCCATCGCTGCCGTCCGAGAGGGTTACGCCTCCGGGACCGGCTCCTGACCGGCATATTCCCCGACCAGGGCCGCCACGTGGCCCGCCAGCGTGAATTCCTCCTGAACGCGACGCCGCCCGGCCGCCCCGAGCCTTTCACGCAGACCGGCATCTCCCAGAAGCTCGACCAGCGCCGAGGCCCAAGTCTCTGGCGCATCGGGCGGGGCGAGACGCCCCGAATCCTCGCTGACCAGCTCGGGAATGGCGCCGCTCGACGAGCCCACCACCGGGCGGCCAGCCGCCATGGCTTCGATGACCGTCAGGCCGAAGGCCTCGTTGCGCGACGGAACACAGACGATATCCAGCGCCTTCAGGCAGGACGGCAAGTCGGAGCGGAAACCGGCGAAGCTCACTCGCGACTCGAGCCCCAATTCCGCCACACGCCCGCGCAGCTCGGCGACGACCGCTTCATCGCTGCCCTCGCCCGCCGTGAGTCCGCCGATCAACACGCCTTGCCAGGCCTGGGTCGGCGCCATCTCGGCCAGCCGGCTCAGCGCTTCGATCCACAGCAACTGGCCCTTGCCCCGGGAGAAGCGCCCCGGCAATCCAATCGCCACCGTTCCTTCCGGTATACCCAGTTCAGCACGCAGCGCCGCCTTCTCGCCGACATCGAGATCATCGGCATAAGGCGTCGGATCGATGCCCAGATAAAGCCGACGGATCCGTTCGGCCGGCAGCGGAAAGGCTTTCAGGTTGCGCCGTCGCGTTGCCTCGCTGATCGAGAACAGACGATGCACCTTGCCGTAACTCCAGCGATGAAAAGGGTCGCGCTTGGGGCGAGTAACGCCCATGTGATCGGTGAAGAACAACCTGAGTTGCGGTCGAAGACTGACAAGCAGCGCCCCCAGTCGCAGGTCGCTGGACTTGTGACAATGCAGCACCTCGATACCATGGGTCTTCAAGTAGGCCAGGATACGCTGGATTCGCCATAGCGCCTGCCCACGGGAGGCTAGCGTCAGCGGCTCGGCGCCGGCTTCCGCGAGGCTCGAGGCAACGCGAGAACCTTCGAGGGCCAGGCCGTGCGCCTCCCACCCCTGGCGAGCCAGCTCAGGTATAATCCGAGCCGGATACATTTCGAGTCCGCCCCAACCGTCGGAAAGGCAGATCTGCATGACCTTGGCTTTCAAGGCATCCTCCGTTAGCGGTATCGGGGTCCGGGAGTCCCGATGACACATTTCTTGAACCAACAACCGCCCCGCCTGCTAGTCGTGCGCAATGACAAGCTCGGCGACTTCATGCTCGCCTGGCCAGCCCTGGCGTGCCTGAAGGCCTGTGAGCCCGCCCCCCACGTCAGTGTCCTGGTACCCGGCTACACCGCGCCCGTGGCACGGCTCTGCCCCTGGGTGGACGAGGTCATCATCGATCCGGGCGACGAGGCCGACCATGACGCCCGGCGCGACTTGCTGGCCCGAGTACGGGCAGCCAACTTCGATGCCCTGTTGACCCTGTTCTCCACGCCACGCACCGGCTGGCTGGGCTGGCGCGCCGGCATTCCGTTGCGCCTGGCACCGGCGACCAAGTGGGCCCAGCTATTCTACAATCACCGTATCACCCAGCGCAGGTCACATTCGGCGAAACCCGAATACGTCTACAACATGGAACTGGCGGAGGCCCTGGTGGATGTTCTGGGGCTGTCGCCGCCGGAGCGCCCGGCGCCTCCCTACTGGCCGCTTTCCACACACGAGCAAGACGCGCAACGGCGCCGGGTCGCCGAGGAACTGGCCATCGATCCAGAGCGCCCCTGGGTATTCCTGCACGCCGGTAGCGGCGGCTCGGCGGTCAACCTGACGGCGGAGGCCTATGCTCGATTGGCTCAAGGCGTCGCCTCGCATCTGAAAGAGAGTGTGTCACCGGTGTGGATCCTGACCGCCGGCCCCGGCGAGGAAGATAATGCCGACGCGCTGCTCCGGACCCTGGAGGACATGGCGCTCGACGCCCATCGGCTGCCGGCGCGAGATGGCCTCGGCGACTTTGCCCTGAGCCTCGCCGCGGCAGACCTGTTCATCGCCGGCTCCACTGGCCCCCTGCACATCGCCGGCTGCCTGGATCGCGCTACCGCCGGCTTCTATCCCGCTCGCCGCTCGGCGACGCCCCTGCGCTGGCAGACCTGCAACGAGGCGAGTCGACGCCTCGCCTTCCGTCCCCCCGAGGGAGCCGGCGAAACCGACATGCATGCCATCGACCTGGAAGCCGCCGCCGAGCGGATCGCTCGGCACCTGGCGCCGTCCCCGACAAGCGAGCCCAGCACATGACTCCGATTACCGGCATCATCATCACCCTCAACGAGGCGGACAACGTCGTCGACTGCATCACCTCGCTGCAACGCGTCTGCGAGGAAGTCATCGTCGTCGACTCCGGCAGCAAGGACGACACCGTGAGCCTGGCCGAAGCGGCCGGTGCCCGGGTCATTCACCAGTCCTACCTGGGCGACGGCCCCCAGAAGGCCTTCGCCGTTCCCCAGGCACAGCACGACTGGATCCTCGCTCTGGACGCCGACGAGCGTCTCGACGATGATGCGGTCACGGCGATCCAGCAACTGACGCTCGACGATCCCCGACAGGCCTATCGTTTCAGGCGGCGCAACTTCGCCGGCAACCACTGGATCCGCGCGGCGGGCTTCTATCCCGACCCGGTCACGCGACTGTACAACCGCACCACTTCGGGCTATCTGCCCAAGAAGGCGCACTCCTCGGTCCAGGCGCCATCGGTGGTCGATCTCGACGTGCACATCCGCCACTTTACCTATCGCGACCTGTCCCACTGGATCACCCGCATCGATCAGCTCTCCAGCCGCGATGCCTGGGCCATGAAGGAACGTGGCAAACGCCCCTCCCGCTATCGCCCCGTGTTGCACGCGCTCAGCGCCACCCTGCGCAAGCTGATTCTCAAGGGCGGCATCTTCCAGGGCCCGGATGGCTTCACGGTCGCCATGACCACGGCGTTCCACGCGTACATGAAGTATGCCAAGCTGAACGAACTCTACGAGAACGAACGCGCCAACTCCGATGATGTTTGAACGTTCCCTGCCTGATTGGCTGCGTGAGCCTCGCTGGTGGGTTCTGCTGGCCCTCGGCCTGGCTCTGGGCCATGCCGCCGTGACAGTGACCCGACTCCCCTACTGGATGCTGCCGCCCATCGCCGCCGGCTGGCTGCTGGTGGCACGCGCCCTGCACTGGGGCGCCTCCTCGCGCCATCCACCGGCAAGCGGCTGGCCCTGGTCGCTCGTGCCCCTCATTTTCTGGGGCGTCTACGTCTATCTCGCCGACAGCTTCGGCATCGTCGATCTCGGCGCGGTGTTCTTCCACCTGCAGGCCGGCATCAGCGAGCATGGCGGAGGTGAACGCACCATCGTCGCCATCCTCTACACCCTGGCCATGCTCCCGGTCCTCGCGTCCTTCACCTGGCTGGTCCGCCATGATCACCGCTGGCGGCTGCTGGAGCGCCTGCTGGCCCTGGCCTTGCTGGCCACCAATCCACTGCTCTACGGCATTGGGCAGCGCGGTGCGGCCATCGTCGCCGAGGAAGGTGCCTGGCTGGAGCAGCGCTACGTTGATCCGGTGATTCTCGAGGCGCCCTCCTCTCCGCCCAACCTGTTGGTCCTCTACCTGGAGAGCCTCGAGCAGACGTACGCCGATCGCGAGCGCTTCGGCAATGTCTACGCTCCGCTCACCGCCCTGGGCAATCAGGGCGTAGTGTTCGAGGGCGTGCGCCAGGTCGACAACACCGGCTGGACCATGGCCGGCATGATCGCCAGCCAATGCGGGGTTCCGTTGATGCCGGCGGGGCTACTTCACGACAGCCAGTTGGAGCCGCTTGAGCGAGTCGTGCCCGGGGTCTCCTGCCTGGGCGACCTGCTCGCCGAGCAAGGTTATTCGCTGACGTACATGGGAGGCGCCAGCAAGCGTTTCGCCGGCAAGGGACGGTTCTACGAGGGGCATGGGTTCTCTCGGGTCCTCGGCCGCGATGACCTCGCGCCCAGGGTGGAAAACCCGGACGACCTGAATAGCTGGGGCCTCTACGACGACGACCTCTATGCCTTGACCGTCGAAGAGATTCGACGCCTGGAGAAACAGGAAAGACCCTGGGGACTGGTCAACCTGAGCCTGGCCACGCATCCGCCATACGGCTATTCACCCGATGAGTGCCGCCGGCGCCAGGGCGAATTCGATGGCACGGACATCCTCTACAGTGTCGAGTGTTCCGCCCGCATGGCACATGATCTGGTGAAACGTCTTGCCGGCGAGGGACTACTGAAGAACACCTTGGTAGTCATCGCCAGCGATCATCTTTCGATGCGCGTCTCGGCCTGGGAGCAACTGACCGCCGGCCCGCGCAGCAACACCTTCATGCTACTCGGCAACGACCTCGCGCCGCGACGCATCAAGGTCGAGGCCTCGACCATGGACATCTTGTCCACGGTGCTCGAGGCCATGGGCTTCGTCATCGACTGGCATCGTGCCGGGCTGGGCGTATCGCTGCTTTCGGAGGAACCGACCCTGGTCGAGCAACACGGTCTGGAAACCCTCAACGCCCAGCTCAAGCGGGAAACCGCGCTTCACGAGCGTCTCTGGCAGGGGCTCGACATCGAAGGCGTGGCCCCGGATGAGGCGTCGCGCACGCCCTGGCTGTCACCCGAGGCTACCGGCGACTAACCGCGAATCGCGCGCAGCAAGCGCGCCGGCGGCAGGTGGTTGAGGCAATTGGTGTGGCCCAGCGGGCAGGTGCGCTCGAAGCAGGGTGAGCACGCCAACGCCAGGTAGTGAATCTCGGCATTGTCGGTCAGCGGTGGCGTGTAATCGGGCGAAGACGAGCCATAGATCGCCTGCACCCGGGTCCCCGCTGCCGCCGCCACGTGCATCAGGCCGGAGTCATTGGTCACCGCCTGCCGGCAATCGGCGAGCAGGTCCACGGCATCGCCCAGGCGAGTCCGCCCGCAGAGATTGTGCGCGCCCTCGAGCCCCTTGGCGATCATCTCACCGGCCTCGGCGTCCTTGGGGCCGCCCATCACGCGAACCTCATGCCCCTCGGCCACCAGCGCCTCGGCCAGTTCGCGGAAATAAGCCAGAGGCCACTGCTTGGCCGGCCCGTATTCGGCCCCCGGCATCATGGCAATGGCCGGGCGCGAGCTCAGGCCGAGCGTTTCGCGCAGCCGCTCCAGATTGGCCTCATCCCGGCTTAGCTCTGGCCTGGGCAGCGCGAAATCGCCACCTGCGGCCTCGCTGGCCGGCAAGCCTAGCGCTACGAAGCGCTTGACGGTTTGGTCGAGCACCGACTTGTCGAGGCGACGCCGGTCATTGAGTAGCGCGTAGCGCTGTTCGCCGGTAAAGCCGGTACGCCGGGGAATACGCGCCAGAAACGGAACCAGCGCCGATTTCCAGGAGCGCGGCAGAACCAGAGCCCGATCGAAGCGCCCGCGCAGCTCAGCGGCCAGGCGGCGGCGCGTCGCCCAACCGAACTCGCCATGTCCGACCTCCAGCGGCGCGACTTCATCGACCTCAGCCATGCGCTCGAGGATCGGCCGCGACCAGGCCGGCGCCACGACGCCGATCCAGGCGCCCGGCTGCCTCGCCTTGAGGGTCTTGAACAGGCTCTGGGCCATGACCATGTCACCGACCCAGGACGGGCCGACGACCAGGATGCGCTCGCCGGGGGCGGCCTCAGGCATTCAACCACTCCAGATAGGCCTGTACGCCCTCGGCGACGGTGCGAAACTCGCGGTCGTAGCCGATCTCGCGGAGCCGCTCGATATCGGCACGCGTGTAGCTCTGGTAGCGCCCCTTGAGATTCTCGGGGAAATCGATGTACTCGATCCGGCCACGGCCATAATAGTCGATCACCGCCTCGCCGATGGCCTTGAAGGGCTCGGCACGCCCGGTCCCCAGGTTGAATATCCCCGAGGCCTCCGGGTTATCGAGGAACCATAGGTTGACGTCCACCACGTCGCCCACATAGATGAAGTCGCGGCTCTGCATGCCGGCCTCGACCCCGTCCCAGGCGCCGAAAAGCTTGAGATCCTCGCCAGCGCTGATCTGGGTGTGGTGGTGATAGGCGACACTGGCCATCTTGCCCTTGTGCTGCTCCCTGGGACCATAGACGTTGAAGTAGCGAAAGCCCACCACCTGGCTCTCGAACTCGTGATGCCGGGCGCGCACGTACTGGTCGAACAGCAGCTTGGAGTAACCGTAGACGTTCAGCGGCTTCTCATGCTCGGGCTCTTCCCGGAATACCTCGCTACCGCCATAGGTCGCGGCGGAGGACGCGTACAGGAAGGGAATGCCCTTGAGCTGGCAGAAATGCAGCAACTCCTTGGAGTACTCGAAGTTGTTCTCGAGCATGAAGCGGCCATCCCATTCCGTGGTATCGGAACAAGCTCCCTCGTGGAAGATGGCTTCGATGGGCGGTAGGTGCGTCTGCTCACCGCGCAGCGCCGCCCTGACCCGAGACAGGAAGTCGTCCTTGTCGAGATAGTCGCCGAGGGTGCAGTCGGCGAGATTGATGAACTTGGTGCCGTCGCGGAGATCGTCGACCACCAGGATGTCGTCACGGCCTCGCTCATTGAGTGCCTTGACCAGATTCGAGCCGATGAAGCCGGCTCCGCCTGTCACTACGATCATGGGATTCCCCTTACTCCGAACCTGCGCCTATAACCGATCTGCCTGTGATTGTATACTTGACGGCTCGTGAATTCATGGCCAACGGTGCTTTCGCAATGACACAGTCGACGCCAGACGTGACAACCTTCCAGGGCCTGATCCTGGCCCTGCAGCAGTACTGGGCCGAACAGGGCTGCGTGGTCCTCCAGCCTCTGGATATGGAGGTCGGGGCCGGGACCTTCCATACGGCCACCTTCCTGCGCTCTATCGGTCCCGAGACCTGGAACGCTGCCTATGTGCAGCCGTCCCGTCGCCCCACCGATGGCCGCTATGGCGAGAACCCCAACCGCCTGCAGCATTACTATCAGTTCCAGGTAGTGATGAAGCCCTCCCCGGCGGACCTGCAGGAACGCTATCTCGGCTCGTTGAAGTGTCTCGGCATCGATCCCCTGGTCCATGATATCCGCTTCGTCGAAGACAACTGGGAATCGCCCACTCTGGGTGCCTGGGGGCTCGGTTGGGAAGTCTGGCTCAATGGCATGGAAGTGACTCAGTTCACTTACTTCCAGCAGGCCGGCGGGCTGGAATGCTATCCCGTTACCGGCGAGCTGACCTATGGCCTCGAGCGTATCGCCATGTACGTGCAGGACGTCGACAGCGTCTATGACCTAGTATGGACGGTGGCACCGGACGGCACTAAGGTCACCTACGGGGACGTCTTCCTGCAGAACGAGCGCGAACAGTCCGCCTACAATTTCGAGCATGCCGATGTTCCGGCCCTCTTCGAGGCCTTCGATCACCAGGAAGGCGAGTGCACCAAGCTGCTCGACGCCAGCCTGCCCCTGCCCGCCTACGAGCAGGTGCTGAAAGCCTCGCATACCTTCAACCTGCTCGATGCTCGTCACGCCATCTCCGTGACCGAACGGCAGCGCTACATCCTGCGCGTCCGCACCATGGCCCGCAATGTGGCCCATGCCTACTATGAATCCCGCAAGGCCGCCGGCTTCCCGCTGGCATCCGAGGCCCTGCGCCAAGAACTGCTGGCGAACGAGTCGCCTGCCGAACAGGGAGACGCTTGAAGATGGCCGCCGATACCTTTCTGCTCGAACTGGGCGTCGAAGAACTGCCGCCGAGCGCGATCGACGCTCTGTCCGATGCCCTCGCCGATGGCGTTCGCCAGGGGCTGGACGATGCCGAGATCGAACATGGTGACATTCGCGCCTATGCCAGCCCGCGACGCCTGGCTGTACAGATCGACACACTGGCCGACAAGCAGCCGGATCGCGAAGTCGAGCGCCGAGGTCCTTCCCTGGCCGCTGCCTTCAAGGACGGCGAGCCGACCAAGGCGGCCGAGGGCTTTGCCCGCTCCTGCGGTGTCAGCGTCGAGTCGCTGATCCATCTCGAGACGGACAAGGGAACCTGGCTGGGCTATCGCGAACAACAGCCAGGAGAGGCCACCACGACCCTCCTCCCGGCCATCGTCGAGAAGTCCATCGCTGCCCTGCCGGTTCCCAAAAACATGCGCTGGGGCGCTTCCCGGGTCGAGTTCTCGCGCCCTGCTCACTGGTTGGTGATGCTCTATGGCGAACGTGTCGTCGAAGCCTCCGCCCTGGGACTCCAGGCCGGCCGCACCACCCGCGGCCATCGCTTCCATGCGCCGGAGCCCATCGAGCTCGGTCACGCCGACGACTACCTCGGCGCCATGGAGAATGCCTGGGTCCTGGCGGATCGCGAGCAACGCCGCGAACGCATTCGTGAACAGGTGCTCGCCGAAGCCGAAGTCCAGGACGCCACGGCAGTGATCGACGAGGAGCTGCTGATCGAAGTCAGCGGCCTGGTAGAGTGGCCGGTCGCCCTGACCGGGAGCTTCGACGAACGCTTCCTGGAAGTGCCCGCCGAATGTCTGGTCTCCTCAATGAAGGCCAACCAGAAGTACTTCCACCTGCTGGACGATGACGGCAAGCTCAAGCCCCGCTTCATCACTATCTCCAACATCGACAGCCAGGCGCCCGAACTGGTCGTGCAGGGCAACGAGAAGGTCATTCGCCCCCGCCTGGCCGACGCCGCCTTCTTCTATGATACCGACCGGCAGCGCCCACTCGTCGAGCGCGTGCAGGAGCTGTCCAGCGTCGTCTTCCAGCAGCAGCTCGGCACCCTGGCCGACAAGGCCCACCGCAGCGCCGCCGTGGCCGCCTTCATCGCCGGCCGCATCGATGGCGATGTGGGCCATGCCCGACGCGCCAGCGAGCTGGCCAAGTGCGATCTCGTGACCGAGATGGTCCAGGAATTCCCCGAACTCCAGGGCACCATGGGCCGCTACTACGCCACCCACGACGGCGAGGACGCCGAGGTGGCCCGCGCCCTGGAAGAGCAGTACTTGCCGCGCTTCGCCGGCGACGCGGTGCCCAGCACGCGCACCGGCCTCGCCCTGGCCCTGGCGGATCGCCTCGATACCCTGACCGGTATCTTCGGCATCGGCCAGCGTCCCAGCGGCACCAAGGATCCCTTCGCCCTGCGCCGCGCCTCCATCGGTGTGCTCAACATCATGGTCAAGGGCGAACTGGACCTGGATCTGCGCGAGCTGCTCGAACTGGCCGCCGCCCAGCATCAGGAGTTGCCTTACGCCGAGGGGCTGGTCGACGAGGTTCTAGCCTATATGCTCGACCGTTTCCGCGCCTGGGGCCGTGACGAAGGCATCGAGGCCGAGGTCTACCTCGCCGTGCGTGCCCGCCCGGTCACCAAGCCGCTCGACTTTGCCCGTCGCCTGCAGGCAGTGCACAACTTTGCCAGCCGCGATGAGGCTGCTGCCCTGGCCGCCGCCAACAAGCGGGTTTCCAACATCCTCGCCAAGCAGGATGATGAGATCTCCCCCGAGGTCGATACCAGCCTGCTGGCAGAGGACGCCGAGCGCGACCTGGCCGAGGCGCTGGCCCAATGCCGGGAAAAGGTCGCCCCCCTGTTCGCTGAAGCCCGCTACAGCGATGCCCTGGATGTTCTCGCTGGTCTGCGCAACCCGGTGGATCGCTTCTTCGACCAGGTCATGGTCATGGCCGACGATGCGGCTGTGAAGCGCAATCGACTGGCCTTGCTGGCCAGCCTCCAGGCGCTGTTCCTCGAGGTCGCGGATATCGCCGAACTCCAGCACTAACCTTCGCCCCCGGGAAATCCGGAGGCGCAAATGAAGGGGGCCTGTTTCACGTGAAACAGGCCCCCTTCTCGTTTCTGCTCTCGTCCACTTGCCTCAGCGCCCCTACCCTGACCCTGCTCCACGATGTTTCACGTGAAACATCGCCTCCTTGACCAGCACCGCCGAAGGTCCCCATCTGATCACTGGAGACCACGCCTGGCTATCACCTGAAGAATGACAGCAAGTAGCGCTTGAACAGTCGAGCATCCGGTTTCAGTTTTCCATTGGCGATTCCATCTCGTACGGTACAGCGGAATCTTTTACCCTGCTTCATTCGGTAAAGTGACTGGAGCACTGACCTCGCATCAGCTTCCAGGAGTTGCTTCGTCTGGCGCTGTGTCAGTTTATTGGTCAGATCAGGGTTCATCATGATGGCTTCAATGAAACGCTCACCCTGATGGATAATGCGTTTATGGTCATGTCGAGCTCGCTGTGGCTCTACATCTCGAACCATACAGCACGGCCCCCCGGCATAGCGTGCATCCTCTCTTGCCAGGGCCCTCAGGAAAAACTCCACATCTTCCTTTTTTCGAAGCTCCACGTTGAACCCTTCCAACGCTCTGAAAGCATTCCGCTTCATGATGAAGCTGTTTGTATGCAGCCACCCCATATCGTCGATATATTCACTGAGCGAGAGCGCTGCCGCATATTGCTTCTCGCCGGGGAGAAGGGAGGCGTGGGAAGTCGCGTCAATGTGATCGCTGAAAATGATTCCTTCGAAATCAGGATAGTCCTGGGCCAGTTGCATTCGATTGGCCACAGCAGACTCGACGAGCAGATCATCGGAATCCAGGAAGCCTATATAGTCTGCATCGCTGACCGCTACGCCATAGTTCCTCGCGGCTGACTGCCCCTGGTTACTTTCCAGTTGATGGATCGATACTCTGGCCTCTGCCTTATAGTGCTCTTCCAGTTGTGAATAGCTGTCATCGGTGGAGGCATCATCTACGACAACACACTGAGTGTCTGGCCAAGTCTGTGAGAGCACCGCGTCGATGGCCTCACAGACACGAGGCCATCGATTGAAACAAGGAATAATGATGGCTACACGAGGCTGATCGGTATGCATGGTCAATTGCCGCGTCCTTTCGTTGGATGCCATGTCAGCATGGCATGATACTTCCTCCATCCATACCGCGCGCCTCCTCTCAGAGGGCCTCGAACTGGGGCAGTACCGTTTCCTTGAGGAACTGTTGATAATGGCGTGGCTTGATGGTCACCGGGGCTTGATCCATTCGCCTGAGGGCCTCGGCAAGGCCGTCTTCATCGTCCGGCGCAACGAGAAAATCCGCCAGCTCATGAACAAGAATCTCGCGTGGGCCGCTCGGGCAGTCCGTGCTGATGACAGGGGTATGCAGCAGTAGAGACTCGATCAGCACCCGCGGCAGGCCCTCGGCATCGGAGGTCAATACCATGGCCTTGGCATGTCGGATGAAGGGATAGGGATTGTGATGGTAGCCCAGCCAGACGACACGATCCTCGAGGCCGAGCGAGGCGATCTGGCGTCGAACCTCTTCCTCGTGTTCCGGCTTCCCCTTGCCCATGATGGCCAGCGGGGTCGTTATTCCACTTTTCGCATAGGCGCGCAGTAATCGATCATGGCGCTTGCGTGGTTCGATCGCCGCCACGCACAGCAAGTAGTCGCCCTCGGGAACGGGAGCGGGTTCGTCGGCCATGGCAACGAAGGGCTCCCGCTCGTAGGGGTTGTAGATAGGCACGATCTTCTCGGCCTCCAGCCCGACGACACCTTCGAGATTCTCTTTCACGCCCTGTGAGACGGCGATGACCTGACGGCCATGGTAGAAGCGACGGACCTTTTCGAAGGCTCGTTCACGCTGCCTAGGATCGCTAAACTTGGCTGACACATCCGACTTGATCCAGAAGTAGAGATTGGGCAAATCGAGGTGCCGAGTGATCTTGTCGCAGGAACAGGAGATCACGACATCCGGCCGCCAGGGCACCAGGGCACGCCGTATCCGCGCGGCTTGCCACTTTTCGGTCAGCACGGTGCTGGTGGCCTTGGTGAAGCGGCTCACCACGGCCAGGTTCTCGACCTCGAGACCCTCGGGCAGGCGATGCTCAATACGCTCACGCAGGGTAAACACCTTGACCACGTGGCCGCGCTGGCGCAATTGATCGGCGGTGTAGAGAAGCGACTTCTGGGCGCCACCGCCGTAGAGGTCCTCGATAACGAAGGCAAAACGCTTGGGGGCTATAGTCGTCGATTGGCTCATGGCGTGATTCCCGAAGGTGAGCGAATGCAGAGATCCAAGGGCAAGACCGCCGGGCCGAATCTACCCTGCATCTCGCTGGCGGCCGCTGATTGAACCACGAATTCTAGCATGCTCGGCCTGTAGCTGGTGCTGGGGTACAATGTAGTTCCCCCGTGAGGACGCCAGAGACATCCGGGGAGAGCCAGCATGGGAGCGTACGTCATATCATGAAACTACTGATCACGGGCATGGCCGGTTTCATCGGCCATGCCGTCGCCAAGCGTCTCGCCGCTAGACAGGAATACGATATCGTTGGCGTCGACAACCTCAGCGATTACTACGACGTATCACTCAAGCAGGCTCGCCTGGACGATCTGGCCGATGCGCAAAACATTCGGTTCGAGCGGCTCGATCTGGCCGATCGCGAGGCGGTAGCCGCACTGTTCGAGACGGAAGGCTTCGACCGGGTGATTCATCTGGCGGCACAGCCCGGGGTACGCTATTCGCTCGAGAACCCCCATGCCTATGCGGATGCCAACCTCGTGGGGCACCTCAATGTGCTGGAAGGCTGCCGCCATGGCCAAGTAAAGCACCTGGTCTATGCGTCATCCAGCTCAGTATATGGGGCCAACGACAAGACGCCATTTGCCACATCGGACAACGTCGACCATCCCATCAGCCTCTACGCGGCTACCAAGAAAGCCAACGAGCTGATGGCGCATACCTACTCTCACCTCTACGATCTTCCCACCACAGGGCTGCGCTTCTTCACGGTATATGGCCCATGGGGGCGCCCCGACATGGCCATGTTCAAGTTCACTCGGGCCGTGCTGGCAGGCGAACCGATCCAAGTCTACAACCATGGCGAGATGTTTCGGGACTTCACCTATATCGACGATATCGTCGAAGGCATCGTGCGTATTCTGGATGTCGTGCCCAATCGGGATGAGAAGACCGTACCAGCCTCACCGGATACCAGCGACGCGCCTTACAGGCTCTACAACATCGGCCACGGCAGCCCGGTGGCCTTGATGGACTTCGTGCGAGCAGTAGAGTCAGCCACCGGCCGCGAGGCAATCTGTGACTTCCAGCCCATGCAGCCGGGCGACGTTCCTCGCACCTGGGCGGATACCGAAGCGTTGTTCGCGGCTACTGGCCATCGCCCCCAGATCGGGGTGGAAGAAGGTGTCGCTCGCTTCGTCGAGTGGTATCGGGACTATTACGGGGTGTGAGATTGGTTCCGCCCCGATGTTTCACGTGGAACAATGTGACATGCATCGCGCATGCTTCATTTCACGTTTCCTTTAGCCACTCTCCGCCGAGCAAGCTCCCCTCCCCTACTTTTCCGCTTCTGACATATCGACTTTCCTGAGCTTGCCCATCCCCTTGCCCGGGTGGGCACAACACTCGCTTGGTTGTTTCACGTGCAACACGACTCTACACTGTCGACTCCCTTCAAGAGAGATCCAACAGCGCATGTCCGCCAAACTCGTCATCCTCGATCGCGACGGCGTAATCAACCAGGATTCCGATGACTACGTAAAATCACTGGATGAGTGGATAGCCTACCCTGCTGCCATCGAGGCGATCGCCAGGCTTCATCGCGCTGGCTGGCAAGTCGCCGTGGCCACCAATCAATCCGGCATCGCCCGTGGGTATTACGATGAAAACGTGCTGGCCGGCATGCATCAGCACATGCTTTCACTGGTGCATGCCGCTGGTGGCGAGCTGGCCCATATCGCGTACTGCCCGCATGGCCCGGACGATGACTGTCAGTGTCGCAAGCCGCTGCCAGGCATGCTGCACGAGATTCGCCAGGCCCTGGACTTGCCATCACTAGAGGGAAGCTGGATGGTCGGTGACAGCCTCAGAGACATCCAGGCAGGCGAAGCGGCAGGTTGCCATCAAGCCCTCGTATTGACTGGCAAGGGGGAACGTACCCTGGAAAAGCACCCTGAAATCGCCACATCGAGTGTCGGCGTCTTCCCGGACCTGGCCGCCTTTGCAGACTGGCTACTCTCCCCTTCTTCGGCTTGAAGCCATCTCTCTTTGCAGTTCCCTACACGACCGCACAGGAACAGCGTCTCTCCCTCATTGCCCATCACGATGTTTCACGTGAAACATCGAACATGATAAAGGGCGATAGAAACGAAAAGGGCTGCATCGGTACTCCGATGCAGCCCTTTTCAGCGACTCAATAGCAATGTTTCACGTGAAACATTCAAGCGATGCGTGGCTAGACATCCAGGTTAGCCACCAGGGCATTGCGCTCGATGAAGTCACGGCGTGGCTCAACCTCGTCCCCCATCAGGGTATTGAACATCATGTCGGCCGCCACAGCGTCCTCGATGGAAACCCGAAGCATCCGGCGAGTACTCGGATCCATGGTCGTATCCCAAAGTTGCTCGGGATTCATCTCGCCAAGCCCCTTGTAACGTTGAATGGAAAGACCACGCTGCGCTTCATTCATCAGCCACTCGAGGGCATCGTAGAAGCTGTCAACCGGCTTCTTCCGCTCACCACGGGCCACATAGGCCCCTTCCTCGAGCAGGTTATCCAGGGTTTCGCCGAGTCCGGCGATGGCCCGATAGTCGGCACTGGTGAAGAAATCTACGCCCCACACGTAATCCGAGGTCACACCATGCGCGGCCAGCGTCACGGCCGGCAGGTAAAAACCTCGTTCGCTATCTTCCTTGAGACGGAAGGTATAGCGGGGGCCACCTTCGTAAGAGACGATGGCATCCATCTCGGCTTGCAGTGACTCTATCCAGTTCTGCATGGTCACGCGATCACGCAGGCTTTCCTCGCCATCGAGCCTGGCGGCATGAACGATCTTGCGCAGCACTACATCCGGGTAAACCCGCGACAGACGATCGATCCGGTTCATGACATCACGGTACTGGTGGACCAGCTTCTCGAGCCCCTCACCTTCGATACCTGGCGCCTCGGCATTGACGTGCAGCCGTGCCCCATCAAGCGCCGTGGTTGTCAGATAATCGGTCAGGGCCTGCTCATCCTTGAGGTAGCTTTCCTGCTTGCCACGCTTGATCTTGTAGAGCGGCGGCTGTGCGATGAAGACGTGACCACGTTCGATCAGTTGCGACATCTGCCGGAAGAAGAAGGTCAATAACAGCGTGCGGATGTGCGAGCCATCGACATCGGCGTCGGTCATGATGATGATCGAGTGATAGCGCAACTTGTCGGGATCGAACTCTTCACGGCCGATCCCGCATCCCAGAGCGGTGATAAGGGTGCCGACCTCGGCAGAAGACAGCATCTTGTCGAAGCGTGCCTTCTCCACGTTGAGGATCTTGCCCTTGAGCGGCAGGATCGCCTGAGTGCGGCGATCACGCCCCTGCTTGGCACTACCGCCAGCCGAGTCGCCCTCGACCAGATAAAGCTCCGACAGGCTGGGATCCTTTTCCTGGCAGTCGGCCAGTTTACCGGGCAATCCGGCAATATCCAGAGCGCCCTTGCGGCGCGTCATGTCACGCGCCTTGCGCGCCGCTTCGCGAGCTCGAGCCGCATCCAGCATCTTGTTGACGATGGCCTTGGCTTCGTTCGGCCGCTCGACCAGATATTCCGAGAACTGGCGCCCCATCTCCTGTTCCACCGCGGTCTTCACCTCGGAGGAAACCAGCTTGTCCTTGGTCTGCGAGGAGAACTTGGGATCCGGCACCTTGACCGAAATGATCGCCGTGAGCCCTTCCCTCGCATCATCGCCCGAGGTGTTGACCTTCGCCTTCTTCAACAGCCCCTCGGCCTCGATGTAGTGATTGAGCGTTCGCGTCAACGAAGCCCGGAACCCGGCCAGGTGGGTCCCCCCATCGCCTTGGGGAATATTGTTGGTGTAGCAGAAGATATTCTCGGCAAAGGTATCGTTCCACTGCATTGCCACTTCGACACCAACGCCATCCTCGCGCTCGACATTGAAATGGAATACAGGATTGAGCACCGTCTTGTTGGTGTTCAGATGGTCGACGAAGGCACGGAGACCGCCCTCGTAATGGAAGAGTTCTTCCTTTCCGGTACGCTCATCGGTCAAGCGAATCGCCACACCAGAGTTCAGGAACGACAACTCCCGCAAGCGCTTGGCGAGAATATCGTAATGAAACTCGATGTTATGGAAGGTCTCGGGAGATGGCCGAAAATGCACTCGGCTACCGGTTTGTTCGGTGGTACCGACCACTGACAGCGGCGCCACGGCTTCACCATGCCGATAGAGCTGCTCATGCACTTGCCCCTGCCGCCAGATCGTCAACCTCAGTTCCTCGGAGAGCGCATTGACCACCGAGACACCGACGCCATGCAGGCCACCGGAGACCTTGTAGGAATTATCGTCGAACTTGCCGCCGGCATGGAGCACCGTCATGATCACTTCGGCGGCCGATACACCCTCTCCTTCATGAATCTCGGTGGGAATACCGCGTCCATTGTCGCGAACCGTGATCGATTCGTCCGGGTGGATCACCACGCCGATTTCACTGCAGTGTCCGGCCAGGGCTTCATCGATGGAGTTGTCCACCAGCTCGAACACCATGTGGTGCAGGCCTGTGCCATCATCGGTGTCGCCGATGTACATGCCGGGCCGCTTGCGTACCGCATCCAGGCCCTTGAGGACCTTGATGCTTGATGAGTCGTAAGCTTGTTCGCTCATTGACTACTCCATCATGAAGTCTGTCTGTCCATTGGCAGCAGCTGCCCCTGCCCCGCCTCGGTATGTTTCACGTGAAACATCGACACTGGTGTGTCCACATCCCACGAGCCCGTCAAGGCATTCGGATCGACACTGGTAATAAACGCCTGGCAGCGCATATGCGTCAGCCATTCGCAGAAGACCCGTCGGTGATCGCCATCCAGCTCGGCCGGCAAGTCATCGATCAGGTAGACGCAGGAGCGCCCTGTGAGACGTTCCAGCAACCGCCCCTGGGCCAGCTTGAGCGCACTGACCACCAGCTTCTGCTGGCCTCTCGACAGGATTTCGATCGCCGGCCGACGGCCCAGACGAATCCCTAGATCCGCTCGCTGAGGTCCCTGTTGAGTAAACCCCATCTGCTGATCGGTCTCCCTGCTCTGCTCGAGGACATCGGCCAGCTGTCGCTTTCGATCCCAGCCCCGGGTATAACGCAACTCGAGCCCGGGCAAGGCAATCAGTCCTTCCAGGGTTTCCTGGAACACGGGCAGAAACGCATCCATCCAGGCCCGGCGCAAATCATCCAGCCGTACGCCCCAATGGGCCAATTCCCGTTCCCAGGCACCCATTGACGCATCGGACATTCTACCATGTCTGAGGAGAGCATTCCGATGCTTCAACGCCCTTCGGAAACGCTTCCAGGCATCGAGGAAATCATGTTTCACGTGAAACACTCCCCAGTCGAGGAACTCTCGGCGCCCCGCTGGAGAGCCTTCCAGAAGTCGAAAGGCATCCGGGTTGATCAGTTGCAGCGGCAGGGTCTCCACCAACTGCGACACACGGCTCACCCTCTCCCCTGACAGGCGCATTTCCAGTTCATCGCTGTCGCGGCGGCGACGCACACCAATAGGCAGGGGTGGCTCCCCCGACAACCGGCCATGCAAGGTCACGCCATCCTCTTCATGGGCGATGGCATGGCGTAACTGCCGCGTACGGAAGGAGCGCCCCATGCCCAGGACATGGATCCCCTCCAGCAAGCTGGTCTTGCCGGTACCGTTATCGCCGATGAAGAGATTGATCCGGGGGCCGGGAGACAACTCCAGGGCCTGGAGATTCCGCAGGCCCTGGAAAGCGAGACGATCGAGAGGCATCGAGGGAAAGGATCCTATTGCCGATGCCCACGGAAGGGACATCGGCACGGGAAAAATCGAAGGTCGTCTTAGAGGCGCATCGGCATGACGACATAGAGCGCATCGCCACCGCCCGGCTCCTCGAGCAGAGCACTGCTGTTGGGATCGGCCAGGGTCAGCTGCACGCGATCCTCGTCCAGCACACTGAGCACATCGACCAGATAGCCGACATTGAAGCCGATCTCCATGGCCGGCCCGGTGTATTCGACGCCGACGTTCTCCTCGGCCTCCTCCTGCTCGGGGTTGTTGGCCATGACGCGCAGGTTGCCTTCCTCGAGGTTGAGGCGCACGCCGCGATACTTCTCGTTGGAGAGGATCGCGGTACGCGACAACACTTGGCGGAGTTCCGTCCGTTCGGCGATGAGGACCTTGTCTCCCCCCTTGGGCACCACGCGCTCGTAATCGGGAAACTTGCCGTCCACCAGCTTGGAGGTGAAGGTGAAATCCCCAGTGTGGGCACGGATATGCGTTGAGCCCAATGTCAGGCTCACCGGGTCCTCGCCGTCATCGAGCAGACGAACGAGCTCCATGATTCCCTTGCGCGGCACGATCAGCTTCTGGGAGGGCTCGACCTGCACCTCGGCGGAACGCGATGCCACTGCCAGGCGATGGCCATCGGTGGCCACGGTCCGCACCAGATTGGTACCGAACTCCAGCAGCATGCCGTTGAGGTAATAGCGAACATCCTGCTGCGCCATAGCAAAGGACGTCGCATCGATGAGGCGCTTCAAGGTTCCGCGCGGCAGGCTCAGCTCGACGCTGCTCTGGCCATCCTCGATATTGGGGAACTCGGCCACCGGCAGGGTCGAAAGCGTGAACCGCGAACGCCCGCTGCGCAGGACTGCCCGGTTATCCTCCAGGGCAAGTTGAATCTCGGCCTGGTCCGGCAGCGACTTGCAGATGTCCATCAGCTTGCGCGCCGGCACGGTGGCCGCCCCTGCCTCGTCTACCTGGCTGGCCACGGTGCGACCGATCAGCTCGACTTCCAGATCGGTGCCGGTCAACGACACCTGATCCTGCTCGACCTGGATCAAGACGTTCGACAGCACCGGCAGGGTCTGACGCCGCTCCACCACGCCGGCGACCAACGTCAGCGGGCGCAGCAGCGCTTCTCGGGAAATGGAAAATTTCATGTCGACTCCACTTCTTGTCCTGGAGGGATTGTAGGCCGGCGAGCCGACCGGTCGATCGATTCATGCATGGTGAACTCAACTCGTCAGCAGACGTAGCAGGTTCTTGTAATCTTCGCGAATATCCGCGCTTTCATCCTGTAACGCCTGCACCTTGCGGCATGCATGCAATACCGTGGTGTGATCCCGGCCGCCAAAGGCATCACCGATTTCGGGAAGACTGTGATTGGTCAGTTCCTTGGCCAGCGCCATAGCAACCTGACGTGGCCGAGCCACGGAGCGCGAACGGCGCTTGGACAATAGATCCGCCAGCTTGATCTTGTAGTACTCGGCCACCGTACGCTGAATGTTATCCACGCCAACCTGCTTGTCCTGCAGGGCCAGCAGATCCTTGAGCGACTCGCGGATGAAGTCCTGAGTGATGGTCTTGCCCATGAAATGAGAATCGGCAATGACCTTCTTCAACGCCCCCTCGAGCTCGCGCACGTTGGAGCGGATCTTCTGGGCGATGAAGAAGGCCGCGTCGTGCGGCAGATTGACCTTGGCCTGGTCGGCCTTCTTCATCAGGATCGCGACCCGGGTCTCGAGCTCCGGCGGCTCGATCGCCACGGTCAGCCCCCAACCGAAGCGCGACTTGAGACGCTCCTCTACCCCACTGATTTCCTTGGGATAACGGTCCGATGTCAGGATCATCTGCTGACCGCCTTCGAGCAAGGCATTGAAGGTATGGAAGAACTCTTCCTGGGAGCGCTCCTTGCCGGCGAAGAACTGGATATCATCGATCAGCAAAGCGTCGACACTGCGATAGAAGCGCTTGAAGTCATTGATGGCGTTGAGCTGCAGCGCCTTGACCATGTCGGCGACGAAGCGCTCGGAGTGCAGATACACCACCCGTGCATTCTCGCGCCGTGCATCCAGGGCATTGCCGACGGCATGCATCAGGTGGGTCTTGCCCAGGCCGACGCCGCCATAGAGAAACAGCGGGTTGTAGGCGCCGCCGGGATTCTCGGAAACCTGTCGCGACGCAGCCCGCGCCAACTGGTTCGACTTGCCCTCGACAAAGGTCTCGAAGGTGAAGTTATGGTTCAGTCCACTGTTGTGCTTGAGACTGCCCTCGACCTGGACCTGACGCTCGCCCGTGGGGCGACGCGGCGCCTCACCTTCCTCTCGCAGTTGATCGATTTCGGATTCATCCGCCACATCGCCCCGCGGAGGGGTATGAACGGCGGGCGAGCGAGGCGCCGCAGACACCGGATCACCAAGTTCACGCGGCTGGGGAGCGGGAGCCGCTCGGCGGCTGCCCACGGTCAGTACCACCTTGGGCGGCTTGGCAGGGGCCAACTCGCGCATCAGTTCACTGATACGCTTGGCATACTTGTCGCTGACCCAATCACGCACGAACCGGTTGGGCGCCAGCAGGCGCAACTGGTTGGACTCTCCCTCTTCTTCCGCCTGCAATGGGCGAATCCAGGTGTTGAACTGCTGAGAGCTCAATTCATCCTGCAGGGTAGCCAGACACTGTTGCCAGAGAGCAAGCGACACGCGACCTCACCATCGTAGATTCAAGAACGACCGCACATTGTATCGCCCAAGCCTCTGGTTATCCACATGAAGTCGCACTTCAATGAGCTTTGTGGAAAACCCTGTCCTAAAGGCCGGGAAATGACCGGGAGCAATATGGTGATCACCTGGCGTTGTGGACAAGGTTCACTTCCATGCAATGGATACTCACAGTGGATACACTGCCATCCCAAAGGATGTCCACACCAGAATTATGAATATATCCCATTGTTTTTTATGGTGTATGTCCACTTATCCACAAATTAACTCCCCAACTATAATAACAGCTATATCAAACTATGTTTTTAATTAGTAATAATTCTGGCACCAATACGCCCGGACATCGCCGACTCTAGGCAAACAGGGCAATTGCACCGAGGCCGTGAAATCACTACAATGCCCGGTCTTGAGCCGAATCCCCCGGGTTTCCAACGGAAACCGGGCGCCTCTGAAAAGTTATCGATCCGTTCCAAAAACCACGTGGGAATAATTAGTTATGAAACGCACCTTCCAGCCCAGCGTCCTCAAGCGCAAGCGCGCACACGGTTTCCGTGCTCGCATGGCCACCAAGAATGGACGTGCTGTCCTGGCGCGTCGTCGCGCCAAGGGCCGCAAGCGTCTGAGCGCCTGAACACAAACGCGTGTCCTATCAGGGCTTTCCTCGGCGGCTACGCCTACTGACCGCCGAGGATTATCGACGTGTCTTCGATACGGCGGCTTTCAAGCTTCACGGCAAGGGGTTGATGGCCCTGGCCTCGCCCAATGAGTTGGGTCACCCTCGTCTCGGCCTGATCTTCAGCAAGAAGAACGTCCGCCGAGCCGTTGACCGTAATCGCCTCAAGCGAATCACGCGCGAATCCATTCGGCTTCGCCAGCATCGACTCCCCGCCGTGGACATCGTATTGCTCGCCCGGCGTGGAGTACAGGAGCTGGACAATGAAGTTGTCCACCGCCAATTACATGGCATGTGGCGACGTCTGGAGCGCGAAGCGCAGAAAGCCTCGGAGCGCTCCACTACCGCCTCGACAGATCGTCGATGACCGGTCCAGCGTACCGTTGCCGCCGTCATCGCTCGGAGTTCGGATGAGCCTGTTTCCGCCACTCGTCGCGAAGCTTGACGCCGCCCCCCCGAAAGCGGACGCTCCGCTGATGAAAGCCAGCCTGCCGATGGCAGGCTTTCGCGTATGTCGGGTGTGCGACTCACGCTGCGCCATCGGAATGTTCACCACCCATTGGGCAGACCCCTCATGGACGTAAAACGACTACTCCTGTTGATTCCCCTGGCGATACTCGCCTACTTGCTCGTCGTACAGTGGAATCAGGACTACGGCCAGGCGACTCAGGCGCCGGAGGCCCCGGGCATCACCAGCAACTCGCCAGCGTCATCCCAGGATACTGGGGATACGAACGGTAGCGATCTGTCGGTTCCGTCCAGCGGCGCCGCCACCCCTGATAGCGCCGACATGGGCAGCGCGATGCCCGGCAGCGAAGCGGCTTCCAATAGCCGCGACCTGATAGCGGTCGCTACCGACGTGCTCGATGTACGCATCGATCCGCAAGGTGGCGACATCGTCTATGCGGCGCTCCCGGAACACAAGTACGCTCAGGACTCCGATCAGCCGTTCGTACTGCTTTCCGATAACGCCTCTCGCAGCTATGTGGCCCGTTCAGGACTCCAGTTGGAAGGCCACGAGGGTCGTATCGCCTTCACGCCCAAGCAGACCGAATACCAGTTGGGCGAAGACGACGACCAACTGCAGGTAGACCTCAGCGCCACCGTCAATGGCGTAGATGTCATCAAGCGTTTCACCTTCGATCGTGACAGCTACGCCGTGAATGTCGCCTACCTGCTGGACAACCCCAGCGAGACGCCGGTCACCGCACGCTTTGTCGGCCAGTTGGTGCGCGATAACACCAGCGACCCCTCCACTGGCCCGAAGATGGGCATGAGTTCCTTTCTGGGTGCGGCCTTTTCCACACCGGAAGATCGCTACCTGAAGGTCGATTTCGACGACATTCGCGACGGCAAGTTCGAGAATCGCGACGTCGAGGGTGGCTGGGTCGCCATGATCCAGCACTACTTCACGTCAGCCTGGGCCCCACCCCAGGACCAGAAGAATCTCTTCTATACCGCAACCGATTCCCAGAATCGCAACGTGGCAGCCTTCGCCGGCCCAACTCGCACCCTCGGCGCCGAAAGCAAGGCGACCCTGGCCGCCACGCTCTATGTCGGCCCCAAGATCCAGGATCGCCTGGAAGCGGTTGCCCCCAATCTTGAACTGACCGTCGACTTCGGCTGGTTGTGGTTCATCGCCAATCCGCTGTTCTGGTTGCTCGACCACATCCAGAACGTGATCGGCAACTGGGGCTGGTCCATCGTCATCCTGACGCTGCTGGTCAAGACCGCGCTCTTGCCGCTTTCCGCCAAGGCCTACAAGTCCATGGCACGCATGCGCAAGCTCGGCCCGGAGATGCAGCGCCTCAAGGAACAGTACGGCGACGATCGCCAGAAGATGTCCCAGGAGATGATGAAGTTCTACCAGAAGGAAAAGATCAATCCTCTGGGAGGCTGTCTGCCCATCGTGGTGCAGATGCCAGTCTTCATCGCTCTGTACTGGATGCTGCTCGAGTCCGTGGAGTTGCGCCACGCGCCCTTCATGTTCTGGATTACCGACTTGTCGGTGAAGGATCCCTTCTTCGTGCTGCCTATCCTGATGGGTGCGTCGATGTTCGTGCAGCAGCTGCTCAACCCGACACCGCCAGACCCGACCCAGGCGAAGATCATGAAGCTGCTGCCGGTGGTCTTCACCTTCTTCTTCCTGTGGTTCCCGGCCGGTCTGGTGATCTACTGGGTGGTGAACAACATCACTTCCATCGCCCAGCAGTACTTCATCACCCGCAAGATCGAGGCCGACCCCAACGTCGGCAAGGGCATGAAGACCAAGTAGGCCGCCCTGCTCGTCCGATTCGCCAGACCCCCGCCCTTGCGGGGGTCTGGCGTTTGGGGCCTGGGACATCGACAATATCGTCGACTCACTCGAGGAATCTCCGATGGCCGAACGCCTCTACGCACAGGACACCATTGCCGCCCTGGCGACGCCGCCCGGACAAGGCGGTGTCGGCATCATCCGCGTCTCGGGCCCTGCCAGTCGCTCGCTCGCCGAAAGCATGCTGGGCTACTGCCCTCCCCCACGGCAAGCCTTCTACGGCCCTTTCCGGGGCGAGAATGGCATGCTCGACGAAGGCATCGCGCTATTCTTCGAGGGGCCCAATTCCTTCACCGGCGAGGACGTGCTCGAACTTCAGGGACACGGCGGCACGGTGATCATGGACCTGCTGCTGGAACGCTGCGTGCAGCTTGGGGCTAGACTGGCCAGACCCGGTGAGTTCTCCGAGCGCGCCTTCCTCAACGACAAGCTGGATCTGGCTCAGGCCGAGGCCATTGCCGACCTGATCGAGGCAAGTTCCCGGGGTGCCGCCGAGAATGCCCTGCGCTCGCTGCAGGGCGAGTTTTCAAAGCGCGTCGAAGCACTGGTACAGGAGCTCATCGAGCTGCGCATGTACGTCGAGGCGGCCATCGACTTCCCCGAGGAGGAGATCGACTTTCTCGCCGATGGCCATGTCGCCGGCAAGCTCGCGTCGATTCGCGCCAGACTGGCCGATGTCCGCGACAGCGCCGGCCAGGGAGCGCTGATGCGCGAAGGCATGAGCGTGGTGATTGCCGGGCGACCCAATGCCGGCAAGTCGAGCCTGCTCAATGCCCTCACCGAGCAGGACACCGCCATCGTCACCGAAATCGAAGGCACCACCCGTGACGTGCTGCGCGAGCACATTCACCTGGATGGCATGCCATTGCACGTGATCGATACCGCTGGACTGCGCGACACTCCGGATGCGGTGGAAAAGATCGGCGTCGCCAGGGCTTGGTCGGAAATCGAGAAGGCCGATCGCGTGCTACTGATGGTCGATGCTACAACTACCGACGCCGTGGATCCCATGAGCATCTGGCCCGAGTTCGTCCAGCGCCTTGCTGACCCGAGCCGCCTCACCCTGGTACGCAACAAGGTCGATACCAGCCAGGAACCGCCGGGGCTAGACTTATCCACAACCACTCCGATCGTTCGTCTCTCGGCGAAGACCGGTCAGGGTGTGGATAACTTGAAGGAGCACCTGAAGGACATCATGGGCTTCTCGACGACCACCGAAGGACGCTTCTCGGCACGTCGTCGCCACCTGGATGCCCTGGACCGCGCCGCCACGGCTCTCGAGAACGGCAACGCCCAGCTCTCCGGCTACGGTGCCGGCGAGCTGCTTGCCGAGGACCTGCGCGACGCTCAACAGGCCCTGGGGGAAATCACCGGCGAATTCAGCGCCGATGACCTTCTGGGCGAGATCTTCGGCAGCTTTTGCATCGGCAAGTAGCCACACTCTCACTCTGCACGCTCATTCCGGCACCCACCAGTCACCCCGGTGGCAGCTGGCGTCTCCCAGTACAGGCGCCAGCCGCGCCATGGCATCTTCCAGGCGTCGATCCAGCCCCCAGGGCGGATTGATCACCAGCATGCCGCTGCCGTACATCCCTCGTTCCCGTTGGGGCGAAGCAACCGTTAGTTCACTGCGCCAGATCTTGCGCAGCCCGCCGGCCTTGAGCGCATCGAGAAGTGCCTCGTGGCGTTCCGCAGGCAGCAGCGGATACCACACCAGCATAATGCCGTGACGCGCCTTGCGCATGGCCTCGAGCAACGTGGCAGCGACCTCGCCATATTCCTCCTTGCGTTCATAGCTCGGGTCGACCAGTACGCACAACCGAGGCGTTGCCACCGGCAGGGCATCGATCAGCCCCGACAGGCCATCGCCATGCACGTGGCGCACCCTGTCGGCCAGCCGCTGCCGGCTCAGGTGCTCGTGCTCTCGAGGATGCAGTTCGAACAGCCGCAACGCATCCTGCTCACGCAGGCGCTGGGCCAGCCACCAGGGAGACCCGGGATAATGATCGAGAGCCTTCGGGCTCTGCTGGCTCTGGGCAGCCGCCAATCCTTCGAGCCAATCCGCCAGTAGCGGGTCTTCGGCAAGCTGCTCTCGCTCCTTCCAGAGCTTCTCCGCCCCATCACGATACTCCCCGAGCCGAACGGTCTCCTCGGCATCCAGGGGATAACGACCGCGACCGGCATGAGTATCTATGTACGTAACAGAAGACTCTTTACGTAACAGGTGATCGATGACGGAATAAAGCACCAAATGCTTATGAACGTCGGCGAAATTGCCCGCATGGTAGGCGTGCTGATAGGAAAGCATGGTACTGAATTCCAGAATGGGCAAAAAAGTGTGGCCAAGAAAGTATAGGCAAGTAAAGGCCCGCCTCCCCGAAGGGCAGGCGGGCCAACGCAGGAAGCTGGTTTCGATCAGTTCTGCGTGATCGGCGTCAGGGTCATCTCGACACGCCGATTCTCGGCACGGCCGGCTTCGGTATCGTTGCTGGCCACCGGCTGGTTCTCACCATAACCCTGCATGTTGAGTCGACTGGCCGATACCCCCGACTGGCTCAGGTATTGTCCCACCGCTTGTGCACGACGCTCGGAAAGGCGCTGGTTGTAGCCGGCATCACCGGTACTGTCGGTATGGCCGGCGATGTTGATCCGGGTATCCGTATATTGGGTCAGAACATTGGAGACATCATTCAAGGCGTTGGTGGCCGCCGATGTCAGGTCGCTGGAGTCGAAACCGAAGGTAACTTCGCTCGGCATATTGAGAACGATGTCGTTGCCCTGGCGTTCCACCCCGATACCGGTACCCTGCATGCTGCTACGCAGTTGTTCTTCCTGGCGATCCATGTAGGCGCCGATCCCGCCACCGGCGGCAGCACCGGCAGCGGCACCGATCAAGGCACGGTCACGGCGGCTGGTACTGCCATCACCACTCAGGGCGCCGGCAGCGGCACCGATCGCCGCGCCAATGGCCGCACCGGTTCCCGTCTTGTTGCGCTGGGTCTGGCCGCTGTACGGATCCGTGGTGGTACAGCCGACCAGCAGAATGGCGGCTGCCAGGGGGGCGAGCGGACGAACAGACTTCATCATGGGGGTAACTCCTTGTGAAAGGGATGGCATCCTTTATGCGTCGGCTTCACTGATGATAGCCAACAGCTCGTTCAAGAATAATAGACCTTGAGGCGATGCTTGAAGCCTCTCGGGATCTTCCACCAAAAGTCCTTTTTCCCGCGCTCGTGTCAGCCGCGAGGTCATGACCTCCTGTGGATATCCGCTATGTGCACTCCATGTCGCCATCGAGACACCATCGACGAGCCGCAGCGCATTCATGGCGAATTCCAGGGGCAGCTCATCGGGCGTCACCGCAGCACGACCAGCAACGAAGCCCCGCGGATCGCGACGCCGCCTCAGGTAAGCCTCCGGTTGACGCGCCTTCCAGCGCCGCTCGATGGTCAATCCGTCGCCTGACCGCGCGCTCAACTTGCCATGGGCGCCGGCACCGATGCCCAGGTAATCGCCGAAGCGCCAGTAATTGAGATTATGGCGGGCACCCAGACCGGGGCGTGCATAGGCAGATATCTCGTAGCGCTCGAGCCCTTCAGCCTCCAGCCGTTCGTGCCCCATGTCCTGGATATCCCAGAGCACCTCTTCTTCCGGCAGCATCGGCGGTCGAGTGTGGAATTCGGTATTGGGCTCGAGGGTCAGCTGGTACCAGGAAAGATGCTCGGGCGACAGCGCCAACGCCCGGTCCAGATCGGCCAGCGCCAGTTCGATGGTCTGGCCGGGCAGGCCATGCATGAGATCGATATTGAGGTTGTCGAAACCGGCATGCCGGGCCTCCGCGATGGCAGCTTCGGCATCATTGCCATCATGGATACGCCCCAGTGCGGCGAGCTGGTCATCCTGAAAACTCTGGACCCCGAGCGAGAGTCGATTGATGCCAGCCTCGCGATATCCCGCGAAACGCCCGCGCTCCAGGGTGCCGGGATTGGCCTCCAGGGTGATCTCGATATCCGGGGCCAGCGGCAGGCGAGCTTGCAGTGCCTCGAGCAATCGACGGTAGAAGGAGGGTGTCATCAGGCTCGGCGTTCCTCCCCCGATGAAGACACTGACGATCTCGCGCCCAGCGGCTAGAGGTAGGTCGGCATCGAGATCCTCGATCAGCGCCGCCAGATATTCCTCCTCGGGCAGCTCGGCACCACGCCCCACGCCGTGGGAATTGAAATCGCAGTACGGGCACTTGCGCACGCACCAGGGCACATGGACATAGAGTGCCAGGGGCGGCAGACGGTCGATCATGGTGACCACGCGGTATCGGACAAGGCCTCCACCAGGGCGTGAAGGGCGCGACCACGATGACTCAGGCGGTTCTTTTCCGATGCCGACAGCTCGGCCGCCGACATTCCCTGATCCGGCACCCAGAACAGCGGGTCGTAACCGAAGCCACCCTCGCCACGCGGATGAGCCAGGATCTCGCCATCCCAGTGTCGCTGAACGATCAGTGGCACCGGGTCCTCGGCGTGGCGCAGCAGCACCAGCACACACCAATAGCGAGCATGACGTTCCCCTTCGGGGACATCGCTCAATGCCTCGAGAAGATGACGATTGTTGCGCTCGTCATCCTTGGGCTCGCCGGCAAAACGAGCGGAATAGATACCGGGGCGCCCCTGCAAGGCCTCGACGGCAAGGCCGGAATCGTCGGCCAGGGCCGGTGCGCCACTGACCCGGCTGGCCTCGCGCGCCTTGAGCAGGGCATTTTCGACGAAGGTCAGCCCGGTCTCCTCGACCTCATCGACGGCAAATTCCGACTGGGGTTTGACCTCGAAGCCCAAGGGGGCGAGGAGTTGATCGAATTCACGAAGCTTGCCGGCGTTACCACTGGCCAGTACCAGGTGCTTGGACATGTCATGCGCTCTTGCTAACAGAATCGGGTGAAGATGGTTGGCAACGCATTCTACGAACCACGGGGACGGAGGGGAAATCCAGTCCGCCATCGAGACGCTCGGCGATACCGGCGGTGAGCTGGCCCGCCAGTATCTCGGTGCGCTACCGCCCCTTAGCAATGGCCGAGACGGGGTTGTCTCAGCGGACATGCTCCTGAATCAACCCGGCCAATGTCTCGGTAGCATTGTCGGCAGTGGTATCGAGTCGGATCAGCAGCCGGCGCTCCTCATCGGTGAAGTCCTCGAAGGCCTTGCATTGCCGGGCCAGGACAGCAAGGCTCTCCTCGGCGGGTACGTCCTGACGGGTGGCCCGCTTGACGATACGCCGCTCCAGCGTCGCCTCATCGGCCTCGAAGCTGATCAACAGCACAGGCAATCCCCGACCTTCGGCCTGGTGACGCAAGAGATCACGTTGCTCGCGCTTGAGACAGGTGCCATCAATGCACACCGGCACCCCAGCATCCAGCAAGGAACCGGCGCATTTCGCCAGGCGCTGATAGGTCTTGTTGGTGGCGGTATCGGAAAAAATATCCACAGGCAGGCGGACCCTATCGGCCTGTGGATGAATCCCATGCAAGCGGCGTCGCTCCACATCGGAACACACTCGGACCGCACCCAACCGGCTTACCAGGGTGCGTGTGAAACGACTCTTGCCGCTCCCGGCCACGCCGATACCGATGACGAGAGGCGGAAAGCGAAACTCGGTATGGCGCTCGGCGAGATCGAGATAGCGACGACAGGCACCCATGGTTTCCGCCAGCAGTGCCGGCTGCTCGTCGTCGCCGGCTTCCGCACGGCGCAGCAGGGCCCGACGGGCACCGGAAAGGCATTCGATGACGCGGCAGACCGACAATAGCCGCGGCAGGTCGTAGTCGCCGGAAATGCGCAAGTAGCCATCCAGAGCCTGATGGGCAAGCCTGGCCTCGTCACGAACCTCCAGCCCCACCAGCAGCGATGCCACGTCGGCGGCCGGATCAAGAGGCCCGTTGGCACCGGCACCGTCGAGGTCCCGATCGATGGCATTGGCCATCAGGGCTCGTCCATCATCGAGCAAACGACTGCGGGGATGCGCACGCGCCCAGCTTTCAGGCAACAGCATGGCATTGCGTGCGCGCAGCAATGGATCGAGGCGAGTGATGTTCTCGTCGAGCCAGCGAGCCAGGTCGGACAAGCGCAGGCGATCTTCGTCACCGCTCATCAGCGACTCCAGGGCCTGTACCTCGACATTCATTCGCTCCCGGATTGCTCGTGGAGAGCGCGATGCATCGTCCGAGTCATGCCCATGTTCGTCATGCCAGGCACAGAGGGGAGGAAGCAGTGACGCCAGATCGAAGTCACCCTCCCGAGGCAAAGTATCGTGGGATTCTCTCTGGCTCATTGCCTGTCTCCTAGCTGGAACGTCGTTTCAAGCCTGGCGCATCGACGCGAAGGCCAATTCGGCGGCATCGAGGGTCGCCTGAATATCCTCGGGCGCGTGAGCACTGGACATGAAACCGGCCTCGAAGGCTGAGGGCGCCATGTAGATACCTTGCTCCAGCATGGCAGCAAAGAATCGACGGAAGGCATCCGCATCGCAGGCCGTGGCCTGGGCGAAGTTATCCACACGACTCTGGCCCGTGAAGAAGATGCCGAACATGCCACCCACTCGCTGGACAATCATGTCGATACCTGCCGCCTCGGCCCTGTCCCGTAGCCCATTGCACAGTGTCTCGACCCGTTGGGACAGGGCATCATGGAACCCCGGTTCGCGAAGCTTGTTGAGCAGAGTGACGCCTGCCGCCATGGCCAGCGGATTCCCCGCCAGGGTGCCGGCCTGATAGATCGCCCCGAGCGGCGAGATGTTTTCCATGATCGAGCGGCGCCCACCGAAGGCGCCCACCGGCATGCCGCCACCAACGATCTTGCCCAGGCAGGTCAGATCGGGCGTGACGCCATAGTGGGCCTGTGCGCCGCCCATAGCGACCCGAAACCCGGTCATCACCTCATCGAAGATCAGGACACTCTCGTGGCGGTCGCAAACCTGACGCAAGGTCTCGAGAAATCCCGGCTGAGGCGGAATGCAGTTCATGTTGCCGGCCACCGGCTCGACGATGATGCAGGCAATCTGGTCGCCGATCTCTTCGAAACAGGTCTCCACGGCGTCGGCATCATTATAGGAAAGCGTGATGGTGTGTTCGGCCAGGGACGCCGGCACGCCCGGAGAGCTCGGCTCGCCATGGGTGAGGGCACCGGAACCCGCCTTGACCAGCAGGGAGTCGGTATGGCCGTGATAGTTGCCCTCGAACTTGACGATCTTGTCGCGTCCGGTATAGCCACGCGCCAGGCGAACCGCGGACATGGTGGCCTCGGTACCGGAGTTGACCATGCGCACCATCTCGATACTGGGCATCATCTCGCAGATCAGATCGGCCATTTCGGTCTCGATCGCGGTGGGAGTCCCGAAGGAGAGGCCGGCATCGATGCGCTCTCGCACGACCCCCAGTACATCGGGGTCGGCATGGCCAGTGATCATCGGTCCCCAGGAGCCGACATAATCGATATAGCGCTTGCCTTCCACA
Organism: Halomonas eurihalina; assembly: GCF_008274785.1. Taxonomy (GTDB): domain Bacteria; phylum Pseudomonadota; class Gammaproteobacteria; order Pseudomonadales; family Halomonadaceae; genus Halomonas; species Halomonas eurihalina. The sequence goes on from NZ_VTPU01000015.1 coordinate 57,540, forward strand.
TCGAACAGATAGGCACCCTGGGCACGCTCCATGAAGACCGGAGGACGCTCCAGTCCCTTGAAGGCACGCACCGGCGAATTGACGCCGCCGGGAATATGTCGGCAGGCCCGTTCAAAGAGCTGTGCGGATGTGGTCATGTCAACCTCTTGTCCTGTTGAAGGATAACCTTTCAATTGCCTGGAGGCGCGATGCCACGGCCCCCAGGCTGTGGATAATTCTCTGGATAAGCTTTTGGCGAGCGGTGATCTCACGGTGAATATCGTCGAAATCCGCCTACTCGGTCAGCCAGTCATCGTGGTTCCCATTCTCGACGCAGACGCCGGCAAAGACCAGTCCGATGGCTCAAGTGTCTCTCAAGAAACATTTTCCTTACTTCGCGCCGATCGGTAACCGCCAGAGCCGCCTCGGCAAGCACTGATCCTGGCCAGGGCACCAACCATTCACCAAAGCTTCCCAGGTGAAGGCCTGCGCCTGCTCGCAGGCACCGGCCAGCGATTCGCCCAGCGCCAGCCGCGCCGCCAGAGCCGATGCCAGAGTGCATCCCGAGCCATGATAGACGCCGTCCAGCCGTGGCCACTCCCACTGGCGATCGCCATCCGGCGCATGCAGGGTATGCACCACGCTTTCGCTCGACTCGACGCCAGGCGCCTCAGTACCGGTGACCAGCACCGCCTGGCAGCCCAGCTGCAACAGGCTCACCGCTCTCTGTGTCTCATCGTGGCAGTGTCCATCGGCGAGCCGCGAGAGTTCCAGATGATTCGGGGTCAGAATATCCACAAGCGGTAGCAAGTGTGACCGGTACGCCGTTACCAGCGCCTCGGTGGATAACTCGCGACCTCCGCCGGCCTTGAGCACCGGATCCGCCACCACCGGCACGCCGGGACGTTGCCGCACGATCTCCACCACGGCGTCCAGCGTCGCCATATCGGCCAGCAGGCCGATCTTGATAGCGGCGATCTCGATATCCACAAGCTCGGCCGCCATCTCCCGAACGAGATCGGCCCCCACTGAATGGACCGCACTGACATCACGACAATTCTGCACCGTCATGGCGGTGGGAATGGTCAGCGCCCATCCACCGCAGGCCGCGATGGCCTCGGCATCGGCCACCAGGCCGGCACCGCCGGTAGGGTCGTGCCCACCCAGCACCAGCACCACCGGCAGGTGAGGATTGGTTGTACGCGAGATTGGCATCAGAACGGCTTCAGTACGGCAAGAATGACGATCGCCAGCAAGGCAATCACGGGCAACTCATTGAAGATGCGGAAATAACGTGGGGAACGCTGGCAGCGCTCGGCGGCGAACTGCTTGAGATAGATCAAGCAGACATGATGGTAGGCCACCAGCAATACCACGAGGGTGAGCTTGATATGCATCCAGCCCTGGCCAAGCCACGCCGGGGCCTGATAAAGCAGTATCCCGCCGAACACCAGCACGGCGATCATCGAGGGTGTCATGATGCCGCGATAGAGCTTGCGCTCCATGGTGGCGAAGTACGCCATGGCCTGCTTCTCGTCCCGGTCACGCGCTGTGGCGTGATAGACGTAGAGCCGCGGCAGATAGAACATGGCGGCGAACCAGGTCACCACGGCCACGAGGTGAAGGGCCTTGATCCAGAGGTACATGTCGACTCCTCAAGTGTCGCTGAAGCGATAATAACGTTCGATGGCATCGCGGGTGATGATACCGGAAATGCGCTTCTTACCGGGACGGTGTCCATGCTCCACATAGAGAGCATCCACGTGTTTGGTATTGAGTCGATCAAAGGCCTCGGAGAGCGTCGCCTGCAGATGGATCGGCGCCAGCTCAAGGCGCTGACCGGGAATCTCCAGCAGGTCCAGTCGACCGTCCTTGTCGATATTGTCATTCTCGTCGTGTTCCAGCATCCAACGCGCCAGAGCCGCGGCCTTGAGCGCCAGCGTCGGCTTGTCGTCCCGAGAACGCTCGATGACCACCCATTCCGGCTTGCTATCCAGCAGGGTACTGGCCTCGGCTCGAGTCACACGACGCGGCGTGCGTACCAGGGCGCGCTCCATGACCGCCGGCACCGATACACGGGAAAGCGCTTGCATCAGCGGTTGCTGCAAGGGATGCAGGCCATGGCGCGTGACGCTGATGAAGAAACCGTCACAGCCGCATAGCTGCCGCGACGTCAGTCCCGCCACCACAACGGCCAGCATGCCCGGCAGGATCAAGCCGGGGTTATGGGTCAACTCAAGCAATGCCATCAGCGCCGCCAGGGGCGCCTGCAACACCGCGCCCATCATCGCCGCCATGCCCAGCATGGCGTATACCTCGGGACCAGCGGCGATCTCGGGCAACAGCCACCCGCCGAACAGGCCGCACAAGGCACCGACGGCGCCACCGGCTACCAGTATCGGCCCGATGATGCTCACCGGAATACCGCAAGCCACGGTTATCGCCGTCAGCAAGAGCTTGCCGATGGCCAGCGCCAGCAGCACGTCGGTTGGTTGCGCGCCGTTGAGGATCGCCCCCAGGCTGTCGTAGCCCATTCCCTGTACCTGGGGATACCACCAGGCCACCGCTCCCACCAGCAGGCCAACCAGCACCAGGCGTGCCGGGAAGGGTAGGCGACCCATGACATTCCCCGAACGCGCCACCCGCACGAAGAGACCGGCCAATAAGCCGATCAGCAAGGCACTGAGCACGATCCAGGGAAGGTTGAAAAGCGACTCCAGCTCCACGCCGCTCATCTGGAAGGGGCGTTCGCCCCCGTAGACCACCCTTGCCACCAGCGCACCGATCGTCGACGCCAGGATCACCGGCATGAAGCCCGTGATAGTGTATTCCATCATCACCACTTCCATGGCGAAGATGACACCGGCAATTGGCGTATTGAACGAGGCCGAGATACCAGCGGCGGTGCCGCAGGCCACCAGAACGCGCAGGCTGTTGTGCGGCAGGCGTAGCCGCTGGCCCAACCCGCTGGATGCCGCGGCGCCGAGATGAATGGCCGGCCCCTCACGCCCGGCGGACAGGCCACCCAGCACCGAAATCAGGCCAACCCACCATTGCGTGAACCAGTTGCGCATAGGGAAACGCCCCTGGTGATAGGTCAGTCGCTCGATGACATGGGCCACGCCGATCTGACGCCCGGCAGGCGGTTGACGCCATAACCACAGGCCGATCAGGGTCACCGCCAACAATGGTAGCAAGGCCCTGAGCACAGGAGACAACCCTTCGAACGCCTCGGGGTCGGCATCGGGCATGAAGGCCATGGCCCCGACTTCCAGCAACAGGCGAAAGCCGACCATCAGCCCGCCGGTGATCAATCCCGAGAAGACACCCAGGACGCACAATTGGGGCAGGGCATCGACACTGGCCAGCCGACGGCGAAAGCCATCTAGGGTGAAATCGAGTAACGGGCGTCGCGGCAAGATGACCTTCCTATGGACTCGAGCATTCTCCAAGAAGACGATGAGCGCAGAGACGTTTCAGCCAATGCCCTGACGCTGGATGACCACCACTGGGTAGGCCATGCCCCTCTTGTGTATCATATCCAGAGACAGAGGTCCCAGCGTCCACCATGAGGAGTCCATCGTGATCAAGGTCGGAATCGTCGGCGGCACCGGCTATACCGGGGTCGAACTGCTCAGGCTCCTGGCTCGCCATCCACAAGTGCGTGTCGAAGCCATCACCTCGCGCAGCGAAGCCGGCCTGGCGGTCAGCGAGCTGTACCCCAACCTGCGCGGTCATTACGACGAACTGCGTTTCAGCGAGCCCGACCCCGCGCGACTGGCGACCTGCGACGCTGTGTTCTTCGCCACGCCCCACGGTGTAGCGCATGCCCTGGCCGGCGACCTTCTCGCCCGAGGCACCCGGGTCATCGACCTGTCGGCGGATTTCCGCCTGCGCGACGCCGAGGAATGGGCCCACTGGTACGGGCAACCGCACGGCGCTCCCGAACTGCTCGATGAGGCTGTCTACGGCCTGCCCGAGACCAATCGCGAGCGTATCCGCACCGCTAGGCTGATCGCTGTGCCCGGCTGCTATCCCACTGCCGTGCAACTCGGCCTGCTGCCGCTGCTCGAGAGCGGCTCGATCGATCCGGACCGGGTCATCGCCGACTGCAAGTCTGGCGTTACCGGTGCCGGACGGGGCGCCAAGATCCCCTCGCTGCTGGCTGAAGCCAGCGAATCGATGAAATCCTACGGCGCCTCGGGGCATCGTCACCTTCCGGAGATTCGCCAGGGGCTCGGCGACGCCGCGGGCGGCCCGGTTAACCTGACGTTCGTGCCGCACCTGACACCCATGATCCGCGGCATCCACGCCACCCTGTACGGCCAGCTTCGCGATGACGTCGACGACCTCCAGGCGCTGTTCGAACACCGCTTCGCCGATGAACCCTTCGTCGATATGATGCCAGCAGGCAGCCACCCGGAAACCCGCAGCGTCAAGGGCGCCAACATGTGCCGCCTGGCGGTGCATCGTCCCGGCGACGGCGACACCGTGGTGGTGCTATCGGTGATCGACAACCTGGTCAAGGGTGCCTCCGGCCAGGCAGTGCACAACCTCAACCTGATGTTCGGCTTCGACGAAACCGCCGGCCTCGACGCCCCGGCCATGCTGCCCTGACATCACTTTTCTTTCATGGGCCATCGCCATTCCTCGTAGACCTGTCGACGGCTCAGCCACGAGCCGATCCTCGGAATCGCGATGGACCATTTCGCAACAATAGTTGACCCTTTTACTGGGTGGTGTGGATAATCATGGCATGAACCACATTCACCGATTCCCGGGAGGTCACCGATGAGCGGTGTCGCATCCTTCGTTCCCACTCCGCTGTTGCTATCCGACAGCGCCAAGGCACGCCTCAGAAGCCTGGTCGAGGAAGAAGGCAACCGCGGGCTCAAGTTGCGGGTCTACGTGACCGGCGGCGGCTGCTCGGGTTTCCAGTATGGCTTCGATTTCGCCGAATCGGTCGCCGAAGACGATACTCTGGTGGAGTTCGACGACGTGGCCCTGGTGGTCGATCCACTTTCCTACCAATACTTGGTTGGTTCCACGGTGGACTTCGAGGAAGGGCTGGCCGGAGCGCGCTTCATGATCCAGAACCCCAACGCCACTACCACCTGCGGCTGTGGCGCCTCCTTCATGGTCTGAACGGTACCGTTGATCGGGCGCTAAATCACGCCGCAGGCCCGGACTTGACGCTTTCACGACAACTCGCCATGGTGAAGCTGTATTCCACAATAATTGCTTCCATGGGGAAACGTATGAAACGTCAACTGAAGGCGGTCTCGCTGGCATCCTGCATCGGTCTCGGTCTGGGTGTCTATGGCCTCGCCGCCGCCCAGGACCAGACACTCGACGTGGCCACCGATCCGAGTTTCGTGCCCTTCGAGATGATGGATCAGGAAACCGGCGAGATGACCGGTTTCGACATGGACATCATCAAGGAAATCTCCGAACGGGCCGGGTTCGACTACAATCTCCGGACCATGGACTTCAACGGCATCATCCCCGCCGTTCAGACCGGTAACATCGATATCGCCATTGCCGGCATCACCATCACCGACGAGCGCTCCAAGATCGTCGACTTCTCCGATCCCTACTACGACAGCGGCCTGAAGCTGCTGGTCAATGCCGACGACGACAGCATTCAGGCCGTCGAAGACCTGGAAGGCAAAAAGGTCGGCACCAAGATCGGCTCCACCAGCTACGACTATCTCGAGGAAAACCTCGGCGACAGCGCCGACATCACGCCCTATCCGGGCTCCAGCGACATGTACATGGCGCTGCTCGGCGGTAGTGTCGATGCGGTCTTCTACGACGCGCCCAATGTCGGCTACTTCTCCCAGACCAAGGGAGAGGGCCGCGTCAAGACGGTCGGGCCGCTCTACGAGGGCCAGCAATACGGTCTCGCGCTGGTCAAGGGCAGCGAATGGCTCGAGTCCGTCAACGAGGCACTGGCCGCGATGAAGGAAGACGGCACCTACGATGAAATCCACGCCAAGTGGTTCGGCTCCTCTTCAAGCGACGAATGATCCTTCTGCCTCGCTGATACGGGGTCGGGTCCTGGGACCCGGCCCCGTTGCGTTGTACCTGTGCTTATAACTCACCCAGGAAGCGCTGATGGGAGACCCTAAGTGAACTTTCAATTTGACTGGCAGGCGGCCTTCGCCTCCATTCCACATCTCGTGGCGGGTATTCCCTACACCCTGCTCATTTCCTTTGGTGGCCTGGCCATCGGTTTTATCATTGGCATCATCTTCGGTCTGCTGCGCATCAGCCCGACCATCTGGCTGCGGATTCCCGCCGCAGCCTATATCGAAGTCTTCCGCGGAACCCCTGTACTGGTACAGGTCCTGTTCATCTTCTATGGCCTACCGCAGCTCCTCGGCGGCCCGATCAATGCCCTGGTCGCCGGTATCGCGGCCATCGCCGTCAATTCCGGCGCCTATATCTCGGAGATCGTGCGCGGCGGCGTCCAGTCCATCGAACGCGGCCAGAAGGAGGCCGGGCTCTCCCTGGGCCTGTCGAGGGTCCAGACCTTCCGCTACATCATCTGGCCCCAGGCCTTCCGGCGCATGATCCCGCCGCTCGGCAACCAGGGCATCATCAGCATCAAGGATACCTCGTTGTTCTCGGTCATCGGCGTCGGCGAGCTGGTCCGCCAGGGGCAGATCTACATCGCCACCACCTTCACCGCCCTGGAGGTGTACCTGATGGTCGCCATGCTCTACTTGGTGATCACCCTGACACTCTCGCTTGCGCTGCGTCTGCTCGAGCGCAAGGGCCTGGTCGGACAATAGAAGGAACGCACGACATGAACCACGAGAAGTCCGCGTCCGGCGCCGAGCCCATCGTGCGCCTGAACAAGCTCAACAAGCATTTCGGCAGTCTTCACGTCCTCCAGGACATCGACCTGACGGTGACGCCCGGCGAGGTGGTGGTGATCATCGGTGCCAGCGGTTCCGGCAAGTCGACACTGATCCGCTGCGTCAATGGCCTGGAAGAGTTCCAGCAGGGCGAACTGGAAGTCGACAGCAACCCGCTCCTGCCCAACGGCAAGGCCACTCAGGCGCTGCAGAAGATCCGTACCGAGGTCGGCATGGTCTTCCAGCAGTTCAACCTATTCCCGCATCTGAGCGTGCTCGACAACGTGATTCTGGCACCCATGAAGGTGCGGGGCTTGAACCGATCCACCGCTACCGAGACCGGCGAGCGCCTGCTGGCTCGGGTCGGTATCAGCGATCAGGCGCACAAGTATCCGGCCCAGCTGTCCGGCGGCCAGCAGCAGCGTGTGGCGCTGGCACGGGCCCTGGCCATGGAACCCCGCCTGATGCTCTTCGACGAGCCCACCTCGGCACTCGACCCGGAGATGATCGGCGAGGTACTTGATGCCATGCGAGAACTGGCCAACGACGGCATGACCATGATGATCGTGACCCACGAGATGGGTTTTGCCCGTGAGGTCGCCGATCGGGTCATTTTCATCGACAAAGGCCGCATCGTCGAAGAAGGCCCACCCGAAACAATCTTCGATACCCCCACGGAGGCGCCGACACAAAGCTTCCTGTCCCGAGTGCTCAAGCACTGATAGCGCCGTTTCAAGCGTGCCTTCAGGGGCCCTGTCGTTATCGACAGGGCCTTTTTTCTGCCTGTGGAAAACTAAATCGCCCGAAGCGCCTGAATCATGCCACAACCGCCGCCATTGCAAGGATGTGGGCAATTTGGCTCGGTTGTTCACAGCCGTGGTGACAAGCCAGGTAGGGATCGGTGGAAAAGGCGTGTCTGTGTCAGCTTGTGGGCAACCCGAGCTTTCATCCACAGGCCCCGAACACATCGTCCGCAGCCAGTACGCGCTTTTTCCTACTTTCGGTTAACATTGCAAGCTATTGATAGTAAAACAATAAAACGGTTTATCCACGAAAAACATCCACACCAGTAGTTACAACAACAACAGAACTTCCTATTCTTTTATTAGTTATGTAATAGCTAATGATGCGAGACGGACTGCGAATGAAAATCCGGGTGTGGAAAACCCTGACGATTACCCACAGGAGGTTTATACTGGCTGGCCGATTTCATCCCCGATCCGCAATATCGGTGCCGTAGCACCGAACGAGGTGAACCTTGGAGTACCCCGACCGTTTCGACGTCATTGTCATCGGTGGTGGTCATGCGGGCACCGAAGCCGCCCTGGCCTCGGCCCGTACGGGCTGCCGGACGCTGCTTTTGACCCACAACATCGAGACTCTCGGCCAGATGTCGTGCAATCCCGCCATTGGCGGGATCGGCAAGAGCCATTTGGTCAAGGAAATCGATGCCCTTGGTGGCGCCATGGGGCTGGCCACCGACATGGGCGGTATCCAGTTCCGTGTGCTCAACGCCCGGAAAGGGCCGGCCGTACGCGCGACTCGGGCCCAGGCGGACCGCATTCGCTACAAGGCCGCCATCCGCGGCATGCTGGAAAACCAGCCCAACCTGACTCTCTTCCAGCAGGCAGCCGGCGATCTCATTGTCGAGGGCGACCAGGTTCGCGGTGTGCGCACCGAGACGGGGATTCGCTTCATGAGCGAGACCGTGGTGTTGTGCACAGGCACGTTCCTGGGTGGTGTTATCCACATCGGCCTGGACAACAGCCGTGGGGGGCGTGCCGGAGATCCACCTTCCAATGCTCTGGCCGAACGTCTTCGTGCCCTGCCGTTCCGCGTCGATCGTCTGAAGACCGGTACCCCACCACGTATCGATGCCAAGAGCGTGGACTTTTCGAAGCTCGACGAGCAGCCCGGTGACGATCCCACCCCGGTCATGTCCTACCTTGGCGAACGGAGCCAGCACCCGCGGCAGGTGAGCTGTCACATCGCTCATACCAACGAGCGGACCCACGAGATCATCCGCGCCAACCTCGAGCGTTCGCCGATGTTCTCCGGAGCCATCGAAGGCGTGGGGCCTCGCTATTGCCCCTCCATCGAGGACAAGGTGCACCGCTTCGCCGACAAGTCGAGCCACCAGATCTTCATCGAGCCGGAGGGGCTGGACACGCACGAGCTGTATCCCAACGGCATTTCGACCTCCTTGCCGTTTGACGTGCAACTGCAGGTCGTCCGTTCGATCCAGGGGCTGGAAAACGCTCACATCACGCGCCCCGGTTACGCCATCGAGTATGATTTCTTCGATCCTCGTGATCTGAAGCATTCCCTCGAGACGAAATTTATCCACAACCTGTATTTCGCCGGGCAGATCAATGGCACCACCGGTTACGAAGAAGCGGGGGCCCAGGGGCTCCTGGCCGGACTCAATGCCGCACGCCAGGCGCGTGGTCTCGATGCCTGGTGGCCACGTCGCGACGAAGCCTATCTCGGCGTTCTGGTCGATGATTTGATCACTCTGGGCACCCGGGAGCCTTACCGGATGTTCACGTCCCGTGCGGAATATCGTCTCCTGTTACGCGAGGACAACGCCGACATGCGCCTCACCGAGGCCGGTCGTGAGCTGGGACTGGTCGACGAACGCCGTTGGGCAGCCTTCAGTGCCAAGCGCGAAGCCGTGGAACGCGAGACCTCGCGGCTCGGATCCAACTGGGTCCAGCCCGGCAGCGACGCCGCTCGTCGCATCTCCGAGACGACCGGCCAGACTCTGAAACGCGAATATAATCTGCTCGACCTGCTCAAGCGTCCCGAACTCAGCTACCGAGACGTGGCGGGGCTGGTCGGCGAGCCGGTCGATGACGATCAGGTGGCCGAACAGGTCCAGATCCAGGCCAAGTATCAGGGTTACATCGATCGCCAGCAGGAAGAGATCGATAAGCTCAAGCGCCATGAAGCCACGCCGCTGCCCGATGACCTCGACTACGACCAGGTCGATGGGCTCTCCAACGAGATTCGCCAGAAGCTCGTCGAGACCAGGCCCGAGACCCTGGCACAGGCATCGCGCATCTCTGGCGTGACACCGGCGGCAGTCTCGATTCTGCTGATTCACCTGAAGAAGCGACGTCTGCTCGACGATAGCCGGGTGGCCAACGGATGAGTCTTGATGATCACCGTCTTCGCGAGCGCCTTGAACAGGGGCTGAACGAGCTCGCCATCGACGCCTTTCCGGCGCGCCGGGAAGCCTTGTTGACGCTGCTGGCGCTGTTGCACAAGTGGAACCGTGCCTATAACCTCACCGCGGTACGTGCCCCCGAAGAAATGGTCTCCCGGCATCTGCTCGACAGTGCGGCCGTGGCGCCCTTCGTGACGGGATCGACACTGCTTGACGTGGGCGCTGGCCCCGGCTTGCCGGGCCTGGTGCTGGCGATTCTGGAACCCGAGCGTCAGGTGACCCTGCTCGACAGCAATGGCAAGAAGGTGCGTTTCCAGCGCCAGGCAGTGATGGAGCTGGGCCTGACCAACGTCACGCCCGTCCAGGCCCGGGTCGAAGCCTTCGAGGGGCCGAAGGAAGGGTATTGCGAGGTGATCTCGCGTGCCTTCGCCAGTCTCGGGGATTTCGTCTCGGTGAGTACCGGCCTGGTGGCCGATGGCGGACGATGGCTGGCCATGAAGGGCCCCAGCGTGGATGATGAGCTGAGCGGGTTGCCCGAGAACGTAGCACCGGTTGCCAGCCATGAGTTGACGGTGCCCTTCGAGTCGGGCCAGCGTCGGCTCGTGATACTCGAGCGTACCGATTTCACCCAGGGTCGCCCCTGAGGCGTCCGTCACTCGCAAGGAACGTCGTCGTGACCAAGATCATCGCCTTGACCAACCAGAAGGGCGGCGTGGGCAAGACCACCACCGCCGTCAACCTGGCCGCCAGCCTGGCGGCCCTGGATCGACGCGTGCTGCTGGTCGACCTGGATCCTCAGGGCCATGCCACCATGGGCAGCGGCGTCGACAAGCACGAACTTGATGGCAGCGTACTCGACGTAGTGCTCGGCGAGCGCAAGTCCAGCGAAGTGATCCTCGATTGCCCCGAGGCCGGTTTCGCTCTGCTGCCCGGCAACGGCGACCTGACCGCTGCCGAGGTGGAGCTGCTGGAACGCGATGAGGGGCGCGAGCGCTGCCTGGTCCGGGCTCTGGAAGACGTCGCCACCGAATACGACGTAGTGCTGATCGATTGCCCGCCATCGCTGAACATGCTCACTGTCAATGCGCTGACCGCCGCCGACGGCGTGCTCATTCCGCTGCAGTGCGAGTTCTATGCTCTGGAAGGGCTCTCGGCGCTGCTCGATACCGTCGAGCAGATCAAGGACAGCGTGAATCCCCAGCTCGAAATCTTCGGCATCCTGCGCACCATGTTCGACAGTCGCAACAGCCTGACCCGTGACGTCAGCAAGCAGTTGCGGGACTACTTCGGCGATGCACTGCTCAAGGCCACCATCCCGCGTAACGTACGGGTTGCCGAGGCGCCGAGCCATGGTCTGCCGGTGACCAAGTACGCTCGCTTCTCGCGGGGTAGCCAGGCCCACCGGGTGCTGGCCAAGGAACTGATCCGTCGCCTGTCGTTGTAACCGTATGGTCCTGGAAATGAGGGAAACTCGATGACGCGCAAACAACGCGCCCTGGGACGCGGCCTGGATGCCTTGATCGGCGCCAACGCTCGACGCCGCGACAGCCTGGACTTGCCCGAGGTCGATCCGTCACGGGAAGAGGCCGGGATGGATGAGGCCACCCAGGCGTTGCCGGGATCGGAGGAACGGCTCGAGCGTCTGCCGCTCGGTCAACTGACGCGAGGCCGCTACCAGCCACGTCGTGACATCCAGCCCGAAGCCCTGGAGGAACTGGCCGACTCTATTCGCGCCCAGGGCGTCATGCAGCCGATCGTGGTGCGTCCGATCGGCGAGGAGCGCTACGAGATCGTTGCCGGCGAGCGGCGCTGGCGAGCGGCGCAACTGGCTGAGCTGGATCTCATCCCGGCGGTGGTGCGCGAGGTTTCCGACGAGGTGGCACTGGCCCTGGCGTTGATCGAGAACATTCAGCGCGAGAGTCTCAATCCAGTCGAAGAAGCCATGGCCATGAAGCGCCTGCTGGACGAATTCGAGCTGACCCAGCAACAGGCGGCGGACGCCGTGGGTCGTTCCCGTGCCCAGGTAGCCAACCTTCTGCGCCTGCTGGCGCTGGACCCTGAGGTGCAGACACTGCTCGAGCGGGGCGATCTCGATATGGGGCATGCCCGCGCACTCCTGGCGTTGTCAGGTGCCAAGCAGCGCAAGGCGGCCCATGAAGTGGTCAACAAGGACCTGACCGTGCGTGCCACCGAGGCCCTTGTGAAGCAACTGGTCGCCGGCGAACGCAAGAAAACCGCGAAACCCAAGCCGAGTCCGGATGTCGCCAGGCTGGAATCCCGCCTCGGCGAGTTGCTCGGTGCGCCAGTGAAAATCCAGCATGGCCAGAGTGGCAAGGGACGGGTGACCATCCGTTATGCGAGTCTGGAGGAATTGGACGGTATTCTCGAGCATATTCGTTGAGGCATTTATCCGTTTAGCGTGCTAAAGAAGTTCGCGTTTTTTCCTCGACTTTTAGTCGTAAGCTGGCGCGATATCGTGCATATTCGCCTCGCATCCGGTTGAAGCCGTCGGGCCGCTTCCCTATAATCGCGCCGGACCGCTGACGTTGGCAGACACGGTGGTCATTGAGGCGGCCTGGGTGCCACGACAAGGTGAGAAACGGAGACCTCATGGCAGCCAGGGTCAAGCGTCCCAGTATTCGGCGGTTGTTGCTGCCGCAATTGGCGGCAATAGGCCTGATGATGGGGTTAGCCGCCTGGTTGGATGGTGGTTCTGGTGCCTTTTCCGCGCTGGCGGGTGGGGCCGTGGCCTTTCTGCCAAATGCCTTTTTTGCCTGGCGAGTCTTCGGTTATCGAGGAGCTCGGCACGCCAAGAACATTGCTAATGGCTTCTATCGAGCGGAAGCCGGAAAGTTTGGTTTGACGGTGGCACTCTTCACGCTGGTGTTCGTTGCAGTGCCCCCCTCAAATCATGCTTTATTCTTTGGCGCTTATATGGTGATGTTGTTCGTTCACTGGCTGGCCGCCTGGCTGGGCACGCGACTGTCACCCAACTGAAATCGAGGCAGCTCATGGCAGGCAATAACCCGACTCCTGTGGAGTATATTCAGCACCACCTGCAGAACCTGACATACGGCTACCATCCCGAGCATGGTTGGTCCATCGCGCATTCCGCTGGCGAGGCCCAGGAAATGGGCTTCTGGGCCATACACCTGGATACCATGGGCTGGTCGCTGGCCATGGGGGCGCTATTCATCTGGCTGTTCCGCAAGGTCGGCAAGGCTGCCACCACCGGAGTACCCGGCAAACTGCAAAGTGCCATCGAGATGGTCTTCGAGTTCGTCGAGGGCACCGTTCACGGGGCTTTCCGCGGCAAGAATCCGCTGATCGGGCCGCTGGCGCTGACGCTGTTCGTGTGGATATTCCTGATGAACCTGCTCAAGCTGGTACCGGTCGACTTCATGCCGCAGCTGTTCGCTCGTTTTGGCGTCGAGTACATGAAGCTGGTGCCCACCACCGACCCGAATGCCACCCTGGGCATGGCGCTGGGCGTGTTCTGCCTGATCATCTACTACAGCATCAAGGTCAAGGGCCTGGGCGGCTTCGCCAAGGAACTTTCCCTGACACCCTTCAATCATTGGCTGCTGATCCCCTTCAATCTGGTGATGGAAGTCATCGGCCTGCTCGTCAAGCCGCTCAGCCTTGGCCTGCGACTCTTCGGCAACATGTTTGCCGGCGAAGTGATCTTTATCCTGATCGCCCTGTTGCCGTTCTGGATTTCCTGGACGCTCAATGTGCCCTGGGCCATCTTCCATATCCTGGTCATCTCTCTGCAGGCGTTCATCTTCACCGTCCTGACGGTGGTCTACCTGAACGCGGCCCACGAGCACCACTGAATCGCGTAATACCCGATAAACCCTTAGACCCTTAACCTCAACTCGATAGGAGTATCACCATGGAACTCGTCTACATCGCCGCTTCTCTCATGATTGGCCTCGGCGCTCTGGGTACTGGCATCGGTTTCGCCCTGCTGGGTGGCAAGCTGCTGGAAACCACCGCTCGTCAGCCGGAACTGGGTAACCAGCTGCAGACCAAGACCTTCCTGATGGCTGGCCTGCTCGACGCCGTGCCGATGATCGGTGTCGGTATCGCGATGTACCTGATCTTCGTCGTCGCCGGCTAACGATTTGCATACCGAGCGCATTGCGCTCGGTTTGCTTGTTTCCGGTCGCCACGAATCTGTCAGAGGTACGTCCCTGTGAATATCAACATGACGCTTATCGGACAGATGATCGCGTTCGCGATCTTTGTCTGGTTTTGCATAAAGTACGTGTGGCCGCCGATCAACAATGCGCTCCACGAGCGTCAAAAGAAGATCGCCGATGGCCTGGACGCCGCAAGTCGGGCTTCCCGTGATCTTGAGTTGGCCGAACAGCAGGCCAGCGAGACGCTTCGCGAGAGCAAGGAGCAGGCTGCCGAAATCCTGGAGCAGGCTCACAAGCGGTCCAACCAGATGATCGATGAGGCACGCGACCAGGCTCGTCAGGAAGGCGAGCGCATGATTGCTCAGGCCAAGTCTGAAATCGAACAGGAAGTCAATCGCGCGAAAGATGACCTGCGTGGGCAGGTGTCGCGGCTTGCCATCGTGGGTGCGGAGCGGATCCTGGAATCCTCCATCGACGAAAAACGGCACGCCAAACTCGTCGACAAACTGGCCGAAGAGCTCTGAGGAGGTGATCCATGGCGGAACTGTTTACCGTCGCTCGCCCCTACGCCAAGGCGGCCTTTGAACGCGCCGCTGAACGCCAGGCGTTGGCGGACTGGTCCGGCATGCTCGACACCGCCGCGCGGATCGTCGCCGATGGCGAGATGCGCCATCGGGTGCTGAGCAACCCGCGACTCACCAGTGCCCAGAAGACGCAGGCGCTCATTGACATCTGTGGCGACGCCATCGACGACGAGGCCGGCAACTTTCTGCGCCTCGTCGGCCAGAAGGGCCGCCTGGCGGCCCTGCCGGCTATCGCCGAGCAGTTCGAGCGGCTCAAGGCTCAGCGGGAGAAGCGCATCGACGTTGATATCGTCTCTGCCTTTCCGCTGGGCGATGCCCAGCAGGACAAGCTCGCGAGTGCACTGGCCAAGCGTCTGGACCGCGAAATCTCCATTACCACTCAGGTGGACAAAAACCTCCTGGGAGGCGTGATCCTGCGTGCCGGCGATACCGTCATTGACGGCTCGGTACGTGGTCGACTGAACCGCCTCCACGAGGCCCTTTCCGCCTGAGTCTGAGGGACATGGCATGCAGCAACTGAATCCTTCCGAGATCAGCGACATCATCAAGCAGCGCATCGAGAAGCTGGATGTCGCATCTGAAGCCCGCAATCAGGGCACCATCGTCAGCGTGTCTGACGGTATCGTGCAGATCCACGGTCTCGCCGACGCGATGTTCGGCGAGATGATCGAGTTCCCCGGCGGCATCTACGGTATGACGCTGAACCTCGAGCGCGACAGTGTCGGCGCCGTGGTGCTGGGCGACTTCCTGCAGCTCGAAGAGGGCATGACTGCCCAGTGTACCGGCCGTATCCTCGAGGTGCCGGTAGGCCCCGAGCTGTGCGGTCGCGTGGTCGATGCCCTGGGCAATCCGATCGATGGCAAGGGCGAACTGGGTACCGACAAGACCGATGCGGTCGAGAAGGTGGCACCAGGCGTCATCACCCGTCAATCCGTCGACGAGCCGATCCAGACCGGCTTCAAGTCGATTGACGCCATGGTGCCGATCGGTCGCGGTCAGCGTGAGCTGATCATCGGCGACCGCCAGATCGGCAAGTCCGCCATCGCCATCGATGCAATCATCAACCAGAAGGGCAAGGGCGTCACCTGCGTCTACGTGGCCATCGGCCAGAAGCAGTCGACGATTGCCAACGTGGTGCGCAAGCTCGAAGAGCATGGCGCCATGGAACACACCATCGTGGTCGCCGCCGGCGCTGCCGACCCGGCCCCGATGCAGTTCCTCGCCGCCTATTCCGGTTGCACCATGGGCGAATACTTCCGCGATCGCGGTGAAGACGCCCTGATCGTCTATGATGATCTATCCAAGCAGGCCGTGGCCTATCGTCAGGTCTCCCTGCTGCTGCGTCGTCCGCCGGGCCGCGAGGCCTTCCCGGGTGATGTCTTCTACCTCCACTCGCGCCTGCTCGAGCGTGCTGCTCGCGTGAATGCAGACTACGTCGAGAAGATCACCGGCGGCGAGGTGAAGGGCAAGACCGGTTCGTTGACCGCACTGCCGATCATCGAGACCCAGGGTGGCGACGTCTCCGCGTTCGTTCCGACTAACGTGATCTCGATCACCGACGGTCAGATCTTCCTCGAGACCGACCTGTTCAACTCGGGTGTCCGCCCGGCGATCAACGCCGGTCTGTCGGTATCCCGCGTGGGTGGTTCGGCACAGACCAAGATCATCAAGAAGCTCGGCGGTAGCGTGCGCCTGGCCTTGGCCCAGTATCGTGAGTTGGCGGCCTTCGCCCAGTTCGCTTCCGACCTGGACGAGGCCACCCGCAAGCAGTTGGAGCATGGTCAACGCGTCACCGAGCTGATGAAGCAGCATCAGTATGCGCCGATGTCCGTGGCCGAGATGGCCGTTTCCCTGTATGCCGCCAACGAGGGCTACCTGGAAGATATCGAGGTCAAGAAGGTGCTGGATTTTGAGCGTGCCTTGCAGGACTTCATGAAGTCCGAGTGCGCCGATCTTCTCGACAAGATCAACCAGACCGGCGACTACAGCGACGAGATCAAGACTGGCCTCAAGGAAGGTCTCGACAAGTTCAAGGCCACTCAGAGCTGGTGACCCCGACGGCCCGCCTTTTTCGGGAGGCGGGCCCTGGAGCTTTCTGAGGGCCACGAACGGAGTAGATCGCTATGGCAGCTGCAAAAGAGATACGCACCAAGATCGGCAGCATCAAGAACACGCAGAAGATCACCAGTGCCATGGAGATGGTCGCTGCGTCGAAGATGCGCAAGGCGCAGGACCGGATGCGGGCCAGCCAGCCCTACGCCAAGCAGATTCGCAAGGTGGTGGGCCACGTCGCCGATGCCAACCCGGAGTACAAGCATCCGTGGATGGAAGAGCGCGAGGTCAAGCGGGTCGGCTACATCGTGGTATCCAGCGACCGCGGGCTGTGCGGTGGCTTGAACCACAACCTGTTCAAGGCCGTCCTCAAGGAGGCCAAGGCCTGGCAGGACAGTGGCGCCGAGCTGGACTTCTGTCCTCTAGGCAGCAAGGCTACCGCCTTCTTCCGCAAGTATGGCGGCAACCTGGTGGCGGCCAAGAGCGGCCTGGGTGAGGCACCGAGCGCGGATAGCCTGATCGGCAGCGTGAAGGTGATGCTGGATGCCTACGACGAAGGCAAGCTGGACCGCCTTTATGTGGTGTTCAACGAGTTCGTCAACACCATGACCCAGAACCCGGTGGTTCGCCAACTGCTGCCCTTGTCGCCCGAGATGGGTGTCGAGTCGTCGGACGAAGAACACAAGCGTCCCGGAAACTGGGACTACCTGTATGAGCCGGATGCCAAGGCGCTGCTGGATAGCCTGCTGGTTCGCTTCGTGGAAGCGCAGGTCTATCAAGCGGTGGTCGAGAACGTGGCTTGCGAGCAGGCCGCGCGCATGATCGCGATGAAGAGCGCCACCGACAACGCCGGCAATCTGATCGACGATCTGGAACTGGTGTACAACAAGGCCCGTCAGGCGGCCATTACCCAGGAAATCTCCGAGATCGTCGGTGGCGCCGCCGCCGTATAGCGCCGAGGGAGGCTACGAGCCTCCCGGCAAGCAGGTTTCATTTGCAGGTTTTTGAGAGGAACCAAGATGAGCGGACGTATCGTACAAATCATCGGCGCGGTGATTGACGTAGAGTTTCCGCGGGACGAAGTGCCCAAGGTCTACGACGCGCTGACGGTCTCGGACAGCGAGACCATCCTTGAGGTCCAGCAGCAGCTGGGCGACGGCGTGGTGCGCACTATCGCCATGGGCTCCACCGAGGGCCTGAAACGCGGTATCGAGATCGCCAGCACTGGTGCTGCCATTTCCGTGCCGGTGGGTGAAGCAACCCTCGGTCGGATCATGAACGTGCTGGGCCAGCCGATCGATGAGGCCGGCGAGATCGGTGAGCAGGAGCGCATGCCGATCCACCGCAAGGCACCCGGTTACGCCGATCAGGCGGCTACCGAGGAGCTGCTGGAGACCGGTATCAAGGTCATCGATCTGGTTTGTCCTTTCGCCAAGGGCGGCAAGGTAGGCCTGTTCGGTGGCGCCGGTGTCGGCAAGACCGTCAACATGATGGAGCTGATCCGTAACATCGCCACCGAGCATAGCGGTTACTCCGTGTTTGCCGGTGTCGGCGAGCGGACCCGCGAGGGCAACGACTTCTACCATGAAATGCAGGAGTCCAACGTCCTCGACAAGGTATCGCTGGTCTACGGTCAGATGAACGAACCGCCCGGCAACCGCCTGCGCGTGGCGCTGACCGGCCTGACCATCGCCGAGAAATTCCGCGATGAAGGCCGCGACGTGCTGTTGTTCGTCGACAACATCTACCGTTACACCCTGGCCGGTACCGAGGTATCCGCACTGTTGGGCCGCATGCCTTCCGCGGTGGGCTATCAGCCGACCTTGGCCGAGGAAATGGGTGTCCTGCAGGAGCGCATCACCTCCACCAAGACGGGGTCTATCACCTCCGTGCAGGCGGTCTACGTTCCCGCGGACGACCTGACCGACCCGTCGCCGGCGACCACCTTCTCGCACCTGGACGCCACCGTGGTACTGGCGCGTTCCATCGCCGAGCTGGGTATCTATCCGGCCATCGACCCGTTGGATTCCACCTCTCGTCAGCTGGATCCGCTGGTCATCGGTGAAGAGCACTACAAGGTGGCTCGCGGCGTGCAGGGCGTGCTGCAGCGCTACAAGGAGCTCAAGGATATCATCGCCATTCTGGGCATGGACGAGCTGTCCGACGAGGACAAGCAAACCGTGGCCCGAGCGCGCAAGATCCAGCGCTTCCTGTCGCAGCCGTTCTTCGTCGCCGAAGTATTCACTGGCGCTCCCGGCAAGTACGTCTCTCTCAAGGAGACTATCCGCGGGTTCCAGGGTATCCTCGAAGGCGAGTACGATGAGTTGCCGGAGCAGGCCTTCTACATGGTCGGCACCATCGACGAAGCCGTCGAGAAAGCCAACCAGATGAAGTAATCCCTCTACCTGGGAGACGTCATCATGACGAAAAGCATTAGATGCGAGGTCGTCAGCGCCGAGGCGTCGATCTACTCCGGCGAAGCCGAGCAGGTCGTGGCGGCCGGCAGCATGGGGGATCTCGGTATCCTCGGCGGCCACACACCGCTGTTGACCGAGCTGGCCCCCGGACCGGTGCGCATCGTCCGGGGCGGAGGTGAAGAAGATCACTTCTACGTCTCGGGGGGCTTCCTCGAGGTACAGCCCGAGGTGGTCACCGTGCTGGCCGATACCGCCGTGCGTGCCGACGATCTTGACGAAGCGGCCGCCGAGCAGGCTCGCCAGCAGGCGTTGCAGGCCATGAACGACAAGACCGCGGAGCTGGATTATACCCGTGCCTCGGCCGAGTTGGCCGAGGCCATGGCCCAGCTGCGTACCATTCAGCAGCTGCGTCGCAAGGCGGGTCGCGGCTGACGCCGGCAACGTGCTGAGCGTGGTTGATGAGAGCGCCTCCCGGATTCGCTTCGGGAGGCGTTTTCGTGTTCGTATCGGGTGAGCGTTCTGCACCCTCGATGGGAGAAGATCTCCATGTCACTCAACGAGTCCCTCGAGCAACACAAGGATGAACTGCTTCAGGCCCTGGAAAGGGATGATCGGGAGCGGCTGGATGCTCAATTGCCTGAACTGCGTTCGGCCGATATCGCCGAGATCCTTCAGGACCTGCTCGAGGGTGACGATGAACTGCGTGCCCGTGCCTTGCTGGATAGCCTTCCCCTGGAGCGCCAGGCCAGTGTTATCGGCTATCTGCATGGTGAAGAGCAGCTTGTCTTCACCTCGGCCATGCGCAACGACAAGTTGCAGGCGGTACTCGAGGACATGGGCTCCGACGAGCGAACCGACCTGTTCAAGGTGCTCGACGAGGATCGTCGCGAGGTACTGCTGCGGCGCATGGCGCATCGGGAGCGCGAGGAGCTCATGCGCCTGGCCAGCTACGAGGAAGGCACAGCCGGTGCCTTGATGACCTCCGACTATGTGGCGATCCCCATGGGCATGACTGTCTCGCGGGCGATGATGCGGGTGCGCCAGACCGCGCCGGATGCCGAGACGGTCTATCAGCTCTATGTGCTGGATGCCGAAGGGCGGCCGGCCGGGACCATGTCGTTACGCCAGTTGATGGTGGCCCGCCCCGGTGCCAAGGTCGACGAGCTGATGATCCGCGATGTCATCCATGCCACCGTGGATACGCCCCAGGAAGAAGTGGCTCGGCTCGTGGCGCGTTACGACATGCTAGCGGTGCCGGTGGTCGACGAGGATCGCCGGTTGGTCGGCATTGTCACTCACGATGACGCGCTGGACGTGGTCGAGTTCGAGGCCACCGAAGATATCCACAAGGGGATGTCCATCGGCCAGCTTGAGGATGGTGTCAGCCGAGTCCCCCTGCTCAGCCTCTATCGGAAGCGGGTGACCTGGTTGGTGCTGCTGGTATTCGGTAACCTCCTGTCGGGAGCCGGCATCGCGCACTTCGAGGACACTATCGCCGCTCAGGTCGCCCTGGTGTTCTTCCTACCGCTGTTGATCGGCAGTGGCGGCAACGCCGGCGCTCAGGCCGCGACCCTGATGGTGCGGGGCATGGCCACCGGGGATGTCGGGGTACGTGACTGGGGCAAGCTGCTGGGACGCGAGTTGCTGGTCGCGGGGGCGCTGGGCCTGACCATGGCCCTGGCGGTGGCGCCGATCGGCGTGATGCGCGGCGGTGAAGCGGTAGCGCTGGTGGTGGCGGTGAGCATGATCTCGATCGTGCTGTTCGGCAGCCTGCTCGGCATGTGCCTGCCGTTTGTGCTCGATCGGTTCGGCTGGGATCCGGCAACCGCATCGGCACCACTGGTGACCACCCTGATCGATGCGTCCGGGGTGTTGATCTATTTCAGTTTTGCGACCTTGATCTTGTCTAGTGGTTGAGTGAGCGGACAGATGGGCGTGGGATGTGTATCCTCGGGATCCGGCTGCCTGAGGGCACCGCTTCCCACTGAGATATAGAGTGCCCCATGGATTGGCTACAGATCGTTCTGCTTTCCATCGTCCAGGGACTGACCGAGTTCCTGCCGGTTTCCAGTTCCGCCCATCTGATTCTGGTACCTGTGTTGACCGACTGGCCGGATCAGGGGCTAGCGTTCGATGTGGCGCTGCATCTCGGCAGCCTGACGGCCGTGGTGCTCTATTTCCGTCATGAACTCGCGGCCATGGTGACCAGTTGGTGCCACAGCCTGGCAGGACGTGGTACCGACGAGGATGCCCGCCTGGCCTGGTGGGTATTGCTGGCGACGATTCCGGTCTGCGTGTTCGGCCTGATATTCAAGGATGTCATCGAAGGTGCCATGCGCTCCCCGCTGGTGCTGGCCGGCGGCCTGATCGTCTTTGGCCTGGTGCTCGGGTATGTCGATTGGCGTCATCGCGGCAAGCGAAGCGAGTACCGGATGAACTGGCGCGATGCCTTGTGGATCGGCCTGGCGCAGGCCCTGGCGTTGATTCCCGGCACCTCGCGTTCCGGTATCACGATGACCGCCGCGTTAATGCTGGGGCTGAATAGGGAAGCCGCGGCACGCTTCTCCTTCCTGTTGTCGGTTCCGGTGATTGTGCTGGCCGGTGGGCTGGAATCGCTGGAACTGATTCGCTCCCCGTTACCGGTGGACTGGATGGCCATGGCCGTGGGCGCCGTACTGTCGGGCATCAGTGCCTACCTGTGCATCCATTTTTTCCTGGCCTTCATCAAGCGGATCGGCATGCAGCCCTTCGTGGTCTATCGTCTCATTCTGGGCATTGCGCTGATCTGGTTGTTTGGCTGAAGTACTTCATCGAGCCGGAGGGAGGATGAGCTGTTCCGGCGACAAGTCTTCGCGAGGGCGCTGTAAACCCATCCCTGGGCGCTACATCCGCCATTCCCTGGCGGATGACCCTCGCTCCGCCTTGTCCCCGGCGCTCATCCTGTCCGCCGGTTGGGTTCCTTCTGGAGTTTTGTCATGTCACTTTCCAAACGTTACCTGGCTTCCCTGATAATGCTGCTGGCCATCTTGCTGGCCGGTTGCTCGAAGCAGAAGCTGGAAACGCCCGTCACCTTGCAGGGCGATATCTTCGGTACCTTCTATCAGGTGACCATCGCCGACCCGATAACCGCCGAGCGCCGGGATGCGCTGGAGCAAGGTATTCTCGATGAGCTGGAGGCGGTGGATGCCTCGATGTCGACTTATCGCGATGACGCCGAGCTGGTGGCCTTCAGCAAGGCACCGGTGGGGGAATGGCAGACGCTTTCCGCACCGTTGATCCATGTCCTGGATATCGCTCGATCCGTCGGCGAGGCCAGTGGCGGGGCCTTCGATGTGACCGTGGGGGGGCTGGTCAATCTGTGGAGCTTCGGGCCTGAGGCGCGTCCCGAGGAAGTGCCCGAGGATTCCCTTATCGAGCAGCGTCTCGCCGAGGTCGGTATGGATACCCTGGAGCTCGATGTCGAGACGAAGCGCGCACGACGACTAAAGGATGTCTTCGTCGACCTCTCCGGTGTGGCCAAGGGCTATGCGACCGACCAGGTCGCTGCCTATCTGGCTGATCAGGGCGTGGAGAACTATCTGGTCAACCTGGGTGGAGAGGTCAAGGTGGATGGCCATCGCGATGGTGAGAGCGAGTCCTGGCGTATCGGCGTCGAGGTACCACGCAACGGGCGTCCGCAAGCCGAACATGTGCTGCCTCTGGAAGACATTTCGGTGGCCACCTCGGGCGACTACCGCAATTACTTCGAGGTCGACGGACACCGCTATTCGCATACCATCGATCCCCGCACTGGCCGTCCGATCCAGCATCGTCTCGCCTCGGTAACGATCATCGATCCATCCAACGCCCGGGCTGATGCCTGGGCCACGGCCATGACGGTGCTCGGCGAGCAAGAAGGAATGACCTTGGCCCGGCGCCATGACCTGGCGGTGTTGATGCTGGTACGTCAGGGGGATGGCTGGCAGAGTCTGGCGAGTCCCGCCTTCGCGGCATATTTCGGTCGTGCCATGGTCGACAAGATGGGGATCGAGGTGGCGGAGGATGCTGACAACGGGAACAACGAGAGTATCGCCGAGGGTGAAGATGGCGAAAAAGGGAACTGACATGGCCAGTAACGTGGCCGAACGCCTAGAATGATTTGGATCTGATGAGTGGACAAGGATCATGATGACCCTCGATGTGGTGATTCTCGCAGCGGGCAAAGGGACGCGCATGCGCTCCTCGCTGCCCAAGGTATTGCATCCGTTGGCGGGCAAGCCGATGGTGAGCCATATACTCGATACTACCTCGGGCCTCGAGGCCGAGCGGACCCATGTGGTGGTCGGGCATGGTGCAGAGCGGTTGCGCGAGGCATTGGCCGAGTACCCGGTGAATTTCGTCATGCAGGCCGAGCAGAAGGGCACCGGCCATGCTGTGGCCCAATCCCTGGAAGGGCTTGGCGAGGGCAAGGTGCTTGTGCTCTACGGCGATGTTCCGTTGATCCAGCGCGATACCCTGAGAACCCTGCTGGCCCCCGTCGATGAAGACCACATGGGGCTGTTGACGGTGACCCTGGAGGATCCCACTGGCTATGGCCGGATCCTGCGTAACGAGGCCGGCGAGGCGGTGGCCATTGTCGAGCAGAAGGACGCCAATGAGCAGCAGCGGGCGGTGCGCGAGTGCAATACCGGCATCATGGCCATGACCACTGCTCAGTTGCGTCGTTGGTTGCCCCAGCTGTCGGCCGAGAATGCCCAGGGCGAGTATTACCTCACCGATGTCATCGCCATGGCCGCTGCCGAAGGCGTGAAGGTCACCACCGCCGAGCCATCGCGTCCGGTCGAAGTGGAAGGGGTCAATGATCGCCGCCAGATGGCCCGGCTGGAGCGGACGCTGCAGACCGATATCGCCGAGTCGCTGATGGTGCAAGGCGTGGCCTTGCGCGATCCGTCGCGCCTGGATGTAAGGGGGAGCCTCAAGTGCGGCCACGATGTCGAGATCGATGTCGGCTGCGTCTTCGAGGGCGATGTCGAGCTGGGAGAGGGTGTGCGTGTCGGTTCGCATTGTGTGATCCGCGACAGCCATATCGGTGCCGAGACGGTCATCGAACCTCACAGTGTCATCGAAGGGGCCGTGGTGGCTGGTCACAATCAGCTCGGCCCCTTTGCCCGCCTGCGCCCGGGGACCCGCCTGGCGGTTGGCGCCCGGGTTGGCAATTTCGTCGAGACCAAGAATGCCGAGATCGGCGAGGGTTCCAAGATCAATCACCTGAGTTATGTCGGTGACGCGCGCCTCGGGCGGGGTGTCAACGTGGGCGCGGGAACCATCACCTGCAATTATGATGGCGCCAACAAGCACCTCACCGAGATTGGCGACGACGCCTTCATCGGTTCCAATACAGCTCTGGTGGCACCGGTCAGCGTGGGCAGGGGGGCTACCGTGGGGGCTGGCTCCACGATCAATCGCGATGTCGCCGACAATACCCTGGCGGTTGAGCGGTCTAGGGTGATCAGCAAGGCTGACTGGCAGCGCCCTGCCAAGCGTAAGGACCACTGAGGAGATTCGGTATGTGTGGCATCGTTGGTGCCGTTGCCCAGCGCAACGTACAAGGAATCCTGCGTGAAGGGCTCTTGCGCCTGGAATATCGCGGTTATGATTCGGCAGGCATGGTCGTACGGGGCACCGACGGACGTCTGCAACGTCGTCGGGCCTTGGGCAAGGTGGCGGCTCTCGAGGAAAAGCTGGAGGCGTCGCCGCTCACCGGCCACAGCGGCATCGCGCATACCCGTTGGGCGACCCACGGGCGTCCCAGCGAAGAAAATGCTCATCCTCACCAGTCCGGCGAGCGTCTGGCGGTGGTGCACAATGGCATCATCGAGAATCACGAAGCCCTTCGGGCTGAGCTGGAAAGCGCCGACTACGATTTTACTTCCCAGACCGATACCGAAGTCATCGCACACCTGATAGAGCGCGAAGCACGTGCCGTGGATCTGCTGACGGCGGTACAGACGGTGATCGCGCGGCTTGATGGTGCCTATGCCCTGGGCGTGATCCATGCCAACGAGCCGGATGTGGTGATCGGCGCGCGCAAGGGCAGCCCCCTGGTGGTTGGGGTCGGCATCGAGGAAGCCTTCCTGGCCTCGGATCCACTGGCCTTGCTGCAGGTCACCGATCGCTTCATCTACCTCGAGGAAGGTGATGTGGTGAGGCTCTCCGCCGGCGGCGGTATCGAGGTCTTCGATGCCTCGGGTCAGGTCGTCGAGCGTGAGATCCAGACCTTCGAGCATGGCGATGGCAGTGCCAGCAAGGGCGACTATCGTCACTTCATGCTCAAGGAGATCCACGAGCAGCCGGCGGTCATCGCCGAGACCCTTGAGGGTCGGCTCGGCGATCGCTCGGTGCTGGTGGAGAGTTTCGGCCCCGGCGCCGAGGCGCTGTTCTCCAGGGCTGCCCAGATTCATCTGGTGGCCTGCGGAACCAGCTATCATGCTGGCCTCGTGGCGCGCTACTGGCTGGAGCGTTACGCCGGCATACCGGTGCAGGTGGAGGTTGCCTCCGAGTATCGATATCGCCAAGTAGTGGTGCCCGAGAACACGCTTTTCGTGACGCTATCCCAGTCCGGTGAGACCGCCGATACCCTGGCAGCGCTGCGTTTTGCCAAGAAAAGTGGCTACCTGGGAAGCCTGGCCATTTGCAATGTGCCGGGCAGCTCCCTGGCGCGCGAGTCCGACCTGACGCTGATGACCCGGGCCGGCCCGGAGATTGGCGTGGCCTCGACCAAGGCCTTTACCACTCAGTTGACCGCCCTGATGCTGCTGACCCTGGCGCTGGGCCGCGTTCATGGCCAGGATGAAGAGGAACAGGCGAGCCTGGTCGAGGCCCTGCGCAGGCTTCCCGCCCAGGTCGAGCGGGTTCTGGCGCTGGATGCGCAGATCGAAGACTTATCCACGGCCTTCGCCGAGAAGCACCATGCTCTCTTCCTAGGCCGTGGTGCCCACTTCCCGGTGGCACTGGAGGGGGCGCTCAAGCTCAAGGAAATCTCCTACATCCACGCCGAGGCCTATCCGGCGGGAGAGCTCAAGCATGGTCCCTTGGCGCTGGTCGACAGCGACATGCCGGTGGTCTCGGTGGCGCCCAACGACGAGCTGCTCGACAAGTTGAAATCGAACCTTCAGGAGGTCAGGGCGCGGGGGGGCGAGCTCTTCGTCTTCGCCGACGAAGGCGTCGGCCTGTCCAGCGACGATGGCATCCGGGTCCTGCATCTGCCGCCCATCGAGGAGGCGTTGGCGCCGATCCTCTACACCTTGCCGCTGCAGTTGCTGTCCTACCATGTCGCGGTGCTCAAGGGCACCGATGTGGATCAACCCCGCAACCTGGCGAAGTCGGTGACGGTGGAGTAGCGAGCTGCCACGGCCCTTTGGGGGGATGTCCACAAGATGACGCCGGGGCCTGGGCCCCGGCGTTGTCGTATTGGTATGAAGCGCAGCGGGAATGAGCTCAGAAGGCCCAGTCCTCGTCTTCCGTCCGCTCGGTGCGGCCGATCACATAGGAAGAGCCCGACCCCGAAAAGAAGTCGTGGTTCTCTTCGGCGCCCGGCGAGAGCGCGGCCAGAATGGCCGGGTCGACGGCCTCGGTGGCGTTCGGGAACAGCGCCTCGTAACCCAGGTTCATCAACGCCTTGTTGGCGTTGTAGTGCAGAAATGCCTTGACGTCCTCGGTCAGGCCGACCTCGTCATACAGCGACTCGGTGTACTGGACCTCGTTGTCGTAGAGGTCGAGCAGCAGGTCGTAGGTGGTGTCCTTGATCTGGCGCTGGCGCTCGGCGGATTCCTGCTCCAGGGCACGCTGGAACTTGTAGCCGATGTAGTAGCCGTGTACGGCCTCGTCACGGATGATCAGGCGAATCAAGTCGGCGGTATTGGTCAGCTTGCCGCGGCTCGACCAGTACATCGGCAGGTAGAATCCTGAATAGAACAGGAAGGACTCGAGGAATACGCTGGCGACCTTGCGCATCAGCGGGTCGTCGGTGCGGTAGCGATCGAGGATCAGCTCCGCCTTGTTCTGCAGGTGCGTGTTTTCCTCGCTCCAGCGGTAGGCGTCGTCGACATCGCGGGTGGCGCACAGCGTCGAGAAGATCGAGCTGTAGGAGCGTGCGTGCACCGATTCCATGAAGCTGATGTTGGTGAACACGGCTTCTTCGTGGGGCGTCACTGCATCCTCGATCAGTGCCGGCGCGCCGATCGTGCCCTGAATGGTGTCGAGCAGCGTCAGGCCGGTGAAGACCCGAATGGTCAGTTGCTGCTCGCGTTCGTTAAGGGTGTTCCACGATGGCACATCATTGGACAGCGGAATTTTCTCCGGTAGCCAGAAGTTGCTGGTGAGCCGGTTCCACACCTCGAGATCCTTTTCGTCCTGGAGGCGGTTCCAGTTGATGGCATCGACGCGTTTCAGTCGAGCGGTCATGGCGTTCATCTCATCCGGTTGTCATGCGGGGCGTGGTGGCGCTCCGAGAGAAGTAAAAACCGTTGCTTCAGGAGGTGGCTTTCCGGCACCTACTGTCATTGAGAGCCTGGAAATGCTCTCTTAGAGGGTGCAGGACACACACCCTTCCACCTCTGTCCCCTCCAGTGCCGCCTGGCGCAGCCGCACGTAGTAGATCGTCTTGATGCCCTTGCGCCAGGCATAGATCTGCGCGCGGTTGATGTCCCGCGTGGTGGCAGTGTCGCGGAAGAACAGGGTCAACGACAGGCCCTGGTCGACGTGCTGGGTGGCTTCGGCATAGGTGTCGATGATCTTCTCGGGACCGATCTCGTAGGCGTCGCGATAGTAGTCCTGGTTGTCATCGTTCAAGTAGGGCGCCGGATAGTAGACGCGGCCCAGCTTGCCTTCCTTGCGGATCTCGATCTTCGACACCACCGGGTGAATACTCGAGGTGGCGTGATTGATGTAGGAAATCGAGCCGGTTGGTGGTACTGCCTGCAGGTTGCGGTTGAACAGGCCATGTTGCATCACTGAAGCCTTGAGCTCGCGCCAGTCCTCGCACGTGGGGATCTGGATGCCGGCATTGTCGAACAGCTCGCGGACCCGCTGTGTCCGGGGTTGCCATTCGTTTTCGGTGTACTTGTCGAAGTAGCTGCCGCTGGCGTAGGCGGAATTCTCGAAGCCGGCGAAGCGCTCGTCACGCTCGATGGCCAGCCGGTTCGAGGCGCGTACGGCGTGATAGGTGATGGTGTAGAAGTAGATGTTGGTGAAATCCAGCCCTTCTTCGGAACCGTAATGAATGTGCTCGCGGGCCAGAAAACCATGCAGGTTCATCTGTCCCAGGCCGATGGCGTGGGATCTGGCATTGGCCTCGGCGATAGAGGGAACCGAGCGAATGTCGCTCATCTCGGAGACCGCGCTCAAGGCGCGCACGGCCGTCTCGACACTGGTTCCGAAATCCGGGGAGTCCATGACCCGGGCGATGTTGAGCGAACCCAGGTTGCAGGAAATATCCTCGCCGGTATGGCGATAATCCAGGTCGTCGTCGTACTCGCTGGGCGAATTGACCTGCAGGATTTCCGAGCAGAGGTTGCTCATGTTGATACGCCCGGCGATGGGGTTGTCGCGATTGGCGGTATCCTCGAACAGCACATAGGGGTAGCCGGATTCGAACTGCAGTTCGGCGAGTGTCTGGAAGAGTTCCCGGGCATCGGTCTTGGTCTTGCGGATGCGCGCATCGTCGACCATTTCCTGGTATTTCTCGGTCACGCTGATGTCGCCGAAGGGCACGCCATAGACGCGCTCGACATCATAAGGCGAGAACAGATACATCGGCTCGTTGCGCTTGGCCAGCTCGAAGGTGATGTCGGGAATCACCACGCCCAGCGACAGAGTCTTGATGCGGATCTTCTCGTCGGCATTCTCGCGCTTGGTATCGAGAAAACGCAGGATATCGGGATGGTGCACGTTGAGGTAGACCGCCCCGGCCCCCTGGCGTGCGCCCAATTGGTTGGCGTACGAGAAGGCGTCCTC
The DNA here is from genome assembly GCF_008274785.1 of Halomonas eurihalina. Classification (GTDB taxonomy): domain Bacteria; phylum Pseudomonadota; class Gammaproteobacteria; order Pseudomonadales; family Halomonadaceae; genus Halomonas; species Halomonas eurihalina. The sequence continues at coordinate 86,742 of NZ_VTPU01000015.1, forward strand.
CAGTAGCTTCATGATCGGGATAACGCCCGACGACTGGTTGGCAATGCGCTTGATCGGTGCGCCGGATTCACGAACATTGCTGAGCGAGAAGGCCACTCCGCCGCCGCGCTTGGAGAGTTGCAGCGCCGAGTTGATGGCGCGGCCGATCGATTCCATGTTGTCCTCGATCCGCAGCAGGAAGCATGAGACCAGCTCGCCGCGCTGTTGCTTGCCGCAGTTGAGGAAGGTCGGTGTGGCGGGCTGGAAACGGCCATGCAGAATCTCGTCGACCAGGGTTCGGGCCAGTGCCTCGTCGCCACGGGCCAGAGTCAGGGCGACCATGCAGACGCGATCCTCGAAACGCTCCAGATAACGGCGCCCATCGAATGTCTTGAGGGTGTAGCTGGTGTAGTACTTGAAGGCGCCGAGGAAGCTCTGGAAGCGAAACTTCAGCGCATAGGCCTGATCGAACAGCGCCTTGACGAAGGCCGCATCGTACTGTGCGAGTACTTCTCCTTCGTAATAGCCTTCCTCGACCAGGTAATCCAGCTTCTCTTCCAGGGTGTGGAAGAACACCGTGTTCTGATTGACGTGCTGGAGGAAATACTGACGTGCCGCTTCCTTGTCGGCATCCAGCTGCAGGCGGCCGTCAGTGTCATAGAGGTTGAGCATGGCATTGAGCGCATGAAAGTCCAGCACCTTCGGCGCCGCATGATCGGCGTTAGCCATTGCCGTTTCCTCTGTTTCGTCGGGGTGAGTCAGGGTGTCATCCAGCATCGTCGATCTCCATGGCCAGGCACTCGCGTACCTTGGCGACATCCTCGGGGGTTCCCATCAGCTCGAAGCGATGAAGCAGCGGTACCTGGCACTTTTGAGCAATGACACGGCCCGCCAGGCAGTAAGCGCTGCCGAAGTTGGTATTGCCGCCCGCCACCACGCCCCGGATCAGGGCGCGGTTGTGCTCATCGTTGAGAAAGCGGATCACCGGGGCCGGCACCGCCGTACGGGGGTCGCCATCACCATAGGTGGGTACCACCAGAACGAAGGGGTGCTGCACACGCAGGGCTTTCTCATTGCGGCTCAGCGGTATTCGCTGGGCGGGCAAGCCGAGCTTCTCCACGAAACGTCGTGTATTGCCCGATTGCGTCGAGAAATAGACCAGTTCGCTCACGCTCGTCTCCGTATCAGCTGGCCAGCTGACGAATGCGCTCCGGACGGAAACCGGACCAGTGCTCGTCTGCGGCAACCACCACGGGCAGTTGGCGATAGCCGAGCTGGCGAACGGTGTCGGCCGCCTCGGGCTCCTTGCTGATATCCACTACGGTGTAGTCGAGACCCTGCTTGTCGAGAGCACGGTAGGTGGCGTGACATTGCATGCAGTCGGGTGAGCTATAAATCTTAATGAACATGATATAGATTCTCGCTTAAAACAGTCTCAACACAGCTCGGCGGGCCGAAACCCTGGATAGGGCCGCTATGACAGCGACACCTCAATTATACTACATATGGTGCCAAGATAGCACACGTTGTGAAGATATGGTGTCCTGCGACGATTTGTACCATCGGGAAGCATCATCGAACAACGAAAACTCCGGAAAGGCGGCATGGTGGGAGGGATGGCGCCTCACGGGGAAGGGGGATCAAGGAGAAAGGTGATCGAGGGGGCGGTGGCTCGTATAGTGTGACCCTCGGTTCATGTGCCGAGAGTGGGCGGTGCCAACGGGGAAAGGGATGGATATACAGCGATGAATGGACGATTGCACCTGGGGTTACCGATGTGGGCCAACGATGCCTGGCGAGGCAGCCTGTATCCACCCCATGGAGCTACGGAAGGCCACCTCGGCGATTACGCCAGGGTCTTTTCGGCGGTCGAGGGCAATACCACCTTTTATAGCGGGGCACCGAAGGCGGAGACCGTGGCGGCCTGGGCGCACCAGGTGCCGGCCGATTTCCGGTTCTGCTTCAAGCTGCCGTCAAACCTGACGCATGAGCGTCGTCTGGAAGACATCGAGGCGTCTTTCGATGCCTTTCTCGAGGCACTCGATCCTCTGCGGACTCGGCTTGGCCCTATGCTGGTCCAGTTACCCCGGGATTTCGGTGCCGATGAGCTTCCCAAGCTTCAGGCATTGCTGACACGCTGGCCAAGCGACATTCCCTGTGGTGTCGAGGTTCGCCATAGTGAATTTTTCCACAAGGGGACGGCCGAGACAGAACTCAACAGGTTGTTGATAAGTCACGGTGTCAATCGGGTCATGCTCGATGTCCGCCCGCTGTTCTCCACAACGGCCCAAGGCCATCCTGGCATGATCAAGGCCCAGGGAGAAAAGCCCAAGCGCCCGTTACATGTGATTTCCACAGGAGATTTTCCTGTGGTGCGCTTTATCGGCCATATCGATGCCGAGATCAATATGCATTACTTCCAGCCCTGGATCGCCAGGATAAGTCTGTGGATAAAGCAGGGGATAACGCCTTTCCTTTTTGTGCATACCGCCGATAATCGTCACTCTCCGCAGATGGCGCGACGCCTCTATGATGCCCTCGCCGGGCAGATCGGATTATCGCCCCTGCCCGAATTCGCCGGGGAGCGACAGGCCGAGCTGTTCTGATTCTTATGGCAAAGCGCATGTCGATGACTGGCCATCAAGCGTATGATCGGATATTTTTACGGCTTGATCGTCACTTGCCATGGGGTATTGCAGGATTCTGCGCTTATCCTGCGTGATTTTTCCGCAGTGCCCTTCAGGCATTCCCGCTGCGTCGTACGATGTCCGCGGGTGGCCGTCTTGGCAGTGATCCTGCATCGGCACCTATCATGCCCTTGAAAGCAGCGCTTTGTGATCCAGTGCGCTGTGAACGTGGCGACTACAAGCACAACGCCGTTATCGCATCCGATCGATCGATGACGACACGTACCCTCAAGGTGAAACATGTCGAAACTTTCCCATGCACAGTGGTCATCTCGGCTGACCTTTATCCTCGCGGCGACCGGTTCTGCGGTCGGCCTGGGCAATATCTGGAAATTCCCCTACATGGTAGGCGACAGCGGCGGCGCGGCCTTCGTGTTGATCTACCTGTTATGTATCGCGTTGGTGGGCCTGCCGATCCTGGTGGCGGAGTGGTTGGTCGGTCGTCGCGGCCAGAACAACCCGGCCAATGCCATGGCCGATCTGGCCAAGTCGGCGGGGCAACCACGTATCTGGATGATCGTGGGGATCAGCGGCATTCTCGGTGCCTTCCTCATCCTGTCCTTTTATAGCGTGATCGGTGGCTGGTCGCTCTATTACACCCTGAGTTCGGTGACCGGCGCCTTCAGTGGTCAGGATGCCGATGGCATCGGTGGATTGTTCAACGGCATGCTGGGTAATCCCGGACTGCTGTTGTTGGGGCATTCGGTCTTCATGCTGCTGGTGATCGGCATCGTTGCCCGCGGCGTGACCAAGGGGCTGGAGGGCGCCGTGCGCACTCTGATGCCCGCGCTCGGCGTGCTGTTGCTGGTACTGGTGGGCTATGGCATGACCACCGGTCACTTCGGCGAAGCACTCGGGTTCATGTTCAATCCCGATTTCGGTGCGCTGAACGGTGGTGTCGTGCTGGCTGCCATGGGGCAGGCCTTCTTCACCCTCTCGCTGGGCATGGGCATCATGATGGCCTATGGCTCCTACTTGGGTAAGGAGGTCAACCTGCTCAAGACCGCCCGTACGGTGATCATTCTCGATACCGTAGTGGCCCTGGTTGCGGGCCTGGCGATCTTCCCCATCGTCTTTGCCAATGGCCTCGATCTCGACTCTGGACCGGGACTGATCTTCGTTACCCTGCCGCTGGCCTTCGGCAATATGACAGGCGGTGTCATTCTGGGACTGTTGTTCTTCCTGCTGTTGACCTTTGCTGCCCTGACGTCGGCCATTTCGCTGCTCGAGCCAGTGGTTGAATTCGTTGAAGAGCGTACGCCGTTGTCGCGTATCAGTTCGACTCTGGTTGCCGGCGTGGCAACCTGGATTCTGGGCATCGCCGCACTGCTCGCCTTCAATGTGTGGAGCGATGTGTTGATTTTCGGCTTCAACGTCTTCGACTTCCTCGACACCCTGACCAGCAAGTATCTGCTGCCGTTGACCGGGTTGTTCGCGATCATCTTCGTCGGCTGGGTGCTGGATCGTGACGGTGTGTGTCGGGAACTGCAGCTCGGCGATACTGGTGCCAAGATCTGGACCCTGGTCTCGCGCTTCATCGCGCCTCTGGGCGTGATTGTGGTGTTCATTTCCAGCCTCTAAGGGGCTGAAGGCACCGCATTCTCGAGTGTGACACTCCCGTGAGCCCCGCTTCGGCGGGGCTCCGTGTTGGCGTCGTGCGCCGCTTCGGGAGGTTGGCGATCAGTGCATGTCGTCGCTCGGTCCGTCCTCGGGAAGCTCGGCGATATCCTGGCTCAGGCGCTTGAACTCCTCGTGGAGCTCGATACCACGGCGGGCACGCAGATTGCGTTGGGCCGCGGAACGGGAGCGCTGCTCATGTTCGCTGACTTCCATGCTCATGAAGATGTCGAGAAGTTCGCTCTTGACGGAGGTTACCCGTTCGGCTTTATGCATGATCGACTCTCCTGTCTGCAGTGAGTGTGCCGGCATCCTGGACGCTGCCCGACACTGCACTTCTTACTATACCCCACTTGACAGAATGATGACGCCGCGTCAACTAAAGCCTGCATTGTCTCGCTGAACACTTGGGTGCGCATTGCTACATAGCTTGGGGCATACTGTGTGCATCGAGATCCTCAACACATGCGCGGGGTGCCGAGAATCATGCCCGTGAGCCGTAACAACGAAGGAGTGCCGCGTGAGCCTTGGCCTGTTCGATGAGATGAGACGTCGCATGGAGCACTTTCGCCGCTCCGAGCAGAAGGTGGCGCGTTTCGTGCTGCGCAATCCCGAAGAAGTTATCCACATGCGCATCGTAGACCTGGCCACTGAGGCCAAGGTCAGTGAGCCAACAGTGGTGCGGTTCTGTCGGGCACTGGGCTGCAACGGTTTTCAGGACTTCAAGCTCAAGCTGGCGCAGATGCTGGCGACGGGTAGCCAGTTTGCTCAGTTCTCGATGAACGACAGCGACTCGGTGGCGGAATTCTCCCAAAGCATCTTCGATTCCACCGTCGGCACCTTGCTCTCGGTACGCGACCGGCTGGACAACGAATCGCTGAGCCAGGCGATCAATGCGCTGGCCATGGCCAATCGCGTGGAATTCTATGGATTCGGTGCCTCCGGGGCGGTTGCCTTCGATGCCCAGCACAAGTTCTTCCGCCTGCAGATTTCCACGGCCGCTTATAACGATCCGCACATGCAGAACATGTCGGCGGCGACCCTCAAGGAGGGAGATGTGGTCGTGGCGATTTCCCAGACCGGCCGCACCCGGGCGCTGGTGGCCAGCGTGCGTCTGGCGCGCGACGCCGGCGCCACGGTGATCGGCCTGTGCCCGAGCGACACCCCCCTGGCTAGTGAAGTGACATTGCCGCTTTATATCGACGTGCACGAAGACACCGAGATCTATACGCCGATGAGCTCACGCATCGCTCACCTGGTGCTGGTCGATGTGCTGGCGGTGGGCGTGGCCAAGACCCGCGGCCCCAAGCTCGCCGAACAACTCAAGGCAGTGAAACGCAGCCTCAACCCACTGCGTTTCCCCGAAGAGGACGCATAAGCTCGAGTCACGAGTCACGAGTCACGAGTCACGAGTCACGAGATTCGAGCGGTGAGCGGGAAGCTTGACAGTGCGGAGGCTGGGAACACGATCTGCTCGAAGCTCGAAGCTCGAAGCTCGAAGCTCGAAGCTCGAAGCTCGAAGCTCGAAGCTCGAAGCTCGAAGCTCGAA
>NZ_VTPU01000016.1 GCF_008274785.1 Halomonas eurihalina
GTGTTGAGGATGGTCAGCGGCGAGACGCGCTGGAAGATCCGCGAGTTCTGGCGCAACGAGAGCCGCCACAGCGAGGGGCGGATCACGACCTCGTAGTGGCTGCGCCGATGGCCGCGGTCGCCGCGACCGAACTCGGCGACGATGCCGTGAACCCGCCGCTGGGCCACGCCGTCCTGCCACATGGTGAGGCTCGCCGGGCGGTCGAGCAGCGCTTCCGGCGAGAGGTCGGCGGCGCGGCTGGCAAAGCGCACGTGAAGATGAAACGGCGACGACAGCGCCTCTTCATGGGTGAAGTCGACCACCGCCAGGTCGGCCTGACCGGCGCCGGTTAGGCTCAGGGTGAACTGCAGTCCGTTGGCCTGGGTCATGGCATCCCTCCTGGAGGCCGAATACGTTCCTGGGTTCGCCGACGCGGCATAGTCGGCGGGACAGGTAGGTTACGCGAGTTCATCACCGAGGCAAGTCGTCGGCGGCATGCGTAAGTGATCGCCTACCATACAGCCAAGCAAACACTGACACATGCCGCCGCCAGGGCCGAGGCCCTGGCGGCGAAGACGGTGCCCGCCGAGCGCGAGCATTGGCAGGGGCACCGCCGGTGGCGCGGCGTCTTAGCCTTCGATCGGGGCGCGCCAGTCGTCGGAACCGGAAGTGCCGGCGACGGTGTGCTCCCAGTCGATCTTGCGGTAGGCCAGGGAGACGTCCATCAGCTGAGTGAACTCGGCGCTGTTGGAATCCTGGGCATGGGGCATGCGCAGGTTGATGTCGACGATGGTGGCATCGGTCAGGGCGGTGGTGAAGAAGTGCTCCTGCTTGCCTTCCACGGAGGTGCGGTACCACTTCAGCTCGACCGTGGGCAGCATCTCACCGGACGCCAGGGCGTTGTACAGCAGCGGCACGGCCTTGTTCAGGGCCACGGTGAAGATGAACGGCTTGTGAGCGCGCTGACCGGACGGCTGACCGGACTGCGGATCCGTCGGCACAGTGACGATGTGCTTGAATTCCTGGACGAGCATCTCGTCTTCATGGCCTTCGACGTAGATGTTGCCCACGGATTCGGGCGTGAAGGCGCCAGCGGTGATGTTGCCCTGAGTCTGGCCTTCGATGCTGATATAACATGGGGTTGGCATGAGTCGCTTCCTTGACGATGAATTCGAAAAATCTTGCGCAATGTCCAGCGGACACCCCATATAAGGCACTTTATGTACCAAAAACAAAAATAGACAACTTAATCAAAGAGATACATAAAAACGGCACGGCATGACGTCAAGCGATCGAGCAAGATCTTGCCTGAAAGCGGGCAAAAAGTTGCCCAGCGGGCAAGATCTTGCCTGCCCCGCCCCTCTCGCTCCAGATGGATATCGAGACGCCTCGGGCCGGTTCAACTCGCCGAACGCAAACGCGTCATCAGGCCGGAGAGCGCTGCCTCGAGCTCCAGTTCGGGCACGGCCTGCCGCAGGGCGATATGGGCGTTCGGCTGGAACCGCTGCGGGTCGTCGACGACCTCCTGGAAGGCATTGACCACCTCGACCAGCATCGACGGTTCCCCATCGACCTGCATGGCACCATGCACCAGCAACGCCATGTCGCGGCTACCCTTCACGCGGCGCCAGCGCTGGGCAGTACCGACCAGCTTGCGGCCGGCGATGCGCACGTTGAAGCGACCATCGCAATAGGCACCGGCCACCTCGCCGAGATCCGCCTCGGCCACGCCCAGAGAGGCCAACCAGTCACACCAGGGGTCGCCCAGGCGGTGATAGCCCCACTCGAGATGCGCCGCCGAACTGCGTACCTCGCAGCGCACCACCAGAGCCAGATTGACCACCATCGGCCCCTGAGGCACCGGCGTACCCCCGGTGGCACGGAACAGCACCGGCCAGCCCTGCCCCTCCAGGCGTGACCGCGCCTCGGCAAAGCCTTCGAGACGAGCGTGACGACGCGGCATCACCAGAGCCCGGTCATGCGGCGACCATGCCAGGCACGCCAGATGGCTCTCGCCCCGACACACCGCCTCCAGCAACGCTTCTTCGGCGGCGAGGCCCTCTTGCACCGAGGGGCGGTACAGAACCGTGTCGCTCGTCATCATATCGCTCGCTCCAGGGTGAAGCGCCCAACTTACGTCGTCGCTTGCACGTGGCGCCATCGCTGCCCAGGCAAATTGCTGCTATCCGCAGGGTCCGAGCTCACCACCTTGGTCGAACCTCATCCCCATGACCTTTACGTTAACGTAAACCTGTCTTAGTCTTGGCATCATCACCTCGATGAATGATCGGGTGCGCCTCGTGGCGCGCCATCAGACCAGCGGAGTTCACCATGCACGCGCCCTACCAGCCCCTCGACTTCGGTCTCGATGACGAACTGAACATGCTGCGCGACCAGGTTCACGCCTTCGCCCGCGATGAGATTGCACCGCGCGCCGCCGAGATCGACGCGAACAACGCGTTCCCCGACGACCTCTGGCAGAAGTTCGGCGATATGGGCCTGCTCGGCATCACCGTGCCCGAGGAGGACGGCGGCAGCGGCATGGGCTATCTCGCCCACTGCATCGCTATGGAAGAGATCTCGCGGGCCAGCGCCTCGGTGGCGCTCTCCTACGGCGCCCATTCCAACCTCTGCGTGAACCAGATCAAGCTCAACGGCAACGCGCAGCAGAAAGCCAGATACCTGCCCGGCCTGATCAGCGGGGAGCACGTCGGGGCACTGGCCATGTCCGAGCCCGGCGCCGGTTCCGACGTGGTCTCCATGAAGCTCAAGGCCGAGAAGCGCGGTGACCGCTATGTGCTCAACGGCAACAAGATGTGGATCACCAACGGCCCCGATGCCGACGTGCTGGTGGTCTACGCCAAGACCGACCCGGACGCCGGCTCCAAGGGCATTACCGCTTTCATCATCGAGAAGGGATTCGCCGGCTTTTCCACGGCACAGAAGCTCGACAAGCTGGGCATGCGCGGCTCCAACACCTGCGAGCTGGTGTTCGAGGACTGCGAAGTGCCCGAGGAGAACGTCCTCGGCGAGGTGAACAAGGGCGCCCGGGTGCTGATGAGCGGCCTCGACTTCGAGCGTACCGTGCTGGCCGCCGGACCGATCGGCATCATGCAGGCGGCCATGGACGTGGTGGTACCCTACCTTCACGAACGCAAGCAATTCGGCCAGTCCATCGGCGAATTCCAGTTGGTGCAAGGCAAGGTAGCCGACATGTACACCACCCTGAACGCCTGCCGGGCCTATCTGTACGCCGTCGCCGGCGCCTGCGACCGTGGCCGCACCTCACGCAAGGATGCCGCCGGGGTGATTCTCTACTGCGCCGAAAAGGCCACCCAGATGGCACTCGACGCCATCCAGCTTCTCGGTGGCAACGGCTACATCAACGAATACCCCACCGGGCGATTGCTGCGCGACGCCAAGCTCTACGAGATCGGCGCCGGCACCAGCGAGATCCGCCGCATGCTGATCGGCCGCGAGATATTCAGCGAATCGGCGTAACCCCAGCCACGAGTAACGAGCCACGGGCTACGGGCCGCTCGAAGCTCGAAGCTCGAAGCTCGTCAGAGGATATTCCATGGCAGTCCTAACGACCCAGATCAACCCACGCAGCGAGGGTTTCCAGGCCAACGAGGCGGCGATGCGCGCCGAAGTGGGCCGGTTGCGCGAGCTGACCGCGGCGGTTCACCAGGGGGGCGGCGAGAAGGCGCGCGTCCGGCATGAGTCGCGCGGCAAGCTGTTCGTCCGCGACCGTGTCGATCACCTGCTCGACGAGGGCTCGCCCTTTCTCGAGTTCTCGGCGCTGGCCGCCCACGAGGTCTACGACGGTCCGGTGCCCGCCGCCGGTGTGGTCACCGGCATCGGCCGGGTCTCCGGCGTGGAATGCGTGATCGTCGCCAACGACGCCACGGTCAAGGGCGGCACCTACTTCCCGCTGACCGTGAAGAAGCACCTGCGCGCCCAGGAGATCGCCCGCAAGCATCGCCTGCCCTGCCTCTACCTGGTGGACTCCGGCGGTGCCTACCTGCCGTGCCAGGACGAGGTCTTCCCCGACCGCGACCATTTCGGGCGCATCTTCTACAACCAGGCCACCCTCTCCGCCGAGGGCATTCCGCAGATCGCCGTGGTCATGGGCTCGTGCACCGCCGGCGGCGCCTATGTACCGGCCATGGCCGACGAGTCGATCATCGTCCGCGAGCAGGGCACCATCTTCCTCGGTGGTCCGCCGCTGGTGAAGGCCGCCACGGGCGAGTCGATCAGCGCCGAGGACCTGGGCGGCGCCGATGTGCACGCCAAGGTCAGTGGCGTGGCCGATCACTACGCCGAGAACGACGCCCATGCCCTGCAACTGGCGCGACGCTGCGTGGCTCGGCTCAACTGGCAGAAGCGCGGTCAACTGGCCATGGCCGAACCCAGGCCGCCGCGCCTCGATCCCGAGGAGCTCTACGGCATCGTCGGCACCGATCTCAGAAAGCCCTTCGAGGTTCGCGAAGTGATCGGCCGCATCGTCGACGACTCCGCCTTCGACGAATTCAAGCGCACCTACGGCGACACCCTGGTCACCGGCTTTGCGCATATCCACGGCCACCCGGTGGGCATCGTCGCCAACAACGGCGTGCTGTTCTCGGAATCCGCCGTGAAGGGCGCGCATTTCATCGAGCTGTGCGCCCAACGCAAGATCCCGTTGGTCTTTCTGCAGAACATCACCGGCTTCATGGTCGGCTCCAAGTACGAGCACGAAGGCATCGCCAAGCATGGCGCCAAGCTGGTCACCGCCGTGGCCTGCGCCCGCGTGCCCAAGTTCACCGTACTGATCGGCGGCAGCTTCGGCGCCGGCAACTACGGCATGTGCGGCCGTGCCTATGATCCCAACCTGCTGTTCATGTGGCCCAACGCGCGCATCTCGGTGATGGGCGGCGAACAGGCGGCCGGCGTGCTGGCCCAGGTCAAGCGCGAGCAGCTGGAGCGCGAGGGGCGCGAGTGGTCCGCCGAAGAGGAAGCTGCCTTCAAGCAGCCGACCCGCGACCAGTACGAGCACCAGGGCCATCCCTACTACGCCAGCGCGCGACTCTGGGACGACGGCGTCATCGACCCCGCCCAGACCCGCGACGTGCTCGGCCTCTCGCTCGCCGCCGCCATGAACGCCGAGATAGAAGACACGAAGTTCGGCGTGTTCAGGATGTAGGCGCGCTTCGCGCCAGAAACGAGTATCGAGCGACGAGATACGAGCAGCTCGAAGCTCGAAGCTCGAAGCTCGAAGCTCGAAGCTCGAAGCTCGAAGCTCGAAGCTCGAAGCTCGAAGCTCGAAGCTCGAAGCTCGAAGCTCGAAGCTCGAAGTCAGCAGGATACCGATATGACCACAGAGACCTACTCCACCCTGAACATCGACCCCCACGCCGTTGCGTGGCTGACCCTGGATCGCCCCGAGGTCCTCAACGCCTTCGACGATGCCTTGATCGGTGAGCTCAACGAGCACCTTCAGCATGTTCGGGAGGCCGCCGAGCGTGGCGAGATTCGCCTGCTAGTGCTGGGTTCCGAAGGCAAGCATTTCTCCGCCGGGGCGGATCTGGGCTGGATGAAGCGCATGGTCGACTACGACCTCAAGGACAATCTGGCCGACTCCCGCCAGCTCGCGGCGCTGATGCACGGGCTCGACACCCTGCCCTGCCCCACGCTCTGCCGGGTGCAAGGTGCAGCCTTCGGTGGTGCCGTGGGCCTGGCCGCCTGCTGCGATATCGTCATCTCCTCGGAGAAGGCTAAATTCTGCCTCTCCGAGGTCAAGATCGGCCTCTCGCCGGCGGTGATCAGCCCCTATGTGCAACGCGCCCTGGGCGAGCGACAGATGCGCCGCTACGCGCTGACCGCCGAGGTCATTGATGCATCCACCGCCGAGACCCTGGGGCTCGCGCACCGTGTGGTCGAGCCGGATGCCCTGGACGAGGCGGTCGACGCTATGGTCGAGACACTACTCGCCACCTCGCCGCAATCCAGCCGCGCCACCAAGGCGCTGCTCGCTGAGGTTGCACGCGAGCCCGACAGCGCCGCGACCCGCGAGCGTACCTGCCAGGTGATCGCCGAGCTGCGCGTCAGCGACGAGGGCCAGGAAGGCCTGGCCAGCTTCTTCGACAAGCGCCGCCCCCGTTGGGCGCCCGAACCACCCTCCACCACGGAGCGCTCCTCATGAGCCACGCCTTCGATACCCTACTGGTGGCCAACCGCGGTGAGATCGCCTGCCGCGTGATGCGCACCGCCCGCCGCATGGGCCTGCGCACCGTGGCCGTCTATTCCGACGCCGATGCCGGCGCCCGCCACGTGCGCGAGGCCGATGAAGCCGTACGCCTCGGCCCGGCCGCCGCCCAGGCCAGCTATCTCGACATCCAGGCGGTGATCGCCGCCGCCCGGCGCACCGGCGCCGGTGCCGTGCATCCCGGCTACGGCTTCCTCTCCGAGAATGGCGATTTCGTCGCCGCCCTGGCCGAGGCCGGCATCACCTTCATCGGCCCGCCTGCCTCGGCCATCGCCGCCATGGGCGACAAGTCCGCCGCCAAGGCCCGCATGCATGACGCCGGCGTACCGCTGGTGCCCGGCTACCACGGCGACAGCCAGGACGACGCCCTGCTCAAGGCCGAGGCTGACCGCATCGGCTACCCGGTGTTGCTCAAGGCCAGCGCCGGCGGTGGCGGCAAGGGCATGCGCGTGGTGGAATCCACCGAGACCTTCCAGGCCGCGCTGGATGGCTGCCGTCGCGAATCCCGCGCCGCCTTCGGCGACGATCGCATGCTGATCGAGAAATACCTGACCCAGCCGCGCCATGTAGAGGTGCAGGTGTTCTGCGACAGCCAGGGCAACGGCGTCTATCTCTTCGAGCGCGACTGCAGCGTGCAGCGCCGCCACCAGAAGGTGCTGGAGGAGGCCCCCGCCCCGGGCATGACCGAGGCCCTGCGCCGCGAGATGGGCGAGGCCGCCGTGCGCGCCGCCCGCGAGATCGGCTATGTGGGCGCCGGCACGGTCGAGTTCCTGCTGGATGCGGATAACAGCTTCTTCTTCATGGAGATGAACACCCGCCTCCAGGTAGAGCACCCCGTCACCGAGATGATCACCGGCCAGGACCTCGTCGAATGGCAACTGCGCGTCGCCATGGGCGAGGCGCTCCCCATGGCGCAGGAGGCGTTGACCATCACCGGCCACAGCTTCGAGGCACGTCTCTACGCCGAGGACCCGGCGCAGGACTTCCTGCCCGCCACCGGCACCCTCAGTCGCTTCGAACTGGATCTCGCCGGCGCCGGGCTCGAGCCGGCCCAGGTACGCCTGGACAGCGGCGTGTCCAGCGGCGATGCCGTCTCCATGCACTACGATCCGATGCTGGCCAAGCTGATCGTCCACGGTGATGACCGCGAACAGGCGCTCGCCACCCTCAACCGCGCCCTGGCCGCCCTCGATATCCAGGGCGTGACCACCAACCGCGACTTCCTGCAACGCCTGGCGACACACCCTGCCTTTCGCGCTGCCGAGCTGGACACCCGCTTCATCGAGCACCACGAAGCGGAACTGTTCGCGCCACGGCACTATACGGCCGAGGAATACGCCAGCGCCGCCCTGGTCGGCCTCCACCAGCTCGGCCAGGAACGCGAGAGCGACTCCCCCTGGGACCGCCACGACGGCTTCCGGCTCAACGCCGAGCACACCATCCGCATCGCCCTCTGCGACCCCAGCCGAATCGACGACGGGGACGCCGTGGTCACCGTCGAGGGCAAGCGGGCGGCCCCCGGCGCCCCCTGGCGCCTGCGCATCGGCGAACAGACCTTCGACGCCACCCTGCAACCGCTCGACGGCGACGCCGTGGCGGTAACCCTGGACGGCCACCGCCGCCGCCTGCAGACTCGACTGGTCGGCGAAGGACGAGAACGCAACCTGGTGGTGATGGTCGACCCACGGCGCGAAACCCGGCTGTTCTGGCGCCGCATCGACGCCATCGACCACGGCCGCCAGGAAGCCGAATCCACCCTCACCGCCCCCATGCACGGCACCGTGGTGACCCTGCTGGTGCAACCCGGCGAACGCGTCGAGAAAGGCATGGCGCTGATGGTCATGGAAGCCATGAAGATGGAACACACCCTGACCGCCCCCGCCGACGGCCAGGTCGAAAGCTTCCACTTCCAGGCCGGCGACACCGTCGGGCAAGGCGACGTGCTGCTGGAATTCGCGGCAGACGAGTAACCACCGTGCCCCTGGCAAGCAGCGTCCAAGGTAAGCGGCGCCGGGAGGCAGGCCGTAGCGAAGGTCATTCGCCATGGATGGCGAATGTAGCGTCCAGGGAAGGATTCACAGCGCCTTCGCCAAGGCCTGCCGCCGGCCGCCGGATCAGCCGCTGCTCTGGATTCTCTCGAATGATTGGAGCTCTGCAATGGCATTCCCCAAGCAAATCCGCCTCGTCGACGTCGCCCCCCGCGACGGGCTGCAGAACGAACCCGAAGCCATCGACACCGACACCAAGCTCGAACTGATCGACCGCCTCGCCGATGCCGGCCTGCGACATATCGAAGCCGCCAGCTTCGTCTCCCCCAAGTGGGTGCCGCAGATGGCCGATCACCGCGAAGTGATGACCGGACTCAAGCGCCGCCCCGGCATTACCTACTCCGCCCTCACCCCCAACCTCAAGGGGCTCGAGGCAGCACTGGAATGCGGCGTCGAAGAAGTCGCGGTATTCGGTGCCGCCAGTGAGGCCTTCTCGCACAAGAACATCAACTGCTCCATCGCCGAATCCCTGGAACGCTTCGCCCCGGTGCTCGAGCGCGCCAAGGAAGCCAATGTTCGCGTACGCGGCTACGTCTCCTGCGTGCTCGGCTGCCCCTACGAAGGCGAGATCGCCCCCGCCAAGGTCGCGGAAGTCGCCAAGGCCCTGTTCGAGATGGGCTGCTTCGAAGTCTCGCTGGGCGACACCATCGGCACCGGCACCCCGCTCAATGCCAAGCGCATGCTCGAGGCCGTCGCCCGCGAGGTTCCCATGGACAAGCTCGCCGCCCACTTCCACGACACCTACGGCCAGGCACTCGCCAACCTCTACGCCGTGCTCGAGGAAGGCATCGCCGTGATCGACAGCTCCGTCGCCGGCCTGGGTGGCTGCCCCTATGCCAAAGGCGCCGCCGGCAACGTCGCCAGCGAAGACGTCGTCTACCTGCTCGACGGCCTGGGCATCGATAGCGGCGTCGACCTCGACAAGCTCGCCGCCACCGGCGACTGGATCATACAGGCCATCGGCCGACCCAACCGCTCCAAGGCTGGCGTTGCCACTGCCACGAAGCTATCTGACACATCCGGCTGACTACCAAAAGCACACATTGTGCTATCCTCACCTTATGAAGCCGATCACATGGAACACCGTGAAGAACCAACGCCTACAGGAGGAAAGGGGTATTTCCTTCGAGGCGGTGGTCTTCCACATGTCGGCGGGTGATCTTCTTGATACACTGGAACATCCAAACCAGAAGCGTTACCCAGGCCAGCAGATCCATGTGATCGACATAGAGGGGTACGCATACCTCGTACCTTTTGTCGAGTCGGATGATGAAATCTTCCTGAAGACCATTATCCCGAGCCGAAAAGCGACAAAGGCCTATCTGGGAGGTGGCAAATGAGCAAATTGGACAAGGAAGAGCGCGAGCTACTGGAAGCTTTCGAAGAAGGCGAGCTAAAACGGGTGCCGGACGCCGAACGTACACAGCAACGGCATCAGCAGTATGCAGAGGCCATGTTCAAGAAAGATGCACGCATCAACATTCGCCTTTCCTCCAGGGACCTTCGAGGCCTCCAGAAAAAGGCGCTGGCAGAGGGTATTCCCTACCAGACACTGGTTGCCAGCATCCTCCACAAATATGTGGAAGGTCGCCTGCACGAGGACTGATCGCCAGCGCCAAAACGCAAAGCCCCCGAGCCAGGTTGCTGGCTCGGGGGCTTTTCACTGTGGGTGCCTATGAAGTTACCTAATGAACATCAAGCCTCGGCGACCGCCATCTCCGCCTTGGCGGCCCGGTGGGCATGCAGCTTCTTGTAGCTCTCGATCAAACGCTGGTGCCGCTCGAGACCTTCCAGCCGCATATTGGTCGGCTCCAGGCCATGGAAGCGCACCTCGCCGTTCACCGAGCCGACCACGGCGGCCATGGTCGCTTCGCCGAACATGCGCGTGAAGTTGTAGAGGTAGTCGTCCAGCTCGAGTTCGTCGTTCAGGGCGATTTCCAGCACCGCGTTCACCGCCTGGTAGAAGAGCCCGCGCTCGACGGTGTTGTCGTTGAACTGCAGGAACATCTCGACCCGCTCCAGGGCTTCCTCGTGCTGGCCGAGCGCCAGGTTGATCAGCAGTTTCAGCTCGAGGATGGTGAGCTGCCCCCAGACGGTGTTCTCGTCGAACTCGATGCCGATCAGGGTGATGATGTCCTCGTGGTCATCGATCTGGGTCTCTTCCAGGCGCTCCAGCAGATCGCCCAGTTGCTCGTCGCCCAGCTCGTGGATGTGCAGGATATCCTCGCGGAACAACAGCGCCTTGTTGGTGTTGTCCCAGATCAGATCCTCCACCGGGTAAACCTCGGAATACCCCGGCACCAGGATGCGGCACACCGGCGCGCCCAGGTCCTCGTGGACAGCCATGTAGGCTTCCAGCCCCAGTTCCTCGAGGATACCGAACAGGCGCTCGGCCTCCTCTTCGTTCGTGCCCGAGAAATCCCACTCGACGAACTCGACATCGGCTCGGGCACTGAAGAAACGCCAGGAGACCAGCCCCGAGGAATCGATGAAGTGCTCAACGAAGTTGTTCGGCTCGGTGACAGCGAGCGAATTGAAGGTCGGCGGCATGAAGTCGTTCAAGCCCTCGAAGCTACGGCCCTGCAGCAGCTCGGTCAGGCTGCGCTCCAGCGCCACTTCGAAGCTGGAATGCGCACCGAAGGACGCGAAGACCCCGCCCGTGCGCGGGTTCATCAGGGTGACGCACATCACCGGGAACTGGCCGCCCAGGGAGGCATCCTTGACCAACACCGGGAAGCCCTGCTTCTCCAGCGCCTCGACGCCCTCGAGAATCTCGGGGTACTTCGCCAGCACCTCATGCGGCACGTCCGGCAGCGCGATCTCTTCCTCGATGATCTGCTTCTTCACCGCCCGCTCGAAGATCTCCGACAGGCACTGCACCTGCGCCTCATGCAGGGTGTTGCCGGCACTCATGCCGTTGCTGAGGTAGAGGTTCTCGATCAGGTTCGAGGGGAAGTAGACCACCTCGCCATCCGACTGGCGCACGAACGGCAGCGAGACGATGCCGCGCTCCACCTTGCCGGAGTTGGTGTCGATCAGGTTGGAGCCACGCAATTCGCCATCCGGATCGTAGAACTCCCGGCAGTAGGCATCCAGAATGCCCTCCGGCAACTCGTCGTTCGGCCCCGGCTGGAACCACTTCTCGTCGGGATAGTGCACGAACTCGCTGTTGGCGATCTCCTCGCCGAAGAACTGATCGTTGTAGAAGAAGTTGCAGCTCAAGCGCTCGATGAACTCGCCCAGCGCCGAGCACAGGGCGCTCTCCTTGGTCGAGCCCTTGCCGTTGGTGAAGCACATGTTGGAGTGGGCATCGCGAATGTGCAGCGACCACACATGCGGCACGATGTTGCGCCAGGAGGCGATCTCGATCTGCATGCCCAGCGACTCGAGAATGCCCGTCATGTTGGCGATGGTCTGCTCCAGCGGCAGATCCTTGCCTTCGATCCAGGTGCTCGCCCCCTCCTCTGGCTCGGCCATCAACAGCGCCTGGGCATCCTCGTCCAGGTTCTCGACCGTCTCGATCTGGAACTCGGGCACGTTCTGCACCACTCGCTTGACCGAGCAACGCTCGATGGAACGCATGATGCCCTGGCGATCCTTGTCGGACAGATCCTCCGGCAGCTCGACCTGGATCTTGAAGATCTGCTTGTAGCGGTTCTCCGGGTCGACGATGTTGTTCTGCGACAGCCGGATATTCTCGGTGGGAATATCGCGCGCATTGCAGTAGACCTTGACGAAATACGCCGCGCACATCGCCGACGACGCCAGGAAGTAATCGAAGGGGCCAGGCGCCGAGCCATCGCCCTTGTAGCGGATGGGCTGGTCGGAGATGACCGTGAAGTCATCGAACTTGGCCTCCAGCCGGAGGTTGTCGAGATAGTTGACCTTGATTTCCATTGACAAAGCACCGGATTCGTGGTTTCGGTCGGCCGTAGCGCGTAGGCCGCCATTATCCAGCTTTTGAGGCACCTCGTCTTGGGGCCGGAGCAAAAACCCACAAGGTGACGGGATATGCAGGCGGGTATGTTAGTGGTTATCGGGGTTACCAGGCTCTAACGTCTGGGCTCAGCCGCTGCTTTGGAGCGACAGCGGAAAACCGGTCGGCTGAAGCCCTTTGTTAACGATATAATGTCAAAATCTTTCGCAAAGTCAACCTTGCAATGGCTAGTAAAAAGACCGTCGTTGCTGAGATTGAGATAGCAGCAGTCAAAATCCCGCCGAGCGCCGCATCACCCATATTAGTTGGATTAAGGTAGAAAAAAATTACAGAGATTGAACATAAGATGCAGATTATCAATGATCCGTAAAAACGATGTTCTAGCATCCAATAGTAAGGCCACTCATAAAGGAGCTTATTTTCTTCTTCATCTCCAGGCCTAATAACTCCCATGCCAAGCTGATAGCTAATAGCTACAAAAGAGAATGGGAGCACACTAACAATATCAGGAATATTTGAACCCTCCTTTATTTCCGCTGTTATATTTACAAAAATTTCAGGATACTCGCTAAAGAAACAAAAAACCAAAACTCCAATCAAAAGCTCCGGAGAAATCAAAACCATTCTCTTTAGATCCACTATCTTTGAGACTATCATTAATGCTCCATGTGTCTTTCTTCCCGAATCCTCTCGAGGATTTCTACTGTTTTGCGATATAGATCTTCGGGCTCAGGATCCCTAACAAATGAGAAATTCCTTACGGTCTCTGATGTTCTAATAACAATGAAATCTTCGCCCTGCTTGCCTCTTACATACCCCTTTCCATAACCGTCTGCAGCCATCAAAATCGCAGCATCTCCAATGGGAAGAGGGTCAGGCTCGTAAGGCCTATCCACTGCCTGATCAAGCATTCCCTGCACATGCTCTGCTAGATCGGTGTCGATAGGCGTTCCCTGCCCACTATCCTCTTCAACTTTCATTCGTTCCGTCCGTCGTTGCTCGAGATATTTTTTCAACTTTTCCCATAGCGGACCAAACATCGGATTTGGAGGCGAAACTGATGCAGATACGCGATAAATACCATCCAGCGATTGCAGCTTTCGCACAAAAGAACGAAGATCGGCTATCGGGTCTACAGCGCATTCTGCAAGCATTTGGTGATGAGAAGCATTAACTACTTCTGCCCATCGATTCATGAAAGCGGAATACTCGATTTGATTAGATATATGAAGAAAGGCCACCCCCTGGTATTCAGGCACATAGACGAAAGGGCTGGAGGCAATGGTGATGTTCGGCTCACTCTGCCGAACTTCTGTTCTTTTTTCCGGATCAACCACAGATACTTCGCCCTTCGGATCATATTTCACCAGACGACCGAAAAAATAAGCAGTTCGACCGTCGATAAACTCCCGAACATCGACAAACGTCCAAGAACACCCGTATCTCGTAACACTATTCGGGGATCGCAGCGCAGCTTTGACGTGATCAGTATCGAGCGCCCCTGTTTTTACAACGCGCCCAAGATAGTAAGTCCCTTTTTTCGGCATAATCCCCTCAAATTCCTACTTTTTACAATCTGTTCGGACAGGCTCGTTAACGCTTGAGTTAAGCGGTGACTGCATGGCTTTGTTATGTGTTACCTGATCCATCCAGAAGATCAATTACCACTTTCTCAGACTCTGTTAACAATTGATCGCTATTTGTTAGCTCCTCCAGCAACCTGTCGATAGCGTCAACGGAAATCCGCTTCGCCTTGTTCAATGTAGTAGTCATTCTCGGAAGTCCTGCTATTGATTCGCGAAACTCCACTGTAGTCTGCTTAGACGTTGCAATTTTGCTATGTAAGGTTTGAAGTGCCCCCAATCCACTTCTTATATCTTCGGGATCATTTTCTAGATCTACAGACATGATTGCAGCTTTGATGAATAAATTCATCCCGGTATTCATGGCATCATTGTACAGGGGTAGCTCTGCCTCGATCCTTGCCGTAAAATGGTTCATATCAGAAGCAGCCATAGATATTAGCCGTTTCGCTTCCTGGGGATCTGCATTGCCCTTTGAGTCTCTTGGTAGATCCTTTATCTCAGCCGTTCTTTCTGTAATTTTGGCCCCCAGTTCTTCAATGGAAGCCGCGATTCTTTTTGTGATCTCAGTAAGCTCTAAAAACTTATCTTGAAAACCCTCCATTAAGTCCAAAATACCGGCATCGTCATATTCAATAGCTGCGACTTCTTTCTCATTGCTCGTAGCCTCATCCCTCGCAGCTAAAGTTGACTGTGATTTGAATGCTTGAACTTGCCTCGTCAAGTGAAGACGGATTAGCTTTTCAAACTGATCGATTCCCGCAAACTTCCAATACAACCCACCTTCGGCACCCAGCGAATTTTTAAATGCGTTCACTTTTACAAGTTGATCTGGATCTAAGTGACTAGGAGGTATTGGCTCATCCTTAAAATAAACCATCAAATTAACAGAACTCTTGTCAGTGTCGTAACGCGATTTAGCGCGCTCAAATTCCTCAACAGTACCAGACCCCGCTCTTCCAGTCGGAGTTCCGTACCGACACCACATGATTCCAACGAACAAATCGTAGTCTTCAGGTATTTGCTCATTGACTAGGTCTTGAGCGTCTACTCCAAATCCGGGGTAGGCGTGAGTTTCCCAGCGGACCAGATCAAGCCTTATACCAAGCTCTCGACTCCAAGTAATATTCAATTCTCGGATCACGTCTTCCAGTCTTCCGCGTTCGGCTTCTACGTCGCTAGGTGAAGCCACGAACACCGTCAACACATGTTCTTGTCTCGCCACATCGCCTCCTTATTTAGAACATAACGGCCTAATCAGCCGACACGTCAGCGGTCGGCTGCATTTGATTGTTAGGGTGTAGACGTCTTTCCATTGTGAAATTAACCAAAGTTACGCCATGCCTTTTGACTTCATCTCTCTGAATTATAGAAAAACCACGATTTTCAAAAAATGGCCTTGCTACGTAAGATGCTTCAACATACAAACGCTCCAGCTTTAGTGACATGGCTTGTTTAAGCAGGTACTCAAACAACACAGAAGCCACCCCGCAGCCCTGGAAATCAGGATGTGTCTAGATATAATCAATATGGCCATCCGGGTCGAGCTCTATAAAATCGGCAATGCGATTGTCGATAATAGCTATAAATGGCTTCTTTTCTTTCAGACGCTGCGACCAACGCTCATAGTCCGGAGGCGTCGGCTCCCATACTTCCTGTTGCTCAGGCGAATATACCGAAGGATCGATGCTATGCACCGATTGATGGAACAGATCCGCAATCTCTTTCGCTCTTTCTTCAGAGTAAATTTTGACTTCCATGAGACTCCCAACGCCCACAGCACGGGAAAATTTGTAGTGCAGCGGAAAATTTGTCCCTGTGCTTGTGATTGTTAGGGCTTTGGTAACTACAGATCATCAAGACTCTCCGTAATTTTATTTTCCATATAGGAAACAAGCTCTTTCATGTCCTCATGCTTATCCTCCCACCTATCTTCAATCCTTCCTAGGTAGCCTTCTCGGGCATACTTCAACAACCTTGCATGCTCAAGAGGAACCTGATTTTCAGCCCACGCCGTGGCAACATCCTTCGGAGCGATTTCACCAGTAGTCGCGGTCAGCCACATTCGCGACAATGTCAAAACCACATTTCGCTCATCGCCCACGACCTCGGTTAATAGATTGGGTAAAGAATCACGGATGGCCTTTTGGATATCAGCTAGTAGAACCGGCTCAAAAGTCTCAGAAGCATCGCCTCCATACAATGGCAAGCTATTATCGAGTACTTTTTTCAGAACAATGGTTAGGTCGGGATCGCGTGCAGGTTCCGGCACACTTCCAGTCTTGAACTCCTCTCGCAACCACTCTCCGTAGATAAACTCAGCCCGAGGCGGGAATCGCCAAGGAACAACATCAGACACCGTTACCACTGTCAGCTCTACCGGCCTAGTGCCTTTCGGGTTCTCGATCGCACCGGATACCTTCATCAGCCGAGCAACTAAAGATTTCCTTTGCAGAAAGGTAGGCGAATGATTGACCACGACCATGATGTCAACGTCACTGTCACGCTTAAGGCCACCAACGATAGCCGATCCGAAAAGGTAGACACCGACGATCGCATCACCAAACACGGCTTCAACGACGGACTGGGCCTGCTTTGCTTCTTCTGGGATATCTGGCTCTACCATATCTCTCAAAATTCCTTTCGTCCTAACATCTTGCCCACCGGAAAATTGGGAGCGCAGCGAGTAATTTCTCCGAGTGCAGCAACTTGTTAGCCACTGGCTGACACCTTATGAAGTGCCGCTGCATATCTTTCCATAGCACTCACTAGCGATAGCAAGTAGCCTTCTTCGATGATCAAGTGCAATCTAGCAAATACTTCAGCATCCAAGTTATCACTGGCCCTAACTACTTTCAGGTGCTTGGCATGCTTGACCTCATCAAGATGACCGGCATTGTGTGCGACTATGTTTCTGATCAACTGCGCCTCGACTATTTTCTTCCATGAATCGCCATCCGAAGGAAACGGGATACCAACTGCCTTTTTCAAATAAGTCTTGGCTCGATCGATGCCGCTGCCTTTGATATCAGTTAATGCGACATCCAATGTATTTTCCGCCTTGAAGCTTACGCACAGTTGATTGAGGTAGTCTTCAAATAACGAGACAATCATTATCAGTTGTGACTGCCGTTGATATTGAGGAAATTCTTGATTGATGTTTGCCGCCAAGTCATTCCTGTAGCCGTACCTATCCCAGCTCAGCGATTCGTGCTCATTGACTAATGATCGCTCATATGACGATGACTCTTCTCGCCATTGACGTTCAGACAGCTCAATGAAAATCTGCATACTTCCAAGCTTCTGTATGAAATAGCTTGATACTTGCACCGGGGATAATTTCATCCTGCTCCTCTGACTGGCTTTGTTAAGTGGTTATTTCAGCATTAGCCTTTGCCTTCATCAAGAAATATGCACCATGATTCGCTGCATTTAGCCCGCCATCGTGGACCGTACCTAGATCGCTTGGAGTAACATTCCGCGTTGGCCATATTTTGTTATTTGTAGTTAACTTATCCAAATTCAACTTATTTAACTCAAGAAACAAGCAGTCTTCTTTTTCACCTCTTGCAACACCGTCTGCCCAATAAGCCATCGAACTAGCAATAATGTCTGCAACCTGTAATTGAGGATGCGATTCAGAGCTTGAAAATTTCAAACCCTTTCCTCTTAAGGGTAACTTAAACTTCCGTCTGTCATAACCAAGCTCTATAGAACTTTGGATCCAATCCATAAACTGGGAAAACATAACTTTTTGTTTTTCAATACTATGGGAATCATCATGAATGATATAAAACCCTTTTGGATGCACGTTTCCCCAGCTTACACATTGTGATAATAATGCTGGTATTGATGGGTCAAGTGATGTCTTATCGATCCCATTCAGCGCATCATGCACATAATTTCGAGTATGCAGGATCAAATTAAGATCTTCTTTAAAATCTTCATTAATTGAATTTTCTTTAAGGACCTCTACACTCTGATAAAACAAACTTATTGATTCTTCAGACTGTTCTTTAACCATGTTAACGAACGATTCATACATAGCCTGGACTCGATCCTGACCACAAAACGCAGGCATGCAATAGAACCACATATTTGAAAGCCCTATGCTTGCTCCATTTACATATAAATCATGGCCATTTAGGTGGAGCATGTGTTCAATTAGGAGGTCAACTATCTTAGTAGTCACCATAAAGCTTTTATAAAAAAAGCTATACTTTCACATAATCTTTATTTATAAGTCGATGGCTCATTAGCCTTACAATTCCATCTTGCCCAGACTTCCGGCGCTTTAAATTTTTGAAATGAGCCTCTAAAGGTGATTTTGAGCCTGTCAGTGCAAGCAACTTCTCAGCTTCGCTATTAGAATATTTACAGCCCGAGAGCGTGAAAATCGGTTGACTTTCGTCAACTATATTATGACCAGTATTTCCAGACTCATCCAAGTAGATAGTTGCTATCTTGGATTTTTCAGCATTAGCTTTGGCCCTAGAAGCCCTCAGCTTATCTCTTTTATTTGCTAACTTCTTTTTCCTATTAGTTTGACTATTACGACTCATTCAATTCCCCTGTGAGGTCACTTAACGTAAAGGTAACCGGCGCCGGAGCGACAGCGGAGGGAACCAAAAGCGCCACGCTTTTGGCGTCCGGTTGACCGCTTGGTTAGAGCAGGCCTGCACGGCTTAGCCCCTGGTGCACGGCATCGACGAATTGATGGAACTCTTGAGTCTGGCGCGCTCTTCCAGCTGCATTGAGAGACTCGAAGAAAGTATTCCTCAGTCCACGGGATAGCTCTAATTGGACACCAGCTCCGTTCGTTCCGCGATTGCAGATATTCAGTGGCGATTTCCCTTGAAGGTTAGGGTTTTCATGTTCTCGCACAGTAAAGCCTGCATCTAAAAGTGCGTTGTTTATATGGGAGCGAAGCATCATGTCGGCACCGCCGGTAAATACCGTAGCCTCTTGGCTGTTTTCTCCATGTATCGCCACCGCAGTACGAGCCCCCGCGACTACTTCGATACAACGAGGTTCATCGAAGTTTGTGCTGGTAATATGCAACTCCCTGTTCTGCGTTGCCTTTGTGCCCTCAAAAACCGCGAAACTAAGTTGATTACCAGCAATAGCGATGGCCAACTCTGATGTGCCCGGCTCAATTGCCCCTCCATGAGGTGCGATTGAAGCCACCATCGCCCCTTCTCGCAACGCCACCCGAACGCGGAAGTCACGTCCTTCGGTTTGCTCTGCTATTAGCGCTTCAAAATTCGAGTATTTATCCATCAAGTCGCTCTAACAGATATTAGATAGCACACTCGTTTATTAACTTAAACGAGCACGCGCGTTTAACGATCTTATTCATTTTACTATATTCCGCATAACTATATGATCTTGAAAGAAAATATAAGCACCCCTGCAGCCTATCCAAAACTCGCGTGCTTGCGCGTTTTTCGGAAACCAATAAAACTGTACATACACCCATATAAAGAGCAACGGATATGGCATGGATATGCACAGCAGGTCGCCGAAGCTGATGGATCGGGTCAAGGCGACCATGAGGGTGAAACGCTACAGTCCCCGCACCGAGCAGACTGACTGCTACTGGATTCGCTTCTTCATACGATTCCACGGGGTGCGCCATTCCGTCAGCATGGGAGAACCTCAGGTCCACGCTTTCTGGAGCACCTGGCGATCCAGCGTCATGTCGCAGCGGTCACCCATAACCAGGCACTGAATGCCCTTGGCTTTCTCTATTGCTATGTGCTGGGCAGCGAGTTTGCGGGTGTTCGTGGCCCTCTGGGATGAGTCGGCTGGGGCGCGGTCACGCTACCGCCACCTACCCTGCACGTCGCGATGGCGCTCCCTGCGGTAGTCTCCGGCGTATTTTGATTATGTCGTTATCACGGCGATCTCGGCCACCTTGAATTTGAGCCTAATCAACCGGGCATATAAGTGCAAAGCGGGGATGGGCGGGATGCAGGCCGCTCCCGCCCATCAAGCATTTCGGTAATGTGCTATGGCTATACCTTGACCGAGTATTTGAGGTCTCGTGCTTCGTCGCCGGTCATGCCTCGGAAGCCCCAACAGTGCGGAGGTTGTTCCTTGAGCGTCACTTCCACATCCACGGGGGCAAGACCTACCTCAGCCTCCAGGCGCTGAAAGATCGCCTTGATCAGGGCTTTCTGGGTCTCCGCCGAGCGTCCCTGCATCATATTGATCTCGATGGCCGTATAGGCCGGCGTTCGGCCACCTGGGTAGTAGAAATCCTCGGCGTCCATCGGAATGAAACGATGTGCCCTCTTGTCCTCCGGCATTCCCAGTACCGACTGCATGCAGCCATGGATAACATCGGAGAGCTGGGCCTTGATGGGATTCAGGTGTTCCTTGATGCCATAGATGACTATCACGATGTCTCCTGTACGGTATAACGCCGCCTTCGTCGGGGAAGATGCCCGGCGGCCATATCACATTATGGTCGTGCCAATGCCTCGAACACGCGTGCCACGGCTTCGGCACCGGGGTCGACGATGCCTTCCAGCGCGCTCTCCGGCACATAGGCCGAACGCCCCGCCTTGGCCGTGGTCAGCGAGGCGGTAGCTAGTGCACCGGTGCGCGCCGCCTGGGCGGCTTCCGCCAGCGTATTGCCGTGTTGCAGCGACTCGATCGCCGGCACCAGGGCATCGAGCATGGTGCGATCCCCGGGTCGAGCACCGCCGTATTGCTGCATCTTCCTGACACCCGCCGCGAGCGCGTCCCCTGGATTGTCACCGCGCCCCAGTGCGCCGCCTGCCGCCGTGAACAGGATCGAGAGCAGTACGCCGCTGGAGCCGCCCATGTCTCGGGCCAGTAGCTGGCCGATACCCGTGAATAATGGAGACAGGGAGCCAGTGTCCAGGCACTGGGCATCGAGTGCCTTGGCGATGCTGTCGGCGCCACTCTGCATGCTGGCCCCGGCATCGCCGTCACCAGTCTTGGCATCCAGGGCGTCCAGCTCCTCGCGCGACTCGCGCAATGTCTCGATCACCCGCCACAGCACCGCTGATGTCTCGCTATTCTGCGGAGCATCGTCGGCCAGGGCGTCGTGGCCCTGGGCCGTGTCGGGTGTGAAGGTGGGCGCCTGGCGCACGCCATGAACGCCCGGCCAGGCGGGAGCGTTCGTCGGTGCCGTGAGGGCAGCCAGCAGTTCGGGCGTGCCGGGCACCAAGGTGACAGAAAAACCGTGCATGTCGAGCGAGGTCATCAGCGGCGCGGGGCCGATCAAATGACTGACCCGCTCCTCACCCAGCTGGCGTAACAGGCACTCGGTCAGCACGCCCATCTCCTGGGACGAGCAACTGCCCAGGTTGTTGAGCATGGTCACCCAGGCGGTGTCGGATGACGAACCAGGGGCAGACACAGGCGCCACTGCCTGGAGCAACGGCTCCAGCACCAGGCGCATCGCGTCATCCGCACTTTGAGGGTCGACCGCACGGGTTCCAGGTTCGTTATGAATGCCAAGCCCCAGCTCGGGGGAACGCGTTGACGCCGGCTGACCGGGCTGTGCGGCGGGTTTGAGCGCCATGCCCAATGACCCCATCCGTTCGCAGAGTGCCCGAGTGCGCTGTTGAATCTCGGCAAGCGACGCGCCCTGGCTTGCCAGGTAGCCGGCCAGCTTGTGTACCAGCAGTGTGCCGGCAATACCGCGTGGCTGCGGCGCTTCGGCGATGGCGACATCATCGGCGACGATCACCATCTCGACATTGAGCCCTTCGCCGCGGGCACGCTCGGCCGCCAGGCCAAAATTCAGCCGATCGCCGGTATAATTCTTGACCACCAGCAAGCAGCCGGCATCGCCACAGACTTCACGGATGGCTGCCAGAATCGGCTCGACGCTGGGCGAGGCAAACAGATTGCCGGAAATGACCCCGGTCAGCATGCCATCGCCGATAAAGCCGGCATGGGCGGGCTCATGGCCGGCACCGCCACCGGATAGCACGGCCACCTGCCGGCTGCCCTCTCGCTGTCTGTCCCAATCGCCCCTGACCAGAATCCGCAGACCACTTTCCGGCTCGGCAATGCGCAGGTCCGCGGTAGCAGCCGCTACATGAAGAATGTCGTCGACGACACGCTCGGGCGCGTTATAAAAGCGTTCCATAAGTTCTCCGCGGGACCACAAGGACGAAATACGTTAAAGCTACCAGTTTATGCATGATCAAACACGATATCCCATGACAATCTCGGCATGACCGGTATTTTCATCGACCTGCTCGCCAAGCGAAACAAAGCCGTGATTCTCATAAAACCTGACGCTTGGCGCATTCTCTCTGTAGACTGTCAGGCGCAGCTCCTCTCTTCTGCCCTTGGCATCATCCAGCAACGTTGTTCCGATCCCTTGTCCCTGCAGGCCGGGATCCACGAAGATGGCCGCCAGGGTGTCCTCGAACAAGCTATAAAACCCGACGACTCGATCATTGCGCTCATAGACGAACGTCTCCGAAGCGGGGATATACCTGTCGCGCATCTCACCGACTTTCGACTCCCAGAACTCTGGATCGACAAACCCATGGGCCTTAATTGATGCTGAAAGCCAGATATCCAGGACTTGATCGATATCCTCTTCCCGATACGTGCGAATCATATCGCTTCCCTACCCCCTGAAACTCAGCATACTGTCAGACAACATCAAAAACTCTTTCACTTGTAACCCTGATTACCATGCCACCACTCCCGCCCGGAGGGTTGATAATTCACTGCTGCAGGCAGTCGCTGGGGCGGTGAACGTTTCCGTCACCGAGTCGGGTGAGGCCGTGTGGGGCGGAGATGCGGAAGAAGCGCTCGACGACATCGGCCTGGGTAGGCGCGGTCACCAACGAGACGATGACGAACACCGGCAGGTTGAGCATCAACCCCCAGAAACCGGCGTGGATGCCCAGCGGGTGCTTCCACAGAGTGGTGAAGACCACGGTCACCACGAAGCCGGCGATGATGCCCGCCAGCACGCCCAGCCTGGAGGCACGCGGCCACAGGAACATGCCGATGAAGGCCGGCATCACCTGGGTGGCGAAGCCCAGCCCGACCAGCAGGATCATCACCAGGCTGCCCGGCTCGGCGATGGCCAGCGGGGCGATCACCAGGGCCATCAGCGGCAGGATCATCCAGCGCGCCAGCTTCCCGGTGAAGGCATCGGAGAGGCCAAACAGCGGCTGCAGCACGTCCCGGCTCCAGGAGAGCGCCACCGAGTGGATGAACGGCTCGCTGGAGGACATCGAGGCGGCCAGGGTGCCGGCACCGAGCAGCCCGACCAGCACGACCGGCAGGTGCTGCATGGCGTACTCCAGCACCACGGTGTCGGCGCGGGCCAGGTCGGGCAGCGCGAAGATGCCGATGAAGCCCACCACTACCATCGGCAGGATCACCACGTAGTAGGTCGGCAGCCAGGTGGCGCTGCGCCGGATGGTGCGCGCCGAGGAGGCACTCATCCATTGGGTCCACACCGGCGGCATGAAGGAGAACATCGAGACGATGACGGAGGTCGTCCAGAAGCTGAAGCTCATGTCGCCGCCAGCGCCGGGCAGGGTCAGGAACTCGCCATGCTCGGCCTGGAGTCGCGTGAACAGCGCGCCGACATCGAGCCCACCGGTAGCGCTGTGCAACGCCCAGAGCCCCACGGCCCAGGCCACCACCAGCATCAGCACGCCCTGGAAGGCGTTGGTCCGGCCGATGGCGCGCTGGCCACTGACGAACAGGTAGACGGCGATGCAGGCCAGCACCAGCGGCACGCCAAGCCATATCGGAATCGCCCCGCCGCTCATCACGTTGAGGATGTAGGCGGAGCCGATAGTCTGCAGCACTGCGTAGGCGATCGAACCGATCGACATCACCAGCGATGCCAGGGCGCCCAGCAGCGGGCTCTGGTAGCGGTCGGCAATGGCACTGGCCTGGGTCACATGGCCGAAACGCTCGCCGAACTGCCACACCTTGGGGCCGACGTACCAGGCCACCAGCGCCAGATAGGCGAGATAGACGGCCACGTAGAATACCGGCACGCCCTTGGAATAGGCCCAGCCCGGCGCGCCCATGAAGGTGTAGGCGCTGACGCTGCCGGCGGCGATCAGCAGGTAAAGCGTTACCGGGCCCATGCTGCGCCCGGCCACGCCCCATTCCTCAAGGCTGTTCATACGCCGCCCGCCCCGGGCGCGCAGGCCGATGAACATGGCGATGGCGACATAGGCCAGGGTGATGAGCAGCGGCCAGGGGCTAGTCATGGTGGTCCTCCTTGCGCTCGAGGACACGATTGGCGATCAGCATGACGGCGAAACAGGCGAAGATCACCAGATAGCTCCACACCACCAGCAGCGGCAGGCCCAGCACCAGCACGGCGCGGTTCACCCAGCCGATGACCGGCCAGATGCCGGCCGCCACCACGGCGACGAAGACGATCAGCAGCACCCAGCCGGCGCGACTGGTGGGCAGGACGACAAGACGAGACATGATGCGGATCTCCCACGATGACGAGACGAGACAGTTGACCGAGAAGCTTACTGCGCGACGGGCGGTGACGGCCAACGCGGTTCGAGCGCCAGCCGCGTCTCCAGGGCCTTGGCCAGTTTGAGCACGCGATGATCGGCAAAGCGCGGACCGATCAATTGCACGCTGAGCGGCATGCCGTCACGGGAGAACCCGCCGTTGAGTGATAGCGCCGGTTGCTCGCCCATGTTCCATGGCACGGTGTAGGCGATGTGCTCGAAGGGTTGCTGCGGATCATTGGTCGGCGAGACCCAGTCGGCGGGAAAGGCAACGTTGGGCGTGGTGGGCGATATCACGGCGTCGACATCGTCGAACACCGCTTCGGTGGCACGGCGCATGGCCAGGGTCTGCTCGAAGCCGCGCACCGCCTCGACACCACTGATCCGCCCGCCGTCGTCGGCCCAGGCGAGGATCGCCGGCAACACGCGCTCGCGCTGTTCGGGCGTCAGCGCTTCCAGGGCACTCCATTGGCGGGTGCGCCAGAAGCGATCCAGGCCATCGAGCATCGCTCGGGTCAGCACCGGCGCCAGCGGCACCAGGGTGGCGCCTGCCGCCTCGAGATGCGCGGCGGCCTCTTCCACGGCACGGGCGATCTCGTCGTCCAGCGGCAGACCGCAACCGGCGTCCAGCATCACACCGATGCGCAGCCCCGAGACGTCGCACGCGAGGTCCGTCCAGTCGATCGACTCCGGCGGCAAGCGCGTGGCGTCGCGGCGGTCGGTGCGCGCCAGGGCCGTCATCATCAGGGCGACGTCGTCGACGCTGCGGGTCATCGGGCCGGCACAACGCCCCACATAGTAGGGATCGATGGGAATGCGTCCCTGCGTCGGCTTGAACCCCACGACTCCGCACCAGGCCGCCGGCAGGCGTACCGAGCCGCCGATGTCGGTGCCCACGTGCAAGGGGCCATAGCCGGCCGCCGCCGCGGCCCCTGCCCCGGAACTCGATCCCCCCGTATTGCAGTCGAGCCGCCAGGGGTTGCGCGTGGTCCCGTGGAAGGAGGAGCGGCCCGAAGAGAGCATGCCGAAATCCGGGCAAGTCGTCTTGGCCAGCAACAGCGCGTCGTCCTCGGCCAGTCGCGCCGCCGGCGGCGCATCCTCAGCGGCCGGTGCCTGCTGGCCCAGGCCTGTGCCATTGGGTATCGACGTGCCACGCGTCGCAATCAGTTCCTTGAGAGTGACCGGCACGCCATCCAGCGGACCACGAGGCTCTCCGCGCACCCAACGATCGCTCGAGGCGCGCGCCGCTTCCAGGAAGGTTGCCGGGTGGTACCCGTAGAGCGCATTGATATGAGGCTCCCAGCGGTCGATGTGCCGGACCAGCGTCTCGGCGACATCCAGCGGCGACAGCCTCTTTTGGCGATAGGCATCCAGCAGTTGAGTGGCAGTCATCAGATGGAGAGCAGTCATGGGCGATTCCACGTCTTGTTATTGGTGCCCTCAGCTTGGCGTCGCCTGGTGTCTATCGCCATCACAATCATGGTGCCAGGGTGTCCACTTTTTGTGTGCACTCCTTCAAGGCTCACTCAATGTTTGAAGCGATGCGGCCAGCAATCCGAGGCAGGCTTCGGTGGCAAAACTGCGCTGCCGATACCGGTGGAGATAAAGGTCCAGCCGGGTATGTTCGAGCTCGCCCCAGGCCAGGGGCACGCTGACCAGCTGGCCGTCCCGACACTCCCGGGCCACCGCCATGGGCGGCAGGATCAACAGCCCGGCGCCCGACATGGCCAGTGCCTTCTGGGTTTCCAGAGAGGCCGTGTGAAAGATGGGCTTGAGCGTCACACCCTGGCGTCGTGCCGCCTCGTCGAGTGCCTGCCGCACGCCATAGCGCTCATCGGGCAGCGCCAGGGGATGGTCGGCCAGTTCGGCCAGCCGCAACTCGGCCCTCCCCGCCAGCGGATGGCCGGGTGCCATCACCGCATGGTGTTCCAGGCGACTGCTGGCGAACGGCAGGATGTCGTCGTGGCGCGGCATGAAGAAGGTCAGGCCGATATCGGCATCGCCACTGCGCAGCGCCTCGACGACTTGGCCGGCACTGGCGATCTGAATATCGAACTGCAACTGCGGGTGACGTTGGCTGAGTTCCCCGAGCACCGGCACGAGCAGCCCGGAGACCACGCCTTCGGCCACTCTCAGGCTGACCTTGCCGGTACGCAGGCCCTTGAGGTCGCTGATGTGCTCCTGCACCCGCTCGAGATCGCGCAAGGTGCGGCGCGCCTGGACCGCCAGCAATTCCCCCGCGGCGGTCAGGCGAATGCCACCAGGACCGCGTTCGATCAACGGCGCCCCGAGCTGGTGCTCCAGCAGGTCGATCTGGCGGCTGATGGCCGTCGGGGCGATATGCAGTCGGGCCGCCGCCTCGCGCAGCGAGTGGCTGCGGGCCACGGTGTCGAAGTAGCGCAGGGCTCGCCAGTGCATGGCTCAGACCGGAGCCGGGAGGTCGCGCTGCATGATGGTCACTACCTCGCCGCGGTATTCGCGCTGCTCGACGTCCTGCCAGCCCAGCCGGCGGTAGAGTGCCTGCTGGTCCGGCGTGTAGAGGTAGAAGCGCTCGACGCCGTGCGCTCTAGCCTCTTCCTCGACCCGGCGCACCAGCCGTGAGGCGATGCCGCGACCGCGCCATTCGGGCAGCACATAGACCGAGGCCAGCCAGGGTGTCAGTTCGCGACGGTCGCTCATGTCGTCGACGACCAGGCTGGCCGTGCCCACCGGCCGCTCACCGTCCATGGCGGCAAATACCGAAGGCACCCCGGCCAGGCCGCAGTCGCCGCGAAAGTGCCCGACGGCAGCGGCGAAATCGCGGCCGGAATGCAGATGCCCCCATTCGGCATGGATCCAGTCAGCCAGGGTGGCAACATGAGACGAGTTAGCGTGGATGCGGACGAGAGGCAGGCCTGAACCCATGGCGAAAAAATCCTGTCAGCGATGCGTGGCGATGCCGGTGTTCCCCTGGTACAGGGGCGGCACGGCGAAACGCCACAGTATCCCCATTCTCGACGCCGCTCGCCAGGGTTGGAGCCGCCTCTCAGCCACTGGTCAGCAGTTTGCCCCGCTCCCATGGTTCAGTCACTTGCCTGCCGATGCCACGACGCCCTCACTTCGTGGGTACCGAAGGCGCCGGCCTCGACACCAACCACGCGGCCACCGAGCCCAATAACACCACGATGCCCCAGCGCAGCCAGCCTTCTCCCAAGTGCAGCAGAATCATCACCATACTGGCGAAGAGCATCCCCACGGCAACGAACTTGGCACGCCGGGGGATAGCTCGCTCCGTCTCCCAGCTTTCCAACAGCGGCCCGACGTAGCGCCGTGAGCGGATCCAAGCCTCGAGACGAGGCGATCCTCGAGAGGCACAATACACCGCTGCCAACATGAACTCGGTGGTGGGCAGCAGCGGCAGGAACAATCCCAGCAAGCCGATTCCAAAGCTCAGTGACGCCAATACGACCCACCAGATCCGTGCCAACTCCATCTCCCCTCTCTCGACTGGCATGATACCCATGCCATGTTTCGTCTCATCCCCAATAACGATCGAACGAGTACAAATCCTCACACGGCAAGTCGACATCCATCCCCCAATGACGCCCACGCCGCCAGGTAACGGTTCAGCTTCTGAAACCCGCCGCCACCCGATCAATATCGCCATCATCGAGCACCCCCGCATGCCAGCGCAAGGACAGCCAGGCAAGCAGGTAGTCGTAACGGGCCCGAGCCAGATCCCGCTGTGCCTCGAATCGCTGCTGCTCGGCATTGAGCGCATCGAGATTGGTGCGCTCCCCTCCCAGGATGCTGCGCCGGGTGGCCTTCAACCGGGCATCCGCGGCCGCCACGGCATCCCGGAAAGCCCGGATGCGCCGTTGGCTGCTCTGCAAAAGGCGGTACTGACGTTCCACATCGTTGAGCAACGCTGCCGTGGTCGCATCCAGTTCGTGGCGAGCCTGATCAAGCGTATCCTCGGCTTGGCGACTGGCCGCCAATACGCGGCCTCCGGTATACAACGGCACCTCGATCTCGATACCGACGCTATCGGTGTCGTAGCGCTGGCCCACCTGAGTTTCGGTGCTCGAGTCGCTGATCTGACTGCGGGCGAACAACTGCACGGTGGGCAGGTGTCCAGCGCGCTGCTGATCGAGGCGTCGCCGAGCCGCCTCCAGCCGATACCGCTCGGCGGCGAGTTCCGAGTTGCGCGCGAGCGCCCACTCCCGCCAGCGACCCAGCTCGGGGACTTCCTCATCCATCACCGGTGACGTCGATCGCAACGGCGCCAGCTCTCCCCCCTCGGGGAGCCGACCCACTAGCGTACGCAGTTCGTTGCGAGTCACCTGGCGTCGATCCTGCGCCTCGATCAGGCGTGCCTGGATGACTTGTGACTGCGCCTCGATCTCCAATTGATCGGTCAGGGTTCCTTCCCCGCTCGCCACGAAGCGTTGGCTGCGCCGCGTCTCTTCACGCAATGCGCGGAGATGAGCTTCGGCCAGCGCCACCTCATCCTGGGCATACAGAGCGTCCGTATAGGCCTGCAGCACACGAACCGCCAGCGCCTGGCGGGCCCGTTCCCGGCTCAGGCCGGCCGCCTCGGCCAGCGCCTGGCCCTCACGGTACTGGGCGTAAGCCGCCGCATCGAACAGTGGCTGGGAGAGGGTGAAACTCGACGAATAGCTGGTGTAGTCCAGTTCCCGCGAGGAGTCGCCCAATGCCGTGCTCCGGCGGACTTTCGAGTCATTGTGCGCTCTCGAATACCGGTAGTTCAGATTCGGCAGCAACGCCGCACGGCCCAGTGCGCGCTCATGTCGACCGGCCGCACTCTCGCTCTGCGCCGCCAGCCAGGTCGGGTCATGGCGCAATGCCCGGTCGTAGGCCAGACGGAAGTCCAGCGCCAGTGCCGGCAACGAAGCATGGCAGCACAGAACCAACAACAATCCTCTGGACAAGACACGCGACAGCCGGCTCATGCATCCCCCCAGGCCGTACGCACACGGTCCCACAATGGCTTGAACAGGTAGTTGAGCAGGCTGCGTTCGCCGGTGCGCACGAACGCTTCGACCGGCATGCCCGCCTTGAGCGCGGGCACCCCGTGGGCGGAAAGAGTCTCGGCGGAAACGGCGAACCTCAGCCGGTAATAGGGCATGTCCGTTTGCTCGTCGACCAGGCGATCGGCGGAAACCTGGGTCACTTCGCCGGGCAGTCGCGGCGTGCGCGAGCGGTCGAAGGCGGTGAACATCAACTCCACCGGCAGGCCAGGATGAACCCGATCGACCCGCTCCACCGGCAGTTGCCCTTCGACGATCAGTGGCTCGCCATCGGGCACGATCTCCATCAAAAGCTCGCCGGGCTGGGCCACGCCGCCCTCAGTGTGCATCGTCAAGCCAACTACCGAGCCCGTGGCCGGCGCGCGGATGCGCGAGTGCTCCAGATCGAAGGTGCTTGTCGCCAGTTTTCCGTCCAGTTCGTCCGCACGCAGGGTGGCTTGGCTCAGCGCCTCGCCAACCTCTCGCCGGTACTCGTCTTGGCGCTGGGTATGGCGCAGTCCGAGTTCCGCGATACGCTGGCGCGTCTGAGTCAGATTGCCGCCATCAGCGGCAACCTGTGCCTGCAGCTGGGCATAGTCAGCGTCGATCTCCAGCACCCGATTGCGAGGCACGTAACCCTCGTCAGCCAGCTGCCGCAGGTTATCGCGCTGTTCGCCGAGCGCGGCCAAGCGTACCCGCTGCTGGGCCAGCGAGGCCTCCAGCCCGGCAGCCTGGGCACGTTCTCCCCGCAGGCTGGCGGCGATACCGTCGAGTTCGGCCTTCAATGCCGCGCGACGGCTGGCGAACAGTTGGCGTTGCTGGGCCAATTGTGTCGCAACGGCGGCATCGGGATTCGCCGTCAAGGCCTCGGGGAAGATGACCTGGTCATGCCCATCGCG
Source organism: Halomonas eurihalina (assembly GCF_008274785.1). Lineage (GTDB taxonomy): Bacteria > Pseudomonadota > Gammaproteobacteria > Pseudomonadales > Halomonadaceae > Halomonas > Halomonas eurihalina. The sequence continues at coordinate 30,205 of NZ_VTPU01000016.1, forward strand.
TTCGGCCTCCAACCGGGCGATCTCGGCCAGGGCCGCGGCATGCTGGGTGCGCAGCATTTCGACCTCGCTACGCAGCCGGGTACTATCCAAGTCGACCAGCACCTGCCCGCGCTCGACCCGGTCCCCTTCGTTCACCCGCAACCGCTCTACCAGACCACCGACAGGATGCTCCACCGCCTGGCGGTCGCCCGACACCACCACCGTGGCCGGCACCGCGATGCCATTGTCCAGCGGCGCCCACGCCGCCCAGGCGACGAACAGGGCGAATCCGCCGAGCAGCATCCAGGCAGCAAGGTGACGCGGCCGCCGCCGTCGGCGTTGCATGGCCAGCGCCTGCCAGTCGGGGGCCTCGACGGGACGCGACACGGCTGCCTGCTCCCCCCGGCTCATGATTGGGCTCCCGTCGCCATACTGGCGACCCGGTAGGGGCTATGCGTCATCAGCGTCTCGCTCCCGGCCCCTGTCGGCGTTGAGGGGGTAGAGGCCGAGCGCATCACTTCCTCGGTGGTGCCGAAGCGCTGCTGGCGCCCTTCCTTGAGCGCCAGCAGATGAGTCGTGGTCTTGAGTACCTGTGGGCGATGGGTAATCAACACCGTGGTCACGCCTCGTTCGCGCAGCCATGCCAGCGCCGCCTGCAGCGCCTTGTCGCCGGCGTCGTCGAGATTGGCGTTGGGTTCGTCCAGCACCACCAGCGCCGGCGGCCCGTATAGCGCTCGGGCCAGGGCGATGCGCTGGCGCTGGCCACCGGAAAGCCCCCGGCCACCATCTTCCAGTGGCGTATCGTAGCCCTGGGGCAGCGAGAGAATCAGTTCGTGTACCCCGGCCGCCCGTGCCGCCTCGATCACCTTGTTCGCATCGGGTTCGGCAAAACGGGCGATATTGTCCGCCACGCTGCCGGCGAACAATTCGACCTCCTGCGGTAGATAGCCGATGCTCGGCCCCAGGCGGGTCTTGTCCCATTGGCCAAGTTCGGCACCATCCAGGCGCAACTTGCCGACCCGGGGCGTCCAGGCGCCCACCAACAATCGTGCCAGGGTCGACTTGCCGGAACCGGAAGGCCCGATCACGCCCAGGCACGCGCCCGCCGCCAAGCGAAAATCGATCTGCACCAGGGTCGGCACCTTGCCGCCCGGCGGTGCCGCGCTCACGCCTTCCAGCGCCAGTTCGCCGCACGGCGGCGGCAGCGCCATACCGGGCTGACGCGGTGGATGAGCCTCGAGCAGCGTTGAGAGTCGTTGTTGTGCCAGACGCGTCGAACTCCACTGGCGCCAGGCATTGATCACCTGATCGATCGGACTCAACACCCGCCCCATCAGGATCGACCCGGCGATCATCATTCCCGCGCTGATGTCGCCGGCAACCGCCAGCCACGCCCCCAACCCCAACACCAGGGATTGCAATGCGATACGCAGGCTCTTGGAGATCGCGGTAACCAGCGCGGTGCGTTCGCTGGCCAGCCCCTGTAGCGCGACGTAGCCATCGTGGGGGTGGCGCCAGCGCCGAGCCAATGCCGTCAGCATGCCCATCGACTCGATCGCCTCGGCATGGCGTAGATGCCCCTCGGCGGTGGCAGCAGCGGAAAGCGACAGTCCGCCCGCTTGCCGCAACAGTGGCTGCGATAGTCGTTCGTTGAGCCATGCCAGCGTGATCAGCACCAGCGCGCCTACCAATGCCAGAGCACCAATCCAGGGGTGGAACAGGAACATCACCAACAGGTAGCACGGAAACCAGGGGGCATCGAAGAAGGCAAACACCGCATTGCCGGTGATGAACTGGCGTAACGAGTCCAGGTCGCGGGTAGCCTGCCCGGCTGCCGCCTGCCCTTGGCGCAGGCCACGCTCGAAGGCGGCAGCATAGACCCGGTCGCCGAGATGCTCGTCGAGTCGCTCGCCGATCTGGATCACCGCCAGACTACGCAGGTACTCCAACGCCCCCATCAGCGCCAGCAACCCCAGCGCCATCGCCGTCAACAGCCACAGCGTGGTGGTATTGCCGGACGCCAGCACGCGGTCGTAGACCTGCAGCATGTAAAGCGGCGGCACCAGCATCAGCAGGTTGATCACGCCGCTGTACACGCCGATGCCGAGGAAGCCGGCACGGTAGCTGCGCAGCGCCTGGCGGATATCGTCACCCGGCGGTTGGTGCGAAGGATGCATCGTGGCGTGCTCCCGAAAAACAGTATAAAGACACAGCAAACCGCCAGGGCGATTCGCATCGATCTGAGCCAGTTATCCTCGGGTCACGGTAATTGGCTTGACATCGCGTGCGTGGCGATGACAATGCCGAACGCGGTGCCCGGTAGGGCACCGCGAAGTACACACTTGAAGTACACACTTGCGGCAAGGTGGGAGATGCTTCCGACTCTCCCCTTTGCCTTTTTTATTGAATGGCGCTGCTCAGGCGGCCAGAGCCAGGTCGGCGTCGCTGGCGGCAGAAACGCCGATCACGTCGCTGTCGATGCCGGCATCCTCCAGCACCGCCAGCAGGCCACCGTCGTTGGTGGTACCGGCACTATCCTCGGCCCCCTCCACCGAACCGTTCATCAGCCCCCAGATGACATCGTGAACCGTATTGTCACGACCGCTGTTCTCGGACACGATCGGATCATCGAAGGTAAAGGTGATGAAGTCGTCAGCGACGGTGCCATCATTGTTCAGGCCACCGCCTAGAGTCAGCCCCTCCAACGTGCCGGTCAGCGAGTGAGCACCGAAGTTATAAGAGAGGTCGCCAGTGGCCGAGAAGGCAAAATCGCCATCGTTGTTGGCCATGGCATAAGTATCGCCTTGAAGCGTCCCGGTCGTATCGACACCATTGGTGTAGAACCCGCCGGTATTGGCCGGATGCTCGCCGTCCACGCCTTCGTCCTCGAACGCCAGCAGCAGCGATTCCAGGCTGCCGGAGACGAAGGTACCCGGGAAATTGCTTTCATCGTAGGTGTAAGAAATGCTCATGATTCCAACTCCTGACTTGGTTTACCACTGATTGACCGCCGACGGTTGATCGCCAACGGACGTGGGCACCCTGCCCACTCGCTCCACCGAGTGCTCTGGCCCCGGCGAAACCTCTGGCGATGGTTTCCCATCGCACGAAACCTTCGCGCTGATGTCTCCTCGACGTTTCGAGGCCTCTCTCAGAACTGCACTTCCAGCCCTGCCATCACCGTGCGCCCTGGCGCATAGGTGCGCGAGAAGATATCCGAGTAGCCGGTGACATAGCTTTCGTCGCGCAGGTTATTGACCGTGCCACGCAGTATCACATGCTCGTTGAAGCGGTAGCTGGCGTAGAGATCCCATACTGTATAGCTGGGCCAGATCGCGGTATCGAAGCCCTCGGGCTTGCCTTCAGCGCTGTAGGTCAGGCGGGTACCGATATCCAGCTTGCGGTCGAACAACCGGGTACCCAGCACCCAGGTGGCACGATCCATGATCGAATTGCGCGCGCTGTTCATGCCCAGAGAAGCCGCTTCACCACCAATAGCGCATTGCGTTTGATGATCGAGTTTTTCCTCGTAGGAGTCGTAGCCCTCTGCAATGGCATCGTTATGGTAACCCGAGTAGTTGCCATCCTCGTCGGGCTGGTCTTCCTTGATCTGATGGCTGCCGAGCGGATAGGTCTTGAAACAGAAATCCTGATCGCCGTTGAGCACATGGGTATAGGCGAGCCGCGTGTACCAGGGGCCAGCGTCGTAATCCAGCTCCAGCTCGATGCCCTGGAACTTCATCGGCGCCAGGTTATTGACGAACATGGTATTACCGAGCCCGCCAACCTGCCCTGGCAGAACATTGGCCATATTGGTGATCAGATAGTTGTCGACCCGGGTATCGTAGTAGGCCACCTTGGACAGCAAGCGGTCCTGCGGGGTCAGCAGTCCTTCGAAGGCGGTGTTGAAGCCGGCTTCCCAACTACGCGATGTCTCGGGCTCGGCATAGGGGTTGGGATACATGGAGGCAAAGGGATCGCCGGGGTGCTGCCCTTCCATCAGAGACTCGGTCAGGCCCGGTGGACGCCAGGACTTGCCCCAACCGGCGAAGAGCTCCAGCCAGTCAGTGGGCCGATAGGCGGCGGCCAGGGTCGGTAACCAGCGGTCTTGATGTTCGTCGATATCGTACTCATACATCCCCGGATTCGACTGCCACTCGGGATCGTAGAGACCACGGTTATAGATGATGTCGTAGGTGCCATCATCACGCATCTGCTGCTGAGTCGCTTCGTCGAACCTTGCGTCGAACTGCTCTTGACGGGTCACATAGGCCCACTCCGTGCCAGGCACGGCGGTATTGCCCTTGAGCCGGTAGTCGTCGTAGCGCAGCCCGGCGCTCAAGGTCCAGGTCTCGTTTTCCCAGGTCAGGTTGCCGAAGGCGCTGGCGAGATCCCGCTTGCCGTTGGGCTGCAGGGTGCTCTCCGCGCTGTCGACGGCACTTCCGTTACGGGTATCGGCGCTCTCGGAATCGCCGCGATCCTGGAAGTACTCCAAGCCGTGGTCGAAGGAGAAACCGTCGATGCCCGCCAGCGTGAAGCGGCTGGTGTTCTCCAGGAGGAATCCGTAGGTCTTGATCCGAGTATCGGTTCGCGACCCCAATCCGGCGTCACAGGCAGTGATCCAATATTCTGAACTTGGCGATTCGCAGTAGCCGTTGTCCCAGGCATAGTCGGACATATTGAGACTGCCGGCCATCACCGGCTCGCCAGCACCGGCGTTGCGATGGTTCTTGGTATCGACGAAGTAGAGCTTGGCGTGCAGATCGAACCAGGGCGAATCGGGTTGGTAATCGTAATCAAGACCGAAGGATTCCGATTCGGCCCGGGCATCGCCGTAGCGGATATAGGAGTCGTCCTCGTCGATAATCTCGCCGGTTGCGGGATTGGTGATCCGGCGGTCGGAAGTATTGTTGTAGTCGAGTTCGCTGTGCAGCCAGGTGAACTCCAGTGCCTGGTCGGCGGGTAGCCCGAGGCGGGCCTTGAACAGTTCGGAATCCTGGGTGGTATCGGTGAACTTGACCGTGCTGAGTTCCTGTTCACCTTCCAGCGGGTTGTCTTGAACACCTGCCGTCAGCCAATCGTAGCTCTGGTGGCGCTTGCCAGGGGCGTATTCGCCGAAGCTGCGCCGACTCTTGGCGGCGAGCAGCTCCAGGTTGTCGCCGAAGCGGCCGGCCATCGCCGTGCTGCCGATGAAGTGCACGCCGTTGGCATCGCCACCGACGCCGGTGGTGCCGCGCAGGCGCACGCCGACATCGTTGCCGGGCAGGATGATGTCGTCGTAGTTGATGGTCTGGAAGTCGGCGCTGCCGGCAATGGCGGTGGCGCCATGCACCCCCGAGCTGGGCCCCTTGTCGATCTCCACGCTGCTCAACAGTTCGGAATCGACGTAGAAGTTGCCGTTGCGCTGCTGGTGGGCGTTCTCGTTGAAGTTCTGGCGCATGCCGTCGATCATCATGTTGACGCGGCCGAAGTCCTGCATGCCACGGATATTCACCGACAGGCCGGGATCTTGGGCGCTCACTGCGCTGTACACGCCTGGCGTCTCTACCAACATGTCGGCGGCGTGACGTGGCGGCATGCGGTCGATTTGCTCGCGGGAGATCACGCTGACCGAGTTCGGGGTACGATAGGTCCAGTCATGACGGTTACCCAGTACTGTCAGCGTACTCAGCGACACTTGGTCGCCAACGGTGGTCACTGTCTGCGGCTCGACAAGCTCGACAGTACGCTCGTTACGATACTCAGCCGCTAAGCTGGCACCCGTCAGCAGTTCGCGAAGGGCCTGTGCGGCGGTCATTTCGCCACGAATGGCAGGCGCCCGCCCTTCGATCGCCTGACCATCCGCACGCAGCACTGCAATGCCGGTGATCGCGGTGAACTCGCCCAAGGCGTCGAGCAAGCGCTGTTCGGGTAAATCGAAAGTGTGGACCTGTTGGGCGAGAGGCGCGTCAATGTCTGCGCCGCCAGCTTCCTCCTGGCCCCGCGCCTTCAGAACGACGACGACCATCAACAGTAAGACGATCCATGCTCGCCCAAGCCATTTACGGGTTCGGGAGTGTCCCTCGCTCCCCTGTTCGATCCTGCGGTTGTCGTATCGCATTTGCATGAAGCCCCATTATTATGAGAATGACTATTTTTCTCATTCTCATAACGTATGAGCTTCCTGCGTTCCTCATCTCGTTTTGTTCGGATTCGCGATGATCGGCCTACATGGCGCTCATCGTGCTGCAATGGCCAATGAATGAACGAAATCGAAGGCATCACGCGCGCCATCGATCACCGCTTGCTGTTCGGCATGGGTAAGCGACACCGCGTCGAGGCATTGGGTGAACTGTCGCCAATGAGCCCCTCGACCGGTTTCAGCGGCAGCCAGGTGACGCGCGCCGCATCTCTCGGACAGCCCGAGCCTGGCCGCCTCCTTGAGCAAGAAGGCGGCACCTAGATTGGAGCCCTCGTTGACATACAGCCAACCTAGCGAGCTCGCCAGTGGCAGGGATGAAGGAAGGTCGCCATGTCGGTTAAGCGCTGCCATATCGATATTCATGTCCTGGCAGTCGCGACTGACCGCAGCATAACGGCTACGTTGCGGCAGATCGGGAATCCATGCCACGAGCGCTGCCTTTTCATAGAGGGGAGAGGTATAGCGCTGAAACAGATACTGCACCTTCAGAAATTCGACGTAGCCAGCGCGAGTCGCAAAGGGCTGCAAGTCTCTGATGGCCTGATCGACTCTTTCATGTTGATCCTGGGTCGCCTGCTTCAGTCGTTTGCTCAGCGACAGCCCGGACGACATCTGCGTCATATCGTTCATTTCCTTTCCTCATCCTGCATAAAGGGATCAAGGACGTCGAAAAGATTCGACGCTCCCGGAAAGGAGAACGTGTCAGCAGGTGAAATCCCGTAAACCGTCAGGCCTCATCACGGTCAGCGGGAGGGGACAGCCAAATGATGGCACCGGGAATACGCGTCACCTGGACCCCCAGGCTGGTCTTCAATGCCGACAGGATCGCATCAGGATCGTCGATCGGGAAACTGCCCGACAAGCGTACGTCGGCAGTTCGCTCTCCTGCGCTGATCACTCGTCCTGATAGCATTCGCTCCAGTTGTACAGCCACTTCCGCCAACGAGGCTCGATCGAAAATCAATCTGCCATGATGCCAGGCGAGTTGCGCCGAAGCGTCCAACCCCTGTGGCGTTCCCAGCACACCGTCAGTCGCCACGACCTGTTGATCGGCTCCCAGGACAGTGCCCTGAACGGGGCCGTCGTTCCCCTCCACGGCGACCCTGACCTGACCTTCCTCCACCGTCACCGCGACAGCATCGCGCCCTCGTTCCACGGCGAAGCGCGTCCCCATGACGCGGGCATGTACCATGCCGGTAACGACGCTAAACGCACGCTGTCCATCGGCCATGACGTCCACCCACAGTCGCCCCCGCCGCAATGTGAGCTCTCGTGACTCCTTTGATATGGCGACGTCCACCGCACTATCGGCTCCCACGAACAGCCGTGACCCATCGGCCAACGTAACCTCCCGGGTCTCGCCTGGACGCGTGGCGATATCGGCCGACAGTCGGTCGATCAACCCGGGATCTCGCCATACGCCTGCCACCACGAGCATCGTCATCAATACGCAAGCGGCCGCTGCCCATGCCGCTCTGCGTACCGGACGCGAACGCCGGGACGAGCGAGCACTTCGCCGCGCGGCCATCAGTCGAGCGGGAGCTTCGATCTCCTGCCAAAGCCATTCGGCATCGCGATAGGCACGAGCATGACGCGAGTCCCGATCCAGCCAAGCCTGAAAAGCGCGCCGGTCCTCTTCGCTGGCACCATCATCCTTGAGGTGCAGATACCACTCCATCGCCTCATCGGCGGCCGCCTCGTCGGGCGCTTGGTCATTTGCTGAGGGAGTCAACCCAAAGCCTCCTCACGGTCTGCCCAGCTACGTTATCTCGCTTATTCAATACAACGCCGTACCACGACACTGTCCTCAACTCATATCCTGGCGCCGTTGCCATTCCCGGCAGATACGCATGGCCGACATCATATCTTTTTCCACGGTACTGACCGAGACACCCAGGGTCTTGGCAATGGCCGCATAGGTTTCACCATCCACCCGATTGAGCAAAAATACACGTTGTGCCCTGGACGGCAATGTCTCCAGCGCTTGAACCAGGCTCTCCCAGCGCTCCACTGTCTCGGCGACGGTTTCAGGATCGGGCGACGTATCGTCCATCTCGCTGTTCTGCCCACCCTGCTGATAGCGTTGCCTCACCCGCTGCGCGCGCAAATAATCGAACGCCAGATTCTGAGCGGTGCGATAGAGCAATCCCCGAGTATCGTCACCCTGCGGACGTCGCCATAACTTCAGGAAGGTCTCCTGAGCGAGATCCTCGGCAAGCGCATCGTTGTGTACGATGCGCTTGATCCGGTTGACCAACCGAGAGCGTTCGCTCAGGAACATCTTCAGCAGGGAGTGCGGTGGATTAGCCATAGAACAGGGAGGATCGCTTTTTGCTAGCGGTATCAGGGCTACATAATCTTACAAATGATATTAATTATCAATGACATTTGATATATCATCGCATGCCCTGGCTATATCGTCCCGCATGCCAAGGTCTGCCGTCATGGCCAATCCCCGAGGCCCGGCGTCATCCTCACAGCGCCGGGCCGAAACATGCCCTCACCCGCCATCCGCGGCGCGTTCCAGGTCGGCGATGATGAGTTTTTCCATTTGCATCATCGCCTCCATGGCCCGCCGGGCACGCTCGGGATCGGGGTCGTTCAACAGCTCGTGCATCCGGGTGGGCACCACTTGCCAGTGGAGCCCCCAGCGGTCCTGAAGCCAGCCACACTGAATCTTGCGACCGCCCTCGCTCAGGGATTCCCAGTAGCGATCTACCTCGGCCTGGTCGGCACAGTCGATATGCAGCGACACCGCCTGGGTGAAGGGCACATCAGGGCCACCGTTCAGGCCCGCGTAACGCGCGCCGTCCAGGGTGAATTCAACGAGCAGGACCTCACCGACCGACACGCTCGGCGTATCGGTCGGCGCCCGTACCACCCGCTCGATGCGGGAATCGGGAAACACGGAAACGTAGAAGCTGGCTGCCTCTTCCGCCTGGCCATCGAACCACAGGAAGGGAGTGATCCGGTGCATGAAAGTCTCCTCCCGGCAGGCAAGCCTGCCGCTTGATGGATCTGATGAGCTTGATGGAACTGATAAAACAGCAAGACCGGCTATTCGTCGAAGATGACCTCGAATCCTCCATAGATTAGCCGCTTGCCATCGAAGGGCATGGGATTGACGTCAGGCTGCAGGCGCGGGTCTTCCATGATCTTGGCCATGGCCTGGTCGCGCACCTCGCGAGAAGGCCAGAGCAGCCAGGCAAAGACAACGGTTTCATCCGGCTGACGCTTCACGGCCATGGGAAAGGAGGTGACTTCGCCCTCGGGCACGTCATCGCCCCAACACTCCACCAGCTTGAGGACACCGTGCTCCTTGAACACCGCCGCGCAATCGCGGACATGCTGCAGGTATTTTTCCCGATTGGCAGTGGGAACGGCGGCCACGAATCCATCGACGTATGTCATGTTGTGCTCCCCTGTTCGACATTGAAATGACGCGCGACGACAGACATTGCCGTCGCTGCTTTCATAGGTCGTTTCAGGAGCGAGCAAATCGACATTGCCCGGGGACCGATATATGCCCTTGGGGGTACTGTGCCACCAAAGGACCTCGGCTAGACTGACGGTTTTCGATCATCAGGCGAACGCCCCATGTCATCCGCTCTCGAGCAACGCGCCCTCAAGGTATCCATCGTCATGACCCTGCTGGTTTCAAGCCTGGGGGTCACTTTCGGTTTGCTGGCAGGGTCTCGGTCGATTCTCTTCGATGGGGTCTTCTCGACCATCGACGCGGCCATGTCGACGCTGGCGCTGGTGGTCACGCGGTTGATCGCCCGGGAGGTCAGCCAGCGCTTCCAGCACGGCTACTGGCATCTGGAACCACTGGTGGCGGCACTCAACGGTGCCATCCTGCTGTTGCTGTGCTTCTATGCCTTTCTCAATGCCGTCCAGGGGCTGATGACCGGCGGCCATGACCTGGCCTTTGGCCTGGCGAGCGTCTATGCCGTGGTCGTGGCCACCGTCTGTTTCTCCATGACCGCCTATCAACGCCGTCTCAATCACCGTGTCGGTTCGGAGTTCGTGCGCATCGACATGCATAGCTGGCTGATGGCAGCCCTGATCACCAGTACCCTGCTGGCGGCCTTCGTCTTCGCCTGGATCCTCCAGCGTACGCCCTACGCTCATCTCACGCCCTACGTCGATTCGTTGCTGCTGGCGATCCTGACGGTGGCCTTCATGCCGGTGCCCATCGGCATCGTTCGTCGGGCCATGAAGGAGGTGTTCCTGATGGCGCCAAGCGCCATCGATCGGGAGGTGCATGCCGCCATGGCACCGGTGATGCAACGCGAAGGGCTGCTCGAGTACAGCAGTCATGTGGCCAAGAGCGGTCGTGGCCACTTCATCGAGATCCACATCGTCACCACGCCCGAGTTCGCTGTCGAGCGTGGTGTGGTCGAGCTGGACGAGATCCGCGAGGCAATAGCCACTGGACTCAGCATTCCCGCCGAGCATCGCTGGTTCACGGTGTCGTTTACCGCCGATAAGCGTTGGCTCTGAGGAACATCGGTGCACGGCCGCATGTCGCAGGCCATGAAAGGCCATGCAATGAACGGGAGCCAGGATGCCGACTTTCCATAATGATGCCACCCTGCCAACGCCCACCTTTCCCGGCAGCCATGTGGTGCTGGATGACCGCTATGTGTATCTCTCCGGCCTGACCGCGGCGGACATCCAGGGCAGCGAGGCGATACTCGGCGACGTGGGCCAGGAGACCCGCTGGATCATGCGTCGCGTCCAGCACCTGCTTGATTCAGTGGACTGCGGACTTGCCGACATCGTGCGGGCTGACGTGCACCTCACCAGCCTCGAGAAGATCCACGAGCTGGATGCGGCCTACGCCGATTTCTTCGAATCGCCGCATTACCCTGCCCGCACCTGCACCCAGTCCCCAACCCTGTTGGACGGCGCCAATGTCGAGATCACTCTGGTGGCACGTCGTTCGGATGACGACGACCTCGCCGTCAACCGAGGATAAAGAACACGCAGGCCGCGGTGAGCGCGCCCATGGTGCCGTTGAAGATCCGCCATGCGCGCGGCCCCTTGAGCCAGCGTCCGATGGCGGTGCCGAAGCCCGCCCACAGGGAGATGCAGGGCAGCCCCACCAGTTCCGCGAAGCCGGCCAGCAAGAGCGCGTTGACGACGCTATTGCCGTCTTCCGGCAGAAAGCTCGCCATCAGCGTCAGCCCCATGACCCAGGCCTTGGGATTGGCAAACTGGAAGGCCGCCGCCTGCCAGAAGCCGAAAGGTCGCCCCTCGGCATCGCCGAACTCGGGCGGCGGCGCGGTGGCGATCTTCCAGGCCAGATACAACAGATAGAGGCTGCCGATCACCCGCAGCGCCGTCTGCACCAGCGGATAGCGCTCGAAGAGGATGCCCAGTCCCAGGGCAATGGCGGCAAACAGCACGAAGCATCCACCGAGAATCCCCAGCACATGCGGCATGGTACGGCGAAAGCCATAGTTGGCGCCGGAGGCGGTCAGCATCACGTTGTTGGGGCCGGGCGTGATCGTCATCGAGACCATGAACAGGGTCACGGGCCCCAGGTAGGCCAAGGTATCCATCTTTATTGTACCCATACAATTTTATGAAAACGGGTTAACTTTCCTCATTTCTCTGAGCATAATGAGGACAAATTTGGCGTCAAAGGTTTTATTGTCACCATGACAATCTGGACACCCAAGCTTCCCGAAGACGGCCCGCGCTACCGACGCATCGCCGACGCCATGGCCGAGGCCATCACCCGGGGCGAGTTGGCACAGGGAGAGCGACTGCCGCCTCAGCGCCGTCTCGCCGACAAGCTCGGCGTGACCATTGGCACCATCACCCGGGCCTACGCCGAGGCCCAGCGTCAGGGCTGGGTCGAGTCACGAGTCGGCAGTGGCACCTATGTCCGACACAGGGAGGCGGAGTCGACGGCCACGTTCCGCGCCGGCCAGCCAGTCGAGAACGGTGTCGTCGATATGAGCATGAGTCTGCCTCCTCCCCATCCGCTGCGCCCGCAAGGGCTACGCGACACCCTGCTTGCCCTGGCCGACGATCCAGCGAGCCTGCAACGCGCCGTGGACTACCAGCCGGAATACGGCCTGGAAAACCATCGCCGACAGCTAGCCGAGTGGCTCGGCCGCCTGGGCATGTCGGCCGAGCCCGAATCGCTGGTCATCACCCAGGGTGGCCAGCATGGCCTGACACTTGCCCTCCAGGCTCTGACGCGCCCGGGCGAACTGGTCGCCGCCGATGCCCTCACCTATCCCGGCTTCATCGGCGCAGCCCGACAGGCGCATCTCAAGCTGCTGGGTGTGCCTCTGGATGAGCACGGCATGGATATCGAGGCCCTGGGCCGGCTGTGCGCCCGCCAGCCGCCACGGCTGGTCTACACCACACCGGAGCAGAACAACCCGACCGGGGCCTGCCTCACCGAGGCGCGTCGGGAACGACTGGTCGCCCTGGCCCGCGAGCACGATTTCTGGCTGATCGAGGACAACGTCCAGTATCTACCCGAGGCCGACCGAGGCACGCCGTTGATCGAACTGGCCCCGGAGAGAACCCTGCGCATTTTCAGTACCTCCAAGGTGCTGGCCGGCGGTCTGCGAATCGGCACCCTGGAGCTTCCCGAAGCGCTGCTGGGGCGAATCGGTAGTGCCCTGCGCGCCCAGACCTGGATGGTGCCGCCGCTGATGGTGGAGACGACCTGCCGCTGGATCGCCAGCGACGCCAGCCGCCGCTTGCTCAACTGGCAGACCCAAGAGCTCGAGGCCCGTCAGCGCCTGGCCCGGGAGCGACTGGCGGATTACCCGACCAGCGGCCGCGAGCGCTCCTCCAATCTCTGGGTGACCCTGCCCACCGGCCGGCGGGGCAGCGAAGTCCAGGAACTGCTCACCCAACGCGGAGTGCGCGTCTCGACACCGGAGCCCTTCTGCGTCGGCAGCGAACCGGCCCCCCAGGCCCTGCGCCTGTGCCTGGGCCCCCCGGCAAGCCGGGAAGAGCTCGACCGGGGGCTCCGCATCATCCTTGAGACGTTGGCGGAGCCGCCCTGCTCTCCCTGGCACACCATGTGACGCGGCAGCCCACCTTCCCCCGGGCCTCTCACCCTGATTCAACGACGACGGTCGGCGCATGGACAGTGAGCCAGCGCCGCCGTGGTGGCATTCGGGCACGTCCGGCAGCCGGCTCAGTCCCCTGCGCTGCGTCACATCCCTCACTCGAGCCGGCTTGCTCAGACCCCGAATCCCCCCTACACATGAACTAAGCACCAGGCAGCGATAAGATCTCGGCCCCTTGCCGCAACCCCACGCATCGGTCGAAACAACGCCATTGGCACAGGGACGCATCTGACGTGGCAGGCGAACCGGAAACAAGGCGTGCAAACGACGCCGGGCGCCCCACCCAAGGTGCCCGGGGCATGCTGCGTTTTCTCGGTCTGGTGGTTCTCGGCGCATTGATCGGCGGCCTGGCGGCGCTCGCCGCCGTGGGCTTCGTCAGCGCGGTGCTCTGGCTCAACGATCTGCTGCTGATCTCGCCCCGCGGGCGCATGATGTTCGCCCACCCCGAGGCGCTTGCCATCGCCACCGTGCTGGTGCCCGCCCTCGGCGGCCTGGTGGTGGGACAACTGCACCGCGCTATCCGCGAGCGTCGCCCTCATACCCCTGCCGACGTGATTGCCGCCGTGCAGACACGACGCGGGCGCCTGCCGGCGCGAGCCGGCTTCCTGTCGGCAGTATCGGGGCTGGTGTCACTCGGCGCCGGCGCCTCCGTGGGCCAGTACGGGCCACTCGTCCACCTGGGGGCCACCCTGGGCTCGCTGGGCGCCAAGCTGCTCAAGCTGGGGCGCTCCGACGATAACGTGACCATCGCCTGCGGCGTCGCGGCGGCCATCGCCACGGCCTTTCATGCGCCGCTGGCCGGCATCGTCTTCGCCCACGAGGTGATCCTGCGCCACTATGCCCTGCGCGCCTTCGCCCCAGTGGCCGCCGCCGCCATCGTCGGGCACGTCATCGCCACCAATGTGCTGTCGCAAGGCGCGCTCTTTCATGTCGCCGACACCGCCGTACCCCAGCCTTGGGAATTCGCGGCGTTCATCGTCATCGGCGGGCTTGGCGCCCTGGTGGCCGGGGCCTACATGCATGCCATTCTCGCCGTCGGCCGCTGGGCCGCTCGACTGCCCGTGGTGCCCTCGCTGCGCCCCGCCCTGGCCGGTGCGGCCCTCGGCCTCGTCGCCCTCTGGGTACCGGACATCCTCGGCATGGGCCAGGAGACGCTGCGCTTCGCCACCATCGAGGGAGCCTTCGGTGGTTTCGAACTGGTCATCGTCCTGGTGCTCAAGCTCACCGCCACGGCACTGTGCATCGGCATGGGCTTCGGCGGCGGCGTGTTCAGCCCGGCGCTGGTGATCGGCACCCTGTTCGGCGCCTTGTGCGGCACCCTGATCGGCGATACCGGCCTGGCCGGCGACACCTTTGTCTTCTATGCCGTATGCGGCATGGTCGCGGTGACCGCCCCGGTGATCGGCGCCCCCCTGACCAGCCTGCTGATCGTCTTCGAACTTACCGGCAGTTATGTGCTGACCACCGCCGCCCTGGCCAGCGTGACCCTGGCCAGCCCCATCGCCGCGCAGCTGTTCGGTCGTTCACTGTTCGATATCCAGCTCGCCAACCGTGGCCTGGACCTCTCGGCGGGTCGCGGCCGCGCCTTGCTGCAAAGTGCCAGACTCAAGCACCTGCTGAGCCAGGACTGCGTGACGCTGAATCCCCGCGACAGCATCGATGACGCCGTGGCCTCCCTGGGGCACCACGGTCACGGCGAGGCCTATCTGGTCGACGACAAGGGTCGCTATCACGGCAGCGTGACGCTGGCCGACCTCGAAGTGATGCGCGGTCGCGGCCAAGGCCAACGCCGGGTGCGCGACTGCCCGCGCACCCCACGCCCGGTTCTGGGCCCGGAGGCCTCGGTGTGGAGCGCCATGCATCAACTTCAGGATGTCACCGGCGAGGCGATCGCCGTGGTCGACGACAAGGCCGACGATGCCTTTCTCGGCGTGGTCTACGAGTCGAGTATCGCCCGCGCCTACCTGCAATACAGCGAGGAACTGCGACGGGAGGAACATGGCACGGGTTGATCACGGTATGCGACGCGCCTGCATGGGAGCCTTGGTCGGCTTGACGATCATGCTCGCGCCTTCCACATACGGCGATGAGCCGGCAGCGGCAGCACTGACCGTGCTCAGTTGGGGCGGTGCCTACGAGCGTGCCCAGCAACGCGCCCTGTTCGATCCCTTCACCGAGGCCACGGGCACTCCGGTGGAGGTCGAGCAGTACGACGGCGGTATCGCCGAACTCCGCCGGGCCGTGGCCGAAGGCGACGTGGCCTGGGACTTGATCGACATGACCCGCAGCCAGGCCAAGGCCGCCTGTGCCGAGAACCTGCTCGACCCATTGCCCTCCGAATTGCTGGCTCCTGCACCGGACGGCACCCCGGCCGAACGCGATTTCATCGATGGTGCCCTGAACCGCTGCTCCATCACCCACTCGGTCTTCGCCACCGTCGTCGCCTATCGCCGCGATGCCTTCCCCGGTCGGCGCCCCACCTCGATCGCCGATCTCTTCGACCAGCAACGCTTCCCCGGCCCCCGCGCCCTGCAGCGCACTCCCGCGGTCAACCTGGAGTGGGCGCTGCTTTCCTACGGCGTTCCCAAGGAGGAAATCTATCGCTTGCTCAGTACCCGTCGCGGCCTATCGCTCGCCTTCGAGCGGATCGACAGCCTCGAGAATCTGCACTGGTGGAAAGCCGGCGATACCCCGGTACGGCTACTCGCGGAGAACGAGGTGGTCATGGCCTCGGGCTACAACGGGCGCTTCTTCGACGCCATGATCAACCGCGACCTACCCATCGAGATCCTCTGGGATGGCCAGGTCCAGGAGCACGAAACCTGGGCGGTGCCCCGCCATGCCGCCCATCCCGACATCGCCCGCGACTTCATCCGCTTCGCTACCTCCAGCGAACGCCAGGCTGCCCTGGCCCGGCTCATCCCCTACGGCCCCTCGCGTCACTCGGCGACCCTGCAGGTCACGACCCACCCCGACAGCGGCGTCGATATGCGCCTGCACATTCCCACCCACCCACTGAACACCGAACGCGCCATCACCAAGGACGACGACTGGTACGCCCGCAGCCATACCCGCATCAACGACTACTTCCAGGATGCCCTGCTTGATGACCGCGAGGACAGTGGGGACCGGTAAATCGGTGCCTTCCCCCCCACCTTCATACCATCGCCGCCTTACTCCTCTCTGCCGATCGGTACCTCGTCTTCGGATCGCCCTTTGTTGTCGTCCTCTCCTGGTGGCCCAAACCAGCCAAGCGACAGCCGCCTTGATCCATCATTATCTCGATGATATTTTGAACCTGCATTTTAATTTTATAGAACCATCGATCCCGGAGGCCGCATGGAGATTCGTCAGGCGATCCACAGCGAACACGCCAAGACTCTCGACACCCAAGGACTTCGTGACCAGTTCCTGATCGAGGAGCTGTTCGTCGATAATCAGCTCAAGCTGGTATACAGCCACATTGACCGCATCATCATTGGAGGCGCCCAACCCGTAGAGGAACCCGTGACCGTCCCCACAGCTCTGGGCAAACAGACCGGGACAGGCTTCTTCCTCGAACGCCGCGAACTCGGCACCATCAACATAGGCGGCCCGGGGAGCGTCGTCGTCGATGGCACTCGACATGAAATCGATACCCACGAAGGCCTCTATATCGGCAAGGGAAGCCGTGACATTCAGTTCGAAAGCCAGAACCCCGATAAACCGGCCGCTTTCTACATGACTTGCGCTCCTGCCCACCAGACACATCCAACCCGCAAGGTGACGCTGGAGGAAGCATCCCCCCAGACCCTGGGGGACACGGCAAACAGCAACCGTCGCACCATCTACAAGTACCTGGTACCGGATGTTCTGCCCACCTGCCAACTCCTGATGGGAATGACGCGACTCGAAGAAGGCAGCCTGTGGAACACCATGCCCTGCCATACCCATGAGCGACGCATGGAGGCCTACTTCTACTTCGACATGGCCGACGACAGCCTAGTCTTCCACATGATGGGGGAACCGCAGGAAACCCGACATCTGGTAGTGCGCAACCGCCAGGCTGTCCTTTCTCCAAGCTGGTCGCTGCATTCCGGCGTGGGCACCGGCAGCTACACTTTCATCTGGGCCATGGTCGGCGAGAACCAGACGTTCTCCGATATGGATCATGTCGCGATGTCGGATCTGCGCTGAGCCAGAGGAGGCCTATCCATGAGTCAGATGAGTCAGCTTTTCAACCTGAGCGGCAAGACCGCCATCGTCACCGGCTGCAATACCGGCCTGGGCCAGGGCATGGCGCTGGGCCTGGCAAGCGCGGGATGCAACATCGTGGCCGTGAACCGTCGCTCACCGGAAGAGACCCAGCGACGTGTTGAAGCAATGGGCGTGTCGCTCTTGCCCGTGGAGGCCGACCTGGCCAGCACGACGCCGATCGACGATATCCTCGCCCAGGCCGAGGAACACTTCGGTGGCGCCGACATCCTGGTCAACAATGCCGGCATCATCCGACGCTCGGATGCACTCGACTTCACGGAGAAGGACTGGGACGACGTCATGGACGTCAATCTCAAGAACCTGTTCTTCCTTTCCCAGGCTTTCGCCCGCTCCTGTATCGAAGGCCAGCGGCGCGGCAAGATCATCAACATCGCCTCGATGCTGTCCTTCCAAGGCGGTATCAGGGTCCCTTCGTACACAGCTTCGAAAAGCGGCGTCCTGGGATTGACTCGGCTGATGGCAAACGAGTGGGCGTCACACGGCATCAACGCAAACGCCATCGCCCCTGGGTACATGGCAACCAACAACACGGAGGCACTGCGAAACGATCCCGAGCGCAGCCGCGAGATCCTGGGTCGAATACCCGCTGGACGCTGGGGGGAACCCGAGGATCTGGCCGGTGCTGCGGTATTCTTGGCCTCGGATGCCTCGAACTATGTTCATGGCCATACACTTGCAGTAGATGGAGGATGGCTGGCCAGGTAGGGCCTGCATAAGAAAGGCCGGACGCAGCCGGTCGGCTGTGTCCGGCGGAACTCATGACGGCAATCTTCCATCAATTTGTTTGGGAATGGGCCTCGAAGGAATACTCATGGAACCCTTGACCTGCAGAAATACGCCTCCCGGCCTCATGCAACAAGCGTATATATTCGGCTCGTTTCTTTGCGTCATAGCGCACCACGGGGAATGACAAGCTCAAGGCCGCCACCGCGTGACCGAAGCGATCAAAGACCGGGACGGATAGGCAACGAACGCCAAGCTCGGCTTCTTCCCGATCTTCTGCAACACCTTCTTTCCGGATCTCTGGCAACTCACCCATGACTGCCTCTACGCTGGTCAAGGTGTGTTCGGTATGGGCTACGAAATCCACGGATTCCAGGACCTCCCTTGCCCGCTCCTGATCCATCCACGCTAGAAGAACCTTCCCCATTGCAGTGGAATACACCGGGTTGCGACGCCCGATACGTGACTGCATGCACAGGTTGTACTGAGAGCTGTACTTGTGGATGTACATGATCTGCCTTGGATCATCATCCAGAACCCCCAGGTGGATTGCCTCGTGGGTCTGCTCGGAAAGCTTGCGCATCTCCACATCGGCCAGGCGCGTCAAGTCGACATGTTGCAGTGCCGAAGAGCCCAGCTCGAAAAGCTTCAGGGTCAGGGCATATTTCTCCGACTCTTCCTCCTGACTGACATAGCCCAGCTCCTTCATCGTCTGCAGGAAGCGATAGGCGGTGCTCTTCGATGTAACAGCACGCTGGGAAAGCTCGGACAACCCGATCTCCCTTTGCTCGGCCAGCCCCTCGAGAATCCCGAACACCTTCATGACGGCGGCTACGTTATCGGGTTTTTGCGACGTGGCCATAGCTCCACACCTCGTTTCATAAAAATTGGAATGATGGTCTGAATTTAACGCAAAACGCCTCCTGTCGCCACCTGTCTGCTTGCATCACCCTGATCCATGGGGCCTTCGGTATCGACCAAAGTATTAAAGAAACGCCATTTCATTTTTATAGGAACATTGTTACTTTTTTAGTGGCCCATAGGATTGAAAAGAAAAACTCCTTCTCTTTCCGATACGTTGGACCGGTAAGAACAAGCCCTTATGGCCCGATCATGACAGTTCACAAAAAACCAACAATGGAGATGACATGCGAGCCACACACCAGTTGAGATGCTTCATCGGCACCGCCACTGCCTGCATGACGATGCTGATGGCAGGACAGTCTCTCGCTGCCGAAGATATCCTGACGATGAAGCTGGAACATACCACTAATAGCCATGCCCTAACCCTGCCCAAGGTGGCTGTCACCCGAGTCTTTGATGACACCTCCTCCCTGACCCTTGAGAAATCCTGGTACTGGCAGGAAGGTGTCCACGAGAATGGCTGGCCAAAACACGATGAAGGATTTGTCAACTACGCCTTTCCTTCCTATGGTCTGGGCGAAGATAACAGGTGGTCCTTGACACCACAGTTAGGTGCAAAATTTCGCTCGAATGTGACTCGTGCCTTGGCGGCGATCAAAGTAGGGTATCAAGGAAATGGCTGGAGCCTTTCCGGGCGTTATCGTTACGAACAAGAAACGACTCATAAAACAGCCAAAGAAGGCACGGCCGGAAGGATAGATCTATATGCCAGTTATGATATCAACGATGACTGGATGCTCCTATACAACCCCCATTACCACTTCAAGCATGAAGACGACTCACCTGATTTTGGCACCGGGGATCGTGATTATCTTGAGCAGGAATTTCTTGTTTTTCACAAGCTCGATGCCAAAAACACGCTCTTCGGCGGTTATATTCAACGGGACAAGAATAGCGACCAGGCATCAATGGATCCCGGCCAGCGCAACAGTTCCTGGCTGATTGGCTATCAGCACAAATTCTAACCATTTCAGGCATGGGAAAGTTTTCCCATGCCATAATCGATCGAATTTAGAGAGCAAGATGACTCATCAAAC
Organism: Halomonas eurihalina; assembly: GCF_008274785.1. Taxonomy (GTDB): domain Bacteria; phylum Pseudomonadota; class Gammaproteobacteria; order Pseudomonadales; family Halomonadaceae; genus Halomonas; species Halomonas eurihalina. The sequence goes on from NZ_VTPU01000016.1 coordinate 50,412, forward strand.
CTGACAGATCAACACAACATCATTAGCCAGGAGAGAAAGCATGCAAAAAGTACGCACAGCAATTGATCGAAGCATCCAGTTCGTTTGTTGCTTTCTATTCATGGTGATGGTGGTAACAGCCAGCTGGCAGGTGATCAGTCGTTATATCCTCAACAGTCCCAGCACAATATCAGAAGCTTTTCTTCGCTGTTCCTTGATATGGCTTTCCATGCTCGCCATCGCTTATGTTGCGGGCCAACGAGAGCATGTCAGCTTGACACTATTCACCGACAAGCTGACCGGATCCTGGAAAATGGCTTCCGACCTTTTAACCGAACTACTTTTTATTGTTTTTTCCATCTTTATCATGATACATGGCGGCTTTCATGCCGCATCCAACACGATGTCACAACTATATCCCATGCTGAACATTCCGAAAGGCTTTATTTATCTATCTCTACCTGTGTCCGGCTGCATAATCGTTGCATATAGCATTATCAACTGCTTGAGAATATTCCAAAACTCACAGACGATCAGGAGTCAACAATCATGATACTGGACGCAGGCCTTGTTCTCGTCTTGTCTTTCCTTGGGCTTCTTGTCATTGGAGCGCCAATTGGAATCTGCATCGTAGCTTCTTCGGCTATAACGATACTCCTGGAGCTTCCAGCAGATATTGCCATTTTCACAACGGCTCAAAAAATGGCATCAAGCCTTGATAGCTTCACACTGCTGGCCGTGCCTTTCTTCATATTTTCCGGGGTTCTCATGAACAACGGGGGTATCGCCCTTCGCCTGGTCAATTTCGCTAAACTATTCAGTGCCAAAATTCCTGGGTCGTTGGCACACACAAACATTGTGGGCAACATGATGTTTGGAGCGATTTCAGGGTCGGCGATTGCCGCCTCGACCTCCATCGGGGGAGTCATGGTCCCCATGAGCGAGAAGGAAGGTTATAGCCGACCATTCTCGGCATCCGCCAATATCGCCTCTGCCCCTACGGGAATGCTGATCCCTCCGACAACCTCTTTTATTCTCTATGCATTGGCCAGTGGTGGAACATCAATATCTGCTCTGTTTGCCGGTGGCCTCGTAGCTGGCTGCCTATGGGGAGCAGGATGTATTCTGGTCGCTCTGATCGTTGCCAAGTACAGGAACTACACAGTCAAGTTGGACTTGCGCGATAACTCCATCAAGACCGTCATTTTTCAGGCGCTCCCCAGTCTTTTTCTTATTGCCATCATCGTCGGTGGTATCGTATTTGGCATCTTTACGGCTGTCGAGGCATCTGCCATTGCTGTTATCTACACTATATTCTTGACCGTCATCGTCTATCGAACCATTAATCTACGCTCCTTCATCGTTTCATTGATCAAAGCAACCGAGACGACTGGCGTGATCATGTTCCTTCTCGCGGCCTCTTCTGCCATGTCGTTCGCCATGTCCATCACAGGATTGCCCACGGCAATCAGCTCCGCCATTCTAGGGTTTTCCGATAATCCAGCTACCGTATTGCTAATCATCACGGCCTTGCTTCTTATCATCGGATGCTTCATGGATATTGGCCCTGCCATCTTGATCTTCACGCCGATCCTCCTTCCCATTACATCGGCGATTGATATTGATCCAATACATTTCGGAATTATCATGGTATTCAACTTGTGCATCGGAACTATCACTCCTCCTGTGGGAACTGGACTTTTCATTGGTGCCGGCATCGCCAAGGAAAAGGTCGAAAACTTGCTTATTCCTCTTTTACCTTTCTACCTTGTCATTCTTTCAGTCCTGCTACTCATCACTTTCATCCCGGGAATCACATTATTCCTTCCTGTCATGATGGGACTCTAGTTTAAAAACCCGAAAAGGCGACAATCACATGAAGACATTCAACGTCAAGCACAGCCAACTTCTGAGGCAAGCAGAGCGCTTCATCTCCAAGAATGAAGTCACTGAATTGATCAGAAAGACTATCGATAACCTGGTCAATATACAGGATGAAACTGGTGAATTTCTGCTTCATCTGGATGATGGTCGAACCATAGACACAAAAGGATGGGCTGGTTGGGAATGGACCCACGGCATCGGTCTGTATGGTATCTACAAGTACTATGAACAAACCGATGACAACGAGGCATTGGCCATCATCGACTCCTGGTTCCATGATCGCTTTGCCGAACGGTTGGCAACCAAGAACGTCAATACGGTATGTCCCTTTCTCACACTCGCTTACCGCTACGAGGAGACAGGTCGCAAGGAGTGGTTACCGTATCTGCAGGCCTGGGCGGATTGGGTCATGCACGATATGCCCCGTACCGACAAGGGCGGACTGCAGCATGTCGTCTACAACAGCGAGAATCATCAACAACTTTGGGACGACACCTTGATGATGAGCGTGCTGCCGTTGGCCAAGATCGGGCAACTCCTTAACAGGCCAGACTATGTGGAAGAGGCGAAATACCAGTTCCTGGTACACGTCCAGTATCTCATGGATAGGGAAACAGGCGCCTGGTTTCATGGCTGGACGTTCGAAGGCAACCATAATTTCGCCAGGGCACTCTGGGCGCGTGGCAATAGCTGGTTGACAATCGTCATTCCCGAATTTCTCGAGCTTCTCGATCTTCCTCCCAACGACCCTATTCGACGTTTTCTCATCCAGGTTCTGGAGTCCCAGGTCGAGGCACTGGCCAAGTGGCAATCGGAATCAGGATTGTGGCATACGCTGCTTGACGACCCATCCTCTTACCTGGAGGCATCAGCAACAGCCGGCTTCGCTTATGGCATGCTCAAAGCCGTCAGAATGCGCTATCTCGACGCCTCCTACTACGACATCGCCGAGAAGGCTATCAAGAGCATCATTCACCACATCACCCCTGATGGAGAGTTAGAGAAAGTCTCTTTCGGAACCGCTATGGGAGATGATCTTGACTATTACCGAACGATCCCCCTGACATCCATGCCCTATGGCCAGGCCATGGCAATCCTGTGCCTCTCAGAATACTTGAGGACATATTTATAACGTTCACCTGGCCCGTTGGGCCTCGAACTCACCAACAAGTTCAAGAAAGGAGCCGTCATGACTAAATCAGCTCATACAAAGGCATTTTTGGCCGCCACGCTTACCGCCCTCTCACTTGGAGTATCAGTGGTTCATGCCGAAAACAACGTTAACATCAAACTCGCATATGCCCAAAACTCTCAACCTGTAAAGGATGCGCTATCCAAGTTCGGCTCACTCGTCGAAGAAAAATCAGGAGGCTCAATAAGCGTCACCTACTTCCCCGATAGCCAACTAGGTGGAGAAAGCGAACTCGTCGAGCTTCTGCAGACCGGTGCAATCGATATGACCAAGGTATCCGGCGGACTTATGGGAAGCTTTTCACCACTCTACAGCGTCTTCTCCATGCCTTATTTATTCGATGGAGAGAAGCACTTTCATGATGTAATGAATAACCCTGACATCATGGATGACGTATACCAGTCGACAAAGGGCCAAGGATTCGTGGGTGTTGGCTGGTATGACTCGGGACAACGAAATTTTTACACAACAGATGAACCAATCAACGAAGTCTCTGACCTGGAAGGTAAAAAAATCAGGGTCATGCAGAGCGAAAAGGCCGTCAACACCATGAAGCTACTTGGGGCTTCGCCCGTCGTGATGTCCCAGGAGGAAGTGTACACCGCACTACAACAAGGTATTCTTGATGGTGCGGAAAACAATGAATTCGCATTGACTACAGCACGCCATGGGGAGGTGGTCAACTACTATACCCTCGATGGCCACACTCGAATCCCCGACATCATCCTTTTCAACAATAACACGCTTTCCAGCTTGACGGAGCCACAGCGTGAAGCCGTCATGTCGGCTATCGATGAATCGACTCAATTTCAGCTTGAGCAGTGGTCTCAATCCGTCGAGGAAGCGAGGAAAAGCATCAAGAATGACTTTAACGTCGAGATCAATGCAGTGAATATTTCACCTTTCCAGGATGCTGTACAACCGATATATGACGACCTAAAGAGCCATCCAGAACAATATTCACTTTACCAAAAGATAAAAAACACCAGCAGCAACCAGTGATTTTTCCCTAGAGATATTGCCAAAATGCCTGGCAATATCTCTTCAACAACACACAAAACATCGACGTGAAGAAAATGAGCACAACCTTGAACATAGGAATCAGGGCACACGACCTGCCCAAGCAGCCCATGGAAGGCCTGATAGAGGATATCGCTCGCCGAGGACTTGGATCAGTACAGTTAGCACTGAACAAGTCTTTCGACCTTGACATAAAGCCTGGGACATTAAATCCAGGCATGGCCTACTTGATTGGATCAGCATTCCGGCGCCACGATATTCAAATTGCGGTTCTTGGCTGCTACGCCAACATAATTCATCCGGATCCCGAAGAGCGGCACTCTGCATTATCGAGATTCAAAGAGCACATCCGGTTTTCTAGAGACTTTGGATGCGGAATCGTTGGGACTGAAACCGGCAATGTCAACCCAGACATCATATACACTCAAGAAAACTTTCATGAGAAGCCCTTCCAGGATGTTTTATCAAGTGTAAGAGAGCTGGTTGAGGAGGCCGAAAAATTCGGTGTCATCGTAGGTATCGAACCGGGTGTCAATCATCCCATATACTCCCCCAAGACCATGAAGCGCTTGCTTGATGAGGTGCAGTCCAACAACCTTCAGGTGATATTCGATCCGGTCAACCTCATGACTGCGGAGAATCACGGGCGACAGCATGAAATATTGAGTGAAGCCTTCTCATTGTGGGGAGACCGCATAGCGGTCATCCACGCCAAGGACTTCATCATATCGGAAGGACGCTTGGTTCCCGCTCCCGTGGGGAAAGGACTGATGGACTATGAGTTCATCATTCAGCAGCTTAGTCCTCACATCAATATCATTCTGGATGAAACAAGCCCCGAGCATATCGAGGATGCCATTCATTTCCTGAAATCCTGTGAATCAACTCATTAAAATCTAACGCGTCCTGACATCACCTGCACTGGAGCGGGCCAAGGACAGGGCATACCTATCCCTGTCGTATGGTTTCCCCTATCCTGCGGCGGATATCAGTGCAACCAAGGGAAAGCCATCATGTGGGACCAGCAAGAGATTCGCCTCGCGCCGCGTTCGCGGGGCTTTCACTTGATCACCGACGAGGTCATCGAGGCTGTTCCCCGAATAGCGAGCTTGCAGGTTGGTCTGCTGCACCTGCAGCTACTGCATACCTCGGCCTCGCTGACTCTCAACGAGAACGCCGACCCCGATGTGCGCCACGACATGGATGCCTTACTGCGCGACCGAATACCGGGAGATCTTCCCTATTTCCGCCATACGCTGGAAGGGCCGGACGATATGCCCGCCCATGTCGCGGCGAGCCTGTTCGGTACTCAACTGACCCTGGCCGTGCGTGACGGTCGCCTGGCACTCGGTACCTGGCAAGGTGTCTGGTTCGGCGAACATCGCGACCATGGCGGGCCTCGGCACCTGATCGCCACCCTCAACGGGGAGTGCAATGCCAGGCATCGTCACGGGTACCATTGGCGCTCCGGCGACCGCGGCTAGGCGACCTCATCGCGAAGCGGTAAAATAGGCGACTTTGTATCGGCAGACGTTTCAGGGTGAAGCCTCGACATGCCGATCCCTACATTGCTCACGGCCTGCCCCGGCGCGGGTCGCGCGCAACGCTAAAGAGCCCGCTCGTGAAACTGCTCGACATTCCCTTCGATGATCGCCGACGCCGTTATCTGGTCTTTCGCCCGTGGGACCTGCCGGATCGCCTGCGACTGGCCAGTACCTCCACTACCGCAGCTTTCGAGGCCATGGGCAGCAGTCGCTTTTATGTGTCGCAAGACCAGCGCATTCTGGCCAAGGTAGTGCCGGATAAATTCAGCAAGAGGCAGCGTCCGCTGAAGTGGCTGTTCCACGACTACCTCGAGAAACGCTGGTTAATGCAGTCCGACGCCCGCAAGGAGTTCCTCAGCCTGCGCATCCTGCAGCGCGCTGGCCTGCGCGTTCCCAATTGCCATGGTTGGGGCGTATCCTTCAACCCCGCCAACCGGACTCCCTCACTGCTGTTGATGGAGCAACTCCGCGATGCCCGCACGGGGGGTGAGGTCTTCGATGCCCTTGATGAGACGGGCCGCCAGCGCTTTCTCGAAACCTTCTGCCGTGAGGTGGTGCAGCTTGCCCATGCCGGCTACGTGCATCGCGACCTGCACTTCAACAACCTCCTTGTGGACGACCAGGGGCGTTTGATCTGGCTCGATGCCCATGTCCGCCCCCTGCCACGACGCGCCAGCGACCACTGGCCCGCCATTCGCGACTCCCTGACCGCCGGCAAGCTGCGTGGCGAAGCCTACCGAGCCCTCGCCGAGCGTCGTATCGCCGAGCTCTGGGCCGGCAAGCCGACCAAGTAAACCGCCAGGATTGAATCGCGCCACCATGCACGTCTTTCACTAATCATCCCAGTCCTTCGGCGTCCAGGTAATACCGTTGTCATTAGTGGCATTCCATTCCAGCACGGCATTGGGGTGAGAATTGTTCGAGCCTGAGTCGTTATTGCCCGAGGTGTTCTCGATGGTGCCGGTCTCACTATTACCGTTACAGCCCCAGCCCACGTCTTCACAGGGATCCTCCAGTCCCTCGGCAATATTCACCGAGACGCGCAATTTCGCCGCACTCAGCTCCGACAGCGCGGCGCTGTGCTCTGCGCGCTCGGTATAGTCCTGGTAACGCGGTACCGCGACCGCCGCCAGTATCCCGATGATCGCCACCACGATGAGCAGTTCGATCAGAGTAAAACCTGCCTGATGCGCTGACACGGTCGTCATCGCTCCGTCTTTCTGCCCTTCTTGCGTCCTTTCCCTCGCCCTTTCTTGAGTACTCTCGACCCTTTCCATGGTCCACCTCCCTGATTGGCTGGACATTCTGCTCAGGAGACTCCGGGCTTGCTGCTCCCATCAAGCCACGTCTGCCGCTCCTGTCTTGACGGTAGGTAGCGGGCCCGAAGCCAACAAGGACGATTCTCTGGCTTTTCGGCGTCGTCATCTCGCATGGCGGAGTCGGTGAATTCGTCGCCACGACACGGCAGAAAGCGTCGGGCCACGAACACACTAACTGACTAGACTCGGCGATATTCCCGGCCGTATCGCGAGATGTCATGAGCGACTATCCAGCGTGTGACGACATGGACCGGAATCCCGGTCGCCCTACCAATGACCTTGGAGACCTGGCCCGTCGGCTGGTCGAAGACAGCCTGCTCGATGCCCGGGAAGCCCGGCGACTGGAGCAACAGGCCCGACAGAGCGGATGCTCGCTACTGGCGCTCGCCGTCGATGCCAAGGCCGTGTCGGCGCGGCAAGCCGCCGAGGCAGCCGCCAGGGAATATGGGCTGGACATCGTCGATCTGGATACCCTGGAATTCAACGAACTGCCACCCGTCGCGGACTATCCAGAAGCCCTGTTGCGTCGACTCGGCGTACTGCCCCTGCGTCGCCATGGCGGGCGTCTCACCGTCGCCGTGAGTCAACCCGCGACACTCGCCGAGCTCGATGAACTACGCTTCGCCACCGGCCTGACGCCCGAGGGCGTCCTGGCCCCCAGGGATCAGCTCGCGGCCTGGCTGGAACGCTACCTCAGCTCCACGAGCGGTACCCTTGAGGCAATGGCTCGCATGGAGTCGATACCCGGAGCACCGGGCACGAGCCACGAGGAGGAGATCTCGACATCCAGCGCGGCGCACGCCGATGCGCCTCTGGTGGCCTTTATCGACGGTGTCCTTCAGGACGCCATCCGGCACGGCGCCTCTGACATCCACTTCGAACCCTATGCAGCTCACTTTCGCATTCGCCTGCGGATCGACGGCATCCTGCATGACGTCGCGCATCCTCCCTTCGCGATGCGTTCGCGCATTGCCGCCCGCCTCAAGGTGATGGCGCGCCTGGATATCTCGGAACGTCGCCTTCCCCAGGATGGCGCCATCAAGTGGCGCCACTTCGAAGGTCCCGGTGTCGATTTCCGCGTCAACACCATGCCCACCGTGCATGGCGAAAAAATCGTCCTACGCTTGCTCGACTCGGCCTCGGCGCAGTGGAACATCACTCAACTGGGCCTCTCCACGGCACAACGGCAGCTCTACGAAAGCGCCCTGTCCTCCCCCCAGGGAATGATCCTGGTCACCGGTCCCACCGGCAGCGGCAAGACGGTGACGCTGTATAGCGGGCTGGGACGGCTCAACGACGCCAACCGCAACATCTGTACCGCTGAGGACCCGGTCGAGATCAAGCTGGAAGGCATCAACCAGGTCAATGTCCAGCCACGCATCGGCCTGGATTTCGCCAGCACCCTGCGCGCCTTTCTGCGACAGGACCCCGACGTGGTGATGGTCGGCGAGATTCGTGACCAGGAAACCGCGGACATCGCCATCAAGGCATCCCAGACCGGCCACCTGGTGCTTTCCACGCTGCATACCAATTCCGCGGCGCAGACGCTGACACGCTTGGTCGACATGGGCATCGCGCCCTTCAATATCGCCGATTCGGTGAGCCTGATCATCGCCCAGCGCCTGGCGCGTCGACTCTGCGAGCGCTGCAAGCGGCCCACGCGACTGGAGCATCAGGCCCTGCTGGATCTCGGCATCGACGCACGAATGGCCAGTCGCGCCGATCTCCACGATCCCGTCGGTTGCGGCTATTGCACGCAGGGATTCAAGGGACGCATCGGCCTCTACGAAGTCGTGCCGATCGACGCGGCAATGCGCGAACGCATCCTGCATCGCGGCACCGCCACCGAACTGGAAGAGCAGGCACGCCGCAGTGGCCATCCAAGCTTATGGCGCGACGGGATCGACAAGGCCATGCAGGGAGTGACCAGTCTCGGCGAAGTGAGTCGCGTGACCGGCAATCATTGAGACAAGGCGACACGGAGGCGCCGATGCCCCATTCCCATCGCGGCAATGACACCAGGCCGCGCCGTTGGCGCTGGGCAGGACGCAATGCCGAGGGACGGCGCGTTTCCGGCGAGACCGTCGCCACACGGCGCGAAGACGTCGTCCGAGGTCTCGCCGAGCAACGCATTCTCGTCCGACGCATCCAGCAAAAGCGGGGCTTCGGCGCGAGCGTAGGTCGTATCGGCGCTCGTGACATCACGCTCTTCGCACGCCAGATGGCCACCCTGCTGCGCGCCGGTATTCCGGTGCTGCAAGGCCTGAGAGTTGTCGCCAAGGGGGTCGAAAAGCCTGCCATGCGGCTTCTGGTCGAAGCGCTGAGCAAGGAGGTGACCGAAGGCGCCAGCGTGGCGGAGGCCCTGGGCCGTCATCCCCGGCACTTCGGGGGGCTCTTCGTTCATCTAGTGGCGGCCGGCGAGCAGTCCGGTACCTTGGAGCGCATGCTCGATCGCGTGGCCACCCACAAGGAAAAGGTCGAACGGCTTCAGGGGCGTGTCCGCAAAGCACTCTGGTACCCGGCCGTTGTCCTCGTCACCGGCGTGGCGGTCGCCGCTCTGCTGCTGATCAAGGTCGTGCCGCGCTTCGAGGGGCTGTTCCGGGATTTCGGTGCCGAACTGCCGGCACTGACGCGCTTGACGCTATCGCTGTCCCAAGCCGTGCAGCACTACTGGGGCTGGGGACTTGCCCTCGCGATCGGTCTGCCTCTGCTGGTGCATGCCGGGCAACGGCGCTCCGTGGCTTTCGCCGGCCACCTGCATGCACTGGCCCTGCGCTTGCCGGTACTCGGCGATATCCTCGACAAGTCCTGCGTGGCCCGCTATTGCCGGACGCTGGCAACGACCCTCGGCGCTGGCGTGCCCCTGGTGGAAGGGCTGGAAAGTGCCGCCGGCGCCACCGGGAATCACGCCTTCAGCACTGCCATCGGTCACATTCGACGCGACGTGCTCGACGGCCAGCCACTGCATGTCGCCATGCAGCATTCGCGGCATTTTCCAGCGCTGACGACTCAGATGGTCGCCATCGGCGAGGAATCAGGCACCCTGGATCAGATGCTCGAGCGTATCGCCGACCATTACGAGCAAGAGGTCGATGACCGCGTCGATGTCCTGACCACACTGCTTGAACCCGCCGTCATCGTGATTCTCGGCGTGATGGTCGGCGGACTGGTGGTGGCCATGTATCTGCCCATCTTCGCGCTCGGAGGCGCCATCTAACATCCAGGTAGTGCGTTCAAGCATCGCCCGTTCGATGCAGCCAGACGGGCGTTCCGGGTACCGCCCTGGCGAAGACCTTCAGCAGGTCCGGATCACGCAGGCGAATGCAACCATGCGAGGCGGGCACTCCCATCGGCTGGTCGTCGGGGGTTCCGTGCAGATAGATATAACGCCGCTGGGAATCGACCTCGCCGCCCCGATTGCGCCCCTTCTCGAGCCCGCACAACCACAGGATGCGCGTAAGGATCCAGTCCCGCTCGGGATTGGCGGCGGCCAGCTCGGCATCGAACACCTCGCCGGTCGGTCGACGACCGCGGTAGACGGTGCCGCAAGGGCGGCCCTCACCGATGGCGGCACGCACATAGTGCCAGCCCAGCGGGGTGCGCCCACTACCCTTTTCCTCGCCGGTGCCCGCTGCTCCAGTGGAAATCTCGCAGGACCAGCACGCATCGCGGCCCTCGCGAATCACCAGCCGTTGGCGCGTCACGTCGATCTCGATCCAGGTGCCATCCTCCGGGGGCAAGGCCGTCAGATGGGGGGGCTGCATCAACTCGCTTCCTGCTGCGCCGGCGGCTCTGGCAACGGGGCCTGCATCGCCGAGACCACCACGGGGCGCAGGCGCCGTACCAGGTCCCGCACCGAGACATGCTCATGATAATCCTGCTCGGCGATATCGCGCAGCGCATCCAGCCCCGAGAGCGTAAAGATCACCGTGCCGAGCACGAAGTGCAGGCGCCAGAAGCGTTCGGCATCGGGCAGCTCCGGCGTCGCTCGCCGCACCAGTTCGGTGAAGCGCATGAAGACACTGCCGTACTCCTCCTGGATATAGCGACGCAGATGGCCCTGGGCCTGGCTGTAGGCCAGCCCCAGCAGGCGCATGAATACTTTCAGACTATTGCGTTCCGCCGGTACCTCGAGCACGGTGCGTGCCATGGTCTCGAGCAGTTCTTCGAGCGGAATCTCGCTGCCATCCTGGCGATGCCGCGCTTCCAGCTCGTCCAGAGCGGCATGGAATCGCGTGGTGAAAGGATCCAGATAGCGCGCGAAGACGGCCTGGATCAACGCCTTCTTGGAGCCAAAGTGGTAATTCACCGCAGCCAGATTGACCTTGGCCTTGCTAGTGATGTTGCGCAACGACGTCTCGGCGAACCCACGCTCGGCGAACAGCACTTCGGCGGTATCCAGAATGCGCGTGACAGTATCGGGCTGGGCCATGAATCGGGTCCAAAGTTGGAAACAATTGTTTGAATATGGCCTGAGTGTACGACAGGCCAGGCACTGCCTCAATGTCACTAATTATGAACCGTTTGAAACGTCGCCTCACAATGGGACGTTGTCGCGACATTCGATGCGCTTTTACTGTTCGATGCACTTTTACTGGATGGATCACCATGCTGTATACTTGACCAATAGCATGGCGGTCGGATCTGACGCTGTCCGAATCCTGGCTGCGCTCGCCGGCTTTCCGGACAGAGCCCCGGCCTACCGATCCGTCCCTTGAACAGGTTCTCGACCTGGAGGTCGCATGACACGCCCCCTCACGCCCCGTCAGCAGAACGTCTTCGATTTCATCGTCAAGACCATGAACGAGCTGGGCTATCCCCCGACCCGGGCCGAAATCTCTCGCGCGCTCGGCTTTCGCTCACCCAACGCCGCCGAGGAACATTTGCGGGCCCTCGAACGCAAGGGGGTCATCCGAGTGATCCGCGGCACGTCGCGGGGCATTCGTTTACCGGCCCAGGAGGCCGAACCCCAGACCGCCGGCGACACGCCTTCGGACGCCGCCTCCTCCCAGGGGCTGCCCATCATCGGCGAAGTCGCGGCCGGTAGCCCAATCCTCGCCACCGAGCACATCGATCGCTACTGTCCCTTGCCCCCCGAATATTTCACGCCTCGGGCCGATTACCTGCTGCGGGTGCGCGGCCTGTCCATGCAGAACATCGGCATTCTCGAAGGCGACCTGCTGGCCGTGCATCGCACTGATCGTATCCGCGATGGGCAGATCGTGGTGGCACGGCTCGAGGACGAGGTCACCGTCAAACGCTTCCACCGCCAGGGCCATCAGGTCGTACTGGAAGCCGAGAATCCCGATTTCGCCCCTATCGAGGTCGACCTGCGCCATCAGGAACTGGAAATCGAGGGTATCGGCGTGGGCGTCATTCGCGGGGGCAATGGCCAGGCCCTGGCCTGATGCCTGCGGAGAGCGGAGACGGCCGTGCGCAAGATACTGCATGCCGACTGCGACTGCTTCTATGCCGCCGTCGAGATGCGCGACAATCCTGAGCTGCGTGACATTCCACTGGCCATCGGTGGAACACGAGAGCAGCGCGGCGTGATCGCCACTTGCAACTACCCCGCCCGAGCCTATGGCATCCACTCGGCCATGCCCACCGCCCGGGCACTGCGTCTCTGTCCCCACCTGACCCTCCTGCCCGGCAATTTCGACAAATACCGGGCGGTATCCCGACAGCTTCAGGACATTTTTCACGAATTGACGCCACTGATTGAACCCCTGTCGCTCGACGAAGCTTTTTTGGATGTCACCGATGTCGAGGATTTCCAGGGCAGCGCGACCTGGATGGCTCAGTGGCTCAAGCAAGAATGCCTGACCCGTACGGGAATCACCGTCTCGGTGGGCGTTGCCCCGGCGAAGTTTCTGGCCAAGATTGCCAGCGACTGGGAGAAACCCGACGGGCTCACGGTGATTACTCCAGAGCAGGTCGACACCTTCGTTGCCGCACTGCCGGTGCACAAGCTGCACGGCGTCGGTCCCGCCACCGCGGCACGACTGGAGTCCTTGGGAATCGCCACCTGCTCCGACCTGAGGCGCCTGCCCTTCGAGCGCCTAGCCGACGAATTCGGCAAGTTCGGACGCCGCCTCTTCGAGCTCGCGCGAGGCATCGACGAGCGTCCGGTGCGTACCGAGCGCGAGCGCAAGTCGGTCAGCGTCGAGACAACCTTCGAGCAGGATCTACCCGACCTCTCCAGCGCCCAGCAGGCATTGGTGCCGCTATGCGAGCGCCTGACGGAGCGGCTCGCCCGGCACGGTCAGCCACCCCTTGCCGGCCTGTTCGTCAAGGTACGCTTTGATGACTTCAGTCTTACCACTCTGGAGAGTCGCGGCCTTCCCGTCGCTCCCGAGAGCTTCTCGCAGCTGCTCGAACAGGCCTGGTCACGCGCCCACCGGCCCGTGAGGCTACTCGGCGTCGGCGCGCGCCTGATACCCGAAGAAGCCCGCCAGCAGCTACCTCTCCCGCTATAACCCATCCTGTCTCAAGCAAAGACCACCGTCTTGTTACCATGCCGCAAGACACGATCCTCCAGGTGCCAACGCACGCCTCGCGCCAGTACCGCCTTCTCGACATCGCGGCCGAAACGCACCAGGTCGTCGGGCGTATGGCAATGGCTGACCCGATGAATGTCCTGCTCGATGATCGGGCCGGCATCCAATTCTTCGGTCACGTAATGACAAGTGGCACCGATCAGCTTCACTCCCCGCCGATACGCCTGGTGATAAGGCTTGGCACCAGCGAAGGACGGCAAAAAGCTGTGGTGGATATTGAGCACGCGACCGGCATAGCGCTGACAGATTCCCGGCGGGAGAATCTGCATGTAGCGCGCCAGCACCACGCAATCGGCGTCCGCCGACTCGACCAGCCGCTCGATTTCGGCGAACGCCGCTGCCTTGTCTTCGGCCGGCACCGGCACATGGTGATAAGGAATCTCGTGCCACTCCACCAGGCTGCGCAGGTCGTCATGATTGGAAATCACCGCCGCAATATCGCAGTCGAGTTCACCGGCAGTCCAACGGTAAAGTAGATCCACCAGGCAGTGGCTTTCCCGAGACACCATCAGCACCACGCGACGACGCTGCCGGGTATCGGTGAGCGCCCATTGCATATCGAATTCTCGGGCAATCGGTTCGAAGGCCTCGCGCAGGGCCTCCGGCGCCATACCGACGGTATCCGCCAGGATTTCGTAGCGCATGAAGAAGCGCCCGGATTCGAGATCGGAATGCTGGCTGGCCTCGGTGATGGAACCGCCATGGCCGGTGATGAAACTGGAAACACGGGCCACGATTCCTAGACGGTCGGGGCAGGAAATCACTAAACGATAGTAATGTGACATCGCGAAAGCATTCCATTGGGATAACAGCGTGAGATAACAACCAAGGGCGGCATTGTAACGAAACACCGCTAACACCACACGGTGCGAAGCGGCGCATTGTGAGGCATGGTGGCGATCCCGTATAGTGGACACCACACTTATTGCCCAGCCCCTCTCGATGCTCCAGCCTCGCGTTCAGATCCGCTCCCGCCGCCGTGCACCACTCCATATTCTCCCGTTGGGCGGCTGCGGCGAGATCGGGATGAACCTCACGCTCTATGAACACCGTGACCGCTGGATCGCCGTGGACTGCGGCATGATGATTCGCCAGGATCTGCCAGGCGGCCCCCTGCAAGTGCCCGACCTTTCGCCTCTCGAGGCCCTTGGCGTCACTCCCGAGGCCCTGGTCATCACCCATGGCCACGAAGACCACATCGGCGCCGCCGCCTGGTTATGGCCGCAATGGGGCTGCCCGATCCATGCCACGCCCCTCGCCGCTGGACTGCTGCGCAGCAAGTTCGCGGAACGCGGCCTGCGCACCGACGCCATCCACGTCATCGAGCCCGGGGAAGCGATCGAGATCGGCCACTTCGCGCTGCGCTTCCTGCCCCTGACGCACTCGATACCGGAAAGCTGCGCTCTGCTGATACAGGCCGGAGAGCGTCGAATCCTGCACACTGGCGACTGGAAGCTCGACCCCGCACCATTGCTCGGCGCGCCCATCGATGCCGATATCTACCGTGCGATCGCGCCGGTCGATCTGGTGGTCGGCGATTCCACCTGCGCCCCGGAACCGGGGCACTCACGCAGCGAAAGCGAAGTGGCGGATGCCCTGGAAGAAGCCATCGGCGCCCTCAGCGGTCGCGTGGTGGTCAGTTGCTTTGCCAGCAACCTCGATCGGGTATTGGCGATCGGCCGGGCGGCCGAGCGTTGCGGACGACGGGTGAGCCTGATGGGGCGCTCCATGGAACGCATGGTGCGGATCGCCCAGGGCCTCGGCTATCTGGAGGACTTTCCCGCCCTGGTTCCAGTACACGATCTGGGCTACCTGCCCGCCGAAGAAGTGCTGGTGATCGCCACCGGCAGCCAGGGCGAGCCCCGCGCCGCCCTGTCACGCCTAGCGGCAGGACGTCATCCACATTTCGAACTGGTGGAGGGCGACAGCGTCATCTTCTCGGCCCGAGCCATTCCCGGTAACGAGCGAATCATCGAGCGCCTGAAACACGCCTTGCGGCTGACCGGTGTCACGCTACTCGACGACACTCGCCAGCCGGCGCTGCATGCATCGGGGCATCCCTCTCAAGATGAACTGCGCACCTTCTATGACTGGATTGCCCCGAGCCATCTGCTACCGGTACATGGTGAGGCCCGTCATCAGCAGGCCCACCAGGCACTCGCCCGCGAGATGTCGATCGAAGCGCCGCTGACACCACGCAATGGCGACTTTATGCGACTGGACGACCAGGGTCTTCAACTCCAGCAACATTACCGGCTGACGCCACGCATCATCGATCAGGACAAGATCGCGCCGGTCGCAGGAGCGGGAGGCGAATCCGACACACGCCATGGCCAGTTGTTCCTGGCCATTTCCGTGGCCGTTACCGAACAGGGGTGGGAACGCATCGGTCGTCTCATGCTGGACGACAGCCACACCAGCCCCCTTGACGAAACGGAACTAGCCGACCGAATCGATGAGCGCCTGGACGATACCCAGGCAGATTCTCTGGCGGAATTGCGTGAATCCCTTTACCCGGATGTGATGGCCTGGCTATCCGACCATCTCCACCGCGTACCTGACGTGCACCTGCAGATCTTCGCTGTGGAAACTCAGACCGCGGTAGCAAAGTAGCGTACATATGCTCATCAAATAGTCGCGATAAATATTTATCGGCCTCGATGCACGCCAGGGAAGCTCTTCTTTAGATACCCACCTTCAGGCACCCATCACGACTTGTCGCTATCCTTGGCATTCTTCGGCGGACGCCCACGCTTGCGCTTCGGCTGGTCAGGGACCAGGTCATCAATGGAAAGACCGGCTTCATTGATCTGCTCACGAATTTCCGCAAGCTTGCGCGCCTTTTGCACCTCTTCTTCCTGACGGCGCTTTTCCTCGTCGTTTTTCTGCTCGATAACCTCGCCGATCACCTCGGCCAGTTTATGCAGTTGCTCCATGCTCAACTGGCGAGCCGCCGCGCGTGCCACATTCTTGTTTCGAGCGATTCGCTCCAGGGTCTGATTGGACATTACCCCCTCCATGACGAATTTTGACGTGCCGGAAAAGACTGAAGGACACCTCCAAGAGCCTCGGCATGTTCGCTTGAGCGCCGAGCCTATGTTGGTGCCGAGCCATTCAGTTTTCCTAGAAACCGATCAATCGGCCTAAACAAAAGTATATTCGTCAATGCACGTTTGGCAAGAAAAGTCAGGGAAAAATATATCCGATCATTGAGCATAAAAGGTGATCAATCGAACTAACAGAAAGCTCAGCCGCCGGTCATGTTCATGAACCGAACCACTTGTACATCACCATCGGTAGTGAAGTGGTGGCGTTCGGGTTTGAGCGGCATCGCCGCCACGATTGCGTCCTTGAGCTCATCGATATTGCCGGGATGGCGCCGCAGCACGGCCCTGAGATCGACGGAGTGCTCATTGCCGAGACACAGCAGGAGACGCCCTTCCACCGTCACGCGAACACGATTGCAAGAAGAACAAAAATTGTGACTGTGTGGTGATATGAAGCCGATACGACTATCACTATCGGTCATGCGGAAATAGCGTGACGGGCCCGGGGTGGTCTCGGCGGTGGGAATCAGCTCGTGCTGCTGCTCGATCAGTGCCTGGACCTCGTCACTCGAACAATAGGTTTCGGCGCGCGAATGATCGGACACATCACCGAGCGGCATTTCCTCGATGAAACTGATATCGACGCCTTCACGGCGAGCGAATTCGACCAGCGATGTCACTTCGTCGTCATTGCGGCCCTTGAGGATCACGGCATTGAGCTTAATGCGTTCGAACCCCGCCTCTCGTGCGGCCCGCATGCCATCGATGACCTTGTTCAGGTCGCCGGTCCGCGTCAGGCGTCGGAAACGCTCCGAATCCAGAGAATCGAGACTGATGTTGAGACGTTGAAGCCCACCCTCGCGCAGACGCGATGCATATTTTCCCAGGCTCGCGCCATTGGTCGTCATGGCGAAGTCCTTGAGCCCTGGCAAGGCACCGATGTCGGCCACCAGTCGATCGATATCGCGCCTGACCAGAGGCTCGCCGCCGGTCAGGCGAATCTTTTCCACGCCCAGTTCGGTAAAGGCCCTGGCGACCAGGCTGAGCTCCTCGAGGGTCAGAACCTGTTCGCGTGGCAGAAACGTCATCTCCTCGCTCATGCAATACACGCAGCGGAAGTCACAACGATCGGTGACGGAGATACGCACATAACTCACTCGCCTGCCGAAGTCGTCGATGAGTTCGTCGGTCATGGTGATGTCTCCCAGCGTCGGGCGTCTCGATGATCGGTCTCGCGTTCGGCGACCCAGTAATCGCCACTGGCGGTGTGCTCCTTTTTCCAGAAAGGGGCACGCGTCTTGAGATAGTCCATGATGAAATCGCAGGCCTCGAATGCCGCGCGTCGGTGCACGCTGGCGACCAGCACCAGGACAATGGCATCCCCAGGCTCGAGACGCCCCACGCGATGCACCAGCCGGACTTCCTGCAGCGGCCAGCGCGCCTCGGCCTCGGCGACGATCTCGGCCAATGCCGACTCGGTCATGCCCGGATAATGCTCGAGACTCAGCGCCTGAACATCGGGGCGTTCGTTGAAATCTCGCACCAGTCCCGTGAAGCTGACCACCGCGCCGATATCGCGACGTCCGGCCAGCAGCGCCCGTTGCTCATCGCCCGCATCAAAAGATTGTTGTTGTACGCGGATCATTCGCTCAGCCTCCGGTCACCGGGGGAAAGAAGGCCACTTCGTCATCGGCGGTCAGCGGCGTGACGCCTCCCGCCATGACCTGGTTGACGGCACACAGCACACGGCCCTCGTCGAGTCCGGCGAAGCGTGCATCCATCTCTTTCAGCACCGTCTTGAGGCCGTTGATGTCGGCGCTCTCGAGTCGCTCGAAGGGCACCGCTACTTCTCCGACACCGAGACGCTCGCGAAGCTCCGCCAGACACTTGACGCGCACGCAGGGCTCGCCGAGGTCGCAGCGCACGCCCAGGGACACTTCACCGCTGGCCCCCTCGCCCGTGACGATGGGCGAAGGCTCGGCCGGGGCTGCACGACGATAATCGCCAGAGACGCCGCCACTTTTCTCGTCCAGGCGGATGGCGCCGATTTCCATGTCCTTGTCCACCGCCTTGCACATATCGTAGAGCGTCAGGCAGGCCACGGAAACCGCCGTCAGCGCTTCCATCTCGACGCCTGTACGGCCGTTCAGCCGGCAGCGCGCGGTGACATGCACCCCTCCTGTGGCCTCGTCGAGCCGGAAATCGACCTCGACCTTGGACAAGGGCAGCGCATGACACAGGGGAATCAGCTCATGGGTTCGCTTGGCGGCCTGAATGGCAGCGATACGCGCCGTGGCCAGGACATCGCCCTTGGGCAGACTGCCCTCGGCCAGCAATTGCAATGTCGCCTGCCGCATATGGATGAAGCCGGAGGCACTGGCCTCCCGGCGACTCTCGGGCTTGTCGGCCACATCGACCATGCGGGCCTCGCCGCGCGCGTTGAGATGGGTCAAGGTCATGGATTCAATGCCTCATGACAGTCACGGTAGAGATTGGGTGGCCACCTATTTGATGGCCTCGTCGATGACTTCGCAGCAGGATAACGTCATGCCTCCCCGGCCCGTGGCGCACGTTCGGACGGCCAGCGCGCCGGCCAAGCCGCCACCCAGTCAACCAGAGCACCGAGGTCGTCAAGATCCAGCCGCTCGACACCGGCCGGGGGCTGAGCGCCTCCCTTGGCGGCCACGGCCTTGATCCAGGGGTCCTGCGCGGCGCGCGGCGGCTTGCCCAGTTCGCTCCGGTACAGTTCCAGCTTGGGCAGTGGCCAGGCCTTGAAGCCCTCCACCAGGATCAGATCCGGCGCCTGCGGGCGCACCATCTCGATCAGTTGCGCCAGATCCGCTTCCTCTCGATCCGGGGTCTCCAGCATCATCGCGATCCGCGCCCGGGAGGCCACCAGCATCGGCGTCGCCCCGGCCTGACGTAGGCGGTGGCTATCCTTGCCGGGCTGATCGACATCGAAGTCGTGATGGGCATGCTTGATCACCGCCACCCGCAGGCCGCGCTGCCGCAAGGCGGGCAGTAATTGCTCGAGCAAAGTCGTCTTGCCCGTTCCACTCCAGGCGGCGATTCCCAGCAAGGCAGGCGTTTCGGGCAATGCCAGTGTCATGGGCACTAGATCGGTCATGGCGATGCCGCCTCCTTGCCGAGTTCACGTGCCAGACGCTGCCGCTCGGCATCGGTATTGAGATTGGCGAAAGCCTCGGGGCAGTCGGAAACATCGGCCCAGACGCGCTCATGCCGGGCCTGCCAGGTTTCGACCTTGCGCACGCCCTCGGCCAGGCAACGCGCCAGATCGTCGGCCAGGGCAACACGCACCAAGGCCACCACCGGATGGGCGCGAAGCCCGTCATGGGCCACGGCAATGTCGGCCTCGCCGATGGCCGCGACCAGACGGGCAACGAGCGTGCGCGGCAATGCCGGCGCATCGCACGGCACGACCACCAACCAGGACGTATGGGCGGCACGCAGACCACTGTAGAGGCCCATCAGCGGTCCCTGATAGCCGGGCTCGATATCCTCGACGACTCGATCGGCCAACGGGGCATAGGCCTCATGATGCCGATTGGCAGTAATCAGCAGCTCGCTCACGTGGTCACGCAGCACGTCGCCGGCATGGGTCACCAAGGGGCGACCGAGAAAGGGTTCGAGCCCCTTGTCGCGCCCCTTCATGCGGCTACCCCGACCACCGGCCAGTACCAGGCCGGTCAGGTCGTCGCGACGAATCATGACGTCTCCTGCGTTGGGTAATACTCTGGTCATGATGCCTTACCCAGCGACTCGGTGCCATGGCTCCAGGCCTCGATGGTGACCCGAAGGCGCCCGAGCGGGTATCATGCGTCAAGAATTTTCCACAATGCAGGATGGCGGCAACGCCGCTCACGGGACACAGGATGGAAGAAGGATTCGACGTCGGGGCACGTTTGCGCCAGCTCCGACAGGAACGACAGCTCTCGCAGCGCGAACTCGCCAAGCGCGCCCAGGTCACCAACAGCACCATCTCGTTGATCGAGCAGAACAGCGTCAGTCCCTCGGTCAGCTCGCTGAAGAAAATACTCGACGCCTTGCCGGTCTCGATCACTGCCTTCTTCGCCGGGGAAGAGCCCAGCCACCCGCGCCCCTTCTACAAGGCCGAGGAACTCACCGAGATCGGCGATGGCGTACTGTCGTGGCGCTTGGTGGCGGCACGCCGCCCCGACCGACGCATGTCGGTGCTGCATGAGCGCTACCCGCCCGGCGCCGACAGCGGCGAGGACATGCTCGAGCACGACGGCGAAGAAGGCGGCGTGGTCATCTCCGGCCACATCGAAATCACGGTCAACGGCGAGGTCGCGGTTCTCTCGGCCGGCGATGCCTACTACTTCGACTCCCGGCTTCCCCACCGCTTCCGCAATGCGGGCGACACCGAATGCATGATCGTCAGCGCCAACACACCGCCCTCCTTCTCGGATGGCGGCGAAGTGCTGCATCACGGGCAAAGTGGCACCGAGGGCTGAGCCCACCGTTCTCTCGGCCCTTTTCCTCAGCTCTTTCAGCGTCCTTCTTCAGAGGGCTCGGGCGGCAACAGCCAATTAAGCCCAATGCCGACCAACGCCGCGAGACTGACGCCCTGCAGGGTGAACTGGCCATCGCCAAACTGCATGCCGCCGATGCCGAATACCAGAATCAGCGACACCACCACCAGGTTGCGCGAGGCGGTCAAGGCGCTGCCCGCTCGCACCAGGGTATTCATGCCCACCACGGCGATGGAACCGAACAACAGCGTCATGATGCCGCCCATCACCGGCGCCGGAATGGTCTGTAGCAAGGCCCCCAGCTTGCCGAGAAAGGACAGCACGATGGCGATGGCCGCGGTGACCAGCATGATGCGCGGATTGAAGGCTCGCGTCAGAGTGACGGCGCCGGTCACCTCGGAATAGGTGGTGTTGGGCGGCCCCCCGAACAACGCCGCCGCGCAGGTCGCCAGGCCGTCGCCCAGCAGAGTGCGATGCAGGCCCGGCTTTTCGAGGTAGTGGCGGCGCGTTACCGATCCAATGGCAATCATGTCGCCGATGTGTTCCACCGCCGGTGCGATGGCCACCGGAATCATGAACAGCACCGCTGCCCAATGGAAGGTCGGCGCCGTGAACTCGGGCAGCGCCAACCAGGACGCCTCGTGGACCGGCGTGAAATCCACCACGCCCATCACCATCGACAGTACATAGCCGGTCACGATGCCGCCCATGATCGGTACCAAGCGGATCAGGCCACGGCCGAAGACCGCCAGCACCAGGGTCACCAGCAGGCTCGCCATGGACAGGGTGATGGCACGCCCGTAGCCGATGGTCTCACTGGTCTGGCCGGTCGCCATGTCGACCGCCACCGGCGCCAGCGCCAGGCCGATGACCATGATCACCGGCCCGACCACCACCGGCGGAAGCAGCCGATGCAGCCAGGCGGTGCCCTTGAGCCTCACTAGTTGGGAAATCAAGACATAGACCAGGCCGGCCGCCAACAAGCCGCCCAGGGTGGCGGAAATGCCGAAGCTTTTCACCGAACTCTGGATCGGCGCGATGAAGGCAAAGGACGAGGCCAGAAACACCGGCACGCTGACACCCGTGACGGAATGAAAGAGCAAGGTGCCGACACCGGCGGTGAACAACGCCACATTCGGGTCCAGGCCAGTGAGCAGCGGCACCAGTACCAGGGCGCCAAAGGCCACGAAAAGCATCTGGGCGCCCACCAGCAAGGTGCGCAGCGGAGTATCGGTCGGCATGGCCGAGGCCGTCGTGTCGTCGGTCATCGGAAGAGGCTCCTGGCATGGGCGGGAGAAAGCAAACGCGCGGCATTCTAACAACCCCGAACGTTAAAAGCGCAGCCTGCCGGGGCAGCGCAAATTTAGACGGAGTCGGCCTCGATCTCCCCCGCCTCGACCGACCAGTACTCCTCCAATCGCTGCTGTGCCGCCTCGCCGAACAGGATCGTGCAGGCTTCCTCGAGGCCCGGCGAGTCGCGCAGCATGGCTCGGGGCACCACCTGCTCCACCTTGGAACGCCGTCTCAGGAAGTCCTCGAGGCGCGTGACCATTTCACGCCGTCGAATCAACTCGAACTCGCAACGCAGATAGTCGGCTCCCTCGATGAGTCGCTCGCCCTGGCGCGGGTCTCGATGAATCGCCTCGAGCAGGTCCATGGCCTTCAGGCCATAGCGTCGCCACAGGCGTGTACTCAAGGGTTCGATGGCCTGTTCGTCGGTACGCTCGTCGAGCGCCATCAGGCGCGCCCGATGCAGGAAAGCCTCGCGAACCGAGGCCGGCGGCTCGCCGTACCAGCGATAGTCGGGATACGCCACCTCGACGCCCAGCCGCTGCACCGTCGCCACGACTTCCTCGCCGACATTCAGGCAATCGGTGAGCTTTCCGCCGAAGATACTCAGGTGCCGCCCTGGCTCATCAACGTCGATGGCATGCTTGCGCGACAGATTGAGAAAGTCGCGGTCGCCTCCCCCATTCGGCTTGACGGCCAGCGGCCGAACACCGCAACGGGTGGCAATGACATCCTGCTCGTTCAGCGGCGTCGTCAGCGCCAGCCGCTTGTTGATGTTGTCGAGCACGAAGCTCATATCCTCGTCGGTGACCTCGACCTCAGGGCCGTCAACCCGGGTATCGGTCGTCCCGATGCAGGTGCGGGGCCCCATGGGAATGACGAAGAACAACCGGCCATCATCGTCGAAGAAGGCCAGGATCCGCCGACTCTCGGTCAGCCGGGGCACGATCAGGTGGATGCCCTTGGAAAAGACGTGGCGATGCTCGGTGGCCTGATGTGTCAGCCGGTTGTGCTCATCGACCCACGGGCCGGCCGCATTGATCAGGACCCGGGAACGCACCTCGAAGGTCGTGCCCGCGATGCGATCGCGCACCTGGATGACCCAGAGATCGCCCTCTCGCCGAGCGCCCAGCGACTCGACATAATTGGCGGCCACGGCCCCGTAATCCAGGGCGCTGCGCACAAAATTGAAGACGAAACGCGCATCGTTGTCGTGCAGATAGGCGTCGGAATACTCGAACCCTCCCAGCGCGTTCCCGGTCTCGATGACCGGCTCGCGGGCCTTGAGAGCCGCGGGGCGCAGATAATGCGGCAGGCGCGTGAAACCGCTTCCCATCAGCCAATAGAGCCAGGTGCCGAACCAGGGCACCAGGGGATGGTGACGAAAGCCCCGTTCGATGGTCGTCAGAAAGCGGATCTCGCGCACCGCGGAGGGATAATTCTTGAGCAGATGATTGCGGCTCTTGCAGAGCTTGCGCACCAGGGAAAACTCCCCGCTTTCCATGTACTTGATGCCTCCCCATACCAGGTTGGAGGAGTGCATGCTGGTGCCGCCAGCGAAATCGCCGCGATCGATCAGCGCCACATCGACGCCCTTGCCGCTGAGCGCCGCGGCCGCCGAGGCACCATTGATGCCGCCGCCGACGATCAGGACATCGAAGACCTGCTCGTCCAGTCGGCGTAGATTGTCATCACGAAGTTGCATATCAGGCCCCTTGAAAGACAAAGACCCCACCCGGCATCGCCGAGCGGGGTCTTCCCGTTCAGGCAACCGGTCACACTGCCTGGTTTCAGAGTTTGCCGAGGCAGCAGGCCTCGGCGGGATTCAATCAGCGTGTACCGGCGGCCACCCACTCCTCCATCATCTCGTCATAGGGAACCGTCTTCCCTTGCGGCATCTCATCGTCCAGCTTGGGCTTGGGCGCGCCAGGCTGGGAGAGCCAGTACTCGGGGTCACGCTCGTCATTGAGCTTGGGCTCGAAGGTCGAGAACACCTTGGCCCGCGCCAGGCGCAGCATGATGTTGTCGAGGTCGCCGGCCAGATTGTCGAGCGCTTCCTGAGGCGAGATATCGCCGCTGACCGCGGGCGACAGATTCTGCCACCACAGCGGCGCCATGCGCGGGTAATCGGGCACGTTGGTGGAAGATGGCGTCCACATGGACTCGTTGGGGCTGCGATAGAACTCCACCAGACCGCCCAGTTTCGGCGCCATTTCGGTCATCTGATCGGAGAAGATGTCCGACTCGCGAATCGGCGTCAGGCCGGCCATCAGCTTCTCCAGCGACACCGTCTTGGAGACCGTGAACTGGGCGAACAGCCAGGCTGCGGTACGACGATCCTCGGGGGTGGAATCAAAGAAGGTCCAGGCCCCCACGTCCTGGTAGCCGACCTTCATGCCCTCTTCCCAGTATGGGCCGGTCGGCGACGGCGCCATGCGCCACTTGGGATTGCCCTCATCATCGGTCACGGCCACATCCGGATCGGTCATGTCGGCAGTGAAAGCGGTGTACCAGAAGATCTGCTGGGCGATGTTGCCCTGCGCCGGCACCGGCCCCGCCTCGCCGAAGGTCATGCCCTGGGCCTCGGGCGGCGCATAGTCGCGCAGCCAGTCGACCATCTTGGTCACTGCGAACACCGAGGCCGGCGAATTGGTCGCCCCGCCACGACTTACGCTGGCCCCCACCGGGCGACTCTGTTCGTCGACGCGAATGCCCCAGTCGTCGACCGGATTGCCGAACGGCACACCGGGACTGCCCATGCCGGCCATGGAGAGCCAGGAGTCGTGGAAACGCCAGCCCAGCGACGGGTCGCGACGACCGTAGTCCATATGGCCATAGACTTTCTCGCCATCGAGCTCACCGACATGCTCGCTGAAGAACTCGGCGATGTCTTCATAGGCTGTCCAGTTGACCGGTACCCCCAGGTCGTAGCCATAGATGTCGCGGAACTGCTTCTGGAGATCCTCGCGCTGGAACCAGTCGTAACGGAACCAGTAGAGGTTGGCAAACTGCTGGTCGGGCAACTGATACAGGTTGCCGTCCGGCCCGGTGGTGTACTGGATGCCGAGGAAGTCATCGAGATCCAGGGTCGGCAGTGTGTAATCCTTCCATTCGTTGGCCATCGCCTCGGTCAGATTGACGGTGGTGCCATAACGAATATGGGTGCCGATAGCGTCGGAATCGTTGACGTAGCCGTCGTAGATATTGCGACCCGACTGCATCTGGGTCTGCATATTCTGGACGACATCGCCCTCGCCGATGATGTTGTGAGTGAGTTCGATGCCGGTCAGCTCGCGGAAGGCCTTGGCCAGCACATCGCGTTCATAAGTATGCGTGGTCAGGCCTTCGGCCACGGTGTTGATTTCCATGCCACGGAAGGGTTCGGCCGCCTTGGCGAACCACTCCAGCTCGGCGATCTGTTCTTCGCGGCTGAGCGTCGAATTCTGAAAGACCTCGTCCACCAGGCGCTCGATCGTCGCGCTGGTGTCCCCGTCGGCGGCGTGCAGGTGGCCGCTGGCCAGGAAGACCCCGGCGGCCAGTAGAGAGAGTCGCGTTCTTGTCGCTTTCATATTGACCTCTTCTTGGTGGTTGAATCGTCCTTGATCACGTTTCCGTGTTCCCTTTTTATTCCTCTCCGTTTCCTTTCCAGTCATCCCCAACGCATCAGTATCAGCATCCAGAGCACCGAGATCCCCAGGGCGGCCCAGATGCTTAGCGGGGTGAAACCAATGATGATCAAATGGATATAGGCGGCGCTGAGCAGCGAGATGAAGAAGCGATCACCGCGCGTCGTGGCGATCGGCAGAAACCCTCGGCGCTCCACCGTCGGTGAAACGACCTCCCAGACGGTCATGCCCGTCAGCATGACCGCGATGACGATAAAGAACAGCGCCGTGGGCAAAGTCCAGACCATCCATTCCATGATGTCCTCCTTCAGGTACGGCCCAGGGCAAAGCCCTTGGCAATATGGTTGCGCACGAAGTAGACCACCAGGATGCCCGGCACGATGGTCAGCACACCGGCAGCGGAAAGCGTTCCCCAATCAATGCCCGAGGCCGTGGACGTTCGAGTCATCACCGAGGCGATCGGCTGGGCTTCCGTCGAGGTCAGAGTTCGAGCCAGAAGCAGCTCAACCCACGAAAACATGAACAGGAAGAACAGGGTCACGCCGATCCCCGAACGAATCATCGGCAAGAAGATTCGCACGAAAAAACGCGGGAAGCTGTAACCGTCGATGAAGGCGGTTTCGTCGATTTCCTTGGGCACCCCGCTCATGAAGCCTTCGAGAATCCAGACCGCCAACGGGATATTGAACAGGCAATGCGCCAGCGCCACAGCGACATGGGTATCGAACAGCCCCACGGTGTAGTAGAGCTGGAAATACGGCAGCAGAAAGACCGCCGGTGGCGCCATCATGTTGGTCAGCAGCCAGAAGAACAGATGCTTGTCGCCGATGAACTTATAACGGCTAAACGCATAGGCGGCGGGCAATGCCACCACCATGCTGATAGCCATGTTCATCAGCACATAGGCGATGGAATTCACATAGCCCATGTACCAGTTGGCATCACTGAAGATATTGGCGTAGTTGCCGAGCGTGAAATTCTGCGGCCAGAGCGTCAGCTCGCCGAGAATCTCGTTGTTGGTCTGAAAGGACAGATTCAGCAGCCAATAGATCGGCAGCAACACGAAGACGATGTAGGCGGCCATCAGCAGGCCGCGACGCCAGCGTCGCGTCTGGGGGCGCGCCTTGCGGCGGCGCCGGGCATCGGCTGCGGCAGCCTGTGTGCGCACAGCGTCCGGCGTCGTGGGCATGGAATCGCTCATCTCAGGCCTCCCCACTCTGTTTGTCTTTCTGCATGTTCATGATTGCGGTGTAGAAGACCCAACTGACCAGCAAGATGATCAGGAAGTAGATCAGCGAGAAGGCCGCCGAGGGTCCGACATCGAACTGGCCGGTGGCCATGATCGCCAGCGACTGGCTGAGAAAGGTGGTCGAGCTGCCGGGGCCACCGCCGGTGAGCACGAAAGGCTCGGCGTAGATCATGAAGGAATGCATGAACCGCAGCAGGATGCCGATCACCAGCACATTGGTCAGCTTGGGCAACTGGATGTAGCGAAACACTGACCAGCGCGAGGCCCGGTCGATCCGCGCCGCCTGATAGTAGGCCTCGGGAATCGCCCGCAGGCCGCTGTAGCACAACAGCGCGATCAACGGCGTCCAGTGCCAGACATCCATGATGATGATGGTCACCCAGGCATCCAGTGGACTGCTGGTGATGTTGTAGCCGTAGCCGAGCTCACGCAGACTCCAGCCCATCAGCCCGATGTCGCCGCGCGTGAAGAGCTGCCAGATGCTGCCCACCACGTTCCAGGGAATCAGCAGCGGCAGGGTCACCAGGATCAGCACCGCCGACGCTCTCCAGCCCCGCTTGGGCATCAACAAGGCGATGCCGATACCGAGCGGCACCTCGATGGCCAGGATGGTCAGCGAAAACGCGAACTGGCGCAGCAGCGCGGACTGCAGCACCGGGTCGTTGAGCATCTGCACGAACCATTCCGTGCCGGTGAAATAGCGGGTCTGGGCATCGAAGACGTCCTGTACCGAATAGTTCACTACTGTCATCAGCGGGATGATCGCCGAGAAGGCCACCAGCAGCAGCATCGGCAGGATCAGCCACCAGGCCCGGTTGTTGTAGACCTTGTTCATGCTTGAACCTCCACGCGAAATTCATCGACGTATAGACCGACGCGCTCGCCGGGGAAGCGCAGGTAGGCAATCTCGGCGGGCGGCGGCTGGTCCTCATCGATACGCGCCTTGAGCGACATATCGCCGAGCCGCAGATCGATGATGGAGTAGGTGCCCAGGTCCTGGATGTGCTCCACCCTGGCCTGCATGCCTCCCTCCACCGGAGCGTCGTGCACCTCCACGAATTCGGGACGGATACCCAGCTTGACGTTGGTCGTCCCCGCCTCGGCCACCGCAGCGCACAATGCCTCGCTGACCGGCAAGGGAATTTCTCCGGCCATGACGCGCCCGTCACGCACGGCCACATCGAGAAAGTTCATGCCGGGGCTGCCGATGAAATAACCGACGAAGGTGTGGTTGGGGGTTTCGAACAGCTCGCTTGGCGTACCGAACTGCACCACCTGCCCTTCGTACATCACCGCGATCTTGTCGGCGAAGGTCGACGCCTCCAGCTGATCGTGCGTGACATAGACCATGGTGATGGCGAAGCGCTTGTGGATCTCCTTGAGCTTGCGCCGCAATTTCCACTTGAGCTGCGGATCGATGACGGTCAGGGGTTCATCGAACAGGATCGCCGAGACGTCATCGCGCACCAGGCCGCGCCCCATGGACACCTTCTGCTTCTCGTCGGCGGTGAGGTTCTTGGCCTTGCGGCCAAGTTGGTCGGTCAGCTCGAGGACCTCGGCCACCTCCTTCACCCGCTCGGCGACATGCGCCTCCGGTGCGCCGACATTGCGCAGCGGAAAGGCGAGATTGTCACGGACCGTCATGGTGTCGTAGACGACCGGGAACTGGAAAACCTGGGCAATGTTGCGCGCCTCGGGAGGCAGGTCGTTGACCGTCTGGCCATCGAACAGCACCTCGCCGCGGGAGGGAGACAGCAGGCCCGAGATGATATTGAGCAGCGTCGACTTGCCGCAGCCCGAAGGGCCGAGCAACGCATAGGCGCCGCCCTGCTGCCAGACGTGATCCATCTCACGAATGGCATAGTCCTCGGCTCCGCCCGGTGCCGCCACATAAGAGTGCGCCAACCCCTTCAGAGTGATCTCTGCCATCGTCAAACGCCTCCCAGGTGCGCCGGTATGTGTTTCACGTCGCCCCGCGCATCGAAGGCATAGGCACGATGGGCGGGAAAATAGAGCGTCACCGGATCGTCGACCTCAAAGCGATGCACGCCGGTCAGGTGCGCCGTCATGGAAAGTCGATCATTGCGCACGTGAAGGAAAGTTTCGGAACCACTGATCTCCGCCAGATCGACGATCATATCCATGGCGATGTCATGCTCGGACTGCCGTACGAGCGACAGGTGGGATGCCCGCACGCCGAACCGATAGTCACCGGCAGCCAACGCTTCAAAGCCGGCGGTGGCCGGGAAGGAGTTGCCATCGCCGAAGGACACCGAGGTACCATCGATGGCACCGTCGATGATGTTGATGGGCGGCTCGGAGAACATTTCGGCACTCAGGATGTCCCGAGGGCGGTGATAGACCTCCTCGGTACGGCCATACTGGAGCAGGCGCCCTTCGTGCAGCACGGCGGTATTACCGCCCAGCGCCAGTGCCTCGGCAGGCTCGGTGGTGGCATAGACGGCGATGCAGTTGCGCTCGCTGAACAGGCTGCGCAATTCATCCCGCAAGGATTCACGCAGCTTGTAATCGAGATTGACCAGCGGCTCGTCGAAAAGCACGACATCGGCGTCTTTCACCAGGGCCCGGCCCATGGCGGTGCGCTGCTGCTGACCACCGGAAAGTTCCAGCGGCTGACGATCCAGCAGGTGTTCGATGTGCAGCATCTCGGCGATGCTGCGTACCCGGCGATCGATCTCGGCGCGCTCTACCTTGGCCAGCTTCAGCGGCGAGGCGATGTTGTCGTAGACGGTCAGGCTTGGGTAGTTGATGAACTGCTGATAGACCATCGACACATTGCGATGGCGCACGGAGCGGCCGGTCACGTCCCGGCCATCCATCAGGATTCGACCGCGGGTCGGCGTATCGAGTCCTGCCATCAGCCGCATCAGCGAGGTCTTGCCGGCCAGTGTCCGGCCCAGCAGGACGTTGAACGATCCGGGTTCGAGGGTCAGGTTCATGTCGGCGATATGCGTCTCGCCACCGACCACCCGATCGATGCTTTCTAGGATCAATGACATACGGATCTCGGCTGTTCTTTGTTATGCGATCACGCTTGGCAGGCGTGTACCGCCACGTTAGCCGAGATTCGATTTCGGACACAAATGTAGTTTCGCGAAAACAGCTTCCCAGTGACTGAAAAACACCGAAAAACTCACCTAATACATTGTTTCACAAATTATTTTTTAAATATTAAGACTTTTGTCTACACATAAAAGCACCGCACACTGCCAGGCAAGCCGATCCACTATGCGGTCCATTTTTTCGAATTCGAACACAAAAAAAGAGGCCGTTCAGAACGGCCTCTTTAGCACTCCCTTCGAAGCCCAACGGAATGAAGCGGGCTTTCCCGGCAAAAAGTCCTGTCAGCACCGCGTCATCAGCGCGTGCCGAAGATCTTGTCGCCCGCATCCCCCAACCCCGGCACGATGTAGCCGTTCTCGTCGAGATGGTCGTCCACCGAGGCAGTGTAGATTTCGATATCGGGATAGTCGCGCTGCACGCGCTCGATGCCCTCCGGTGCCGCCACCAGCACGATCACCTTCATGTGCTTGCAGCCCCGGTCACGCAGCATGTCCAGGGTCGCGACCATGGAACCGCCGGTGGCCAGCATCGGGTCGATGACGATGGCCATGCGCTCATCCAGATCACCGACGAACTTCGAGAAGTACGGTACCGGCTGCAGCGTCTCTTCGTCGCGGTAGAGCCCCACCACGCTGACCCTGGCGCTGGGAATCAGATCCGTCACCCCTTCCAGCATGCCGAGACCGGCACGCAGGATCGGCACGATGGTGACCTTCTTGCCCTTGAGCTGATTGACGGCGATCGGCTCACCGCTCCAGCCCGGGATGTCCTGCGATTCCAGCTCGAGATCCTGGGTCGCCTCGTAGGTGAGCAGCTTGGCCACCTCGCCGGCCAGCTCACGGAAGCTCTTGGTACTGATGCCAGCTTCGCGCATCAGCCCCAGCTTGTGCTGGACAAGGGGATGTTGAATGGCGTGAACACTCATGGGAGGGAACCTCTTCGGCGGCGATGGGATCGATGGCGACCTTTGTCGCATGGGGCATGCGCAAATTGCGCGCCATTCTACCCGCATCCCGCGTTGAGGTTAAGTTGGAGGCCGCTCCCAGCCGGACCCAGAGGCTGGGCTACCTGGCCAAAAAGCCGGCTCAGGCGCCGTCTGAAAAGTCGGCGAGCGAAGGTTAGACAAGGCGAAAATCTGCGAAAACGCGGAGTTTACAGAGAGTAAATGAGCATTTTGAGTGGATTTTCAACGTCGTATAACCGAGCGCAGGCACTTTTCGGGCAGCGCCTATGGTTGCTGGGGCAATTGCCAATCAATAGGCGTGCGCCCCTGCTCGGCAAGAAAGGCATTGGCCCGCGAGAAATGCCGGTTACCGAAGAAGCCGCGATGGGCCGACAACGGCGAGGGATGAGGCGATTCGAGCACCAGGTGGCGATTGGTGTCCACTAGGGCCTTCTTCTTGCGGGCGTGACTGCCCCAAAGCAGGAACACCGTAGGGCCGGCATGCTCGTTGACCGTGGCGATGGCGCGGTCGGTGAAGGCCTCCCAGCCCTGGCCTCGGTGTGAACCGGCATTGCCCTGCTCCACCGTCAACGAGGTGTTCAGCAGTAGAACCCCCTGACGCGCCCAGCTTTCCAGAAAGCCGTGATTGACCGGCTGACACCCGACATCGGCCGCCAGTTCCTTGTAGATATTGACCAGCGAGGGAGGCACCTGCACGCCGGGCCGCACCGAGAAGCACAGGCCATGCGCCTGATTCGGTCCGTGATAAGGATCCTGACCAAGAATGACCACCCGCACTTCTTCCAGCGGCGTCAACTCGAAGGCACGGAACCAGTCCGACGAATGCGGGTAGATGACCTTGCGAGCGGCTTTCTCGCCGGCCAGGAAGTCTCTCAATGCCTGCATGTAGGGCGCCTGAAACTCGGCGCCCAACCATTGTTGCCAGCTATCGGGCAGCGGAATACTCATAGCTCACCGCTTGATCTGATCAGCCAGGGGTTCGACATAGGCCACGCCCATGTCCCAGGGAAACTGGATCCAGCAATCCTGGGCGACCTCGGTCAGGTACTGATCCACCAGGGGACGCCCTTCGGGCTTGGCGTAGATCGTCACGAAATGTGCCTTGGGCAGCATTTCGCTGACCCGCCGCGCGGTCTTGCCGGTATCGACCAGGTCATCGACCAGCAGCCAGCCCTCTCCATCATGCTCGACGCCCTTCATGACCTCCAGGCCGCCCTGCTCCATATGGTCGTAACTCTTGATGCAGACCGTATCGATCAAGCGCACATTGAGCTCGCGGGCGATCAGGGCGGCAGGGATCAGGCCACCCCGAGTGATGGCGATGATGCCCTTGAAGTCACGCTCGACGAGCTGGTGGCAAAGTTCGCGCACATCCCGGTGCAACTGATCCCAGGAAACAGTGAAATGCTGATGATAGCGATGAGTACTCATGACCGGTTCACTCGTCCTCGGTAAAGGAGCAGACCGCGAAGACGCCGTAACCGGCATCGCGGATGCGCTGGGCGCCGCCCAGGTCCGGCAGGTCGACGATCGTTGATGTTTCGACCACCAAGCCTCCACTGCGGGTGATCAGCTTGGCCGCGGCCAGCATAGTGCCACCGGTGGCGATCAGGTCGTCCACCACGAGGATACGATCCCCTTCGCGGAAGGCATCGGAATGCAGCTCCACCTCGGCTTCGCCGTACTCCAGCGTATAGGTCTCGCTGATGGTCTTGAACGGCAGCTTACCCTTCTTGCGTACCGGCACGAAACTGCAACCCAACTCGTAGGCCAGCGGCGCACCGACGATGAACCCACGGGCATCGATGGCGGCGATGGCATCGAGGTCCATCTCCTGATAGCGATGCACAAAGCTGTCAATCAGCTTGCGAAACGCCGCGCTATTCTGCAGCAGCGGTGTGATATCGCGGAAGTTGACCCCAGGCTGGGGCCAGTCGGGAACGGTACGGATCACGGACTTGATATAGTCGCCGTAGATGCTCATCACGAATCTCAGTCGGTAAGTGTCAATCGAGGAACAGGAACTTGGCGGCAAAGACCAGCGCCAGCACCACCACGGCAGGGTTCAGATCCCTGAAACGCCCTGAAAGCGCCTTGATGGCCGCATAGCTGATGAAGCCAAGTGCAATGCCCTCGGCAATCGAGAAGGTCAGAGGCATGGCCAACGCGGCGATCAGTACCGGCGCCGCCTCGGTGGCGTCGTCCCAGTCGGCGTGGGCCAGGCTGCCAGCCATCAGCACCGCCACATAGAGCAGTGCGCCGGCCGTGGCGTAAGCGGGAATCGACCCGGCCAGCGGCGAGAAGAACAGGCTGACCAGGAAGAGTGCACCCACCACCACGGCGGTGAGGCCGGTACGCCCGCCCGAGGCGATGCCGGCCGTGGATTCGATATAGCTGGTTGTGGTGGAGGTCCCGAGCGCCGCGCCGGCCATGGAAGCACTGCTGTCGGCCATCATGGCGCGGCCGATGCGCGGCAACTTGCCATCCTCGTCGAGCAGCCCCCCACGGTGCGCCACCCCGACCAGGGTACCGGAGGTATCGAAAAGGTCGACGAACAAGAAGGCGAAGACCACGCTGAGCATCGCCACGTCCAGCGCGCCGGCGATATCCATTTGCATCAGGGTCGGAGCGATGGAGGGCGGCATGGACATCACCCCGCCAAACTCGTTGTGGCCCAGCAGGATAGCCAGGATGGTCACGCCGAGAATGCCGATCATCACCGCCCCCGTCACCCGCAGGTACGCCAGCGCCGTGATCACGAAAAAGCCGAGCAAGGCATAGAGTGCCGAGGGCTCGGTCAGGTCGCCAAGTGCCACATAGGTGGCGTCATTAGCCACCACGATGCCAGCGTTCTGCAGGGCGATCATCGCCAGGAACAGGCCGATACCGGCGGCGATACCCAGTCGCAGCGACATTGGAATCGAGTTGATGATCCACTCACGAATGCGAAAGATGCTGAGCAGAAAGAAGGTGAAACCAGACAGGAACACCGCCCCCAGGGCCGCTTCCCAACTGTAGCCCATGCCCATCACCACGCCATAGGTGAAAAAGGCGTTGAGCCCCATCCCCGGCGCCAGGGCGATCGGATAGTTGGCCCATAGCCCCATGACCAGACACCCGATGGCCGAGGCCACGCAGGTCGCCACGAATACCGCACCATAATCCATCCCCGACTCCGAAAGGATGCTCGGATTGACGAAGATGATGTAGGCCATGGTCAGGAAGGTGGTGATACCGGCGATCACCTCGGTCCTTACATTGGTACCATGTTCGGCAAGCTTGAAATGGTTATCGATCAGGCGTTTCAACATGGGATGCGTCCTTCACGCGGGCACGTCGTGCGTCCGGGGGGCGAGAAAAGCCGCACATGGTAGCGGATGGCGCCTCAGGATGCGAGACACCGCCCGGCTGGCACGGCACATGACTTTTCCTATGTAAGCGGCTTCCGGTGCAAAGTGCCACTCCGGCCACCAACGCAAGCAGAACGGCTCAGCGATCCCGATCGGCCAAAACCCGCTCGACCGTCTCGACGATCGCCTGAGTCTGGGGATCGATCTCGATATTGACTCGATCCCCCGGCACACGCTCGCCAAGCACGGTGCGCGCCAGCGTCTCGGGAATCAGGTCCACGCAGAAGCATGTCCCATACCCGACACCGCCTTCTCTCACCTCGCCAATGGTCAAGCTCGCTCCATCTACGCCGATGTAGCCCTTGTCGAACAGGAAGCGGGCAAGCCGCTCAGGCGGCGCGAACCAGAGCCGTCGGTTGTTGGGGGCCTCCTCGATTTCCACCAATTCGGCCATCCCCATGACGTGACCCGACATGGCGTGACCGCCGATCTCGTCGCCGAAGCGCGCCGCACGTTCGATGTTGACGTGATCCCCGAGCTGGAGATCACCCAGGTTGGTCACCCTCAACGTCTCGCGCATCAGGTCGAAGGCGACTCGCTCCCCTTCGATGGAGGTCACCGTCAGGCAAACGCCGTTGTGTGCCACCGAGGCGCCGATGGCAAGCCCCTGCCGCAGCGCCTCCGGCAGACGCAGCACATGGGTGCGAAAATCCTCTGCCTCCTCGATGGCCACCACTTCGGCGGTCCCCTGAACGATACCCGTGAACATGACGAACCCCCACTACTTGAACCAATGCCGAACGGCGGAAAGTGACCAGTCTATGAAAACCGCCCGGCCAGCGTCCATGTCATCGCCGTGTATTCTCTTCTTCAATGCGACACCAACACGGCACCACAAAGCCGTAAATATTACTGCATATACCCTGACAGCAGTCTTTTTTGCTGCATCAAAGCGCTGCCGCTGCCAGACTCGCCCAAAGCGTTTGACAAACACCCGTATGACGCCTAGGATTTCGCGCTACATTTCGTAGGCGCCGATTTGTACCCGGATTGCGGGCGCCGACGATGCAACGGCATGTCCGGTGCGTTGTGAAATGCAGCTAAAAGGGTGTGTCCAGCGTTGATGGCCACCCGTCAGGGTGGCCTTTTTTTGGTCACCCATACCTGCCCGCCCGCTCCGCGACCCTGCGGCGCCACCTTCGGTGGCTCAGATGATCCGACTGCAGAACGTTTCCAAGACGTATTTCCCCACGAGCAAGCGCCGCAACGCCCAGGCTGTCGAAGCCATCAAGGCGGTCGACCTGCATGTGCCCCAGGGACAGATCCACGGCGTGATCGGCCTGTCCGGCGCCGGCAAATCGACCCTGATCCGTTGCGTCAACCTCCTCGAGCGCCCCACCACCGGCACGGTCAGCGTTGACGGTCAGGAACTCACCGGGCTGTCCGGCGAGGCACTCAACCATGCGCGCCATCGCATCGGCATGATCTTCCAGCACTTCAACCTGCTGACCTCGCGCACCGTTTACGACAACATCGCCCTGCCCCTGGAACTCATGGGCATGAAGCGCGGTGATATTCGTGAACGAATCACACCGCTGCTCGAGCTGGTTGGCCTGGACGACAAGGCGCGCCAGTACCCCGCGCAACTCTCTGGCGGTCAAAAGCAGCGCGTGGCCATCGCCCGCGCCCTGGCCAGCCGTCCGCGGGTCCTGCTCTGCGACGAGGCGACCTCAGCGCTGGATCCGCATACCACGGGCGCCATTCTCGAGCTGCTACGCGACATCAACCAGAAGCTCGGCCTGACGATCCTGCTGATCACCCATGAGATGGAAGTGGTCAAGTCGATCTGTCACCGGGTCAGCCTGATTTCCGGCGGCGAGCTGGTGGAAGAAGCCGATGTCGGCGACTTCTTCACCTCGCCGTCCACCCAGTTGGGGCGCGATTTTCTCAACGACTTCCTCGAGCTCGAGCCACCCGCCGCGCTCATCGAGCGTCTCGAGGAAACGCCGGGCGAGCACAGCCACCCAGTCGTGCGGCTAGCGTTCTCCGGCGATGCCGTCTCGACGCCGCTCGTCTCGCGCCTGGCTCGGGAATGCGGCGTCGATGTCAGCATCCTTCAGGCCAAGGTGGAATCGATCCAGGACCGCACCCTGGGACTGATGATCGCCGAACTGATGGGCGACGCGCACGATACACGCCGCGCCCTCGACTATCTGCGAAACCACGACCTACAGGTGGAGGTGCTCGGCCATGTCCAGCGCGATGATTAACCTGATTCTCGACGCCACCCTGGATACCCTCTACATGGTGGCAGTATCCGGGCTGATCGCCGCGGCGCTCGGCGTTCCACTCGGCGTGATGCTCTACGTCACCCGGCCACGCCAGATACTCGCCCAGCCCGTACTCAACGGTGTGCTGGGCATTATCACCAACATCGGCCGTTCGATCCCCTTCATCATCCTGATGGTGGCCATCATACCGTTCACCCGCACCCTGGTTGGCTCGTCGATCGGTACCAATGCGGCCGTGGTCCCCCTGACCCTGGCCGCCATTCCCTTCATTGCCCGACTGGTGGAGGGCGCGCTGAACGAGATATCCCCCGGGCTCGTCGAGGCCGCCCAGTCCATGGGCGCCACGCCCTGGCAGATCATCACCAAGGTGCTGCTGCCCGAGGCCCGAGGCGGCATCTTCACCGCGCTGACCGTGACCATCGTCACCCTGGTCAGCTACTCTGCCATGGCCGGCGCAGTGGGTGGCGGCGGCCTGGGCGACCTGGGTATTCGCTATGGCTACAATCGCTTCAACCCCACCATCATGCTGATCACCGTGGCGATCCTCGTCATCATGGTCCAGGGTTTCCAGAGCCTCGGCGACTACCTGGTGCGCAAGAGCGATCACAAATGATGTACCACGGGCATTGATAACCAAAAAGAATTACACACAGCCTGGTTATTCCAATAATATAGCCATGAGCTCATGATTTCCGCGAAGGGAGACACCACACATGCGCAACATCCTGATCGGCGGCCTGGCCGCCTCCGTCCTGGCCTTCGGCCAAGCCAACGCCGATGAACAGACCCTCAAGATCGGCACCGTCGCCGGGCCGGAAACCGAAGTGATGCAAGTGGCAGCGGACATTGCCGAACGCGAGTACGGCCTGAACGTCGAGATCACCGAATTCACCGACTATGTGACGCCCAACGCCGCCCTGGCCGACGGCAGCCTGGACGCCAACGCCTATCAGCATGAGCCCTACATGCAGTCGATGGTCGAGGACCGTGGCTACGACTTCGCCATCGCCGGGCGCACCTTCGTCTATCCGATCGGCGCCTACTCGGAGAAGTACGACAGCATCGAGGAACTGCCGGACGGGGCGACCATTGCTCTGCCCAATGACCCGTCCAACGAGGGGCGCTCTCTGATCCTGCTGCACAACGAAGGGCTGATCACGCTGGACGACCCGGAAAACCTCGAAGCCACGCCGCTGAATGTGGTCGAGAATCCACATGACTTCGAGTTCCGCGAGATCGAGGCCGCCCAGCTGCCCCGCGTACTGCCCGACGTGGACATGGCCTTCATCAACAACACCTTCGCCCAGCCGGCCGGCCTGACCCTGGACGACGCCCTGCTCAAGGAAGGTGCTGAATCGCCCTACGTCAACATCATCGCCATCCGTAGCGAAGACAAGGACAAGGAAAGCATCCAGCAGCTGGTCGATGCCTACCAGAGCGACGAAGTAGAAGCCAAGGCCAAGGAACTGTTCGGCGCCCAGGCGGTTCCCGGCTGGAAGTGAGGGAAAGCGGAGACGCCGCCGAATTACCCTTAGCATCAAGAATCTCAGCATCAATAACCTCGGGGCCGGCCGCTGTTGCCGGCCCTTCGCGTTGGAAGATAACTCATGGCAGATTACTCCCTTCTCGCCCGGCAACTGGACGCCCTGCTGGACACCCGCGAC
The DNA here is from genome assembly GCF_008274785.1 of Halomonas eurihalina. Classification (GTDB taxonomy): domain Bacteria; phylum Pseudomonadota; class Gammaproteobacteria; order Pseudomonadales; family Halomonadaceae; genus Halomonas; species Halomonas eurihalina. Next base: position 88,989 of record NZ_VTPU01000016.1, read on the forward strand.
TGGCTGACCAACAGCGCCCAGACCTGCGCCTTGCTCATGCAGGAAGTCCCCGGCCTCAACTGGGCTGGCTTCTACCTTCAACACCAGCCTGACGTGCTCCACCTCGGCCCTTTCCAGGGCAAACCGGCCTGCCACCCCATCCCCTTCGACAAAGGCGTCTGCGGCGCGGCGGCGCGGACCCGTCAGACCCAACGCATCGAGGATGTCCACGCCATCGCCGACCACATCGCCTGCGACAGCGCCTCCCAATCCGAACTGGTCGTACCCATCGTCGTCGACGGGCACCTGTGGGGCGTGCTGGATCTCGACAGCCCCGAGCCCGGCCGCTTTTCCGAGGCCGACCAGGCCGGCATCGAATCGCTGGTCGAAGTATTCATTGCGCGCACGACGTTCTGATCTCGCCCCGAGCCCAAAGAACAAACGCACACGAAAAAGCCCCGTGACGGTAAGGTCACGGGGCTTTCGGGATCTGGTAGGACCAGGCGGATTTGAACCGCCGACCTCCACGATGTCAACGTGGCGCTCTAACCAACTGAGCTATGGTCCT
>NZ_VTPU01000017.1 GCF_008274785.1 Halomonas eurihalina
TGGCGGACCGGACGGGACTCGAACCCGCGACCTCCGGCGTGACAGGCCGGCATTCTAACCAACTGAACTACCGGTCCACAAGATGACTGGCGGCACAGGATGCGATGGCGGACCGGACGGGACTCGAACCCGCGACCTCCGGCGTGACAGGCCGGCATTCTAACCAACTGAACTACCGGTCCGCTTGCGCTACCTGCTACATGATCGGGCATGACTACGTCATGGTGGGTGGTACAGGGATCGAACCTGTGACCCCCAGCTTGTAAGGCTGGTGCTCTCCCAGCTGAGCTAACCACCCCCGGTCACGTGGCGCTGCATTCTACAGGGACGGTGCCCATTGTCAACGCGTTTTTTTCGTATATCCCTGACTGACGCCCGTGAATAACCCCACCTCTATCATCTACTTGGAAGCACTGGCAGGCGCTAGACACCGGAACAAGGGGAGCACCGATTTATGTCGCGAGCGACGAGAGGCTGGCCACCGCCGGAACAGAAAAACCGCAGTTTACATGGTAGTAAATGAGGATTATGAGTACCGCCGGTGGTCAGGATCGCTAGGCCCGTTCCTACGGGCCCACGCACTTCCCACCTCCATGTGGGTCGTCGAGCGCAGCAATAAATCAGTGCTCCCCTCAAGGCATCATGCGTGGCGCGCCATAAACTCGGCAATGCCACGTGCCCCCTCGTGGATCAGTTCAATCTGGGTCAGTCCCGAGGCACGCCGTGGTCGCCAGTCGTGCTCGCCGTCCTTCAGCCAGTACACCTCGGCGACATCGGGCAGGTCATAGCCGTCGACCTCGTCGCGGGTACCGAAGGGGTCACGCTCTCCTTGCATCACCAGGGTCGGGCACCGCAATGCCGGCCAATGCTCGAGCCGCCGTCGCTCCGGGCGGCGCGGTGGATGGAAGGGATAACCACACAGTACCAGGCCGGCCGCCCCGTCCCGAGCCGCCAGCATGCTGGCCACGCGCCCCCCCATGGACTTTCCGCCCAGCCACAGCGGTGCTTCCAGATGGGGCGACAGAACGTCGCGCCAACTCGCCAGCTCCTCGACCAGCTTCTCGACCCGAGGTGGCGGCCGGCGGCGTCCCTCACGACGCATGCGGCGCAGATACGCGAATTCGACGGCCAGAGTCTGCACCCCGGCATCGGCCAAGGCACGCCGCAGCTCGAGCAGGAAGTCAGAATCCTGCCCCGCACCGGCGCCATGCGTCAGCAGCAGGCGCCCTTTCCGGCACCCGCCCTGCACCTGGAGCGGGCCGAGCGCCTCGGAACCTTCGACGCTTCCCGCACCCTGTTCGAGCGCTCGCCTCAGCTCGGCGGCATCGATACTTTCGTTGATTCTCACGCTTTCTGTTGACACTACATTGCCTATATTGTGTACCAAATGATTACATATATGTATTCATTTAATGGATCGACTCGGCTAGACTCCTGCGAATCGGCATGCCAAGGCAAGCGAGATCGACCAAGGCGCCGGCAGACTAACGCTGGATGGAAACCCGCATGAACAACGCATTCGAGCACCCGACCTACAATTACAAGGTGGTCCGGCAGTTCGCGGTCATGACGGTGGTCTGGGGCATCGTGGGCATGTCCTGTGGCCTCGTCATCGCTTCGCAGCTGGTATGGCCACAACTCAACCTCGGCCTGCCTTGGACGAGCTTCGGCCGCCTGCGACCGCTGCACACCAACCTGGTGATCTTCGCCTTCGGCGGATCGGCGCTGTTCGCGACCTCCTACTACGTGGTGCAGCGCACCTGCCAGACCCGGCTGTGGTCCGACCGGCTCGCGGCCTTCACCTTCTGGGGCTGGCAGGCGGTGATTCTCTCGGCGTTGATCAGCCTGCCGCTGGGCTACACCACCACCAAGGAATACGCCGAGCTCGAGTGGCCGATCAGCCTGCTGCTGGCTGTGGTGTGGATCGCCTATGCCATCGTCTTCCTGGGCACCATCAAGCAGCGCCGCACCTCGCACATCTATGTGGCCAACTGGTTCTTCGCCGCCTTCATCCTCACCGTGGCGGTGCTGCACATCGTCAACAACGCGGCCATTCCCGTCTCCGCGATGCACTCGATCTCGATCTACCCGGGTGCCATCGACGCCATGACCCAGTGGTGGTACGGCCACAACGCCGTGGGCTTTTTCCTGACCGCGGGCTTCCTGGGCATGATGTACTACTTCGTGCCCAAGCAAGCCGAGCGCCCGGTCTACTCCTACCGGCTGTCGATCGTGCATTTCTGGGCACTGATCATGGTCTACATGTGGGCCGGCCCGCACCACCTGCACTACACCGCCCTGCCCAACTGGACCCAGTCGCTCGGCATGGTGTTGTCGATCATCCTGCTGGCCCCCTCCTGGGGCGGCATGATCAACGGCATGATGACCCTCTCCGGTGCCTGGCACAAACTGCGCACCGACCCGACCCTGCGCTTTTTGGTGGTGGCATTGTCCTTCTACGGAATGTCCACCTTCGAGGGACCGATGATGGCGGTGAAGACCGTCAACGCCCTCTCCCACTACACCGACTGGACCATCGGCCATGTCCACTCCGGTGCGCTCGGCTGGGTGGCGATGATCACCATCGGTTCGCTGTATCACATGGTCCCTCGCCTGGTCGGCGAAACACAGATGCACTCGGTGCGCTTGATCGCCGTGCACTTCTGGCTGTCGACCATCGGTACGGTGCTCTACATCGCCGCCATGTGGGTCAACGGCATCCTCCAGGGCCTGATGTGGCGCGCCATCAACGACGATGGAACCTTGATGTACAGCTTCATGGAATCCGTCGAGGCCAGCGGGCCGGGCTATGCGGTGCGCATGATCGGTGGCCTGTTCTGGGTAATCGGCATGCTGATCATGGCCTACAACGTCGCCATGACCCTGCGCCGCCAGCCGGCCGGCGCCGAACGCCCCCTGCCACAGACCGCCTGAGCCGACGGAGCATCCCATGAGACACGAGATCGTCGAGAAGAACGTTGGCCTGCTCGCCGTGCTGATCCTGGTGGTGATCAGCTTCGGCGGCATGGCGGAAATCGTGCCGCTGTTCTTCCAGAAGCAGACCACCGAGCCTGTGGAAGGCCTCGAGCCACTCGCTCCTCTGGAGCTGGCTGGCCGTGATATTTACCGGCGCGAGGGCTGCGTCGGTTGCCATTCGCAGATGGTGCGTCCCTTCCGTGCTGAGACGGAGCGCTACGGGCACTACAGCGTGGCCGGCGAATCCGTCTACGAATACAACTTCCTGTGGGGCTCCAAGCGCACCGGCCCCGACCTGGCCCGAGTCGGCGGTCGCTACAGCGACGACTGGCACCGCGCGCACCTCTACAACCCGCGTGACGTGGTGCCTGGCTCGGTGATGCCCGCCTACCCCTGGCTGTTCGATAACACCCTCGACGGCGCCCATATCGGCGACAAGATGCGCGCCCTGCAGACGCTCGGCGTGCCCTACAGCGACGAGCAGATAAGCGGCGCCCGGGAAGCCGTCGAAGGCAAGAGCGAGATCACCGCCCTGGTGGCTTACCTGCAACAACTGGGCACCGTGCTCGAGGACAAGCGCTGATCATGGATACCGGAACGCTGAACGGCATCATCATCATCCTGCTGATTGTCGCCTTCGTCGGGCTCACCCTGTGGGCCTACTCGAAGGGCCGCCGGGCGGACTTCGATGAGGCGGCTCACCTGCCCTTCGCCGACGACCCGGCGCCGGAACGCGACACTCCGGACGAGCGGGCGACCGAGAAGCGACACGACAAGGGAGGCAGGAAGGCATGAATTCGCTTTGGGGGAACGACCTTTCCGGCTTCTGGAGCGCCTGGATCATCATCATCACGCTGGGCACCATCGCGCTCAGCGCCTGGCTGCTGTTCGCCAATCGCAAGACCGACAAGCAACCCGACGCCGAGGGCCAGGTAACAACTACCGGCCACGCCGCCGATGGTATCGAGGAATACGACAATCCCTTGCCACGCTGGTGGTTCAAGCTCTATGTCGGCACGGTGCTCTTCGCCCTCGGCTACCTGGCGCTCTATCCGGGACTGGGCAACTTCGCCGGCCTGCTGGACTGGAGCCAGGAAGCCCAATGGGAACGCGAGATGCACCAGGCCGAGGCCCGCTACGCACCGATCTTCGCCGGCTACGCCGAGCGTCCGATTCCCGAGCTGGCCGGCGATGCCGAGGCCATGCAGGTCGCCGAAAGACTCTTTCTCAACAACTGCGCCATCTGCCACGGCAACAATGCCCGGGGCGGCAACGGCTTTCCCGACCTCAGCGACGACGCCTGGCTCTACGGTGGCTCACCACAGGACATCGTCACCTCCATCACCCAGGGGCGCAGCGGTGCCATGCCGGCCTGGCAGCACCTGGGCGAGGAGACACTCGTCGACGTCACCCAGCATGTGCTGTCGCTGTCGGGCCAAGCCACCGCCCCGGCCCGGGCGGAAAAGGGCGCCGAGGTCTTCACCGCCATGTGCGCCAGCTGCCATCAGCCGGATGGCACCGGCAACCCGTTGATGGGCGCACCAAACCTGGCCGACGACGCCTGGCTCTATCGCGGCCCCGACCAGTCACTGGAGGCCGCGGTGCTCGAGACCCTGCGCAAGGGACGCAACGGGCAGATGCCGGCCCAGGTCGACTACCTCGGCGAGGATAAGGTTCATCTGGTGGCCGCCTATGTCTACCAGTTGAGTCGCCAGGTTCCAGAAAGCGCCGATTAGTTCCTCAACGAGTCGGCCGGCGACAAGCCTGCGCGAGGGCGCTGTGGCCCCATTCTTGGGCGCTACCTTTGCCATCCATGGCAAAGGACCCTCGCTTCGCCTTATCCCCGGCGCCCATGGCCATTGAAAGTTTGGCAATGCGCTCCGAGCCGTTGGAGACACGCCACCCGGGACAGGAGGACCAGATGAGCCAGGACATCCTCTACCGCGCAGCCGACGACCGGATACCGGTGACCGAGCTCGGTCATTCACTCTATGCGCCGCGGCGGCATATCCAGGTGCGCGAGGTCCGGGGACGCTTCCAGCGTTGGCGACGCGGCCTCAATGTGTCGCTGATGTCGGCGTTCTTCGCGCTCCCCTGGGTCACGCTCAACGGGCAGCCGGCAGTCTGGTTCGACCTGCCCGGCCGGGCTTTCCACCTCTTCGGCATGACCTTCTACCCGCAGGAGTTCATGCTGCTGTCGTGGCTGCTGATCATCGCCGCCTTCGCCCTGTTCTTCGTCACCGTGCTGGCCGGCCGGCTGTGGTGCGGCTATGCCTGCCCGCAGAGCGTCTGGACCTGGTGGTTCATCTGGGTCGAGCACCGGCTCGAAGGCCCCCGCCATCGGCGCGTCAAGCGCGAACAATGCAACATGGATGTCGACACGGCGTGCCGCAAGGGCTTCAAGCATGTCATCTGGCTCGTCATCGCGCTGGCCACCGGCCTCACCTTCGTCGGCTACTTCGCGCCGATCCGCGATCTGATCATGGCTCTGCCGCGCCTGGAAGCCAGCGGCTGGGCCTATGTCTGGCTCGGCCTGATCGCCGCCTTCACCTACCTCAACGCCGGCTGGCTGCGTGAGCAGATCTGCCTGCACATGTGCCCCTACGCGCGATTCCAGGCGGTGATGTTCGACCGCGACACCCTGACCGTCTCCTACGACGCCGAACGCGGCGAGCCCCGCGCTCCCCACCGCCGGGCGACCGGGACCGAGGGGCCAGGTGACTGTGTCGACTGCGGCCTCTGCGTCCAGGTGTGCCCCACCGGCATCGACATTCGCGATGGCCTTCAGCACGCCTGTATCGACTGCGCGGCCTGCATCGACGCTTGTGATGGCGTGATGGATCGCCTCGGCCGGCCACGCGGCCTGATTCGCTACGCCACCGAGAACGCCTTGGCCGGCAAGCCGGCTCGAATAGGTCGACCGCGCCTGCTCGGCTACCTGGCGATGCTACTGGCGATGCTCGCCCTGTTCGCCGTGACTCTTGCCGAGCGCACGCCGCTCGACCTCGACGTGGAACGAGACCGTCAGCGCCTGTTCCGGGTCACGCCCCAGGGCGATATCGCCAATGTCTATACCCTGACCGTGCGCAATCTGGACAACACCGACCATCGCTATCGCCTCGCCATCTCGGGGCTTGCCGGCCTGACACTGGACAAGCGAAAGTTCGCGGTGCCCGCCGGTCAGTCTCGCCAATGGGTGGTCGAGGCCAGTGTCGATCGTCAGGCCATCCATCGGCCCAGCCATGACATCCAGTGGCACCTCAAGGCCATCGACGCCGATATCTCACTCAGCCACGACAGCCGTTTCCTGGGAGGAACCCCCTGATGCCGATCGCCTCGTCCCCCACGCCTCCCTGGTACAAGCAATTCTGGCCCTGGTTCATCATCGCCCTGCTGGCCTCATCGGTGACCTTCAGCCTGGTCTACCTGGTCGCCTCGATCCGCTATTTCGATGGCACCGTGACACAGGACTATTACCAACGCGGCCTGGCGATCAACGAACAGCTAGCCAAGCAGGAAAACGCCAGCCAACTGGGGCTTGCCGCCCAATTGCGCGTCGATACTCTCACCGGCGACGTGATCGTCGACCTCGAGGGCCAGCGACGCCCCGAGCAACTGCATCTGGCGTGGATCTTCCCGACCGAGCATGGCCGTGACCGCCACCTGACGCTGCAACACGTCCAGCAGGGGCGCTACATCGGTACCCTCGACGCCCCCCTGCACCATCGCTGGTACCTGCATCTGCAGCCGACGCCCGGCGACGATGCCGCCTGGCGCCTCACTGGCGAGGCGCGCTTTCCCCACGAGGGCAGCATCGCCCTGACACCGGGCCTCTGAGCCATGACGGCCAGCCTCGACACCCCTTCGAGCGAGAGCTACGCCTGCTACCACTGTGGCGAGCCGGTGACCGGGCGCTCGCCCTGGACGCTCGAGCTCGACGGCTGCCGGCATCCGCTGTGCTGCCCCGGCTGCGAGGCCGTGGCCCGTGCCATCATCGAGGGAGGCCTGGCGAGTTATTACCGTTTTCGCACCGCGCTGCCCGAACGCCCCCTGGATCGCCGCGACGCCACAGCCGAGCAGTGGTCATTGTTCGACGACCCTGGCCTGCAGGCCAGCTTCGTGCACGACGATGACGCCGGCGTCCACGCCAGCCTGTCGGTGGACGGCATCACCTGTGCGGCTTGCGCCTGGCTGATCGAACACCGGCTCAACGCCCTCGAAGGCGTCACCGGCAGCGCCGTCGATCTCACTCACCACCGCCTGCGCCTGGGCTGGGATCCGCAACGTATCGCCCTCTCGCGCCTGCTCGCCGAGCTGGCGGCCATTGGCTACCCATCCCGCCCCTTTGAACCCGACGAGGCACAGCGGCGCCTACAACGCGAATCGCACCAACAACTGCGACGGCTGATCGTCGCCGCCCTGGGCATGATGCAGGCACTGATGTTCTCCCTGCCCTTCTACCTGGCAGGCAACACGGGCCTCGACGCCGACTTCGACCGCCTCTTCCACTGGCTGGCCCTGGCGTTGACCACCCCGGTGGTGCTGTACGCGGCGCAGCCCTTCTTCCTCCAAGCCTGGCGCGACCTGCGCACCCGCACCCTGGGCATGGATGTCCCGGTATCGCTGGCCATCGGCTCGGCCTACCTGGCCAGCGCCTGGGCGGTCGTCAGCGGCCGGGGCGAGGTCTATTTCGACTCGGTGAGCATGTTCACCTTCTTCCTGCTGTTCGGTCGCCATCTCGAGGCCCGCGCACGACGACGGGGCGGCGCCACCGGCAATGCGCTGGCCAACCTGCTGCCGATGTCGGCGACGCGCCTCGACGATGATGACGAGCCGCGCATCCTGCCGGCCAGCGAACTGCGCGCCGGCGACCGGGTACTGGTCAAACCGGGACACCGCGTACCCGCCGATGGCCTGATCGAGAGCGGCGCCTCCAGTCTCGACGAGTCGACGCTCACCGGCGAGACACAACCCGTGGTGCGGCGCATCGGCGACATCGTCACCGGCGGCAGCCAGAACCTCGAGAGCCCACTGACCCTGCGCATCACCCATGCCGGCCGCGACACCCGCGTTGCCGGCTTGCTCGACCTCACCGACCGGGCCTTCGCCAAGCGCCCGCGCATCGCCCTCAAGAGCGCCCGCCTGGCCCATCACTTCGTGCTCCAGGTACTGCTGATCGCCGCCGCCGTGGCGCTCGTCTGGTGGTTCATCGCCCCTGACCGGGCCTTCTGGGTCACGCTTTCGGTGCTGGTCGTCACCTGCCCCTGCGCCCTGGCACTGGCCACGCCCACCGCGCTCACCGCCGCCCACGGTCGACTGCATCGTCGCGGCGCCCTGCTGACCCGCGCCGATGCCCTGGAGTCGCTGGCCAGCATCGATCGCGTGATCTTCGACAAGACCGGTACCCTGACCACCGGCAAGATTCAGCTCATCGACACCCGCATTGTCGATGACGATGACCCGCGACACCTGCAGGCCATCGCCGCCGCGCTCGAGGCGCATTCGGAGCACCCCATCGCCAGTGCCTTTCACACGCATCGCTTGCCCGACGTGACCGCCGATGACGTCACCCGCCAGGCCGGTGGCGGACTGGAAGGCCGCATCGCGGGCACGAATTGGCGGCTCGGTCGCCCCGACTTCGCCGCCGACCGTGCGCCCGCCCCGCCCGACGACGGGCCCTGGCTGCTGCTCGCCGAAGAAGGCCGGCCCCGCGCCTGGTTCGCTCTGGACGATCGCCTGCGCGATGACGCCGACGCCACCCTGGCGGCGCTGCGCCTGGCCGGGCTCGAAGTGGAACTGCTCTCCGGCGACGCCGAACCCCGGGTCCGCGAGCTGGCCGAGCACCTGGGCATCGCCGACTGGCGGGCCGCGATGAGCCCGGAAGACAAGCTGGACAGGCTTCGTGCCCACCAGGCACGCGGCGAGCGCGTGGCCATGGTCGGCGATGGTGTCAACGACGTGCCTGTGCTGGCCGGCGCCGATGTGGCCTTCGCCATGAACGGCGCTACCGACCTGGCCCGCACCCGGGCCGATGTGATCCTGCTCACGCCCCGACTCCAGCGCGTTGCCGAGGCGATCGGACTCGCCCGCGCCACCCAGCGCGTCATTCGCCAGAACCTGGGCTGGGCACTGCTCTACAATCTGCTGGCGCTCCCGCTGGCGGCCTGCGGCCTGGTGCCTCCCTGGCTCGCCGCCATCGGCATGTCCCTGAGCTCACTGGTGGTTGTGGTCAATGCCCTGCGCCTGGCCCGCCCCGGGAGTTTCCGCCACTTCACGGCCCCGGTGTCGTCATGAGCATTCTCTATCTGCTAATTCCGCTGTCGCTCGTTCTGTTCGGCCTGGCCGTCTGGGCCTTTTTCTGGGCGGTGAACAACGACCAGTTCGACGACCTGGAAGGACCCGCCTACCGCATCCTGTTCGACGAGGATGACCCGCCCTCACCACGCCCTATGCGCCGACAGCAGGACGATGCCTCCACGCCTTTTCATGACCGGGAGAATGGCACATGAATCCGACCGGACTGGAACTCCCGCCCCTGGCGGCCGCCTTCGTCTTCGGCCTGCTGGGCGGCGCTCACTGCATCGGCATGTGCGGCGGCATCATGAGCGCCCTGACGTTTGCCGTGCCCCCCAGCATGCGCCAGCCAACGCGCCTGGCCGGCCTGCTGCTGGGCTACAACCTGGGCCGTATCACCAGCTACATGTGTGCCGGCGGCCTGATTGCCCTGCTCGGCACCATGATCGAGATCGCACCTGGCGCCCGTCTGGCGCTCCAGGTGCTGGCCGCCGTGATGCTGATCCTGATGGCGCTGTACATTGCCAACTGGTGGAAAGGCTTGCTGCGCCTCGAAGCCCTCGGGCGACATCTGTGGCGCCACCTGGAGCCCATGGGCAGGCGCTTGATGCCGGTGGTGACACTGCCCCAGGCCGTGGCGCTGGGTGCCGTATGGGGCTGGCTTCCCTGCGGCCTCGTCTACTCGATGCTGGCCTGGAGCCTGGCGACTGCCGATCCCGTCCAGGGCATCCTGCTGATGGGCGCCTTCGGCCTGGGCACCCTGCCGGCCCTGCTGGCGACCGGTCTGGTCGCCCGTCAGGTGGGGGCACTGATCCGCCATCCCGCCACCCGCACCCTGGCGGCACTGGCCATCATCGCCTTCGCCCTATGGCAACTCTGGGGAGTACTGTCCATGGGCACGATGGATCACGACCATATGAACCACGACCATATGACCCATGATCAGATGGATCATGGCCAAATGGAACATGACCCGATGGACGGGCATGCGGGGCACTAACGAAAGAGGGAAGAGGGAAGAGGGAAGAGGGAAGAGGGAAGAGGGAAGAGGGAAGAGGGAAGAGGGAAGAGGGAAGACAGGCTAGCCCCAGGGGTTGGGGCGTCAAGGGGGTCTTCCCTCTTAAAGGCGCGCAGCGCCGTTCTTCTCTCTTCCAGCGGCATTAGCCGCGTTCTTGGGGGTTCTTAGAGTTCCGTGAAATCAATGCGCGATGCCTGCATCCTCGCCTGCTTCTCCTCGAGGCCGGCGAAGTCGAAGAGCTCGCGGTCGGCGAGCTGCGACGGGGCCACGTTGGTCACCGCTTTGAACATGCTCTCCAGGCGTCCGGGATGCCGGGCTTCCCAGTCGGCCAGCATTTCCTTGACCACCTGGCGTTGCAGGTTGGGCTGGGAGCCGCACAGGTTGCAGGGGATGATGGGAAATTCCATGCGCCGGGAGAATTCGGCGATGTCCGCCTCGCGGCAGTAGGCCAGCGGGCGAATGACGATGTTCTTGCCGTCGTCGGAGAGCAGCTTGGGCGGCATCGACTTCAGGCTGCCACCGAAGAACATGTTGAGAAACAGCGTTTCCAGGATGTCCTCGCGGTGGTGCCCCAGGGCGATCTTGGTGGCGCCTATCTCTTCGGCGTATCCGTACAGCGAGCCACGACGCAGCCGCGAGCACAGCGAGCAGGTGGTCTTGCCCTCCGGGGTCTTCTCCTTGACCACCGAGTAGGTGTCGCGCTCGAGGATGTGATAATCGACGCCAATGCCTTCCAGGTACTCGGGCAGCACGTGCTCGGGGAAGCCGGGCTGCTTCTGGTCGAGATTGACCGCCACCAGCGAGAAGTTGACCGGGGCATTGCGCTGCAGGTTGCGCAGGATCTCGAGCATGGTGTAGCTGTCCTTGCCGCCGGACAGGCAGACCATCACCTTGTCGCCCTCGCGAATCATGTCGTAGTCGATGATGGCGTTGCCGACCTGACGTCGCAGGCGCTTCTGCAGCTTGTTGAACTCGCGCTTGGCCTTGGCGGCGTTTTGCTGAACGCCACCGTCGCTGGTGTTCCGGTCGGTATGGGAGTCGAACATCACGGCATCTTGCATGGTCACGGCGCTGCCAGGGCATCTACGGAATTCGGGGGCGCCTATCCTACCACCCCGACCGACACAGGCGAAGCGCCCGGCTCAGCTACTGCGTCGCCGTGCGGTGTCATCGCGGACCAGGCGCAGGTACATCAAGGCGGTGGTCACCGCGTCGCCCAGCGCGCTGTGGCGACCCATCACCGGCACGTCGAGCCGTTCGGCGGCCTCTTCGAAACGCGGCCGCCCCTCGAGTTGAGGATGACGATAGCGCTGGCGCCGCTGGTAGAGCGGTGCCACGTCAACAGCGGCATTGGGCAGGTCGAAGCCGAAACGTGGCCGCAAGCCTCGGTTCAGCAGGGCCAGTTCGTCTTCCAGGTGCCACCCCACCAGGGGCCGATTACCGACGAAATCCAGGAATCGTTCCAGGGCGTCGTCCAGGGGGTCGCCATCATCCAGGTCGATACCACGCAGCCCGTGCCGACAAACGGTTTCTTGCGTGAGTCCAGCCGGTCGCCGCACATGCAGATCGAGCGACTCGCTGGTCAAGACCCGATCCCCGCTCAATCGCACGGCGGCAATGGCTATCGGCTCGCCATGACGGTCGGCCGGTTCGGTGGCGCGACAGGCCACGGCGGCCATTTCATCGCCGGTATAGGGCTGGAAGAGCCAGCCGTATCGGCTATCGGCATAACGCCGCCGATCGGCCGCTCGTCGCAAGGCCTTGAACATGATGTTTTCCTCCCTGTCGATCCCGATTCCCTGCCGGGCCGTCATGATTGCTCTTCAGGCATATTCCAGGTGATAGCGATGGGTCAGCCGCTGCTTGAAGTCCTTGACGATGTGCAGCGCTTCGCGCAACAGATCACGTTCCAGCGACGACAGCTCCTGCACCACCACACGGTCCGGCTCGCCTTCCTTGCCATCGAGGCGTTCGAGCTGCTGTTTCAGGCGCAGCTCGGTGAACAGTGACAGCGCTTCGCCCAGGTCCTCGGCGAAACGGGCTTCCAGTCGACCATCGGCCACCAGGGCATCGAGTCGCTCCAGCGTCGAGGTCACCGTGATGTTGCGCTCCAGGGCCATGACCCTGACACCGTGCACGACCGGGAAGATTCCGCCCTTCTTGATGTCGATGCCGTGCTGAGGCTTCTTCAACGAGCCGAACAGTGTCAGCGGCGTCGAAAAGCGCAGCACCGGGCGTGCGAAGTGCGACAGCAGGATTTCGTCCCCGGCGCAACGCTCGAAGAGCGCGTCTCGCAGACGTGCGAGCAATGCCGGATTGCCTGCCATGGCCTGGGCATCGAGCAGGATGGCCAGGTTCATCAGCGAGTCCGCATCGCTGCGTCGCGCCCAGGTCTCGATACGCTCTCGCCACTGGGTCTCACCGCCGATCCATTGCGGATTGGACACCATGATGCCGCCGGGACAGGGCGGGTAACCGAGTTCGAGCAACGCATCACTGAAGGCGCGCATGCGGGTCTCACGCTCCGGCCAGGCCAGGTCGTCCTCCAGGATCAGGCCATTGTCCTGATCGGTCTTGAGTACCTGTTCTCCGCGCCCCTCGCTACCCATGACCATCAGGCAGCTCGCACCGTGATAGCGCTCGTCGACGAGCAAGTCCCATGTCTTGCCGATGATGCGTCCGTTCAATGCCGCCAGCAGGCCCATGACGAAACGGGGCTTGGCGCCCTGGGCCATCAACCCCCTCACCAGGTCGGGCATCAAGCGGCTGGCCTCCGACAGCGATGCCAGATCATCGGCCTGCTCCACGCGCAGGCTGACCACGTGGCTGCGGCTGGAGAAATGACTGAGCGCATCGGTCAACTCCACGACGCCCACGGGAGTGGCATCTTCCATGACCACGATCCGCTCGACACGGTGACGGGTCATCGCCACCAGCGCCTCGAACAGGTATTGATCCGGACGTGCCGTGACCAGCGCGAAGTTGGCAATGGAACGCACCGGCGCGTTCTGCGGCCACTTCTCCAGTACCAGGGCGTTGAGCAGATCGGTCTTGGTCACCATCCCCGCACCGCTCTCGCCCTCGACCAGCAAGCTATCGACATGCTGCGCATCCAGCGTGGCCACCGCCTCGGTGATAGTGGCCGTCCTCGCCAGGAGATGCGGCCGGCGCATGCATTCCCGCGTCCGCGCCAGCATGGCGCCGGCCATGGCAGTACCGCCCGAGGCTCGCTGGGCAGCCAGCAAGCGCGTCTTGTGCGCCAGGTTGCGTCGAAAGCTTTCGGCGAAGGCCGAATAGTCATCGCACAACGCCAAAAACTCCCCCCTGGGCAACAGATAACACAGGGTCTCCTGCTCGGCGCAGAAACGATATCGGCTCTGCCCGTGCAGGATGCTGATGGCCCCGAACAGATCACCAGCGGTGTAGTGGCCGATGCGCTCCGGTTCACCGGGCTGGGTGACATCCAGCTCGGCGACCTCGCCCTTGTGGATCAAGAAGACGTTCTCGCCTGCCTGGCCGGCCTCGAGAATGATCTCACCCCGGCCGAAATAGACCAGATCGAGGCTGCCGCTCACCCGAGCTCGCCCGGCATCATCGAGCAGGCTGAACGGCAGTTGAGAAAGATCAACATCGACCATGACAAGAGCCTCGCGGCGTGATCATCACCCGTCGCCTTTTCAGGGTGTTCATCGGAAAAGCGGGATCATTCATTCAGCATGGCGCGAAAGCTCCCACCCGACGGGTTCTTGGAATCAGACTAGCAAAGCCCAGGCCATGGCAAGAATCCATACCATGGTTCTATATGCCGAAGTCGTAAGAGCATGACGTCTAATCACAACGGCGTAATACTATCGTTCCATGCTGCGCGGCCCTCTTTAACCTCAAAGCCTTTCTTGCCGCTATACCATGGTCCCATATCGACTTAAGGAGTATATCCAAAAAATCTTCAATAACGACATAATCCATTGATTAAAAAAAGATAAAGACAAACAACCTTATATCTTAATGGCCATTGATACCAAAGTATGGGCTTTCTTTTTTTACATTATTGACCAGCATTACCCATGATTCCGTGGCGGGAGACTCAGTCTCATCGCCACGCCCGATGGGTGCAACTTTCCGACCTCGACAACAAAACGGAGAGCATGACAATGGCAGACAAGAAATCCAATGCCGAAGCCTACTGGGCGGCCAATATACGACTGATAGCAGGATGTCTGGTCGTCTGGGCCCTGGTGTCCTATGGCTGCGCCATCCTGCTGAGGCCGCTGTTGGCCAGCATCCCGATCGGCGGTACCGACCTAGGGTTCTGGTTTGCCCAGCAGGGTTCGATACTGACCTTCATCGGCATCATCTTCTTCTATGTCTGGAAGATGAACCGGCTGGATAAACAGTTCGGGCTCGAGGAGTAACCCAATGAGTCAATTCGCTATCAACATCCTCTTCGTGGGTGCCTCCTTCGCCCTGTACATCGGCATTGCCATCTGGGCCAAGGTCGGCTCGACCAAGGACTTCTATGTTGCCGGTGGCGGCATTCACCCGATCACCAACGGCATGGCCATCGGGGCCGACTGGATGTCGGCGGCCTCCTTCATTTCCATGGCCGGCCTGATCGCCGCCGGCGGCTATGCCAACTCAACCTTCCTGATGGGTTGGACCGGCGGCTATGTACTGCTGGCGACCCTGCTGGCGCCCTATCTGCGAAAATTCGGCAAGTTCACCGTCCCGGAATTCATCGGCGACCGCTTCTACAGCAAACCCGCACGCATGGTCGCGGTGATCTGTCTGATCGTCGCCTCGGTGACCTACGTCATCGGCCAGATGGCAGGTGCCGGCGTAGCCTTCTCGCGTTTTCTCGAGGTGGACGCCACCACCGGGCTGATAATTGCCGCCGTGGTAATCTTCTTCTACTCGGTATTGGGGGGCATGAAGGGCATCACCTACACCCAGGTGGCCCAGTACATCGTGCTGATCATCGCCTATACCATTCCGGCGATCTTCATCTCGCTGGAACTGACTGACAATCCCATTCCGCCACTCGGGCTGTTCTCCACCCATAGCGAATCCGGCGTACCGCTGCTGGCCAAGCTCAATGAAGTGGTTACCGCCCTGGGCTTCAACGAGTACACAGCGGACGTGGACAACAAGCTCAACATGGTGCTGTTCACCCTCTCGCTGATGATCGGTACCGCCGGCCTGCCCCACGTCATCATCCGCTTCTTCACGGTTCCCAAGGTGGCGGATGCCCGCTGGTCAGCCGGCTGGGCCCTGGTGTTCATCGCCCTGCTCTACCTGACGGCTCCCGCCGTGGCCTCCATGGCGCGCCTCAACATCGCCACCACGGTCTATCCCGAGATGGCCAGCCAGGTCGAGGACGTCGAGCAGGCCACCGCCAATCCGATTCTCTACGAGGATCGTCCCAACTGGATCCGCACCTGGGAGGAAACCGGACTGATCCAGTACGAAGACAAGAACGGCGACGGCCGCATCCAGCTCTACAACGACAGCGACTCCTTCGCGTCGACCGCCGAGCAGCGCGGCTGGGAAGGCAACGAGCTCAGCGTCAACAACGACATCCTGGTGCTGGCCAACCCGGAGATTGCCAACCTGCCCGGCTGGGTCATCGGCCTGATCGCCGCTGGCGGGCTTGCCGCGGCACTCTCCACCGCCGCCGGTCTGCTGCTGGCCATCTCTTCGGCAATCAGTCATGACCTGATCAAAGGGGCAATCAACCCACGCATCACCGAGAAAGGCGAGCTGCTGGCGGCTCGGATATCGATGTCCGTCGCCATCATTGTGGCCACTTATCTGGGGGCCAATCCTCCGGGCTTCGCGGCACAGGTCGTGGCACTGGCCTTCGGCATCGCCGCCGCCTCGCTGTTCCCGGCACTGATGATGGGGATCTTCTCCAAGCGGGTGAACAATACAGGCGCCATCACCGGCATGCTGACCGGCCTGATCTTCACCCTGGTGTACATCTTCATCTACAAGGGTTGGTTCTTCATTCCCGGTACCAACAACCTGCCGGATACGGCGGAGCACTGGGTGCTGGGCATCTCGCCGCTCTCCATCGGAGCCGTGGGCGCCATCATCAACTTCGCGATGGCCTTCACCATCTCCCGGATGACGGCCGAGCCGCCCCAGGAGATCCAGGATCTCGTCGAAAGCGTTCGCTATCCCAAGGGCGCTGGCACTGCCACCGGCCACTAGGCCATAATCCCACCTCGGCGTCGTCCACGGCGCCGATCACAATCCTTGCATCGGGCTTCCTTCGGGAAGCCCGATGACCGTCAGGAAGGCCTACATGATTTGGCATTTGATCGCGGCGATCTTCGCCGGCCTCGGCGCGGCGGGCATCGGACTACTATTGCGCACCCTGAGCGGCAAGCGGCTACCGCGCTGGGTCGTTCCGGTATGTGCCGGCCTCGGCATGCTCGGCTACCAGGTGCAGCATGAATACGGCTGGTTCGAGCACAAGCGGCAACAACTTCCCGACTCGGCAAAAGTCGTCGCCACCACCCAGGAACCGGCCCTCTGGCGCCCCTGGACCTACCTGCTGCCGATGACCACGGCCTTCACGGTGGTGGATCGTGACGACCGGATCGTCACGACGGCGGACGGACAGCGATTGGTGGAATTCATTCTCTACCGCTTCACCTCCGGCGCCTCCGAGCGCGTGGTCCATCAGACCCAGCTTTTGAACTGCGACAGCCGCGAACTGGTCCCGCTCAGCGAGGAGCAACGCCAGCCGCAGACCGACGAGCTGCGCCGCCTGACGGACTCGGATCCGCTCTACCGGGAGATCTGCCAAGCGAATTGAGGGGCGCCCATGAGTCGCTCTCTCGCCCGTTTTCCCGTTGCCATGCCTCCCCTGCGACTCGCTCCCCCATGTCGACCGTCAACAGGGGCGTTTGACCGCCCGCCAGGCTGCTAGAATAGCCGCATCACGTAAGGGAGATGCGCATGTTCGCTGGCTGGCTACTGATCGTCGTTTCGCTGTTGTATGTCGCCGTCCTGTTCGCCATTGCTTGGCGCGGCGACCGCCTGGCCAGAACGCGAGGGGCTACCCGACGCCGTCCGATCGTCTACAGCCTGGCGCTGGCCATCTATTGCACCTCCTGGACCTTCCATGGCGCCGTCGGGCAGGCCGCAACCTCGGGGTGGTCCTTCGCCAGCATCTTCGTCGGGCCGATTCTCACCTTGCTGCTGTTCTGGCCGGTGCTGGCCAAGATGATCCGGGTCGCCAAGCACCAGAACGTGACCTCGATCGCCGACTTCATCGCCTCGCGCTACGGCAAGACCCAGTCGCTGGCCGCCTTCGCCAGCCTGGTAGCCTTGATCGGCACCCTGCCCTACATCGTGCTGCAGTTGAAGGCCGTCTCCACCTCCTTCAGCGTGCTGACCTCGGAGGCGGACATTACCCGTGCGCCAGTCTTCGGCGACACCGCCTTCTATGTGGCGCTGGTCATGGCGGCCTTCGCCATCCTCTTCGGTACCCGCCACACCGACGCCACCGAGCACCACGAGGGCCTGATCCATGCCGTGGCCTTCGAGTCGCTGATCAAGCTGGTAGCCTTCCTGACGCTGGGCGCCTACGTGACCTGGGGCATGTTCGATGGCCTCGGCGATCTGCTGGCCTTCGCCGACATTCAACTCGAGCTGCAGCGCCAGCTCGCCCAGCAGGATTTCGGCCAGGGTTTCTGGGCCCAGACCCTGCTGGCCATGCTCGCCATCCTCTGCCTGCCGCGCCAGTTCCATGTAGCAGTGGTGGAGAACACCCATCGCGACGATGCCGCCAAGGCCCGTTGGCTGTTCCCGCTCTACCTGGTGGCCTTCGGCTTCTTCGTGCTGCCGCTGGCCGCCGCCGGCCTGACCATCTTCGCCGACACCAATGTATCGCCCGACTCCTATGTCCTGGCGCTGCCCATGGCCGCCGGCAGCGAATGGCTGACCCTGTTGACCTTCATCGGCGGCTTCTCGGCCTCCACCGGCATGGTGATCGTCGCCGCGGTGGCAGTGTCGATCATGATCTCCAACGAGATCGTCATCCCCGCCCTGTTCCGCCTACGCTGGTTCGACACCAAGGCCCGCGACTATGGCCGCCTGGTGCTGCGCGCCCGGCGCATCACCATCGGCGTGATCCTGGCGCTGGCCTACGGCGCCTACCAGTTGATCGGCGACTTCAGTTCCCTGGCCGCCATCGGCATGCTGTCCTTCGCCGCTGCCGCCCAGTTCGCCCCGGCTCTGATCGGCGGACTCTACTGGAAGCGTGGCAATCGCCTGGGTGTGATCGTGGGCATGAACGCCGGCTTCGCAATCTGGGCCTATAGTCTGCTGATGCCGGATCTGATCGCCGCCGGCGTGCTTCCCGAGGCATGGCTGTATGGCGGGCCGCTGAACATCGGCTGGCTCTCGCCCACCGCCCTGTTCGGCCTTAATGTCGGCGATAGCTTTACCCACGGCGTGATGCTGTCGCTGGGCGTCAATCTGGTCTCCTACATCTTCGTTTCCCAGATGACGCCACAGCGCGTGGTCGAGCGCATCCAGGCCTCGCTGTTCGTCGACAGCGTCGAGACCCGCCAGACCTCGGTGAACCGTCCCTGGACCGGCGCCACCACGGTAGGCGATCTCAAGGTCCTGTGCGAACGCTTCCTCGGTGCCGGTCAGGTCAGTCGCGCCTTCGACGACTATGCCCGTCGTATCGGCAAGCCGCTGGAAGACAACGCCCGGGCCTCCATCGACGTGATCCAGTTCACCGAACGCTTTCTGGCCTCGGTGCTCGGCGCCTCCTCGGCGCGTATCGTGGTCAACTCAGCGCTGCAGGGCCGAGGCATCGGCATTTCGGACGTCATTTCCATCGTCGACGAAGCCTCTCAGGTACTGGAATTCAACCGTGCCCTGCTTCAGGCAACCATCGAGAACATCAACCAGGGCATCAGCGTGGTCGACCAGAACCTGCGCCTGGTGGTCTGGAACCAGCGCTACCTGGAGCTGTTCCGCTTTCCCGATCACCTGATCCGGGTCGGCGCGCCGATCGATCGCATCTTCCTCTACAACGCCCACAACGGCGAATACGGTCCCGGCGATCCCGAGGAACACGTCCAGTTGCTGCTCGACAACATCCGCGAGGGCCAGCCCCACCGCTATGTGCGCTACCGCCAGGACGGCAGCGTACTGGAGGTGCAGGGCAACCCCATGCCGGGGGGCGGCTTCGTCTACACCTATCAGGACATCACCCAGCAAAAGCGTACTGAGGAAGCGCTGATCCGCTCGGAAAACAACATCCGCATCTACACCGATAACGTGCCGGCGCTGATCGCCTATTTCGACAAGGACTGCCGCTACCTCTTCACCAACCGCGCCTACGAACAGGCCTTCGAGATCGATCGTAACGAGGTCATCGGCAAGCCCTTGCAGACGGTGATCCCCGAGGACATGGCCCAGGAACGTGCGCCCTGGATTGACCGTGCCCTCGGCGGTGAACGAGTCAGTTTCGAGGTCTCGCTGCAATTGCCCGAAGGCATCCGCTACATGCTGGTCACCTATACGCCGCACTTCGGCGACAGCGGCGCTATCCTCGGTTTCTTCGCCCTCTACCAGGACATTACCGAGCGCCGCCGCGCCGAGATCGCCCTCAAGGAAACCAATGAGACCCTGGAGGAACGCGTCCGCGAACGCACCCAGGCGCTCTCCGAGGCCAACGCCGCCCTGCGCCAGGAGAACCGGGTGCGCGCCGAGGCCGAGCAGGCACTGCGCCAGGCCAAGCAGGTGGCCGAGGATGCCAACGCCTCCAAGACCCGCTTCCTGGCGGCGGCCAGCCATGACCTGCTGCAGCCGCTCAATGCCGCGCGCCTGTTCACTTCGGCCCTCTCCCAGGAGATGGATGCCGACGACATGAAACGCACCATCGGCCACATCGACAACTCGCTGCAGGCCGCCGAAGAGTTGCTCGGCACGCTTCTCGACATTTCCAAGCTCGACGCAGGCGCCCTGACACCCCGCCGCAGCCACTTCGCCCTGGCAGACATCTTCCGACCACTGCGCGCCGAGTTCGAGGTGATGGCCGAGGATCGAGGGCTCGATCTGGTCGTCGTGCCCAACCGTGCCTGGGTCGACAGCGACGCCCAGATGCTGCGACGCATCGTGCAGAACTTCCTGTCCAACGCCATTCGCTACACCCAGGAAGGCCGTGTGCTACTGGGCTGCCGCCGCCAAGGCGAACGGCTGTCCATCGAAGTCTGGGACAGCGGCCCAGGCATCCCGGAGGCCAAGCAGGCCGAAATCTTCCAGGAATTTCGCCGCCTCGACCAAGCATCTCGCCACAAGGAAGGCGAAAAGGGGCTCGGCCTGGGTCTCTCCATCGCCGAGCGCATGAGCCGAGTGCTCAACCATCCCATTCGCGTGCGCTCCTGGGAAGGCGTCGGCACCGTCTTCTCGATCAGCGTACCGGTCGTTGAAGCCCGCACTCAGGAAGCCACCGAGGAGAGCAAGCCACGCCGTGTCGGCAACAAGCTGGCCGGCACGCGAATTCTGTGCATCGACAACGAATCGCTGATCCTGGAGGGCATGAAAGCGATGCTCACGGGCTGGGGCTGCGAAGTCTTCACCGCCACCTCCATCGGCGGTGCCAAGTCGGTACTGCGCCACCTGGACGCCGACCCCGATGCCATCCTGGCCGACTATCATCTCGACAACGAGGTCACCGGCCTGATGGCCATGGAAGCGCTCGGCGAGCGGCTGCATGGCAACGTGCCCGGCATCGTGATCACCGCCGACCGCACCGAGGAGGTCGCCGAGGCCGTCAAGCGCGCCGGCTATCATCTCTTGCTCAAGCCGGTACGCCCCGCCGCGCTGAGGGCTCTGTTGACCCGCACTCTGCAGGCCAGCCGAGCCGCCGCCCGCTAGCACTCCGCGCGGGGCGACGAGGATCGCTCGTCCCGCGCCCCTCTCGATAGGCAGCGACAATCACGAGTACGGGAAATCGCTATTGGTCAACGTGGCGACCATGGATTAACCTATAGACCAGTTATTAACCATGGTTAATGAGTGTTTCCATGTTTTCCGCCATTTCCAACGACGCGATTCGCGACAAGGCCGACGCGACGCTGAGCGGGCGTCGTCGACGCTGGGGCTGGACGCCCTTCTTCGGCCCTGCATTGATCGCTGCCGTGGCCTATATCGACCCCGGCAACTTCGCTACCAACATCGAGGCCGGTTCACGGTATGGCTACACCCTGCTGTGGGTGGTGCTCGGCGCCAACCTGATGGCGATGCTGATCCAGACCCTGTCGGCGAGACTGGGACTGGCTACCGGTCGCAATCTGCCCGAAATCATCCGCGATCGTTATCCCCGCCCGCTGGTATGGTGCTACTGGGTCCAGGCCGAGATCGTCGCCATCGCCACCGACCTCGCCGAATTCCTCGGCGCGGCCCTGGCCTTCAATCTGCTCTTCGGCCTCTCGCTGATGGAAGGCGCCCTGCTCACCGGCCTGATCACCTACCTGGCCCTGCTGCTCCATCGCCAGGGCTTCCGCCTGATGGAGATAGTCATCGGCGCCATGATCATGGCGGTGGCCAGCGGCTTCCTCCTGGAAATGCTGCTCGGCACGCCCGATCTCGCACCACTGCTCGAAGGCCTGCTGCTCCCGAGCTTTCCCGACAGCTATTCCCTCTACCTGGCCGCCGGCATTCTCGGCGCCACCGTGATGCCTCATGTCATCTATCTGCATTCGGCGCTTTCCCAGAACCGCATCCAGACCCGCGACGAAGGGCAGCGCAAGCGCCTGATGCGCTATTACCGGATCGACGTCATCGTCGGCATGGCGATCGCCGGCCTGGTCAACCTGAGCATGCTGGCCATGGCGGCGGCGGTCTTCCACGCCCAGGGACGGCTCGACATCGCCACCATCAGCGACAGCTACCAATTGCTTTCGCCAATGATGGGCCAGCAACTCGCCAGCCATGTCTTCGGCCTGGCCCTGCTGCTGGCGGGCCTGTCGTCCTCGATCGTCGGCACCCTGTCGGGTCAGGTGATCATGCAGGGCTTCGTCAACTTCACCATTCCCATCTGGCTACGCCGGTTGGTCACCATGCTGCCCGCGCTGGCCGTCATCATGCTGGGCATCTCCGAACAGAAGGCGCTGGTCGCCAGCCAGGTCATCCTCAGCTTCGGCATCCCTTTTGCCCTGATCCCTCTGTTATGCTTTACGTCTGATCGCCGACTCATGGGCAATCTGGTCAACAGCAGATCCGTCACCGCCATCGGCGGGGCCATCTGCACGCTGATCATCGCGCTCAACGGCTATGTGCTGTTCTTCACCCTGACGGGTCACTGACAGGTCGCCAATGCCATCCTTGCCCAAGCATGAATATTTCCGGCGCGTTCGGCAGGACCACCAGACCGAGCTGGTCGAGGACTACGTCGAGGAAATCGCCCATCTGCACGCACTGCACGGCGAGGCCCGCGCCAGCGACCTCGCCGAATGCTTCGGCGTCAGTACCGCCGCCGTCTCCAAGGTGATCACGCGACTCAAGCGCGATGGGCTGGTCATTGCCCGCCCCTACCGCGGCATCTTCCTGACGCCGCTCGGTGACGACATGGCCAAGCGGGTCGCCAATCGCCATACCGTGGTACTGGAGGTCCTGCGCAAGCTCGGCGTGCCCGAGGAGACCGCCCGGGCCGATTCGGAGGGCATCGAGCACCACTGCAGCGAGGCAACGGTGGAGGCCATGCGCCGTTACCTGAACGACGACTGACGCGCTGCGTTCCACCACCGGAAACCGAAAACGCCGCCCCGAAGGGCGGCGTTCGCATTGATGGCGGCTACATCCGGCCAGGCGTCAGGATTCTTCCACCTTCGGTGGCTCGACCTCGAGCTTCTGTGCGGCGATTACCGCCTGGGTCCGCGAGTGCACGCCAAGCTTGCGCAGGATGGCCGTGACGTGAGCCTTGATGGTGGCCTCGGAGACATTGAGCTCGAAGGCGATCTGCTTGTTGAGCAGCCCCTCGGTGAGCATGTTGAGCACACGGAACTGCTGCGGCGTAAGCGAGGCGATGGCCTCGGCAAAGCGCGTGTCCTCTTCATCGGCCTCGCCCAAGGCTTCGGCCATTTCCTCCGGCAGCCACACCTCGCCATCGAGGATCTCGCCCACCGCCTCGGCGATCAGCGCCAGCGATGCGGACTTGGGAATGAAGCCGGAAGCCCCGTAATCGATGGCACGGCGCACCACATGCAGTTCGTCGCTCCCGGACACCACCGCCACCGGAATGTCCGGCGTCTGACCGCGCAGTTGGATCAGCCCGGAGAAGCCATGGGCGCCCGGCATGTGCAGATCCAGCAGGATCAGGTCGGCATCCGGGTGACGGGTTACCACCTCGGTCGTGGCTTCCATGGTATCGGCTTCGACGATCTCGGCCTGGGGCGCCAACTGGCGCAACGCCTGGGTGAGGGCCGCACGGAACAACGGATGGTCATCGGCGACGATGAATTTCTGGGCAAAAGCCATGGTTCTCCTCCGGTTCCGGAATGCAACGGGCGGGCCCGCCGCCTGCTGGACGCTTGTAATTTACCGCATGTTACCCCATGGCCGAGGCAATGCCCAAGCGATCCGCCTGAATTGTCGACACTTTCCGTCAACGTCATGAAAAAGCCGGCCCGTGGCCGGCTGCAGTGCAGGATGGTGGACGAGCGCGCCATCCACCATTCAACGGGGCGCGTCGTGACACGACGCTCAACGATTGGCTCGATGCTCGATCAACTCCTCGACCACCGACGGATCCGCCAGGGTGCTGGTGTCGCCCAGGCCATCGCACTCGTTGGCAGCGATCTTGCGCAGGATACGGCGCATGATCTTGCCGGAGCGGGTCTTGGGCAGACTCGGCGCCCACTGGATGACGTCCGGTGAGGCGATCGGCCCGATATCCTTGCGCACCCACTGGGTCAGTTCCTTCTTGAGCTCGTCGCTGGGCTCGTGCTGGTCGTCCAGGGTCACGTAAATGTAGATGCCCTGCCCCTTGATGTCATGGGGATAGCCGACCACGGCGGCCTCGGCCACGGCCTCGTGAGCCACCAGTGAGGACTCGATCTCGGCAGTGCCCATGCGATGGCCCGAGACGTTGAGCACGTCGTCGACCCGACCGGTGATCCAGTAGTAGCCGTCCTCGTCGCGACGGCAACCGTCGCCGGTGAAGTACATGCCCTCGTAGGTGGAGAAGTAGGTCTGGACGAAGCGCTCGTGATTGTTCCAGATCGAACGTGCCTGCCCCGGCCAGGAATCGAGCACCACCAGGTTGCCGTCGGAGGCGCCCTCGAGAAGATGGCCCTCATTGTCGACCAGCGCCGGTTGCACGCCGAAGAACGGCAGGGTCGCCGAGCCGGGCTTGAGGTCAGTGGCACCGGGCAGCGGCGCGATCATGATGCCGCCGGTCTCGGTCTGCCACCAGGTGTCGACGATCGGGCAGCGCTCCTTGCCGATCACCCGATAGAACCACTCCCAAGCCTCGGGGTTGATAGGCTCGCCCACCGAACCCAGCAGGCGCAGGCTATCGCGCTGGCTGGAGTCCATGACATGGTCGCCGTGAGCCATCAGGGCACGCACCGCCGTGGGCGCGGTGTACAGAATACTCACCTGGTGCTTGTCGACGATCTCGCCCATGCGGCCATTGGTCGGATAACTCGGCACGCCCTCGAACATCAGGGTCGTCGCGCCATTGGCCAGCGGGCCATAGACGATGTAGCTGTGGCCGGTCACCCAGCCCACGTCGGCGGTGCACCAGTAGACCTCGCCGTCGCGATAGTCGAAGACGTACTGGTGAGTCAGAGCAGCCTGCAGCAGATAGCCGCCGGTGGTGTGCTTGAGCCCCTTGGGTGCGCCTGTCGAACCGGAGGTATAGAGAATGAACAGCGGGTCTTCGGCGCTGACCTCCTCGGCGGGGCAATCGGTGGACTGCTTGTCGACCAGTTCGTGGAACCAGACGTCGCGGCCGTCCTTCCAGTCGATCTGCCCGCCGGTACGCTGGAGCACCAGCACCGTCTCGGCCACCTCGGTGCCCTCGCGAGTCAGGGCCGCATCGACGTTGTCCTTGAGCGGTACCTGCTTGCCACCACGCACCGACTCATCGGCGGTGATCACCACCTTGGAGGCGGCATCCTGGACGCGCTGAGCCAGAGCATCCGGCGAGAAGCCGCCGAACACCACCGAGTGCACGGCGCCGATGCGCGCACAGGCGAGCATGGCCATGGCCGCCTCGGGCACCATCGGCATGTAGAGCGTCACGGTGTCGCCCTTGCCGACCCCCAGCTCCTTGAGGGCATTGGCCAGCTGGCAGGTCCGCTCGTGTAGTTCGCGGTAGGTCAGGGTCTTGGACTCGGCCGGATCGTCGCCTTCCCAGATGATCGCGGGCCGGTCGCCGCGGCTGGCCAAGTGGCGATCCAGGCAGTTGACGCTGGCATTCAGCTTGCCATCCTCGAACCAGCGAATGTCGACGTTGTTCGAGGCAAAGGAGGTGTTCTTGATGACGCTCGGCGCCTGAAACCACTCCAGTTGCCGGGCCTGCTCGGCCCAGAAGCCGTCCGGATCATCCACGGAGCGCTGGTACATGGCCTGGTAGGTGTCCTTGTCGGCCCAGGCCTTGGCGGCGATGTCATCACGTACCGGATAGATATGCTGCTGATCGCTCATCGAAATGCCTCTGTCCTCGGGATGATCCCTTCAGGTGAATGATGCCGATCCAGCGCGACGCAGCGTCGACCGGCGCCATGTAAAGTGCTCCCAGCATAACCCTCTGCCGCTCCGGCTTCACTTTAGACATTGGTATGAACAATTTTCTTTTTTATAACAAACAGTTAAATAGAGTCCGCGAGCGCCGAACGGCACATATAGACCAACGGCTGACCGCATTTTCGACACTGATACCGATGCCCTTGCCGGGCCAGGCCATGGCGACGCGCCGAGAAACCATGCTCGCGACAGCCACAGCGATAACGATAGGGTTCGGGGCTGGCACGTCCGGTATCGAAACGATGCGTGGTCTGCGGCACCAGCCCGAACAGCTCGCGCATCACCGTGCGCCATTCGTGGCCGTGGGGACGCGCCCGATGGCCATCCGCCAGGTGATGCACCAGCCAGTGGGCCACTTCGTGGGGCACCACGTCGACCAGGAAGGCATGACGATTCTCGTCAAAAAGCACCGGATTGAACCTCAGGCCGCCACGCCCGAAATGCGCCTGCCCGGCCCCTTTGCCACGCAGATCCAGCCAGACGGCCGGACGCGGCAAGGTCTCATGCACCTCGCGACACAACCGCCAGGCGGCTTCGACCCGCTCGTGCAACGCACGCTGGCTGGCCGCGCGATCGAGGGAGTCGAGCCATTCGGGATCGGGTTCAGGCAACACGGGATGGATCATGGGATGCTAGAATGGCGCCACGCCACGGCGGCGTAAAGTAAAGACTTCCCAGCCAGAGCCACGTCACCATGTCCGACACCGATACCCCCCAGCCCCAGCCGCTTCTCGACGACGAGGCCCTCGACCGGCTCGACGATTTTCTCGAATCGGAAAGGGTCGACGCCGACGCCCTGGACCTGATCGGCGCCCACGGTTTCCTGGTTGCCCTGGCCGTGGCACCGAGCGACGCTCCCGCCACCACCTGGGTACCGGAACTTTTTCATGGCGAACCGGCCTTCGCAGACGATAGCGAACGCGAGTCGACGCTGGCACTGCTCGAGCAGTTGCGCCACAACGCCATCCAAGTGCTGGAAGGCGGTGGCCTGCCCGAATTGCCATTCGACCTGGAGCTGGGCGGCCTGGCACCGGAGGAAACGCCGATCGGCGATTGGTGCGCGGGCTTCATGGAAGGCGTATTCCTCGACGAGGCGGCCTGGTTCGCCGAGGACGAGGAAGCCGCCGCCACCATGCTACTGCCCTTCATGCTGCTCTCGGGACTGTTCGCCGACGAGCCCGACATGGCCGAACTCGCCACCGACGAACAACGTCTGGAGCGGCTAGTCGCACAACTCCCCGAACTGGTGCTCGACCTCTACCTGCACTATCGAGTCCCCCCGGAAACCCCCAAGCCCAAACCCCGCCGCAAGGGACCGCCCGGTCGCGGCAAGAAGACGCGTAAGAAGTAAGGGGGAAGGGGGAAGACTGCCACCCCGTAGCCCAACGGTAAGTTTTTTCTCACAGCTTAAAACTTATAGTTCCCGGTGAAGCGGGGCTGGGGTTGCTTTCCTCTTCCAGGCGCGGCGCGCCGTCTTACTTCTTCCAGCGGCGCCAGCCGCGCTCTTCAAACTTATCTGAGCCTCGTCAACATCCCGTCCAGCGTGCCGAACAGCCATTCCTTGAAGCGTTGCAAGCGTGGCCGGCGCGCCCAGTCGTCACGGTGAACTTCGTGGCTAGCGGCGAAGTTACGCTCGAACAGGGCCGCCACATCGGCGGCGAAATCCGCGTCATCCACTTCCTGATTGGCTTCCAGGTTCCACTGCAGGCTCCAGTGGTCGAAGTTGCAGGAACCCAGGCTCACCCAGTCGTCGACCAGCGAGAACTTGGCGTGGATGAAGGATGGCTGGAACTCGAAAATGCGCACGCCGGCCCGCAGCAGACGCCCATAGAAACGCTGGCCGGCGTAACGTACACCGGGATGGTCATGGGCACCGCCCGGCAGCAGCAGGCGCACGTCCACCCCGCGTCGCGCGGCCCGCGCCAGCCGCCGTCGCAGGCTCAGGGTCGGCACGAAATAGGGCGTGCACATCCAGATACGACGGTGCGCATCATCCACGCGGCGATGCAGGGACAGCCGGATGGCCTGATAGCGATACCCTCGCCCCCAGACGACACGGCCGCGCATCTTGCCCACCGCGGGTAGCGCCGTGATGGGCAGCGAGCCTGACGAATGCGCTTCACTCCTGCCGCCTCGCGTCACCGGTGAATTCCAGAGCGACACGAACAGACGCTCCCAGTCGGCCACCACCGGGCCTTCGATGCGTACCGCCACCTCGTACCAGGCCTCGAGAAAGTCATCGACCGCACCGAAGCCGCCAGTGAAGGCCACCCGGCCGTCTACCACCACCAGTTTGCGATGATCGCGGGTCAGATTGCGCGCCAGGGAGTGCAGCCCCAGGGGATTGAACCAGCGCAGGGTCACACCGCCTTCCTCCAGGCGACGCCGGTCCGCCGTCGACAGGCCCATGGCACCATAGCCGTCGAGCATCAGCCGCACCGTCACGCCGCGCGACACCGCCTCCAGCAGTGCATCGATCACCAGCGTGGTCAGCCGCCCCGACTCCATCAGGTACAGCTCGATCAGCAAGGTTTCCCGGGCCGCGCCGACGGCCTCGAACATGGCCGGTAGGAAACGTGCTGCCTCGGGCAGCAGCTGAAAATGATTGGCGTCCCGCCAGGCTCCTGCCATCGTCCCTTCCTCCATTGCTCCCCACGCCTCCTGACCCTAGCGCAGGGCATCGTTATACTGGCCCTCTATCCTCTTCAAGAGCGACCGCATGGCCAACGCCACTTCCGTCAATCCGCTCCGTGCGCCTCTGCGCCGCCTGATCGACGCCTGGACCCAAGTGCGCCTGCTCGAGCCCGCCGCGGAGGATCTCGGGCTCGACCCCGAATTACCGACCCTTTACGTTCTGCCGCGCTCATCCCTCTCTGATGGGTTGCTGCTCGAGGTTCTGGCCCGGCGACAGGGCCTGCCCGATGCCACCATGCCCAGGCAGCTCGGTGAGCGAATCCTGCCTGCCCAGCTCTCACTCCCCACCACGCGACGTCGCCTGTGGCAGCGTCGCAAGAGTTCACGCTCGCCTTTCCA
This sequence comes from Halomonas eurihalina, assembly GCF_008274785.1. Classification (GTDB taxonomy): domain Bacteria; phylum Pseudomonadota; class Gammaproteobacteria; order Pseudomonadales; family Halomonadaceae; genus Halomonas; species Halomonas eurihalina. The sequence continues at coordinate 29,102 of NZ_VTPU01000017.1, forward strand.
GGCGGTTATCGAAGCACACCGCGACACGGGCTGCGACATTCAACTGGTGCCCGTCAGCATCTTCTGGGGGCGGGCGCCTGGCAAGCGTTTCGGCCTCTGGCAGCTGCTTGCGGCCGATAGCTGGCGCCTCACCGGCCGGTTGCGACGCCTGCTGGCGGTCATGGTCAATGGGCGCGATCTGGAGGTTCATTTCGGCGCGCCCCTGCGCCTGGCCGAACTCGATGACGGGCGCGAAACGTCCCTCACCGACCGCAAGGCCGCCCGCCTGTTGCGCGTGCATTTCCGACGCATGCGCTCCCGCGTACTGGGACCGGACCTGTCCCACCGTCGCACCCTGATCGAGGGCGTGGCACGCAGCGAGCCGGTGCGCCGCGCCATCGCGGAGCAGGCCAGCCAGTCGCCTCGTCTGCGCGCACGCCTGACGAAACGCGCACGACGCTATGGCCGTGAGATCGCCTCCAGCATGAGCTACCCGGTGATGCGCTTCCTCGATGGCGTGCTGCGGCGGTTGTGGAATCGCCTCTACGATGGCATCGATGCGCGTGGACTGGAGAGCATCAAGGACCTGGCCGGCGAGCACACCCTGGTCTATGTACCCTGTCATCGCAGCCACATCGACTATCTGCTGCTGTCCTATGTGCTCTACACCCAGGGGTTGATGCCTCCGCACATCGCCGCCGGCCGCAATCTCAACATGCCGCTGATCGGCCCCTTGCTGCGCCGCGGTGGCGCCTTCTTCATGCGTCGCAGCTTTCGTGGCCAGCCGCTGTATTCGGCAGTCTTCAAGGAATATCTGCACCGCCTGCTCAATCGCGGGCATCCGCTGGAATACTTCATCGAAGGGGGGCGCTCGCGCAGCGGCAGGATGCTGCCGCCCCGCCCCGGCATGCTGTCCATGACGCTGGACTCCTTCCTGCGCAGCCAGTGGGAAGGCGGACAGTCGCTCGTCTTCGTGCCGGTCTACATCGGCTACGAGCGCATCCTCGAGGAAGCCAGCTATCAGCGCGAACTGGCCGGTGGCCGCAAGCGCAAGGAGTCGCCACTTGCCCTGCTGAGCATTCTGCGACGACTGCGTGAGCCCCATGGTCGCGTGGCACTAAACGTCGGCGAGCCGCTGTCGCTGGCCGACTTCCTCGACCATACCCAGCCCGACTGGCGCAGCGCGACGTCGCCGAGCGAAGAAGCCCCCGAGTGGAAGCGCGCCGCGGTCACCGAGCTCGGGGAAACACTGGCGCGGCGCATCAATGCCGCCGCCTCGCTCAACCCGGTGAACCTGGTCGCCCTCGGTATCCTGGCCACACCGCACCATGCCATCGAGGCCACACTGCTGGAACGCCATCTGACACTGCTGGCCGAGCTTAGCCAGCAGAGCACGACCACCTTGCCGCCCGGCGAGCCCGGCGACTGGATCGATCAGGCGCAATCGCTGGGCATGCTCAAGTACCAACCCCACGCCCTGGGCGACCTGGTCACCGCCGATCCCGCCCAAGCCACGCTGCTCGGCTGGTATCGCAACAATGTCCTGCATCTCTACGCACTGACCGGCCTCACCGCCTTCGCCTTTCGCCACCAGGCCCGTCAGAGCCTGGATGACCTGGAACGCCTGCTGGCACCGAGCTGGCCGGTGCTGATGCGGGAATTCGCCATTGCCCCGCCGGCCTCGTTTCGCGAGGCGCTGGCCGACACCCTCGAACGCCTCGCCGCACAGGGGCTTCTCGAGCGCGACGCCGAGGCCTGGCGACGCACCGACTCGCTGACCGGCGAGGAACAATTGCGCATGCTGGGCCGGCTCATGCAGCCACCGCTGGAGCGCGGTTACCTGCTGCTCTCGGTACTGCTGGACGAGGCGCCGGGACACTTCACCCGCGACGCCCTGACCGAACGCACCCGACAGTTGGCCGAGCGCCTGGCACGCCTGACCGGACGCGATTCGCCGGAATTCTTCGACGCACGCCTGTTCGCGGGCCTGGTGCAGAGTCTCGAGGCCGAAGGTTGGCTGCGCACCCGGGAAGGACGGCTCTATTACGGTTCGCGACTGTGTGAAGGTGCGCGACGCGGACAGACACTGTTTGACCCGGCGCTGCGTCATCGACTGCAGCGAATCGCGCGTCATGCCGAGGCGTGAAACGGAGCGATACCTATGACGCCGTCAGCGAGCGATGGACATACAGATCATAGCGACTGGTCTTGCCCTCGAGCACATGGCGCGGCGCCGGGCCGTCGATGGGAGGCGCCTTGCGCGGTCGCTTGACGACCACGCGATGTGTCGCCACGTCCAGCGCCGCTTCCAGCAGTCGCGGGGCATCGGCGTCGTCGCCGGCCAGTTCGCGGAACAGCCGCATTTCCTTCTTGACCAGCGCCGACTTGGCGCGATGCGGGAACATGGGGTCCAGATGAACGACCTGAGGCGCGATGCCGCTCTCTGCCACCCGGCGGGCCAGCTCATAGCCGGCGTCGCCATGCACCAACCGCATGCGGGCCGCGATTTCGGCGGCATCGGGATCGGCGGCGGCGCGCGCCAGTCCATCTTCCAGCAAGGCAGCAATGGCCGCCACGCGCTCGACCAGCAGTACCTCGGCACCGAGCGAGGCCAGCACGAAGGCGTCGCGCCCCAGGCCGGCGGTGGCGTCCACCACCGAGGGCGTCACGCCCTTGCCGAGACCGCAGGCCCGGGCAATCAACTGACCGCGGCCGCCACCGAAGCGACGCCGATGAGCGGCCCGCCCGGCGGCGAAATCCACCGCCAGCGGATTGCCGTAATCGCGCGGATCACCGGCCAGTACCAGTCGTTCGTCCTCATGGCGCAAGACCAGGGGCGCGTCCGGTGCATCGACGCGCATCGGCAGCCCCCAGCGGGCGGCCAGGCGGGCATCGTCTTCTACCGCGACACGGGCGCTGCCACTCATCGCGACTTGCGCCAGGCGACCTGGTCACGCAGATAGACCGGCTGCACCTCATGGGCCGGCCGACCCTCGCCGGCGGCAAAGGCATCGGCGGCCAACAGCACCAGGTCTTCGGCGGCGACGTCCACATCCGGCAGGCACAGGCTCATCGCCACCTGCGTCCCGGCGGGCATCGACTCCCGCAGCGTCCAGCCGGAACCCACACCCACCCAGTCGTGATCGTCATGTCCTTCGGGCAGTTGCAGCCGCTCCGGCGGCAGCACCGCCTCCTCGTCCAACGGCTCGACATGGCCCTGGTGACACCGCCAGCAGGCGGCATAGATCTCGCCCATGCGCGCATCCAAAGCCGTGATCAGGTAACGATAGTGATGGCGACGATGCGCCCCCAGCGCCAGCGCCTGAAGCGTCGAGATGCCGAGCAGGGGGCGATCCAGGCCGAAGGCCAGCCCCTGGGCGGCCCCCGCCGCGATGCGTAGCCCGGTAAAAGAGCCGGGGCCTCGACCATAGGCGATGGCATCGAGATCGGCAGGCGTCACACCGGCTTCGTCGAGCACCTCGTCGACCATCGGCAGCAGGCGGCGGGTATGCGCCCGGGGCGCAAGCTCGAAACGGGAGATCAGCTCGTCAGGATGATTGTCTCGGCGACGCAATAGAGCGGCGGAACAGGCGCTCGAGGAGGCGTCCAGGGCCAGCAGGATCGGCATGAGGAATACGCGATGATGAAAAATGTCGGGGCATTATACGACAACGGCCCGCATCGTGCGGGCCGTTGTTCTCAGCGATCACAGAACGTCAGCCCTCGAGGGCCTCGATCACCTGAGCAGTAATATCATCGACACTGCCCACGCCCTCGACGCGATGATAGTTCGGCGCCACTTCGGGTTCCTGCTTGGCCCAGTCCTGATAATACTCGACCAGGGGAGCGGTCTGATCGTGATAGACGGACAGGCGATTGCGCACCGTGGCTTCGCTGTCATCGTCACGCTGGATCAGCGCCTCGCCGGTGACATCGTCTTTGCCCTCCTCGCGCGGCGGATGCAGGTCGACGTGATAGACCCGACCGGAGGCGGGGTGAATACGGCGGCCCGCCAGGCGATTGACGATTTCCTCGTCGGGCACAGCAATCTCGAGAACGTGATCGATCTTCACGCCGGCATCTTTCATGGCATCCGCCTGGGGAATGGTGCGCGGAAAGCCGTCGAACAGGAAGCCCTTGGCACAATCGGGCTGTGCGATGCGCTCCTTGACCAGGGAAATGATCAGGTCATCGGACACCAGACCGCCGGTCTCCATGATTTCCTTGACCTGCAGCCCCAACTCGCTGCCTTCCTTGACGGCGGCGCGCAGCATGTCACCAGTGGAAATCTGCGGAATGCCGAAACGCTCGCAGATGAACTGAGCCTGGGTGCCCTTGCCGGCGCCGGGAGCGCCCAACAGGATCAAACGCATCTAACTGCTCCTTGAAAACGAGGAAGTGGCAAAGATTGAAAAATGAGAAGCGAACCATACCCGTGCCATTCCCGCCAGACAAGCAGCACGGCTCAGCGAGTCGCCATTGCCATGAAAAAAAACTGCAACAACAGTCAGTTAAGCTTACTAGGACTTTCGTCTGCCTGCCCGATGACAGGCACCGTGAAAGGCTTGAAAAAACGACGGCGCCTCGCGGCGCCGTCGTCTCGTCATGGCCTGTAATGGCCTCGCCAACTATCAGAGCAGCAGACGACGGATATCCGTCAGTACCTGTCCCAAAAAGGCGGTGAAGCGTGCCGCATCGGCGCCATTGACCGCACGGTGGTCATAGGACAACGACAGCGGCATCATCAGCCGCGGCTGGAAGGCCTGACCATCCCATACCGGCTTGGTCTGCGACTTGGAGACGCCCAGAATGGCGACCTCCGGCGCATTGACGATCGGCGTGAAGGCGGTACCGCCGATGGAGCCCAGGCTGGAGATGGTGAAGCAACCACCGGTCATCTCCTCGCGCTTGAGCTTCTTCGACTGTGCCTTGCCGGCCAGTTCCACGGATTCCTTGGCCAGATCGATCAGCGACTTCTGGTCGGCATCACGAATCACCGGCACCATCAGCCCGTCCGGCGTATCCACGGCGATGCCGATATGCACGTACTTCTTGTGCACCACGGTTTCACCGTCGCTCTTCAGGCTGACATTGAACTGCGGGAACTTGCGCAGCGCGAAGGCGCAGGCCTTGATCAAGAACGGCAGCGGCGTGAGCTTGGCGCCCTGGGCCTCCGCCTCGGCCTTCATCGACTTGCGGAAAGCTTCCAGCTCGGTGATGTCAGCCTCGTCGAACTGGGTCACATGCGGCAGGTTGACCCAGCTACGATGCAGGTTGGTCGCGCCCATCTTCATCAGGCGGCCCATCGGCTTCTCTTCGACCTCGCCGAACTGGCTGAAGTCGACATCCGGCACCGACGGAATGCCCGATCCACCTTCAGCGGCCGCGCCGCCGGCAGGCGTCTTGGCCTGACCGGCCATGACCTGCTTGACGTAGTTGTGGACGTCTTCCTTGAGCACCCGCTCCTTGGGACCGGTGGGCTTGACCAGCCCCAGGTCGACACCCAACTCGCGGGCCAGCATGCGAACCGCCGGACCAGCATGCACCAGCTTGCCGTCGCGGGGCTTGTGAGCCGCCATCTCCGCCTCGGGGCTGGGCCGACCGGCCGGCTTGTCGTCGCCCGACTCGCGCTTGGCGCTCGACGCTTCGGCTTTCTCAGTCGGCTTCTGCTCGGCCTTCTTCGCTGCAGGCTTGGCGGCGGCAGTCTCGATGATGGCGATCACATCGCCCTCGGAGACGGTGTCGCCCTCCTTCACCTTCAGCTCGACCAGCTTGCCCTTGTGGGGGCTCGGCACGTCCATGGAGGCCTTGTCGGATTCCAGCGTGATCAGCGGATCCTCTTCGTCGACCTCGTCGCCCTCGGCGACCGCCACCTCGATGATCGGCACGTCGCTGGAACCACCGAGGTCCGGCACGCGAACCTCCTTGCGCTCGGGCTCGCCCCCGGCAGATTCCTCGTCGGCCTCGGGCTCGGCGGCAGCTTCCGGCTCGCTCGGTGCCTCATCGGCGGCCGGAGCACTCTCGCTCGCCTCGGCTCCGCCCGACTCATCGGCGACTTCCATGCTGCCGATCACATCGCCCTCGGAGACGGTGTCGCCTTCCTTGACGGTCAGGCTGACCAGCTTGCCGGCATAGGGGCTCGGTACATCCATGGAGGCCTTGTCGGACTCCAGGGTGATCAAGGTGTCCTCGGCGTCGAGCGTGTCGCCCTCGCTGGCCGCCACCTCGATGATCTCGACATCGGATGCGCCGCCGAGATCGGGTACCTTGATCTCTACCGTACGCGAGCCGCCACCGGACTTGGCGGCAGGCTTGGCCGGCGCTTCTTCGGCCGGCGCTTCGTCGGACTTCGGGGCCGACGCCTGCTCGGCGGCGGCGTCTTCCCCGCCATCGTCGGCGTCACCGCCGCCTTCGGCTTCGAGTTCGACGATAGCGTCACCTTCGGAGACGGTATCGCCCTCCTTAACCAGCACTTTCAGCACCTTGCCGCCCTGGGGCGACGGTACGTCCATGCTGGCCTTGTCGGATTCCAATGTGATCAGGGTGTCTTCTGGCTCGATGACATCGCCTTCCGACACTGCGATCTCGATGATTTCGACATCGGTATCGCCACCGATATCGGGCACTTTGATGATTTCGCTACTCAAGGTCGCGCTCCTTCAAACTCTTGACGGGGGCGGGCCCTGACGGCCCGCCATGCCACCGGATCGGTCGACGACTCACACCTCAAGCGGGTTCGGCTTGTTGGGGTCGATGCCGTACTTCTCGATGGCCTCGGCCACGACCTTGCGATCGATCTCGCCACGATCAGCCAGCGCCTTGAGCGCGGCCACGGTAACGAAGTAGCGATTGACCTCGAAGAAGTGACGCAGCTTCTCGCGGGTATCGGAACGGCCATAACCATCGGTGCCCAATACATGATAGTCGGTCGGCACCCAGGCGCGGACCTGGTCGGCGAACAGCTTCATGTAGTCGGTGGAGGCGATGGCCGGCCCCTGACGGCCTTCCAGGCAAGCGGTAACGTGCGGCTTGCCCGGCTCCTCGGCCGGCTTGAGGAAGGCCTGGCGATCAACCTCCAGCGCCTCGCGACGCAGCTCGTTGAAGCTGGTGACGCTCCAGATGTCGGCGCCAATGCCCCACTCTTCGGCGAGCAGCTCAGCGGCCGCCTCGACCTCACGCAGGATGGTGCCGGAGCCCATCAACTGGACGCGAGCCTTGTCGCCCTGGGTTTCGCGCAGCAGGTACATGCCCTTGATGATGTCCTCGGTGGGCACCTCTTCCAGGGCCGGCTGCTCGTAGTTCTCGTTCATCACCGTCAGATAGTAGAAGCAGTTTTCCTTGTCGGCGTACATCCGCTTCAGACCATCCTGGACGATCACCGCCACCTCATGGGCATAGGTAGGATCATAACTACGGCAATTGGGAATCATCGAGGCCTGGAGATGGCTATGGCCATCCTGGTGCTGCAGGCCTTCGCCGTTCAGGGTCGTGCGCCCGGCAGTACCGCCAACCAGGAAGCCACGCGCCTGCATGTCGCCGGCAGCCCAGGCCAGATCGCCGATACGCTGGAAGCCGAACATCGAGTAGTAGATGTAGAACGGCAGCAGCGGCAGGCCATGGTTGCTGTAGGAGGTCGCGGCGGCAATCCAGGACGACATGGCGCCGGCCTCGGTGATGCCTTCCTCGAGGACCTGACCCGCCTGGTCCTCGCGATAGAACATCAGCTGGCCCTTGTCCATGGGCTCGTACTTCTGCCCTTCGGAGGTATAGATGCCGAGCTGGCGGAACATGCCCTCCATGCCGAACGTGCGCGCCTCGTCGGGCACGATCGGCACGACCTGCTTACCGACTTTCTTGTCCTTGACCAGGCCGTTGAGGATGCGCACGAAGGCCATGGTCGTGGAAACTTCACGGCCGTTGGAGCCCTTCAGCTGCGAGGCGAAGGTCTTGTCCTCGAGCGACGGAATCTCCAGGGCCTCGAAGTCCGGGTTGCGCGCCGGCAGGTAGCCGCCCAGACGCTCGCGCTGGAGATGCATGTATTTCATCTCCGGGCTGTCGTCGTCCGGCTTGTAGTAGGGCATCTCGTTTTCGATCTGCTCGTCGGAGACCGGGATGCCGAAACGATCGCGGAAGTCCTTCAGGACGTCCGGGTCGTCGATGGACTTGACCTGGTGGGCCTCGTTGTCGGCCTCGCCGCCGGCGGCGCCCAGGCCGTAGCCCTTGACGGTATGCGCCAGGATGACGGTGGGACGACCGTTGGCATTATGGAAGGCCTCATGGTAGGCCGCATAGATCTTGAACGGATCGTGGCCACCGCGGTTGAGCTTCCAGATGTCCTCGTCGGACATGTCCTTGACCAGCTCGGCGGTCTCGGGATACTTGCCGAAGAAGTGCTCCCGGGTATAGGCGCCGCCGTTGGCCTTGTAGTTCTGGTATTCGCCGTCGACCGCCTCGTCCATGCGCTTCTGCAGGATGCCCTTCTTGTCCTTCTCGAAGAGCGGGTCCCACAGCCGCCCCCAGACGACCTTGATGACGTTCCAGCCGGCACCCCGGAACACGCCTTCGAGCTCGTCCATGATGCGCGAATTGCCACGCACCGGGCCATCGAGACGCTGCAGGTTGCAGTTGACGACGAAGTTCAGGTTGTCGAGTTTCTCGCGGCTGGCGAGATGAATGGCGCCCAGTGTTTCCGGCTCGTCACACTCGCCATCACCGAGGAAGGCCCAGACCTTGCGGTCCTGCATCGGCTGCAGGCCACGCTGGTCCAGATACTTCATGACATGGGCCTGATAAATGGCCATGATCGGCCCCAGCCCCATGGAGACCGTGGGCAATTGCCAATAGTTAGGCATCAACCAGGGGTGCGGATAGGACGACAGGCCATCGCCATCCACTTCCTGGCGGTACTTGTCCATCTGGTCTTCGGTCAGGCGACCTTCCAGATAGGAGCGTGCATAGATACCCGGGGAGCTGTGGCCCTGGATGAACACCAGGTCGCCCTTGAAATCGCCATTGGCGGCGCGGAAGAAGTGGTTGAAGCCCACGTCGTAGAGGGTCGCGCTGGACATGAAACTGGCCAGATGCCCCCCGATACCCTTGTTCGCCTTGTTGGCCCGGGTCACCATGGCGGCCATGTTCCAGCGAACCAGCGAACGAATGCGGCGCTCCATGAACAGGTCGCCCGGCATCGGCGCCTCACGATGCACCGGAATGGTGTTGCGGTGCGGCGTCGTCACCGAGAAGGGCACTTGCATGCCATCGCGGCGATAGCGATCCGCTAGCCGGTTCATGAGGTACCGGGCCCGGTCCTCACCCTCGCGATCCAGAACCGACTCCAGGGAATCCAACCACTCCTGGGTTTCGACCGGATCGAGATCTTCTCGTGTCTCAAGACTCATAGACGTCTCTCCGAATGACGTTGGGGCGACAGCCCCGCAGCGAGGGGCCTGTGGCGCTCTGTGGGAAGGCGTGGAAGCGGTTCCACGCCATCTGCCAGATTTGTAGTCGTTTTACAAGACAACGCGACCAATGTCGGTGGGTGCGCTGACGATACCGTAAACACTCACTGCTGCCAATTGAAACAGACATGGAAATTTTTTTCAAAACCCACATGACGCCCACAACCCTTGGGCTATCCCGCACCTTCATAGTGGATCGCACCATGAAAGCCGAGTTAGTAGAACAACGACCTGGGCCGGGGTCACAAGAGACATACCAGGCAAAAAGTATGTTTTTTTACGCACTATCGAGTCACTTTACCCACCGATTGGCGAAAATAAGCCCAATCGAAGGCCGGCCCGGGATCGCTCTTGCGTAGTGGCGCAACACGGGCATGACTGGTGATGCGCTCCGCTGTAATGGCCGGATATTGAGCCCGCAGTGACCGCGTGGCGCAGGCCAGGGAGCGGTACTGCGCCTCGGTGTAGGGCGTCACTTCATCCCCTTCCAGTTCGATGCCCACCGAGAAGTCGTTCAGTGCCCGACGCCATCGCCTGCCGTCGCGCCACCATGAACGGCCCGCGTGCCAGGCTCGCGCCGTGAACGGCACGAACTGCACACAGCCTCCATCGCGCCGGATCAACAGGTGGGCCGACACCCGCAGCCCGCGGATAGCAGCAAAATAAGGATGCGCCTCGGCATCCAGGCGATTGGTGAACAATCGCTCGATGGCATCGCCGGAGAACTGCCCCGGCGGCAGGCTGATGGAATGCAGGACCAGCAAGGACACCTCGCCCTCCGGTCGCGCGTCCTGATTGGGCGATATCACGTGGCGCGCGCCCTCCAGCCAGCCCTGTTCAATCGGCATGCTTACCCCCTGACGTCAATGCTGCGCTTTCCTCTATAATGAACATCTCCCGCTTTCCAGCACAGAGACGGACCCCGCCATGCACTATCAGGATGCCCTCGCCGAAGAGATCCGCGACAGCGCCGCCCGGCTGCTGGCCGAGGATGTCGGCCCCGGCGATATTACCGCCGAGCTGATCGCCGAGAAACAATGGGCCCGCGCCCGGGTGATCACCCGAGAGGACACCGTGCTGTGCGGCGTAGCCTGGGTCGACGAGCTGTTCCGCCGCCTCGATTCGCGCGTCACTCTGCACTGGCAGGCCGCCGACGGTGATCGGCTAAGTGCCGGGCAGGCCTTCCTCGAGCTCGAGGGCCCGGCACGCAGCCTGCTGACCGGCGAACGCGCGGCGCTGAATCTGCTGCAGACGCTTTCCGGCACCGCCACGCGTACCCGCCACTACGTCGACCTGCTCGCCGGCACCGGCGTGCGCATGCTCGACACCCGCAAGACCCTGCCGGGGCTGCGCCTGGCGCAGAAATACGCAGTCTCCTGCGGAGGCGGTCACAATCACCGCATCGGCCTCTACGACGCCTTCCTGATCAAGGAGAATCATATCGCGTCCTGCGGAGGGATCGCTGCCGCGGTGAAGGAAGCCCGGGACATCGCCCGGGACCTGCCGGTGGAGATCGAGGTGGAAAACTTCGACGAGCTCGACCAGGCGCTCGAGGCCGGTGCGGACGTGATCATGCTCGACAACTTTTCGCTGGACGACCTGCGCGAGGCCGTGCGACGCACCGCCGGACGCGCCACGCTCGAGGCCTCCGGCAATGTCGACGAATCCACGCTCAAGGCCATCGCCGACACCGGCGTCGACTGCATTTCCAGCGGCGCCCTGACCAAGGACGTCAAGGCCATCGACCTGTCGATGCGCCTCATCGAGCAGCAGAGCTGACGCCTTCAGGTCTCCACTGCCGTCAGCGACTTCGTCATGATCCACCGGCGCAATCGCTGGCCGCCCCGTTCGACCCACTCTTCGCGCACGCGGCGCCAGCCACGGTTTTCCAGGCCATCGGCCAGCACTAGGCTGGCAGTGATAGCGACCCGGTCGGCGCCCTGCTCGACCAGCAGGCGCTCGGCATGCACCAACAGGGTCGAGCCAATGCCGCGGCGGGCCAGCGAAGGCCACACATAGAGCGACTCCACGCGAGTCCGTTTCAGGTCGAGTTCCAGAAACCCCACGCAACGGCCATCGCAAGTTGCCACCAGAGTGGTATAGAGCGCCTGCCGCGCCACCCAGGCGCTGCCGTCGCGGGGCAACACGGCAGCCCAGGCCTCTCGGGCTTCCTGCTCGTAATAGCCCACGGCCCCCTGCATCACGGCATGATGGAAAACCTCGGCCTGATCAGCACCATCCCGCGCCTTGGCGAGGCGGTAGAAAATGCGCGGCGCTTTCCGGTCCTGGGAGACATCGCGGCAGGGAGCCGCCGATGTAGGCTCGATATCGGCATGACGCATGCGTGACTTCCTGAGATGATGAAACCGCCAAGAGACTACACAAGCCAGGCGTTCGGGCCAATGCCCGAGCGCGACACGTCGTGGAATCGAGCATGCCCACACCTCCTTGCAACAATGTGACCCTGACACCCATCGGCCACATCGAAAGCGACTATCCCGACAAGTTCGGCGTACCGCGCCAGCCGGGGCTGGCCGATGCCGCCCGGGCCAGCCTGGTGCTGACACCGCCTTTCGATGACCCTCTGACGGTGCGTGGCCTGGAGGCCTTCAGCCACCTCTGGGTGACTTTTCTCTTCCACCTCAGCCCCGAGCGCTGGACGCCGCTAGTGCGCCCACCCCGCCTGGGTGGCAACGCCAGGATCGGCGTCTTCGCCAGCCGCAGCACCCACCGCCCCAACCGGCTGGGGCAATCGCTGGTGGAACTGGAAGGCATTGACACTGACGCGGGAGTTCGTCTGAGACTGCGTGGCGTCGATCTGGTCGACGGTACGCCGGTACTGGACATCAAGCCCTACCTGCCCTGGGTCGAATCCCGCCCCGAGGCCCGTGCCGGCTTCGCCCCCGAGGCTCCTGCCTCGCTGCCGGTACGCATCGCCCCCGAGGCCCAGGTCGCCCTGACCGACCGACCCGACGCCGCCTCATTGCGCGAACTGATCCACCAGGTGCTGGCCCAGGACCCGCGGCCCGCCTATCGCCAGGGCGCGGAGGATCGCATCTACGGCGTACGATTGCGCGACGTGGACGTGCGCTTTCGCGCCGTGGTCAACGATGAGAGCAAGACACTACTGGAAGTCGTCGAGATCGTGATGATGTAAGGGACAGCAACGACGGAGAGCCCCGCGAACTACGGCACTCGACCGTCAACTGCGATAGTTCGGGAGCAGACACGGCGGAAGGGCCCCGCGGGGCCCTTCGTTCGGCATGGCGGTCGTCTTCAGCTGAAATCGACGCCGATGCGCCTCCCCACTTCCTCATAAGCCTCGATCACACCACCCAGGCCCTGCCGGAAGCGGTCCTTGTCGAGTTTCTCGCGGGTCTTGGCGTCCCACAGGCGGCAACCGTCCGGAGAGAACTCGTCACCCAGCACGATCTCGCCGTTGAAGAGGCCGAACTCGAGCTTGTAGTCCACCAGCAGCAGGTCACCATCGGCGAACAACTGCTTGAGAACCTCATTGACCCGGTAGGTCAGCGACTTCATCTCGGCCAGCTGTTCGGGCGTCGCCCAGCCGAAAGTCTCCGCCAACGACTCGTTGATCATCGGATCGTGCAGGGCATCGTTCTTGAGGAACAGCTCGAAGGTGGGCGGCGCCAGCTCACTGCCCTCTTCAACGCCCAGGCGCTTGACCAGCCCCCCGGCGGCAATGTTGCGTATCACGCACTCCACCGGCAGCATGTCGAGCTTCTTGACCACGCTCTCGGTGTCGGAGAGCAGCCGCTCATAGTGCGTGGGAATCCCCGCCGCCTGCAACTTCTCCATGATGAAGGCATTGAAGCGGTTGTTGACCTTGCCCTTGCGCGCCAGCGACTCCATGCGCTCGCCATCGAAGGCGCTGGTGTCATCGCGGAAGTGCAGGATCAGACGGTCGGGGTCGTCAGTGGCATAAACCGACTTGGCCTTGCCGGCATAGAGTTCTTGACGCTTGTCCATGGGAGCCTCCAGGGCAATATGATGAAGTAGCCCAGGCATTGCCCGACACCTCGGCGAGTGGCCTCGGGCGCCTGTGTATGTTCAGCGGATCATCCGCCAGTCCAGCCCCTCGTCCTGGGCGGCCACCGTCAGGCGGGACACCTCGCCGTCGAGCAGCGGGTTCAGTGCCTCCACGGCCAGCTCGGGGCGGTTGTTGTGTTCGGACAGGTGCGAGCAGACGATGTGCTGCAGACGATCCAGGCCCAGCCGCTGCAGCAGCCAGGCGGCCTGTTCGTTGGCCAGGTGGCCCCAGCGTCCTCCAACCCGCCGCTTGAGACTCGGCGGATAGGGCCCCGTTTCCAGGAGTCGCACATCGTGATTGCATTCCAGCACCACGGCATCGCAGCCCTGGAAGGCCTCGACGACATGGGAACTGGGATGGCCGAGATCGGTCAGCAGGCCGAGCCGTCGTCCAGCGGCGGAAAGCCGGAACTGCACCGGCTCCCGGGCATCATGGGGCACGGTGACCGGGTCGATGTCGATTCCCTTGATCCGAAAGGGCGACTGGGGCGTTATCCAGTGGCGATGCGGCAGCTCGCCGGTACGCCCCGCCAGCCAGGTCCCCGGCGTCAGGTAGACGGGAACGCCGTGTTTCCTGGCCAGGGGGCCGACGCCGCGTAGGTGATCGCCATGCTCATGGGTCACCAGCAGGGCGTCGAGCTGACGTGGATGCAGACCGAGGCGCCCGAGGCGCTGCTCGGTTTCCTTGAGCGTGAAGCCGCAGTCGACCAGCAGGGTTGTCTCGCCGTCGCTGACCAGGGTCGCGTTACCCTTGCTGCCGCTGCCCAGAGACGCGAAGCGCAGGTAACCCGAGTCAGCGCACGGCGCGGTCATCAGCGCAACAGGCCTCCGATCCGCTCCAGCAATTCACGCTCGTCGTCCGCCAGGAGCGCTTCGTCACCGGTTGCGCGGGCGCGTACCAGCGTCTGGTTCGTGCCCTGCTGGCTCAGTTCCAGGCGCACCTGCCTCGATTCCTCGCCGAAGTTCATCGACGCCAGCGAAGCCCAGACGCCGCGGCTGCGTTCACTGAACGGTATATAGTCGACCAGGAAGCTGTGCGAGTTCGCATCCTGTTCGACCAGCTGACGGCGCCCTTCGAGGGAGAAGTCGGCCTGGAGTTGTGCACTCAGCTCAGCCCAGGCGCGCTCGATGTCATAGGGCAGCATCAATTGCCAGCCGCCATCGCTCTGTTCGAGGCGCGGTGGCTGCTCCTGCTGCTCCATCTTCCCCTGGGCCGCGAGCCCGGATGCAGTGGCACTGGCCAAGTTGCTGCGCTGTTCGAAGCGACGTTCCAGGGCATTCAAACAACCCTCCACCGGAACGCCCCCCTGCTCACAGCGCACCTCGCTCTCTCCCTGATGCAGGCCGGGGGCCACACTGATGCGTCCCTGATCGGTCTCCAGCACGCCGCGGCGGTCGTCACGCGAGCGCACATCCAAGCCTCGAGCAGTGGCGAAATCGCTGACCTCGGACCACACGACGCCAGGTGAGGCTCCCACCACCAACCAGTGCTGGTCGCCGGCCTCACGGCGGGCTACCTCGCCGGCCGAGACACTGCTCCCGGCATTCAAGGCACGAGGCGGGGGGGCATTAAAGCCATCGCCCTGGGACGCGAAGGCACCGGGGACGTCGGGTACCGGCATGACATCGCGGTAACGCCGCGTGTTGCGTGTATCGGGCAGCTCCAAGGGCGCGCCTTCCTCAGCCTTGGCATAATCGACGCTACGGTTGTCGTAGTAGCCTTCTCGAGCGCAGCCCGCCAGAGCCAGAGCGGCTATCAGCGGCATCCATTTCAGCGCAGAGTTCATGCGTCCACCTTGCGTCATATCTCATTGGGGATGGCCTGGGCCATCGCTCAGTCTTCGATCAAGCCCGCCAGTTGCATGGCTTCGCTGACGGTAGAGTGATATTTCTCGGACAACCAGGTCAGCGGTAGACGGATACCCGGCTCCAGCATGCCCATCCGGTTCAGTGCCCACTTGACCGGAATCGGGTTGGCCTCGATGCCCAGGTTGGTGTGCAACGGCATCAGCCGAGTATTGATCTGGTGGGCCTTGTCGGTCTCACCAGCAATGGCGGCGGCACACAGCTCGTGCATGGCACCGGGAGCCACATTGGCGGTTACCGAGATGTCACCATGTCCGCCCATCAACATGAAATCGCAGGCCGTGCCGTCATCGCCGGAGTAGAGCATGAAACCACTGCCCTCGAGGCGGGCGATCAGATCCTCGGCACGTTCCAGGTTGCCGGTGGCATCCTTGAGGCCGACGATGTTGTCCACCTCGGCCAGGCGCAGCACCGTCTCGTTATAGATGTCGGAGCAGGTCCGGCCCGGCACATTGTAGAGAATCACCGGCAGGTCACTGGTCTCGGCAATCACCTTGAAGTGCTGATACAAACCTTCCTGGGTCGGCTTGTTGTAGTAGGGCGCCACGGTGAGGCAATAGTCGGCCCCAACCTCCTTGGCATAGCGGGTCAGTTCCACCGCCTCGGTGGTGTTGTTGGAACCGGTACCGGCAATCACCGGAATACGACCATCGACCTCCTCTACCACGGCACGAATCACATCGAAGTGCTCAGCAAACGACATGGTCGTCGGTTCGCCGGTGGTACCTGCGGCGACAATGGCATCGGTGCCATTGTCGAGGTGGAAATGAACCAGGCGGCGCAGGGCCTCCCAGTCGATGTCACCGTTGACTTTCATCGGTGTCGCCAGCGCGACGATGCTACCCGTGATCATCCTCTACTCATCCTCCCGGCCTGCCTGGTATACGCGGCCTTCGCGCACCGAGGGCCAGGCATTGCCCGAAAAGTGTCTGCGCTCGTCAGCTTTTCAGATGATGCCTGGCGCCCGGTCGATATCTCGCCGCCAAGAGCCAAATGGTACTCAGGGCGTCAAGGCCTGTACAGCGACGACTTTACAGTTCATCCACGGTTGCGTGTAATCAAGGGCCTCATTTCCTCACCAGCCCAGGAGACACCATGAGCATCACCCTCGGCCAGCCGGTCCCCGATTTCACCGCGACCGCCACCGGCGACACCCAATTGACGCTGTCGGAACTGCGCGGCAAGCAAGTCGTGGTCTACTTCTACCCCAAGGCCAGCACCCCCGGCTGCACCACCGAAGGTGGCGATTTCCGGGACAACAAGACGGCATTCGACGCGGCCAATACGGTCATCATCGGCGTCTCCCGGGACGGCATCCGTGCCCAGGAGAACTTCAAGGCCAAGCAGGACTTCAACTTCCCGCTGATCTCCGACAAGGAGGAAAGCATCTGCCAGTTGTTCGGTGTCATCAAGCTCAAGAAGCTGTATGGCAAGGAACACCTGGGGATCGAACGCAGCACCTTCCTGATCGATGTCGACGGCAAGCTCGCCAAGGAATGGCGAGGCGTCAAGGTCAAGGGCCATGTGGCCGAGGTACTGGAAGCCGCCCAGGCCTTGCACGCCGGCGAGTGATATGCGAGCCGACCGCCCTCCTCCGGGCGGTCGGGCACCTCTGGGGGCAATGCAAACCGAGCGCCATCACTCGTCGACGCTTTCCCGCGCCTCAATAGGCGCTTCCGCCGATACCTCCTCACGTCGCTGCTGGATGCCCCTCGGCCAGGCGTAGACCAGCGCCTTGAGCAAGGTGGCCAGCGGAATGGCGAAGAATATGCCCCAGAACCCCCAGATGCCGCCGAAAAACAGCACCGCCAGGATGATCGACACCGGGTGCAGGTTGACCGCCTCGGAGAACAGCACCGGCACCAGGACATTGCCATCCAGCGCCTGGATCACTCCGTAGGCGATCACAACATAGACGAACTGGTCGCTGATGCCGAAGTGAAAGCCCGCCACCGCGGCTACCGGCAGCGTGGCCACGGCGGCGCCGATGTAGGGGATCAGCACCGAGAGCCCGACCAGCACGGCCAGCAGCGCTGAATACGGCAGGCCGAAGAGCATGAAGGTGAAGAAGGACACGCTGCCGACGATGATGATCTCGATGAACTTGCCGCGCACAAAATTGGCGATCTGGTCATCCATTTCATGCCAGATTCGAGTCATCAACTCGCGCCGTTGCGGCAGCAACGACACCGCAAAGCCCACCAGGCGGTCGCGATCCTTGAGCATGAAGAACACCAGGATCGGTACCAGCACCAGATAGATGATCAACGACAACACACTGCCGAGCGAGGAAAGCGACAGCGACAGGGCGCGCTGCCCAAGTTGGGTCACCTCGCGCCCGGCCATGCCTATCCAGGTCTGGATCTGGTCCGGTGTGATCAGCTGTGGATAGCGGGCCTGGAGGTCGTCGAGCAGGGACTGTCCACTGGCAAACATGCGTGGCGTTTCCTGCAGCAGGTTGACCAACTGATTCCAGATCAACGGCATCAGAATCAGCGCCATCGCCAGCAAGACGCCGAGAAACCCCAGGAAGACCAGCAGTACCGCCAGCAAGTGCGGCACACGGCGACGCGTCAGTCCATTGACCGCTCCCTGCAGCAGAAAGGCGATGACCAGTGCAGTCAAAAAGGGCGCCAGCATCTGGCCCAGCCAGATCACCACGGCGAAGCCCAGTATCAGCACCAACAGCAGGATGACGGCTTCCTCGTCGGAGAAATAACGCTCCATCCAGCCACGCAGCAGCGCTCTCAGGGTCATCGTGCCGGCTCCTCCGCCTTGCGGATCCAATAGTGATAGACGTCGCCACGCTCCTCGCGCGCCGCCATCTCATGGTGACTCTGCTCGATGAAGGTTTCGAAGTCTCGCCAGGAACCCCCATCGGTCGCCATCACCTCCAGCAGCTCCCCCGGCCCCAGTCGGGCCAGGGCCTGCTTGGCCTTGAGCAGGGGTAACGGACAAGGCAGACCACGTGCGTCGAGCACATCGTCGGGTTGCACAGTCATGTTGTCTCCCAGGAGAATGCTTGAGCATGCCGGGGCGGGCGTAGAACGCCGCCGACATGAACTCTTGGGATTTAAAGGCACTTTGTCTGCCGAATCAATGTCGGATGGTGAGCGCCGCCCCAGCTCCATGATGAGGAAGCCATGCAACGTCGACACCTAACCTGCCTGGGCACCCTCGCCTTGTGCCTGGCACTGGCGACCCCGAGCGCTGCCCTCGATCTTGACCTCGAACCGCCCGAGCTGCCCAGCCTGGTCAGTAGCGACACTCAAGCCGTCAGCGGTGAGGAAGTGCGGCTCGGCCGCACCTGGCTGCGCCAGTTCCGGGCCCGTGCGCCTATCTGGCAGGATCCCATCACCCAGGCGTACGTCGACTCTCTGGTCGCGCGTCTGCTGCCCTACAGCTCGCTCAGCGGCATCCGCCCGATCACCACCCTGGTCGCCAGCGAGCAGCTCAACGCCTTTGCCGTGCCCGGTGGCGTCATCGGCATCAATGCCGGCCTATTCGCCTTCGCCGACCAGGAAGCCCCAATGGTCTCGGTGGTCGCCCACGAGCTCGGCCACCTGTCGCAGCACCATTATGCCCGCGGCAAGGCGCGTGCCGAGCAGACCCAGATTCCCACCATGGCCGCCATGCTGGCCGGCATGCTGATCGCTGCCGGTGGTGGTGGTGACGCCGGCATCGCCGCCGCCATGGGGTCCCAGGCTGCCTTCATACAGGATCAACTGGCCTATTCCCGGCGTTTCGAGCGCGAGGCCGACCGTGCCGGTCTGCAGACCATGGCGGGCGCCGGCTACGACCCACAGGCCATGGTCGACATGTTCCGTACCATGCAGCGCATGATCGCCTTGCAGGGCGGTAATCCGCCGGAGTTCCTGTTGACCCACCCGGTGACGGAATCGCGCATCAGCGATGCCCAGAGCCGGGTCGACCAGGTGCATGCCACCCCCACCCGAGGACAAAGTCTCGAATATCAGTTGGTGCGTGCCCGGGCCCTGCTGGCCATTCATGACCGTGACCCCAGCCAGGCTGTCACCCGCCAGAACCGCGACTCGGTCCCCGAGGACGCCCGCCGTTACCTGCGGGCGCTGATCGATGCCGAGCAGGGCCGCACCGACCAGGCGCTGAACACCCTGGATACCTTGTCACGCCAGCACCCCGATCTGGCGATGCTGCCGGCCACGGCCGCCCAGGTCGCACTGGACGCCGGTCGAGTCGACGCTGCTATCACCCGGGGTCGGCACCAGTTGCGCCTGATGCCCGGCTATGCGCCCACCACCCTGGTGCTGGGCGAGGCCTTGCTTCAGCGCGACCCCGATGCGGCCTACCGGGTGCTACGCGATCTGTCCGGACAACACCCGGAAGATCCCCAGGTCTTCGCCCTGCTCGCCGAAGCCGCCGGTCACAGCGGCCGCAAGGCTTGGGGCCACCTCGCCCGAGCCGAACAGCTGCAGCTCACCGGCCACATCGACCGGGGCATCGAGCAGTTGGATGTGGCCAAGAAAGTCGCCGAGGAAACCAGCGACACCAACGCTCTGGCCCGCATCGAGCAACGCCGCGAAGCCTTCATCGGCTACCGGGAAACGATGGAAGACTTTCGTTAGAGCGACGAGCGACGAGCGACTAGCCGAACACCACCCTGGCTACATCGCGATAATGCTTGGCGAAATGCACCGTCATCCCGTCGCGTAGATAATCCGGAAGCTCTTCGTAATCGCGGCGGTTGGCGTCGGGCAGAATCACCTCGAAGATCTCGCTGCGCCGGGCGGCAATGATTTTCTCGCGGATCCCGCCCACCGGCAGTACCTGGCCCGTAAGGGTCAGCTCGCCGGTCATGGCCAATGGCCTGTCGATAGGTTCGTGCCGAGCCAGCGACAGCAGCGCCGTGGTCATGGTCACACCGGCCGAAGGCCCATCCTTGGGTGTGGCACCTTCGGGCACGTGCAGGTGCACAAAAGCCGAATCGAAGAAGTCTGGCTCGGCGCCATAGTCGCCAAGATGGCCCAGCACATAGCTGTAGGCAATATTGGCCGATTCCTTCATCACCTCGCCGAGCTGGCCGGTCAACTTGAAGCCTCGCTCCAGGGCATGCACCTTGCCGGCCTCCACGGAGAGGGTCGCGCCGCCCATGGCGGTCCAGGCCAGGCCGGTGACTACGCCCTCGCCCTTCATGACCTGCTCCTTGCGGAAGGTCGGTGCACCGAGGAATTCCTCGAGATTTTTCACCGAGATCTTGATCGTCTGCTGACCATTCTCGAGCAGCTTGACCGCCGCCTTGCGCACGATGCGATGCAGTTGCTTCTCGAGCTGACGCACCCCCGCCTCGCGCGCATATCCCTCGATGATCTGGCGCAGGGCCGCATCGGTAAGATTGATGCGTTTTTTGGGGATGTGGTCGCGCTTGAGCAGCTTGGGCCAGAGATGGTGCTTGGCGATAGCTATCTTCTCTTCGGCGATATAGCCGGAAAGGCGAATCTGCTCCATGCGGTCGAGCAAGGCGGGAGGCAGCGAATCCAGCGTATTGGCGGTGCACACGAACAGGACCTTGGACAGGTCGAGCCGGACATCCAGATAGTGGTCGAGGAAATCGACGTTCTGTTCCGGGTCGAGCACCTCGAGCAGGGCCGAAGCGGGATCACCCTGGAAGGACTGCCCCATCTTGTCGATTTCGTCGAGCATGATCACCGGGTTCTCGACCTCGACTTCCTTGATCGCCTGGACCAGCTTGCCGGGCATGGCGCCCACATAGGTGCGGCGATGGCCCTTGATTTCGGCCTCGTCGCGCATGCCGCCAACCGAGAAGCGATAGAACTCGCGCCCCAGCGCTTCGGCAATGGAACGCCCCACCGACGTCTTGCCGACACCCGGCGGGCCAACCAGCAGCAGGATGGAACCGCCGACATCGCCCTTGAAGGTGCCCTCGGCGAGAAACTCGACGATGCGCTCCTTGACGTCCTTGAGGCCATCGTGGTCGCGGTCCAGTACCTGCCGGGCGTGCGCTAGATCAAGCTGGTCATCGCTGGTGATACCCCAAGGCAGTGAGGTCAGCCAGTCGAGATAGTGACGAGTGGTACCGTACTCCGGCGAGCCGGTCTCCAGCACGGAGAGCTTGTCCAGCTCGTCGTCGATACGCTCCATGACGCGCTCGGGCACGACCTTGTCGGTCAGCCGCGCACGGAAAGTGTCGACATCGTTTTCCCGATCATCCTTGGAAATGCCCAACTCACGCTGAATCACCTTGAGCTGTTCGCGCAGGAAAAACTCCCGCTGGCGCTCCTGCATCTGGGCGTTGACCTGCTCGCTGATCTCGCTCTGCAACTGGGCGACGTCGATCTCCTTGCGCAGCAGCGGCAGCACCTTCTGCATGCGCTCGGTCACCGGCAAGGTCGCCAGCACATCCTGCAGCTCCGGCCCCTTGGCCGAGGTGATAGCCGCGGCGAAATCCGTCAGCGGCCCCGGTTCATGCGGGCTGAAGCGATTGAGGTAATGCTTGAGTTCCTCGCCATAGAGCGGGTTGATCGGCAGCAATTCCTTGATGCCGTTGATCAGTGCCATGGCATAGGCGCGGGTCTCGTCGTCCTCGGCATCGACCGGCTCGCGCGGATAGCTGACCTCGACCAGATACGGCGGCTCCTTGGAGAGCCAGCGCTGAATACGGAAACGGCGCATGCCCTGGGCGATGAACTGCAACTGCGACTCCTCGCCCTGCAGCTTGTGCACCTTGACCGCGGTGCCGACCACGGGAAAATCTTCATGACCAAGTTCTTCGACGCCGGCTTCTCCGACAAAGGCCAACCCCACCATCTGGTGCGGCGTGTTGCCGACGCGGCGAATCGTTTCCTCCCAGCGCTCGCGATTGATCACCAGCGGCTGTACCTGGGCGGGGAAGAAAGGACGATTGTGGATCGGCAGCAGGTAGACCCGCTCGGGCAGGCTGTCGCTGGCCGGCACTACGGACTGGCCCGGCCCGCTGCCGGCCTGAAACGCCTCGTCTTGCTCTTCGGCCTGCCCCCATTCTGGGCTATCTTGCTCGAAACCTTGCTCGTTGTCGTCGCTCATGCGTACCTCATCCTGAAGGGCCGGGACATTCGGTCCCGTGATGATCACGGAATGCGGGCGATGTGCGCGAACTTCAAGTCATGGCAAGCGGTGGGAAAGTGGTGGCAGGGGACGACCATTGATGCGCACCTTGCCTTTCACCACGTCGATCTGCATATCCTCGGTGTCCAGCGGCAGCCCCAGCCACAGTGCCACCACCGCCGGCAGGTCGCGCCATAGGAAGTCGCCATTGAGGCGTTCGAGCCAGGCGTTTCGCTCCTCTCGAGTCACCAGCGATTGCGGGTCGAGTTCTTCCAGGTCGCGGGCATCAAAGATCAGTGCGCCATCACCTGACAGCGACAATCCGAGCATCGGGCTGTCCAGGTCGACCTCGAGCAGGTCCAGGCGGGGCGAGTCCCCCATCAGGGCACGAATCTCGGGCGCCACTTGGAACAACAGGTCGCGCCCGGTCACGCCGGTACCCCCCCGGGCCGCTTCCGCCTTGAGATGCGTCAACAGCGAACGCGTGGCATCGGCATTGATCCGCGACAGCTCTCCCACCACCTTGCCGGTCAGCAACACCTGGTTGGCGGACATCACTTCGCCCAGGATCAACTCGCTGCGCATGCGCAGTTCCTGTTCGTCGAGATCTGTCTTGCTGTGCAGCACCAGCTCATCGGCATCCAGCCCGAGACTCGGCGAACGCCAGTGAACCCCGTTGACCTTGAGCAAATCTCGCTGCGTGAAATGATAGGCGCCGTCGATGTAGGTATAACGGCTCTCGAGCGTCACCGGCCCAGCCTCGAGGGTCGTGTCGCCATCGTCGAGGCGGACCGAATCCAGGTGGGCGCGCAGACTCCAGTCACCGAACTCGCCCTGTAGCGCGACCCGCGCGCCATGCAGGGAAAGCGCGCGGTCTTCTTGACGCAGGACCAGGGGAGAGAGCTCCAGGGCACCATCGAAAGTGCCGGACAAGGAATGATAGCGGGCTTCCCAGGTCGGTGGCTGCCTGGCGACCTCGACGCGCGCCTGGCCGGTACGCTCCCGGTGCTGCTGGAGATAGCCATCCATGCGCGTGTTCAGCAGACCATGGCGGGCCTGGTAGGAAATATCCAGGTGCCAGCCATTACCGAACAGCGGCGCCAGGTGAATGACACCCGTGGACGTGAGCCAGCCCTGGTCGGCCTCGCTGCGCCAGATCGATAGTTCGCCTCGTGCCTGCAAGTCCTGAATGGCGCGTGCCAGCTCGCGCTCGAACATCAGGCTGGCGATCGTCTGCGCCACGGCCCAGGCCACGGCCATGGCCACGACCACCGGCACGATCAACCGTTCCTTGCGCATTCCCCGCTCCTTGTCCTCTCTCGCGACGTCCTGTCACGACGACACCGTCCGAGTCCTATCGCAAGGCTCCGGCACCCTGCCACTCAATGCAACCAGAACCACAGGTGCATGGTACTCCAGCCATAGATGCTGGCCAGCACATCATCGATCATGATGCCGAAGCCACCGGCGACGCGCCGGTCGGCCCAGCGAATCGGCCAGGGCTTGAAGACATCGAAGACCCGAAAGACAACGAATCCCCACAGGGCGGCCTCCCAGGAGAAAGGTACCGCCGTCATGGTCAGCCAGTAGCCAACGAATTCATCCCAGACGATGCCGGAATGATCGTGAACTCCCAGGTCCCGGGAGGTCTTGTCGCATAGCCAGATGCCCCACACGAAGGTCACCGCCACCACGACCAGGTACCAGCCCAGCGGCAGCTCGGACATCAGCCAGTAACAGGGAATCGCCGCCAGGGTCCCGAAGGTCCCCGGGGCAAAGGGCACGGCACCGCTGCCGAAGCCGAAGGCGAGAAAATGGGCCGGACGACGCCAGACGCTCTGCGGGGCTCGATTCATGGCGTCTCTCCCGGAAAGTGCTGCCAGCCTGGTGACGTCGACATCTCAACACCCTCCAGGCCGGGCTCGGCGGTGATGCGTCCAATCACCGTCAGTGGCAAGCCCAGTGCTGCCAGGCGCCGCCGCGCCTCATCGAGGTACTCCGGCGGCAGGCTGACCAACAGCTCGTAATCGTCACCACCCCGTAACGCCGCCTGACGCGCCCCCTGCTCGCCCAGTGCCTCGACAAGCCCATCGGCCAGGGGCAGCGCCTCGGGCGACAGCTCCGCGCCGACACCGGACGCATGACGCAGATGGCCGAGATCCGCCAACAGGCCATCGGAGATGTCGATGGCCGAACTGGCCAAGTCACGTAGCGCCATTCCCGCCGCCAGCCTCGGCTGGGGCAGCAGATAACGACGCAACAAGGGAACGGCGAGATCGCGGTCGCCAGCCTGCCAGCGAGCGAGGCCGCCGGCCCCGCCGCCCAAGTGACCGGTGACCGCCAGGCAATCGCCTGGCCGGGCCCCGGCGCGGGTAAGTGCCGCGGCCGGTGGAACCTCGCCCATCACAGTCACGCCAATAGCCAGCTCGCCACGACTCATATCGCCCCCCGCCAGCACCACATCGGTGGTATCGCAGAGGGCATGGAACCCCTTGGCGAAGGCTGACACCCAGTCGCCATCGGCCTCCGGCAGCGTCAGGGACATGACGCACCAGCGTGCACGCGCGCCCATCGCCGCCAGATCGCTTAGGCTGACTGCCAGCGCCCGGTGGCCGATGACCTCGGCAGGCGCCGAGGCAGGGAAATGCACCTCGGCCACCGAGGTATCGACGCTGACCGCCAACCGCTCGCCTGGCGTGGGCTCGAGCAGAGCGCAGTCGTCGCCGATTCCCAGCTCAACGCCTTCGGCGGTAGCGGTCGAGGTGGGCGCGAGAAAGCGGGTAATCAGATCGAATTCGCTATGCATCCGGACAACAGCCTTCAGCGACGACGCGCTTCGACCTCGGCGGCACGCAGCCGAGCAGCCAGCTTGTCGAGAATGCCATTGACATACCTGTGCCCCTCGGTAGCGCCGAAGGACTTGGCCAGCTCGACACCTTCGTTGATGACCGCGCGGTACGGTACCTCGAGACGATATGCCAACTCATAGGTACCGAGACGCAGAATGGCCAGTTCAATGTCATCCAGCTCCCCGAGACGACGGTCGAGCACGGGCTCGAGCTGTCCGTCGATCTTCTCGTGGTGGTGCGCGACCCCGGTCAGAAGTTCATGAAATAGTGCCAGATCGGCGATTTCCATGACCTTGTGCCAGTTCTCGTGATCCTCCAGGTCCTCATCGGCGACCTGGCCACGAAACTCCGCCTCCACGGCGGCGATCGACTTGCCGGTCATCTGCCATTGATACAGGCCCTGAACAGCCAGCTCACGAGCGGCACGGCGGGACTGCTGAGCCTTGGATGGTTCGCGCTCGCGTCCGCTCATTGCTCACCTCCGTCGGATGACGTATCGAAGCAGCGCATCAACGAGACCATCTCCATCGCGGCCATGGCGGCTTCGGTACCCTTGTTGCCCGCCTTGGTGCCGGCACGCTCGATAGCCTGCTCGATGGAGTTGACGGTCAGCACGCCATTGGCTACCGGCGTCTCGAACTCGAGCTGCAGTCGGCTCAGGGCGGAGTTGCACTCGCCGGCCACATACTCGAAGTGCGGCGTGCCACCGCGAATCACCGCGCCCAGGGCGATGACCGCATCGGGACGCGCGACCCGCAGTGCCCGCTGGATCGCCAGCGGCAGCTCCCAGGCACCGGGCGTGTGAACGATATCGATGTGCTCTTCATCCACGCCATGACGTACCAGGCTATCCACCGCGCCTTCCACCAGGCTATCGACCACATGATGATTGAAACGACCGACCACGATCACATAGCGGCCGTCGACATCGACGAAGCTTCCTTCGACTTGAGAAATCGGTTGCATGGCTCTTTCCTGAAGAATCCGATCATGCGCGCCCCCTGAGGGGCACGCTTGCGTGTATCCGACGCAGGGCGTTCAGATGTCGCCCTCGTCGTTGTGCGTCGACATCTCGCCGGGCTCTACCCGCTCGACCACTTCCAGATCGAACCCGGACAGGGCCGAGAAACGCCAGGGTGAACTCAGCAGGCGCATACGCCCGACACCCAGGTCGCGCAGGATCTGAGAGCCGGTGCCGATGGTCAGGTAATTGCCTGCGCCATCGGAGTCGGTGGTGCGCGGCGCCCGGCGACGTTCGAGAAAAAGGTCGAGCAACTCATGCAAGTCTTGCCGTGGGCGACCATCGTCAAGCAGCACGAAGACGCCGTGATCGGCTTTTGCGATCTCGGCCACCGCCTCGTGGGCGGTCCAACTGTCGTGCTCGCCCTTCTGCAACGACAACAGATCCCGCATGACGTTGGCCAGGTGCACGCGTACCGTGGTGATCGCTTCGGGGCTCGGCTGTCCCTTGACCAGGGCCAGGTGATGCGCGCCCTGAATGCGATCCCGGAAAACGTGCAGGGTCAGCTCTCCGTGCGGCGTCTGCACGGGCATCGACTCCACGGGCTCGACGGTTTGCTCGTTGTGGATGCGATAATGAATCAACTCGGCAATGGTGCCGATCTTCAGGCCATGCTCGCGGGCGAAACGCTCCAGCTCCGGCCGTCTGGCCATGCTGCCGTCTTCGTTCATCACCTCGCAGATGACCCCACTGGGCTCCAACCCGGCCAGGGCGGACAGGTCGCAGGCCGCTTCGGTGTGGCCGGCACGCCGCAGCACGCCGCCCGGCTCGGCCATCAGCGGGAAGATGTGGCCAGGCTGGACGATATCTTCGGACTTGGCGTCGCGCGCGACCGCGGCCTGCACCGTCCGCGCTCGATCGGCAGCCGAAATGCCGGTGGTCACACCCTCGGTCGCCTCGATGGAAAGCGTGAACTTGGTGCCGAAACCGGAACCGTTGTCGCTGACCATCAGGGGCAACTGCAGGCGTTCGCAACGCTCACGCGTCATCGGCAGGCAAATCAGTCCGCGAGCATGACGCGCCATGAAATTGATGTGCTCGGCCTCGACTTTCTCCGCGGCCATGATGATATCGCCTTCATTCTCGCGATCCTCATCATCCATCAGGATCACCATCCGCCCTTGGCGGATATCCTCGATCAGCTCGGGAATGGGGGACAGCCCCCCGGAAGATGAGTGCACCATGGAGTCTCCATAATTGAGCGTGGCGGCTGTCGCATCAGGCAGACGCGCGTGCCGCCATCGGGGGCATCGCCCGACTCGAAACCGCGTCAGGGTACCGTGGCAAGAAAGCCGGCGCCAGTAAATCGGCTCGTGGATGCGGGGAGTGTGGTCTCAGGACGACGCCGCAGCCGGGTCGCGTCGACGAGGAACGGCGGTGATCCGCCAGTCGTCGCCAATGGCACGAATATCGAGAATATCCAGTGGCCGCTGCTCGTCCATGCGCGTCAGGCCCGGCAGTTCGAAAAGTGGACGGGCCTCGCCGCCGAGCAGGGTCGGCGCCACGAACAATTGCATCTCATCAACCAGGCCAGCATCCAGCATCGCGCCGGCCAGGGTGGCACCCGTCTCCAGAAGCACTTCATTGGCCGCCTCGTGACTGGCCAGATAGAACAACAATGCTTTCAGATCGACACGCCCGCCCTCTTCCGCCGGCAACACCGCAATCTCGGCGCCGGCCTGCTCCAGCTTCTCGCGATGCTCATCATCATGCCCCTCCACCGTCGCCACCAGGGTACGCCCCGGTTCGCGCAGGCAAGCCGCCGCCAGCGGCAGGCGCAGGCGGGAATCCACCACCACGCGCAGCGGCTGGCGGCTGGCGATCGCCTCGGCATTTTCCAGTTCGAGTTGCTCGGCCCGCACGGTGAGTCGCGAGTTGTCGAAGATGACCGACTCGACACCGGTCATCACTACGCTCGAGCGCGCCCGCAGGCGCTGCACCTCACGCCGGGCACAAGGGCCGGTGATCCACTGTGACTCACCGGAGCGCATCGCCGTGCGGCCATCGAGACTCATTGCCATCTTCATGCGCACGAAGGGACGCCCCCTGGCCATGCGTGAGATGAAACCAGGATTGAGCGCCAGTGCTTCGGCTTCGAGCACGCCCTCCTCGACCTCGATGCCCGCCTGGCGCAGACGCTCGATGCCGCGCCCGGCCACCTGAGGGTTGGGGTCGCGCATGGCCATGACCACCCTGGCCACCCCCGCCTCGACCAACGCCACCGCGCAAGGACCGGTTCGCCCCTGGTGGGAGCATGGCTCAAGGGTTACATAGGCCGTGGCACCACGCGCCGCTTCCCCAGCGTTACGCAAGGCATGGATCTCGGCATGAGGCTCGCCGGTACGCTCATGCCAGCCTTCGCCGACAACACGCCCTTCCTTGACCAGGACACAACCGACACGAGGGTTGGGCGCGGTGGTATAAAGCCCATGACGAGCCAGCCGGAGCGCACGTGCCATCCAGCTTTCGGGCGGTGTAGGCGACATCATGATTCTCCCGATTCGTCCGGACGAAAACTGGGCTCCTGGGCCAGGCGATCGATTTCAGCACGAAACTCATCGATGTCCTGAAAGCTGCGATATACGGAAGCGAAACGGATATAAGCTACCTGGTCGAGACGCTTCAGAGCATGCATCACCTCCTCGCCGACATCCCGGGCATGCACCTCGCGCTCGCCTCTCGCCCTGAGGGTCTGGCGAATACGCTCGACGGCGGCCTCGATGGACTCGGCACTGACCGGCCGTTTCTCCAGGGCACGAAGCATGCCGGCACGCAGCTTGCGCTCGTCGAAGAGCTCCCGGGAACCATCCGACTTGATCACCCGCGGCATGACCAGCTCGGCGGTTTCATAAGTAGTGAAACGCTCACCACAACCCGCGCACTGACGACGGCGACGGACTTGATCACCATCCGCTACCAGACGTGAGTCGGTCACTCGTGTGTCATTGGCGCCGCAAAAGGGGCAGTGCATGGCGATCACCCGGCATCGATTTGAGGAAGTGACGTGTCGCCGTATTGTAACGGTTTGACGCCGAAGCGCCCAGTTGCCTGGCTGACACAACCATAAACGGCATCCTTCGCGGCCCCCGGGAGCCGAGCCATTTCCTTTCTACCAACAAAAAACGGGGATACCGATGGCATCCCCGTCTTGAAACAAGCGACTGTCATACCGGATCAGCCAGCGCTTTTCTCGAGCTTAGCGAGATTCATTGGGCTACGCCCTGCGTGCCGCCCTACACTAATAAGCATTTTTATGAACAAAGCCATGAATAATAGTCATCCAGATAATCCGCAGATCGAGCCGAAGCGACCAGTTATCAATGTACCATAAGTCGTGCTCGACTCGTTTCTCCATTTTCTCAACTGTATCCGTCACACCACGAAACCCGTTCACCTGAGCCCAGCCAGTAATGCCCGGCTTAACCTTGTGCCGCTTCATATACGACTCTATCACTTCCTTGTAGTATTCATTATGCACAAGTGCATGTGGCCTTGGCCCAACGATTGACATTCTGCCTTGAAGAACATTATAAAACTGAGGCAACTCATCCAAAGAAGTACGCCTTAAAAAAGCACCAAACTTTGTCACCCGTGGATCGCCTCGTCGTGCCTGGGTCACATGGCCACCAGGCTCATCATGGACCTCCATCGAGCGAAACTTATAGACCTCAAAACTTTCTCCGTTGACACCGGCACGATACTGCTTAAACAAGATAGGACCGGGGTGTTGCCACTTGAGAACAATGGCAATAACAGCACATATAGGCAACGACAGCAACAAGAAAAAACTCCCAAGCACAACATCCTCGACTCTCTTAAAAAAACGCGCCGTTTCCGTCATGGGAGTCACACTTAGGTCGATAGAAAAACGGCCAGCGACCTCGCTAATTCGGTGATTAAGCAACTTCATATCCTGAAACTCAGGAAGAAAGCGCACCTCAGCGGTTTGATGACGCAGAGCAAACATAATTTGTCGCACAGTCCCGCCCATTTCCAAGGGCAAACATAGCCAAACTTCCCGTGCCCCAGATTCTTCCACGCGTCGTGCCAAATCTTCCAGACACGTTTCATCCGGCGTGTCCATCAGGCGCTGCACACCAGAAATGGCAAAACCCTCGCCCGGCGTTCGGCGCATCCCACGTGCAACGTTGAGCAAATT
Organism: Halomonas eurihalina; assembly: GCF_008274785.1. Classification (GTDB taxonomy): domain Bacteria; phylum Pseudomonadota; class Gammaproteobacteria; order Pseudomonadales; family Halomonadaceae; genus Halomonas; species Halomonas eurihalina. The sequence goes on from NZ_VTPU01000017.1 coordinate 59,564, forward strand.
ATCCTGTGGACCGACAAGAAAAACCCCGCGCAGATTTTTCCCCAACGCTCGTGCACGTTTCAATAACAACATCACGAGAACACGAAAACCGGCTGACAGAAAAAACGAGAAAAGCAGCGTCATACCCAGCCATAACCGAGAATAACGGACAGAAGCTTCTGCCAAGTAGATAATCGACGTTGCCAAAAGAGTCACAATTATCCAGATGAACAGCAGACGAAACAAAATTCTGGAAAGACGTGTAGTTCGCCACCTCGCATAGGAATTATCGATGAAATTCGCCATTACGACAAAGGCAGCAATAATTAACATGCCGACCAGAAAACGGTCATGCACATCAGCTGACCCAAAGCGAATAAAATATGCCAAAACCCCGGAAACCATCACTGCCCCCGCGTCTACCAACGGGACAAAAACCTGTGCAGGAAAACGTTCCGTGACAGTTCTTCTACTTCTATTCCTTTGCATCAACAACCCAAACCTTATTTTTTAAATAACAAAAAACCAGAAAACCACCTAACAAAAAAACCGCCCCTTACAAGAGGCCCATCACATCATCGGCCATACTTTCCATTATCACATCCCGACGATAAAACTCAACAAAATCATTGCGAGAGCAATTCTCCAATGCCAGTCGACCAAACTCTTCCAAGGCAGAATCTACATCACAAGACTCAAAAACAGCTATATTATTGATATTTTCACGACAAAACCGAGCAGTAAATGCACGAACGCCAGCCAATATAGGCTTTCCCGTTGCAGCATACTCAAAGAGCTTGGAAGGAATAACTCGCTCAAAACAATGCATATTATTCAAATGCAAGAACAGCACATCGGCTTTATGGTACTCTTCCAGCAATTTTTCCCTTTCTAATGGTGACCGAATCTCGACATTCCTCACGTCATCTTCTTGCAGTCTTCTTTCAAGCAGCTTACGCTGGCCGCCGTCCCCTATCACTATAAAATCAGCTCGAACTTCCAGGCGCTTCGCCAACCCCGGCAAAATACGATCAAGCCCCTGCCCCATCCCAATATTCCCTGCATAGAGGATTTTTAGTCGCCGCGCCTCTCCAAGTGATGAAGAAACACCATTAGGTGATACTTCAGAGGATCTACTTGCAAAAGCGTAAGCAGCCCAGTCCGCAAAAACTGGATCCACCCCGTTCGTGTGCCAAGTAAAGCTCTTGGAAGGATAACGAGGTAAAAAATAACCTTCGAACCCAGGTGACACAAGATTAACGATAGCAGCCTGTTTCACAGCCCAACGTTCCAGCACTCCAAAGAAGCAAATACCAAAACGCTGCATTCCATAAGGTAGAAGGAAAGGAAGGTTCTCGATAAAAACATCTCGAATATCAAGATAGAGCTTTGCTCGACAACGCTTGGCGACACATGCCCCAAGTACCGCAGTCATCAGACGGGATGATGTCGCTATCACGAGATCGTACTCATGCCCACCAGTCTTTTGTAGCACTCTCTTGGCATAACGTAAAAAAGCCCAAGACTGATCCAGAACTCCACTTTTATGAGATGGTAGTGGTATACGATGGATAGTCAGTCTATCACTTTCCTCATATTCGGCGGCAGATGCCGAGAACGATGCATAACGGTTGGGCAATGTTGTAATGACATCCAAACTCGAATGATCAGGAAGTTTGTCAAGTAAAGCCGAAACCAGGGCCTGAGACCGGAATGACCCGGCACTCAAGTCCGGCGAAAAGTAAAATGTCAACAAAATAACCTTCAAGCGGCACCCACCTCATACTAAGCCTTATTTTCCTGACTGATTGAGTACCTTTTCATATAACTCAACCAAAAGATGCTCCTGATTTTCCCAATTCAAGATTTTGGTCGCTTCACGCGCATTTCCGGCAATTAACTCTCTCTTTTCCGGGTTGCTAACCAGCACCTGGATGGCTTCAGCTAAGGCTTTCGTATTCCCCGGTTCAACGAGTAGGCCCAACTCATGTTGCCTGACAACCTTGTGAATCTCGGGCATATCAGAAGCGACGACCGGCAAGCCTGCGATCACGTACTCGAACAGTTTGTTCGAATCGGTCGTGAAGTGGTTCAGGCAGGTATTCTCGATGGGCTGGACACCAATATCGGCCGAGGCCGTATAGGATGGCAGCTCGCTCAAAGCCACAGTAGGAATGAAATGAATCCTCTCGGCCAAACCCAACCGCTCGGTGAGCTCATGCAACTCGCGCTCCTGGCTTCCTCCACCAATGAACACGAAATAGGTGCTGGGCACACTAGAGGCGGCCTCCACTAACCGCGAAAGCCCTCGGCCCGGCTGCAAACCTCCTTGATACAACACGATCGGCCACGACTGAGCCAGCCCTAATTCTTCGCGAATTCGGTTGGAGCCAAAAGACTTCATCAGCCGTGGGCGATTTTGCAAGACAAGTGGGCGTGGAATGCCATACGCACGGGCAAAGAACTTGGCACGAGCATCGGTGGTGGTGATAGCTCCAGCAGCCCTTGGAGCAAGTTTCTTTTCTATCCAGCCCACCGCGCCTCGGAAAGATCGATAACCCTCTCGGTCGGTACTGATTTCATGGGCATCATAAATCAAGGGAATCCGGGCAATACGGGCTGCAAGCCAGGCGCTTGGCAGCATATTCACATCGTGGGCATGCACGACATCCGGCTGCTCACGAAATATGGACCAAGCCATGCTGAGCATTGTTCTACAACGCAGGGCAACTAGGGCAAACACTTCCCACCTTGATCGCTCAGCCTTACCACCACCAGACCGATGGGTCACCTTGGAGTCACTGGCTCCATGGCGCTGCACTCTGACACCAGAGTCCAGTATTTCAAACTGGGGGGCAACATCCGGCAAGGCGATCGCATGGACCGTGACTTGATAGCCGGCCATTACCAGTGTCTCGGCCTCCTTCTGGACTCGTGCATCATTCAGAAAAGGGTTGCAGACCATCATGCTTACCTTGACCACATTGTGTGGTACCCCACGCTTGGCCGCTTGCGTCATTTATTGACCTTGTTCCATAAAATGCACATTGTGCTCATTCATGAGCCCCATAAGCCTAGGTAGTAATTCCAGGGCCTGCACATAGCGCTGACGGTTGCACTCCCGCTCCAAGGCAAAGGCCAAGGCGGATAGCTCGGCGTCCTCGATGGCGACCTCCCGAAGCGCCGGCCGACTCTCGCTCGCCTTTATGATGGCAGATGCCAATTGTTGCAACCCTCCCACTCCCTCCGGCCAACCAGCGCCGAGCGGCTCGAGCGACCAGCGGCCCCAGTTCAAAGCAAGTGCCGTGGCATCGTCAGTAACCCAGAGTGAGTCTTGAGACAGGTCTGGCTGATGAAGCACTAGAGGGAGCACCTGAAGCTTGTTCCCTAAACGAGCCAAGTTCTCCATTAGCGAGTCCAGCATTGCCCGTTGCTCATCTGAGGTTGTGGCCATGTACATACGCTCAAGCAGATCGACATTCAATCGCTGCCAGAGCATAGGGCGTGAACGCTGATAGCGATGACAGAGTTGTGAAGGTGGCTCTATGGCCAGCAGCTCGCTACGTACGGATTGTACCTGTAGCTTCACCTCAGCCGGTTGCGCTGAGTGTCCTGCGGGCAGCTCATAAAGGAGGCAGTGGAATTTTTGCACCTGCGTAGCCCCCACAAAGCGAGGAGCAGGAAGGCACGACACGCGCTCCCCCATAAGAGTAGCTTCATGCAGAGCATGTGAACTACGGTTTTTTTCAAAAAATTTTACCAAAAAACACCTTGATCCAGTAATGGCCCTAAGCGCGGCCAGATTAGTCTGTCCCGTCTGGAGCCACTCACAATCAATATCAGTCACGTCGTCATCTGAGAATTCTTCCAAAACCGCCCGAACCCATTGCTGTCTGGCGCTTGGTTGGAGTAGTGGCCAAATTGTACGCTCATGCTGAACGGGACTCGACAGCAATACTTTTCCATGAAAGAAAAGAGCATCCAATTTAACTCTTTGTTGATTCAGTGCTGCCAGATCTGCCACAAGGCCTGTCGCGCGAGTCATAATCTGACGACTAAGAATTAGTGTCACAATAGCAACTATTACACCAGGCGGATCAAAAACAATAAAATCCAATACCAGAAACGCGAAAGCAACAAAAAAACCGATCCCTCCTACTACATTGAGAAGATCCCGTAGTTTCGTCTCCAGCTTCTCCCTCACAGTTGCATTATAACGATGAAGAACCGAAAGCAACAGGAGGACAACAACGATGTAACCTATGATCACCATGGCCACTTCTGGATAAAACCATCCAAGCCCACACATTGCCAAACCAATGAAAACTCCGCCTGCCAAAGCACGCGAGTAGCGCTGATAGCCACCGGCAGCCACTTGATCTTGGTTTTCAAAAAGAATCATTTTATGGCTTTTCACTAATAACCGGCTAGTACCTAGAACAGTAACCCAAGTAACTATGCGTTCTGAAACCAAATGAACCAAGAAAAAGCACAGAGTCGCCAAACTCAACCCCGCAATTAGAAGATCACGGTTCAGCTCAGCCAAAAAAGTGGGAAAGTAACGTGGCACACCATCCGAACCGAGAAGAATAACAACTTTTAACGGAAGAAGCGATGCCAGTAACGATGACACTTGAGAAACTAGAGTAAAAAAGACGACGGCAACAGTTTGAGTGGCAACCACACGAAAGAATTTCGCGCCCAGAGAAGCTGACCACCGCAATGCATTCAACATATTAATAAACATAGATTCGACGTTTCTCTATAGCCCACACATTCGAATTAAAACCAATATACCACATTGGACTTTCATTCTAAAAACCTCTAGGAGCAGCCTTGATTTTACAAAACCAACCTTTTCATCGATCTATATAATCAAAAAAGACACAAAGACCTTTCAGCCTAAAAAACTTTGTCATATACCCCCCCTCATCTCGATTAAAAAAACCAGCACACAAACAAAGAGAAGTTCACCACAGGCCGCTACAATCTCGACCTCTTTCCTATAAAACCATGATCACCAATCAGATCCGAGACTTACTCAACACCCAAAGCTTTATCGACGAACACAAAGCACTATCAAGCACATGACAATTCACTTTCATCGACACCAATAAGCCAATAAAAACCTCACAACCGACATTAAAGACCAAAAAAGCCTACCAACACCCTAAACCTCTATTACAAAACTTTAATCTTATACTTATCTTCAAACAACTTTGCAAGTCGTAAGAACTCACTGGACTCATTGAAAAACTCACATTCTTCCCGGGTCATTCGTGTGCGCCTCTTCTTTCCATGGCGCTCAGTTGCATTCGTATTCTCGACTTTACCTAGAATATTCCGGACATCATGCTCATCAAAACTTAACTCCCTAAACTTAGAGAGCATATTATCAATCACCCAAGAGGTTTTGTCATGGGCACATAAAAATTCATCAAGACTAAGAACCTGAAAGTCAACATTTTCATTTTCACTTACTGCCAACCCGGAACGCATTGATTCTGTCGTTTTTGAAACATAATCCTCGACACTAACCCCAAAAGATGAGTTTTCAGAAAGAAAACTCTCCTTCACATTCCTAACACAGTAAAAAAAAACAACCCTCTCAAAGCCAATCACCTCCTTAATCTCCAAGAAATTATTCTCTGCTCGTGGGCATTTAAAACCGGCAACTTTCAATCCTTGGAAATCAAAAGGGCTATTAGACCCCTTGGAGAAGGCAGCATAAGCGTTTAATGCAGACATCATCCTCCACTTTCTATAGTTATCACCTGTCCAGCGACCCGCATTAATTTTATCCGCAATCTGAAAAACGTTCAGAAGCGAACTTATTACTTTAGGATAAAACTCCCCTTTTATCGAAGCGTTATCATGATTATTCAATATATCAGTAAACTGCCTAGTTCCTGCCCTCGGAAAGCCACCTATAATGCAGATCTCCATGCTCACTCCCTCTCATACCTTAGAATTTTCAACCAGCTACTCACCACAGAATCAGAACTCAACTCTTGCGGTAACTCTAAACTTTCTTCTCGTCCTCCATGACTTAGCAAAAGTTTCTTTGCTTCCACGACGGAGCTTACAACGAATCGCTCCCCCCAAATCTCTTCAGCCCCGTCCCAATTCCAAATCAATGGGAATGCTCCCGTTAGCATCCCTTCGCCAATGGCCATATGGAAAGATTCAAAATCCGAGGGGGAGAGCACAAAGCCCACCATGGTGAACCAGTCGTTTATATCATCTCCTGCAGGATCAAAGATGACCTTATACCGTATCTTAGGGTTGCTGTTGATGCGTTTAAAAATATTACGAAAGTAAACTAGCTCATCTTCACGACTCAGCAGCCAGCTATAATCTAGCGGGTGCTTTCCTTTGATACGTAGACAGTATCGCTCATCTTCTTCCAGTAACGCTTCTAGCAAGTCTAGTGCGCGATCTAACCGCTTCCGGGCAGGAACAACACCGACCATCCCCAGAGTATAGCGCGCATCACCAGTCTTCTTCTTGAGTGAGAATTTTGTTTCATCCAGCAAATTAGGAATAACAGAGGTCTTTTCGAAGGGGAAACCAAAAACTTTCTGCCCTTCCCGCCGAATAAACTCACTGACGTAGCTAATGTGATTGATATTATCCCAGTTAGCCTCAGCTACATAAGGCAACTCCCTTTCTTGAAGGTGGAAACGTGCTACCAAGCGCTGTTGCGGTTTCTTGTGATGCGAGTACCACTTGAGATTGCCCAGACACCATTCACAGAAGATCACATCGGCCTGCTCCAGGAGAGCTCGGCTCTGGGCTTCGTCGTGTTGGTTGTGTCCCTGCCACTGGTCGATGAGAAACTCGAATTGGCCGCTAGCTTCCAGCTTCTTCTTGAGTAAGGTAAAGAACTTGAGGTCATGACCGGCTACCAGCACCCGGGTCTTTGACTTCGTAGCAGGCGCTTTGGGTGTTTCTTCAAGCCACTGACGAATTTCACCGACGCGAGTAGAGAAGGTGTGGCATTGGGCCAGTTTTTGAAGTGTATCGGCAGCTTGCTGAACTACCGCCGGTTCACCGAGCGCTCGAGCTAACTGGAAAGTGAAGTCTTCGGGACTATTCGCAAAGAGCGGATAGTCTTGGCCAAGCAGTTGCTCGTGGAGCGGGTTTCGATTGAGAATCACTGCACACCCTGCCCCGCCGTACTCCAGAATCTTGGTAGAGTATTCCAAGGTGTCGTTCATGCTCTCGTCACGCCAAGAGAGGCCTACGCGAGCTTGCTGCAGTTGCTGCTGAACAGCATCACGTGACAGAGCCCCGAGCCAGCGTAAACCTGAAGTGCTTTCCAGGGCCTTCCGCATACGTTGTTGGTAAGTCGGAATATCGGGCTCATCATGAATCTTGTCGCCTATCACTACCAGCTCGCTGCTAGGCAACTGAGCGTGGATAACAGGCCACTGCTCGGCCATTTCCAAGGTCATCCAGTCTCCCTTGAATTTTCCGGCATAGATAGCACGCAGTGGACGCTCGGCAAGCGACGGCAGAGCCTTGGTCAGGTCAGGAATCACCGGAGTATAGAGGCGAACCTTGGAGGCATCGAGATCCGGTACCAACGACTGCCACAAGACCTTGAAACCTTGGGTCTGACACAGCAGGCGATGACAACCGTGAGCGATTCGCTGGAAAGCATGACGCTGATCGGTGCTGTAATCCTCCAACCGCTGGGGAATGTCCGTCAGATACATCCAACACTTGGAAAGTGTAGCCGGTACTTCCTGTATCTTCGTGGCAATATCCAGCCCACGTACAATGATCACATCATAAGGGTTGGCTCGGTCCAGACGGATTGCCAAATCCCCCATCATGGCCGGAGTAATACGCGAAAAGCCCTTTCCTGACCAATATTTACGGTCACTTCCGTCGATAATGGTCAGGTTTTTTATGCTTTTTAAAGGGCTGTAGAGTTCGTCACGCAATGGGGTGCTTCGAGACAGGAACTCGACCTGAGCGATTCCGGTAGCAGCAGTAGCCCGGGCAATCGTCTCAGACCAGATCGATGAGCCGTCGATATAGTTCAGGTCAGGGTTACCGCAGATGAGTACGCGCTTAGTCACAGTCCCCCCTCTCAACTCTCTGCTCTGTCATACCACCATGTTGAAACTGATCACTGTCAGCAAGGTAGAGATCCGGACGTGTCAGGTACTCGTCAGGGTGGCCCTTGAGGGGGGACTTGAGAAATTCGCTGGTCCACCACAGAGTGCCTGCCAGCACAGCCTGTCCTCCATAGGCAAAATGATCCTTATCGGGCGCCTTAGCCCAACCAGCAGCCTGTGGTTCATAAAGAGTGGCATTGGCCAAATCGCGCAGATAGTGCTCACCATAGTAACCATGGGGCGTGATCCAGCCCGCGACGGGGTACTCTTCCCGTTGCTCGGCGACCCAGGCGGCTTGCTCGCCAAGTTGCAGCAACACGATTCGCTCGAACGGGGTATAGGTCAGATGATCAACAACCCCCGGTGCGCAGGCAACCCCTAGACGAAACGCACCATAGCACTGCTGGCGAGCGAAACGATCCAACGCCTCCAATTCAGCATGGCTTTGAACCTCAGCCACCAGAACAATAGCGGGGTCGGTGAACATACGGCTTTCAATGCCCAACCGATCAAAGATTTCGTTCAGGCGATGGGCATAAGTGTGTTTAGCAAACACCTCGCGAATGCCTACCAGACTGCGGCGGCGCCACTCGACATCGTCAGTCATCAAGGTGTGAAGGGCTTCGTCAGCTTCTTCTTGGCTATGGACCAACCAAACGGCGTCGGATTCGAATAAATTCTCGATACCCTTGGCGTATGTGCTAACGACGGGGGTCCCACAGGCCATTAGCTCGAATACCCGACGCGAAAACATGGTGGGGGAATCTATCACTGAATTAACGTTAAGGAACACCCTGTAGCGACTATATTCTTCACACAGTTCCTTGTAAGGAAGACTTCCCTTTATGCCGGCTTGATATTCCTCCGGGAAGGGAAAAATACCAGAGCCGTAATTCCGGTCATATATATCCAAGCCATATTGATTAGCTGCCTGCAACAGCCAACTCATCATCTCACCACGTTCAGCGTGACGGTTGCCATACCAACTGCCAGCAAAACAGGCGCGCGACTTGCGGCCTGCAAGAGGGGAAGGTTTGTGCAGCGCCGGCTGAGCAGCAAAGGCCAATGCATGAACGTTGGGATTGCCAGTTTTCTTCTGGTAAGAAATTTTCATATTAGCATCGGTGGTAAAGATGTGATCCACCAGCTTGGCACTACACATGAATTTTTGGTGATGAACCGGGTCTTCCTTGTTCCAGAACACAGTAGGAATACCCTTCTCTTGAGCATACTGGCAGATATGTGCTACTTCTTGGCCTGGCTTGTTAGAGTAGTCCGCCACACGATATTGCCAACTGCCATAATTTCCCTTCCAGGCACTTTCAATTAAGAAGAACTCAGGCCGATACTTCTCGGCGAGAGCGTACCAATTATCAGGACGCGGCTGGATCAGATTCAGATCCTTCTCGAAACAGCCTGTGGTGAATTCGTCAGTAATACCAATCACATAGGGTTTGCCTTTTTTTGGTGGGCAGTCTTGCCAACCGAGAATACTGATCTCTTGTGCAGCGGATGAAGGAGGATGAAACACTTCACGCTGCTTTACGGCCTCACCATCTTGGGTTTTCGAAACCAAAGAATGACTGACAAAATGCGCTATAATCTTTCTTACCGGCCGCGGATAACTCAGGTAAGCAACTTTGCTATATGGAACACCTAGCCGCATGGCAAGGGGGACTACCATCTTCCACTTTACATACCGAAGCCCTTTCCGAAGGTCTATGCGAAATCCAACCTTCTGTTTTTTCAGACGAAAAAGCCGAACTGGCAACTTAAAAAAACCAACCAAGGACTTTGAGGCATTCCTTAAATAAACTCCCGCACTGTAAGCTGGACTATATCTTAACGCGGAATATCTTTGACTTACATCTCGATACTTTGCATTGGCAGACTTATACTTTCTAAAAACATCCTGATACTTCGAATTCAGCTCCTGACTCTCCTTTCTCGCAGTCTCCAACTTTTCTGTGAGAACGGTGTTTTTTTGGATAATATCTCTACACTCTTTGCTTTTCCTATCAATCTCCTCCCTTGCATCAGATAGCTGATTGATAAGCCTATTATTCTGCAACTCACTGGATTCCAGCTGAACCAGCAACTTCCTGTAGCCATCCCGACACGGCGAAGTCTGAAGAAGGCTAGGGTTTACATCTGCATTATCAGAAACCCTTGACAGCATTAAATAATCTTCGCAGTATATTTCTTTTATTCTCGCCTCAATCTCAGGGGTTATCACTTGCTCAAGTTTAGGAAGCGCATTTTCCCGAATGTATTTCTTTTGAAAATAAATAGCAGGACTATCAGTGTCGCAGCTCTCTAAACGCACACTACCACTGTCAGTGCTATTGCTAGACGCTTCAAACGCTTTATCACAGATATCTTTTGGAAGAACCTTTAGCATTTCCCTATGGACGTGCTCCATAGGTATCGCCATATTATACGTTATAGGTAACAAATGCCAAACTTGCGGATACAAATGAGCATCGACCTCTTTCCATCGCTCTGTTTCTAAAAGCGCAACGTAATCATTAACAAAATCACAAAACGTAAACAACCCAGGATCTCGCCCTGAAGCTTTACTCAACTTTTCAAGAAGATCCTCCGCCCCATCCTGTTGTATTAACTTATTTTTATAAACAGAAAAAACACGCTCAACTGGGTCCCTGTAGACAAAAACCTTATTCTCAAAACTCCTATCTATCTCTTCTGGCGTAAGATCGTTGACTTGGGCATACTTTGCCATGCAACTAAGCGAGGGTTCCTTTCCGGGGCACAGCCCTGGATGCATCAACTTGAACAGTTTCTTAAACGACGTTGAAGCATTCTTTCGGATATAGGTATAGAAAAAAGAAACACCATCATTCTGAAATAAGAAATCAGGTGAAAACCCCTTTTTTTCAGGAAAAAGCTGCCGAGGATTATAAGACATACAACCAACCCATTGTTAGGTTTTAGCGCACCATCACACTGACCAAACACCACGGCTATCGATAAGATGATCCGTTTTTATTTTAGCTAACGGTATCTCCTTAAATCCCTTATGATCAACTAGGAGCACTATTACATCAGCTGTCCTCAGCGCTTCTTCCTCTTCAACCAGTTGTGCGCGGCTTAATGCCCCCCCAGGCAACAACTCAATATTTGGCTCTACTATCAACGACTGACCTGGGTGAGATCCGACGATGTCTTCCGCAATCTTCAATGCTGGGCTCTCACGTAAATCATCAATATCCGGCTTAAAGGCCAGTCCAAAGCAGGCAATAGTCACATCTTTGGCGGTTTTATCGAAATTTTCACTTAGGTATTTTCCGACAGCCTCATTCACCTTATCGACCACCCATTGGGGCTTGCTATCGTTCACTTCACGAGCAGTGCGAATCAAGCGAGCTTCATCCGGTGTCTCGCTGACGATGAACCAAGGATCCACAGCGATACAGTGGCCGCCCACCCCGGGGCCGGGCTGCAGAATATTGACACGTGGATGCCGGTTGGCGAGACGGATCAGCTCCCATACGCTGATATCGAGCTTGTCACAAATGATGGATAGCTCGTTGGCGAACGCAATGTTGACGTCCCTGAAGCTATTCTCGGTTAGCTTTGCCATTTCAGCGGTACGAGCCGTCGTCGTAATGCACTCCCCTTCCACAAAGATCTTGTAGAGGTCTGTGGCAGCCTGGGAGCACTTGCTAGTCATGCCACCAATTACCCGGTCATTCTCCACTAATTCACGCACCACATGGCCGGGAAGCACACGCTCGGGGCAATGGGCAATCCGAATATCGGATTCGTCACCATGAGTTTGCGGAAAAGTAAGATCAGGCCGCAATTCGGCCATCCAAACTGCCATCTGCTCAGTGGCACCTACTGGAGAGGTGGACTCGAGAATAACGAGATCTCCCTGCTTGAGCACCGGGGCAACCGCTTTGCTTGCTGATTCGATATAGGTCAGGTCCGGCGTATGTTCATTGCCATTCTCTGCCTTGAACGGAGTAGGCACGGCGATCAGGAAGGCATCCGCCGGCTCGGGGCTAGTGGCCGCGCGCAGGTACCCCTCCTTGACCGCGGCATGCACCACGATGTCTAGCTCCGGCTCGACAATATGAATGTCACCGTTATTGATGGTGTCTACCGCATGCTGATTCACATCCACACCGATGACGTTCTTGCGGCGAGATGCAATGACAGCCGCCGTGGGCAAACCGATGTATCCTAAACCAACTACCGAAATAGTATTGAATTCCATTTATCGAGCTCTCGTAAACTATTCTAAAGAATGGAAGAGTAAAAATTATCGATTTGCCAGTATTTCCAGAATTCTCTGGCAAGCTTTCCCATCACCATAGGGGTTATGGGCGTAACTCATTTCCTCATAGGCACTGCTATCGGTCAGGAGGCTGTGTAACTCACCGACGATGCGCGCCACATCAGTCCCTACTAGTTTGACGGTACCGGCATCGACCGCCTCTGGGCGCTCCGTAGTCTCACGCATCACCAACACCGGTTTACCAAGAGAGGGGGCTTCTTCCTGGATGCCGCCGGAATCAGTCAGGATTAGATAAGCACGGTTCATCAGGTAAACGAACGGAAGGTAATCCAAGGGCTCGATCAGATGGATATTGTCAATGTCCGAGAGCAGCCGCTTGACCGGCCCAAGGACATTGGGGTTCAGATGAACTGGATAGACGATCTGGCAATCGGGATGAGCAATTGCTGTATCATGAAGCGCCTGGCAGATGCGCTCGAAACCGCCACCGAAGCTCTCACGGCGGTGCCCTGTCACCAGGATCAGTTTACGATCAGCATCGAGGAAGTCGAACTGTTCAGAAAATTGTTGCTGAAAGCAACTACTGTTCTCGAGCTTGTGGACCACATCCAGCAGCGCATCGATGACGGTATTGCCAGTGACATACACATTTGCCGGGGCGATATTTTCCTCTAGGAGGTTATTCCCGGAACGATCAGTGGGTGCGAAGTGCAGCTCGGCTAGTGCCCCAGTGAGCTTTCGATTGGCTTCTTCCGGCCAAGGACTATAAATATTCCCCGTGCGCAGGCCGGCTTCCACGTGTCCCACGGGAATCTGCTGATAGTAGGCTGCCAAAGTGGTGGCAAAAGTGGTCGCCGTGTCGCCATGCACCAGCACGATATCCGGTTGGGCCTCGCTCAGAACACCTTTCATTCCCTGCAGGATGGCCGTGGTCACGTCTGTGAGATCCTGGCCGGGCTTCATGATATCCAGGTCGTAGTCGGGGACGAGAGAAAACAGGTCCAATACTTGGTCGAGCATTTCGCGATGCTGCCCAGTAACGCACACCTTGGCATCAAAGCGCTGATCATTGGCCAAAGAAATTGCCAGAGGTGACATCTTGATCGCCTCCGGACGCGTACCGAACACACACAGGGTTTTGATAGGCATATTACGTCGACAGTGATAGTAAATTACTTAATTTTCAGGAAAACCAAGAGAACACCTTGTTTATTGGGTGGTCATGGACTTGGCAGTTTACGCGCCTTTTTGACATCCGCTATTTTCTTCAGGGCAATGTGACAAACGAGCAGCGGTAAATGGTGAGTGGCGTAGAAGCAGGTAAACGACAACTTAAGTAGCAGCAGGCGAATATAAAGTTTAGGCACAGCTCAGTACCTGGGACACTTGGGGACGCTACCGCCCGGAGATTGTTCCGGGCGAAATCTCTTACCCTTAACAACACCGAAACTTGTCGGTATCGATTTTACTTACCCCACTGGTCGCATGAGATCCACAGGGCTGCCCAGCACCCCATGACCTTTGATGCCCCCAGGCACCACTCAGGCGCTCGCCCCAGAAACAACTCAGGCGCCCCGCAGGACGCCTGAGTTTACCACAATATGACCGAGCCTCACCGATACACGGGCAGCCGGGCACACACTTGTTCAACCTTGGCTTTCACCTCGGCCTCGATGGCGACGGTGTCTTCGCCCTTGACCATGACGTCGAGGATATCGCAGATCCAGCCGGCCAGCTCGCGGCATTCGCTTTCACCGAAGCCACGGGTGGTCACCGCCGGCGTACCGATGCGCAGCCCAGAGGTCACGAAAGGGCTTTGCGGATCGTTCGGTACGGCGTTCTTGTTGACGGTGATATGAGCGCGGCCCAGGGCGGCGTCCGCGTCCTTGCCGGTCAGGCCCTGCTTGACCAGCGACAGCAGGAAGAGGTGGTCTTCAGTGCCACCGGAGACGATGTCGAAGCCGCGCTCGATGAACACGCCGGCCATCGCCTGGGCGTTCTTCACCACCTGCTGTTGATAGGCCTTGAAGTCGGGCTCCATGGCCTCCTTGAAGCAGATCGCCTTGGCGGCGATGACATGCTCAAGGGGACCGCCCTGCCCACCGGGGAAGACGGCGGATTGCAGCTTCTTCTCGATCTCGGGGTCGTTCTCGCTGGAGAGGATCAGGCCGCCGCGCGGGCCACGCAGGGTCTTGTGGGTAGTGGTGGTCACCACATGGGCGTGGGCCATCGGGCTCGGATAGACACCGGCGGCCACCAGGCCAGCGATGTGGGCCATGTCGACCAACAGGTAGGCACCGACCTCGTCGGCGATCTCGCGGAAGCGGGCCCAGTCGATGATCTGCGAGTAAGCCGAGAAGCCGGCAATGATCATCTTCGGCTGGTGTTCGCGGGCCAGCTTGGCGACCTCGTCATAGTCGATGCGGCCGCTCTCGTCGATGCCGTACTGCACGGCATTGTAGTGCTTGCCGGAGAAATTCGGGCGAGCACCGTGAGTCAGGTGGCCACCGGCGTCCAGGCTCATGCCCAGCACTGTATCGCCCGGCTTGACCAGGGCCTGGAAGACGGCGCCATTGGCCTGAGAGCCAGAGTGTGGCTGGACGTTGGCGTAACTGGCACCGAACAGTTCCTTGGCGTAGTCGATAGCCAGCTGCTCGACGATGTCGACGTACTCGCAGCCGCCGTAGTAGCGCTTGCCAGGATAGCCTTCCGCGTACTTGTTGGTCAGTTGGCTGCCCTGGGCTTCGAGCACCCGGGGGCTGGCATAGTTCTCGGAGGCGATCAGTTCGATGTGTGCCTCCTGACGCGCGCTCTCCTTTTGCATCGCATCGAACAGGACATCATCGAAACCGGCAATCTGCATATCACGGCTGAACATCGGCGCAAGACCTCGCATCACGGGAAAATCGGAGGCGCTCATCATACCCCAGCCCATGGCGGCTTTCACATGAAAGGCCGTCATGGTTGAGCGCATCATTTCTCATGGGCGCTTGAGAAATTCTGAAGGCGCCTTCCGCGCGGTCAGCGGGTGTGCACTTGCATCGACAGCTTGCTCGGCAGCACCAACGGGTCGTCGGCCAGGGCGTCCAGTTCCTGCTCGTCGCCTTCCGGCAGGGTGAAATGCACGACCAGCTCGCTAGCCTTGCCTTCCATCATGTCGACCAGCCCACCGAACAGAGTGGCGAATTCCGGGCCGAACAGGCTGCCGAGTCCCTTGGCCTGGGTACGCGCCTGCGCCATGAACTCATCCTCGCTCATGCCCTGGCTGGTCGCAATCACTGCCGGCAGGCGGCCGAACAGCCCGAGGTCGGTCAGCGTCGTCTCGATCTCGCCGCCCAGCAGGGTGACGTCATCGAGACCATCCACCTCGGCGAAATAGGTCGACGGATCGACACCCTCCGGCAGGCGGGCCGGCGTCTCGCTGTCCAAGGTCCAGCGGAAGGCGTCGGCGGCGGTCACCCGGCTCTCGCCGAGCAACATCGCCCGAGTATCGTCCAGCGCCTCCCACTGCCCGTCGAAGGCGGCATCGAGCGCCAAGTGGCCATTGCCGCCGGTGAGCACATTGCTCATCATGCGCAGTCGAGTACGCTCCTCGGCCGGCGCCAGCTCGATCATCCGCGCCAGATCAAGATCGAGCGATTCCAGCCGCAGACTGCCAGCGCCATCCGCCATGTCGCCGTCGACCAGCAGGCGATCCAGCGTCGCCGCCAGACGCTGGGCCTCGATATCCAGATTCTTCAGCTCCACGCGGTCCGCCCGCGCCCCGGCCTGACTATTCAGATCGCGCAACCCCTTGATGTTCAGGGTGCCCAGCGTGAATTCGCCATCACCGATCTCGCCAAACGCCTCGCCACTGCCGGCGATATCGGTCGCTTCCAGGCTGCCGATGGTAGTCGGGGCAATATCCCTGACATCCAGGTGCTCGACCGTCAAGCGGGGATTGGTGACGCTGCGCGGTGTCTCGCCGGCCGCATCAAGCACGGTACGGCCATTGCGCTCGATCACCAGCCCTTCGGCGGTCAACTCCGCGGCCTCGAGATCATCGGCCAGCACGCCCCGGGGCGACAGCACCGGGCGAGAAGGCTCGACGACCACCAGCCGGCGCGCGGTAATCGTCCCCGTCTGCCCGTCCTCTTCCTCGGTGACCTTCAAGCCTTCCAGGACCACTTGATCGGGATCGTCGTAATTGCCCTCGACGACATAGCGATCGACCTGCACTCGCTCGCCCCGTTCGCTGACGTATTCCAAGTCTTTCGCACGGGTTTCACCGCCCAGCAAGCTCTCGGAAACCTCTCCGATGGTCAGCTCACCCGGACGGTCGGCGAACAAGGCGCGCAAATCCGCCTCGAACTTTTCGGCATCCGCCAGGGCGGGCCCGGCTAGCGGAACGGAGAGCGCCATGGCTAGCGCCAGGCGGGACAGAAAAGTACGGCTAAGACGCATGGGGATTACCTCCTCCGTAATCTGGGCAGGATGCGTCCTGCCACTCTTAGTAGGTTTTGCTTATGGCTTACGGCTCAAGACTCACCGCGCAGCAGGGGTCAGGTCTCGCCGAGCAGGCCAAGGCTCGCCGCCGGCGCACGACGCCGCAGCCCGCGCGAGAGCCACTGGCCGATACCTCCGACCAGCAGCACGCCGCCCAGCGGCAACCAGGCCCACAAGGCGGGATGCCAGCGTGGTGCCAGGTCCAGCCAGGCCATGTATATTCCGGCGGCGGCCAGCTCCGCCAGCACGGCGGCCAGCAGGCCGCTGGCCAGCCCCAACAGGGCGAACTCGGCCCCCTGAATGCGCGACAACAGCCGGTCGCCGGCGCCGAACACACGCAGCAACCCCGCCTCGTGCGCCCGCACCGGCAGGCTCGCTACCAGGGCGGCGTAGAGGACGCTGACTCCGGCCAGCAGCACGAAGACCAGCACCAGTTCCACCGCCCGGGTCACCTGGTCGAGCACCTCGCGAACCCGCGACAGGATCGACTCGACATCGAGCAGCGTCACGGCCGGGAAGTCACGAATCAGCCCGCGCAGCACCTCCCGCTCACTGCCATCGAGGTGGAAGGCGGTGATGTAACTGTGGCCGAATTCTTCCAGCACGCCGGGCGGGAAGATGACATAGAAGTTGGGGCGGAAGCTGTCCCAGTCCAGTTCCCTCAGGCTGGCGACCTGCCCCTGAAGCGTCTCGCTGCCGACCGTGAAGGTCAGGGTATCGCCAAGCGCCAGCCCCAGGCGTTCGGCAAGATCGCTCTCCATCGAGATCGGCGCGACGGGATCAGCGGCGACGGCACCCAGCCAACCCTCTGCCGTTGATGCCGACGGCGCGAACCACTCGCCGGCCACCAGCCGATTACCGGTCGGCAGCTCGTCACTCCAGGTCAGGTTGAGCTCGCGACGCAAGGCATTGTCGCCACGCGACGCTTCCGGAACCACTTCGCGTGGCGGCTGCCCCTCGATGGCGGTGATGCGCCCACGTACCATCGGGTACAGCGCGCTACGCGCCTCGGCGGCCCCGGCCAGCGCCGCCGCGAAGGCATCGCGCTCGGCAGGTTGAATGTTGATGGCGAAATGGTTCGGCGTGTCTTCGGGTAATTGAGCCTGCCAGGTATCGAGCAGATCACCGCGCACCAGGGCGATCATGCCCATGGCGAACAACGCCGTCGCGAAGGCCAGCAGTTGGCCGAGACTGGCGGTGCGACGCCGCGCCAATTGCTGCCCGCCCAGCCTCAAGGCCCGCCACGGGCTATCGTGAGACTCCGTCTGGCGAGGCAGGCGCGCGCAGAGCCGGGCCAGCAGGGCGAGCAACGCGCTGCCCAGCCCCCAGAGCGCCAGCAAGGCCGCCAGACCGCCGATCAGCAGCCCCATGGCCAGCACGCCATCGCCGGAATACAACCACAGCAGGCCGCCGAATACGCCGGCTGCCACGGCCACCACCCACCAGGCCGAGGCCGGCAGCGGATCGAGCTCCCGGCGCAGCACCTTCAGGGCGCTGACGCGGCGCAGTCGCAGCAGGGTCGGCCCGGCGAAGCCCGCCAGCACTGCCAGAGCCGTGAAGACGCCCATGCCCAGCGGCAGAATGCCCGGCGGCGGCAGCTCGATCGGCATGACCGCACCCAGCAGGGCCAACAGCGCTGCCTGTCCGGCCAGCCCTAGCACGGCGCCGAGTAGCGAGGCCGCCAGGGCCAGCCACAACAGTTGCAGAACGAAGATCCACACCAGTTCGCGCTGACTGGCACCGAAGCAACGCAGCAGGGCCGCGGTGTCCAGATGCCGCTCGACATAACGGCGCGTCGCCATGGCCACGGCGACCCCGGCCAGGAGTACCGCCGCCAGCCCCGCCAGGCTCAGGTAACGGTCGGCGCGTCCCAGGGCGCTGCCCAGCCGGGGCCGATCCTGGCGCACGTCCCGCACCTCGACGCCTTCGCCGCGCAATCGCTCGAGCAGCGGCGCGACCTGCTCCACTGCCTGCGCCGGCCCTGCTGCCAGCAGCTCATACTCGATACGCGAGCCATCCTGCACCAGCCCGGTGGCCGGCAGGTCATCGACATGCATCATCAGGCGCGGGTTGAAGCTACCGAAGCCAGCAGAGGGGTCGGCCTCACGCTCGATCACCGCGCCGACACGGAACTCCCCGCTTCCCAGATGCAGTCGGTCGCCGGCCTCGACATTCAGCAGCATGGCCAGCCGTGGCGCGACCCACACCTCGCCACGCGCCGGCCCGCTGGCCACCTCCTCGACGTCGCCGCCCCGCGAGATGCGCGAGACGCCATAATGCGGATAGACGTCGTCCACCGCCTTGAGGCTGACTGACTGAAAGGCATCGCCTTGGCTGACCATCGACACCATGTCGACCTGGTCAGACAACGTCAGCCCCGCTGCTTCCAGTGTCTCGCGCAGCTCGGCCGCGAAGGGGCTGGACTGCTCCAGGACCACATCGCCGCCCAACAGCTGGCCCGCCTGGCGGGTCAGCCCCCGGTCGAGGCGATCGAGGAAGAAGCCGATCATGGTCGAGGCAGCCACCGCCAGTGCCAACGCCACGAACAACGCTCGTACATCGCCGGCCCGCAGGTCGCGCCTGAGGCCGCGCCAGGAAAGGCGCAGCAGTCGCATCGGGTCGTTCATGCGCCGACCTCTTCGCGGGTCATCTCGACGAGCTGGCCATCTTCCAGGCGCAGGCAGCGATCACAGCGCCGCGCCAGGGCGTGGTCGTGGGTCACCAGCACCAGGGTGGTGCCAGCCTCGTGATTCAACTCGAACAGGGTGTCGATGATGCGCTCACCGGTCGCCGGATCGAGGTTGCCGGTGGGTTCGTCGGCGAAGACCAACTCGGCGCCCGTAACGAAGGCCCGGGCCAGGGCGACGCGCTGCTGCTCGCCGCCGGATAGCTGCTTGGGCAGGTGATCGAGGCGTTCTCCCAGGCCGACCCGGGTCAGCCAGTTACGGGCCCGCGACTCGGCATCCGCCACCGCCGTGAGCTCCAGTGGCATGAGCACGTTCTCCAGCGCCGTCAGGGTCGGCAACAACTGGAAGTTCTGGAACACGAAGCCGACCCGACCGGCGCGCAGCCGCGCCCGGCCATCCTCGTCCAGCTCATTCAGGGCTTGGCCGAACATCGCGAGCTTGCCGGCACTGGGGGCGTCGAGCCCGGCCAGCAGGCCTAGCAGGGTCGACTTGCCCGCCCCGCTCTGGCCGAGAATGGCCAGGCTTTCGCCGGGGAGCACCGCGAGATTCAGGTCCTTCAGAATGGTCAAATGCCGTTCGCCGCTGTCGACCTGCTTGGTCAGGCCTTCGGCGTGTAGAATCGGCTCGATGGCATTCGAGTGCGAGGAGATGGACATGCGGCAGCGTTCCCCCATTGGTCAAGTTCACAGCCCCTATCGGCAGCTTCTGCAACGCGTCTGGCTGGCCCTGGTGCTGTGCCTGATCGCCGGGCCGGTACTGGCTGCGCCTCGCCCGCTGATCCTGGTGATGGGCGATAGCTTGAGCGCCGCCTACGGTATCGAACGCCAGGACGGCTGGGTCAGCTTGCTGGCCGATCGCCTGACAGGCAAGGCTCAGGTCATCAACGCCAGCATCAGCGGCGAAACCACCGCCGGCGGCAAGGCCCGGCTGCCCGAGCTGCTGGGACAGCACAGCCCGGACATCGTTCTACTCGAACTGGGCGGCAACGACGGCCTGCGCGGCCTGCCGCCCACCCAGATGCGCGCCAACCTGGCAGAAATGATCGAGGCCAGCCAGGCATCCGGCGCCGAGGTGGCACTGCTCGGCATCGATATTCCACCCAATTATGGCCAGGCCTATCGCGACGCCTTCACTGGAGTTTTCACGGCGCTCGCACAGCGCTACGAGGTTCCCCTGTTGCCCTTCCTGCTCGACGACGTGGCCCTGCACGACGAGCTGATGCAGGACGACGGCATCCACCCCACCGCTGCCGCCCAGCCACAGGTACTCGACAACGTCTGGCCGGTGCTCGCAACGCTGCTGGAGTCCTCGGGCGTCGAACTCGCCGAGCACCAGGACTGAACATCAAGATCGCACTTCAAGATTGAGCATCGGCGGGCTCGGCCGGCGCCTTCTGCCGTTGCTGCAGGCCGAGTCCGCCGAGGATCAATACCAGCCCCAGCAGCGTCGAGGACAGAATCGGCTCGCCGACGATGAAGAACAGCAGCACCAGTGATATCGGCGGCGACAGGAAAATCAGGTTGGAGATCCTGGCGGTGCGCGAGACCGTGCGCATCGCCAGTTGCCAGAACACGAAGGCGATGCCCATCTCGAACAACCCCACATAGATGCCGGCGGCAAGCCCGGTAGCGCCGACCCACTCCACCTCGGGGCCCAGCAGCAAGATCACGGTAAGCACCGGCACGCCGACGCTGAAATTCTGCCATTGCGCCACCAACGGCGCACGCCGGTCGCGGGTGTTGAGCAACCAGTACAACGCCCAGATCAGCGTCGAGACCAGCGCCAGGCCGACGCCCAGCGGATCAGCAAAATCCACGTCGAACACGCGGCCCCGGGTGGCGATCACCCATACCCCGGAATAGGCGATCAGCCCGGCCAGCACGTCCATGCGCGTGAGCCGCTGGCCGAGTATCGGCACGGCGAGAAAGGCCATGGTCAACGCCCAAGTGTAGTTGAGCGCCATGGCCTCCTGGCCCGGCAGCCGGTCATAGGCCGCGAACAGCACCAGGTAATAGGCCACCGGATTCATCAAACCAGCCCAGGCAGCGGTCCGCCAGCCATGGCGCAGGGCTTCCCGCAACTGACCGCGACGCAGCACCAACACACCGATCACCGCCCAGGAGACCAGCGAGGCGATCCACATCAGTGTCAAGGGCGACATATAGCCCAGCGCCACCTTGAAGGCCGTGGCCACCGTCGACCACAACCCGACAGCACCGAGACCATAGAGAATAGCGCGACGATCCGATGTCATAGTCTCTCCCTGTTCATAGGGAAACACTGAATAAATGCCTGCGCATGCAAATCGCTGCGTTTCGCGGTGCTCGAAAGCTCGCCTAACTTCATGTTATGTCTCGCTTTCTGTGCTCCTGACGCCTTGCGCTTCACTATGCTCGGCGATTTATTCAGCATTTCCATAGACCAACGCTCAAACCGCACGACTGGGGATGGCCCGTGGCTCGTAGCTCGTAGCTCGTAGCTCGTAGCTCGTAGCTCGTAGCTCGTAGCTCGTAGCTCGTAGCTCGTAGCTCGTA
>NZ_VTPU01000018.1 GCF_008274785.1 Halomonas eurihalina
TTGTTGTCGCTGTCGATGGCCTGCTTGCCGAGAATCACCAACTCCGGCTGCTCCTCTTCAACCACCTTGGCCAGCACCTTGGCCGCGCCCAGCGACTCGACACGCTCGTCGGTCTGCACGTGGATGGCGCGATCGGCGCCCAGCGCCAGGGCGGTACGCAGCTGCTCCTGGGCGGCCTTGGGACCGACGGTGACCGCGACCACCTCGCTGGCCGTGCCGGCCTCCTTCAGGCGTACGGCCTCTTCCACGGCGATCTCGCAGAAGGGATTCATGGCCATCTTGACGTTGGTGAGGTCAACGTCGGAGTTATCCGGCTTGACCCGGATCTTGACGTTGTAGTCGATGACGCGTTTGACCGCGACGAGGATTTTCATGACGAGAACTCCCGATGAAATTTATTGAATTTCTTTCAGCATGCTCTGGAACTGACGGCCCACATTCTCGTTGGGCTTCGGCGTCATCAGCGTGACGAGGACAATGGCCAATGCTGATAAAATAAAGCCCGGCACGATTTCATAGATAGCGTAGATACCGCCACTGAGTTGCCCCCAGATAATGACGGTCAATCCCCCCATAATGACACCTGCCAGGGCGCCCCACTGGTTCATTCGTGGCCAGAAGAGTGACGCGATGAGGGCCGGCCCGAAGGCCGCACCGAACCCTGCCCAGGCATACGACACCAGGCCGAGTACATTGGAGTCAGGGTTCAAGGCCAGCATGACCGCCACACTGGATACGCCCAGGACCGCCACACGTCCCACCATGACCAGCTCCTTTTGCGAGGCGGACTGGCGAAAAACGGCCTTGTAGATATCGTCGGCAATCGTCGACGAACAGATCAGCAACTGAGAGTCGGCTGTCGACATGACGGCAGCCATCACTGTCGTCAGCAATACCCCGGCGACCAGCGGATTGAACATGATATCGATCATGAACATGAAGATGCGCTCGTGGTCATCCAGGCCTTCGGGGAAATAGGCGTTGCCGAGTATGCCGATCAGCAGGGCGCCCACCAGACCGACAGCCGTCCAGGTCACCGCAATCCAACGCGCCATGGGGATATTGCGTGCATCATTGATGCCGGCAAAGCGCGCCAGTGAATGCGGTTGCCCGAAGTAGCCAAGCCCCCATGCCAGTGAGCTGACGACAGCCGTCCAAGTCAGCCATTCGCCGGTCGAGGCATCACGCAGGCCATTCAGAATACCTGCCTTGGCGCCTTCTGCGGCGGAGAAAGCGTCACCGACCCCACCAAGCTCATATATTGCCACCACCGGCACGATGACCAGGGTCAGGAACATCATCATGCCCTGGATGACATCGGTCCAGGAGACCGCCAGGTAACCACCGAAAAAGGTGTAGGAAATGACCGCCAGGGCACCGGCCAGTACCGCCAGCGAATAGTCCATGCCGAAGACAGTGTTCAATAGTTTTCCGCCAGCCACCAGGCCTGAGCTGGTGTAGAACAGGTAGAAGATAATGATGAAAATCGCCGATATCAGTCTCAACACCAGCGTGCGGTCCTGAAAGCGCTCGGCCAGATACTCGGGAATCGTCAGAGCATTATTGGCGATGAAGCTATAGACCCGCAGGCGGCGCGCCACGATCAGCCAGTTGAGCAGCGCGCCCGCCAGCAGGCCCACGGCAATCCAGAAGGATGACATGCCTGTCAGAAAGGCCGCACCGGGCATGGCAATCAACAGCCAGCCAGACATCTCGGAAGCTCCGGAAGAGATCGCCGTGGCGAATGGCCCCAGGGTGCGACCGCCCAACACATAGTCGGAGAAACTGTTGGAACGCCGATAGGCGACAAAACCGACGATTAGCATGACGACGAAATACGCCATGAAGGTGCCGATCACGACACCGTGACTCGTATCTATCATTGTGGAACCTGATTATTGAATATTGTTGGTCTTGAACCGGAGGTTCGGCGTACTCGTTGTTATGGGTCTGGTGATCAATGGTTGGCCAACACAACGTCGGCCAGATACGTGCTTATCCCCCCCTGGCGGTTCGATAGGCCGCCTGCAGCCCCTCGTGGACGACCCGCTCGAAACCGCCCTCAATCATGGTGCGCAGTCCCTCGGCGGTGGTGCCTTGATAATCCACCAGGCGTTTGACCATCTCGCCGGGCTCAGCCGCCTGCTGTTCCAGCAACAGGCTCCCGCCCATCAGGGTCTGCATCACGGCTTCCCGGGCGACGTCACCGTCGAGTCCCGCCTGTCTGGCATGCGACAGCATTGCCTGCGCCAGCAGGGCCGGATAGGCGGGCCCGGCACCGCTCACCGCCGTCAGGTAGTCGATCGCGTCTTCGGACGACACCTCGCGTGCCGTGCCGCAGCTTTCCAGCAACGCCTGCACGATGCCGCGATCGGCATCACTGATGGCCGGTGACGCATACCAGGGAAAGTAGCCACGCTGGATTTCCGCGGCCGCATTGGGCATGGCCCGCACCACTCGCTGGCTGCCGAGTTGATGCGATACGGCCTGCTGCGAGGCCATCGCCAGCAGCGATATCACCAGCTTGTCGCCGACCTGGATGTCGATATCAACGAGATCCTGCGGACGAATTGACAGCACGATGACATCCGCCAGGTCAGCGAGCTGCCGATTGTCCTGAACACAGCGCACGCCGGGCCAATCCACATAGGCACCGCGCTTCCCTGAACGAGAGGAAATCACCAGTTGCTCGGGCGCCAGCAGATTCTTCTCCAGCAAGGCCAGCCCCAGAGCGCGCCCCACCCAACCTTGCCCGCCAATCAGGCCAACCACCGCACTTTCCAACATGCGTCGTACCTCTCGGAAGCCTTATGTACATCGATGAACATATAATTGACAATTATGTACATTCGACTCTAACGTTGTCAAGAACACAACAATCAAGAACGCAACACTAAGGAGAATCCGACCGTGGCCACCGATCCCCTGCTGCAGCCGTTTCAGCTCAAGAACCTGACCATCAAGAACCGTCTGATGATGACGTCCCATGAACCGGCATACCCAGAAGACGGCATGCCCAAGGAGCTCTATCGCGCCTATCACGTCGAGCGCGCCAGAGCAGGCCTGGGCCTGACCATGACGGCCGGTTCGGCTGCGGTGTCCAGGGACAGTCCGCCGGTGTTCAACAACATCCTGGCCTACAAGGATGAGGTCGTGCCGTGGATGCGCGAGCTGACGGATGCCTGCCATGAACACGGCACGGCGGTGATGATTCAGCTCACTCACCTGGGCCGGCGCACGCGCTGGGACAAGGGCGACTGGCTGCCGACGGTCTCGCCCTCACACCATCGTGAGGCCTCGCATCGTGCCTACCCCAAGCAGGTCGAGGACTGGGATATCGAACGCCTGATCCGCGATTACGCCGATGCCGCCGAACGCATGCATGCGGCAGGGCTCGACGGTATCGAGCTGCAGGCCTATGGTCACCTGATGGATCAGTTCTGGTCGCCGCTGACCAATACCCTCGAGGGTCCTTATGGCGGCAGTCTGGACAACCGACTGCGCTTCACCTTCGAAGTGCTCGAGGCCATTCGCAAACGGGTGGGACCAGAGTTCATCGTCGGCCTGCGCTATACCGGCGACGAGATGCTCGAGGGCGGCCTGACGCCGGAAGATGGCATGGATATCTCCCAACGCCTCAAGGACAGTGGCCTGGTCGACTTCCTCAATGTGGTTCGGGGACACATCGATACCGACCCGGGCCTGACCGATGTCATCCCGGTACAGGGCATGCGCAGTGCCCCTCACCTGGATTTCGCCGGCGAGATCCGCCGCCAGGTCGATTTCCCCACCTTCCATGGCGCCAAGATTCAGGATGTCGCCACGGCCCGTCATGCCATTTCTTCCGGCCTGGTCGACATGATCGGCATGACACGCGCCCATATGGCCGAGCCGCATATCGTCAAGAAGCTGGTGGAAGACCGCGAAGAAGAGATCCGCCCCTGCGTGGGTGCCAACTACTGCCTGGACCGCATCTATCAGGGCGGCGCCGCCTACTGTATTCACAATGCGGCCACCGGGCGTGAAACCACCATGCCGCACACAATTCCACCCGCCACTCAGCAGCGACGAATCGTCATTATCGGCGCAGGGCCTGGCGGCCTGGAAGCCGCCCGTGTCGCCGGCGAGCGCGGCCATGAGGTTCTGGTGTTGGAGGCTTCCAGCGAAGCCGGTGGCCAGGTACGTCTGACCGCACAGAGCAAGCGTCGTCGCGAGATGATGGGCATCATCGATTGGCGCCTGTCACGCTGCGAGGCGCTCGGGGTGGAAATTCGCTACAACGTCTTTGCCGAGGCCGAGGAAGTGCTCGCGGAGAATCCGGACGTAGTGATCGTGGCCACCGGTGGTTACCCCATCGAGGACATGCCCGCTCAGGGCCACCAACTGGTGGTCAACACCTGGGATATCCTTTCGGGCCACGTTGCGCCAGGCAACAAGGTACTGCTGTTCGATGACGCCGGAGACCACGCCGCCCTGCAAGCCGCCGAGATCATCGCCGCCACCGGGGCAGAAGTGGAAATCATGACCCCCGACCGCACCTTCTCGGCCGAGATCATGGCCATGAACCTGGTGCCCTACATGCGTGAACTGCAGCGCCCCAACGTGACGTTCACACCGACCTATCGTCTGAAGTCCGTGGAAAAGGAAGGCAATGGCTTGCTGGCCAGGGTCACCAGTGACTACATGGACCTGAATCATGAACGCCACATCGATCAGGTCGTGGTTAACTACGGCATCACGCCCATGGCCGATGTCTACTTCGAGCTCAAGGAGCACGCCTCGAACGGCGGCGAAGTGGATTACGATGACTTGATCGCCGGCAACCTACAATCGGTCGTACGCCATGCCGGCGGCAGCTTCCAACTGTTCCGACTGGGCGATGCCGTGGAGTCGCGTAATACCCATGCTGCCATCTATGACGCCCTCAGACTGGTCAAGGATCTGTGAAACCGGCCGCGACAATGCCGATAACGCTTCCATATCCAGGATAGCCGCCGAGCATGGCGGCTATTCCGTTCAGTCGCTCGTGACGCGGCACGCCTCAGTCAGCCATTACCAAGGCTCATCCAGAATGGACTCCAGCGCCTCGTTGAGCTCCCTGATCCCCGCCCGCGGCGAGAAACGACGCACGACACGGCCATCCCGAGCCACCAGGAACTTGGTAAAATTCCACTTGATGGCCTTCGTCCCCAGGACCCCCGGCGCCTCGCGCTTGAGTTCGATGAACAAGGGATGAGCGTGGCGCCCGTTGACCTGCACCTTTTCCATCATCGGAAAGGTCACGCTATAGGTCTGTTCACCAAACGAGCAGAACCCGGCTGCCGACTCGGGAGATTGCCGCCCGAACTGGTTGCAGGGGAACGCCAGCACGGTAAAGCCGCGGTCGCGGTGACGCCGATAGAGACGCTCGAGCTCGCCGAGCTGGGACGTGAATCCACAGCGGCTGGCCACATTGACGATCAGGAGCACCTGGCCGCGCAAGGCGCGGAGGTTGAAGGGCTCGCCGCTATGGGTGCGGCAATCGTGGTCATGGATGCTCATGGCTCGGGCTCGCTGTCTGTTCCATCACGATGCCACGCCGGCTCCCTCGGCGCCAGTCCCGCGCCGAAGACTCACCTGGAGGCTGCAAGCGAGCCGTCGTGGATAAGCGTTTCCACCACCTGGCGCGTGTCCGGTGTGACATCCTCGAGCACCAGTGCCTGCTCGGGAGGCAGCCAGAAGGCCTCGGCGACTTCTTCTGCCTGCAGAATCAAGGGGCCATCGTAGTCGACCAGATAGGCACTACCGAAGATGTGATTGCCATTCCGGGCATGAACGAATTCCAGCACATGCCGCAGGGGAACCCCCTCAATTCCAAGTTCCTCGGCCAGCTCGCGTCTCGCCGCCACATGCACCGCCTCGCCGGCACCGACCACGCCACCGGCAGCCAGGTCGATGCCGCCGGGAAAGACTTCCTTGAACAGCGTACGGCGCTGCACGCATAGCTCGCCTTGCGCATTGCGCACCACGATATAGGTGGCACGATGCCAGAAGCGATAGCGGCGCATGGTCGCGCGCAGCGCGCTGCCGCAAGGCCGATTGCGCGCATCCACCAACTGGATGCTCTCGTCGGATATGCGCTGGACCGTCGTCGGCTCGGACGACACACCTGGATCGGTGGCCATGGAAACTCCCTGAAGGGAAATGGATTCAGCCTAACGGCCCGTCGTGGGCACGTCACCTCCCTGCCGCAACGACACCTTCGCCCTCGCCAGCGGCTGCGTTACAGTCTTCACCCTACCGACAACAACGACAAGGCCCGAGCGATGCGCGATACCGATGCGAATGCCGACAGCCGCCAGGTGGATCTCGACGACGAGGGCGTGCACTGGGATCAGGCCATGAGCTATGGCCAGTACCTGAACCTCGAGACGCTACTCGATTGCCAGCGCCCGTTGTCCCATGAACACGACGAAATGCTGTTCATCGTCATCCATCAGACCTCCGAACTCTGGATACGACTGTGCCTGCACGAAGCGCACGGCGCCGCCGAGCGCATTCGCCACGGCGACCTGCGCCCCGCTTTCAAGATGCTGACTCGAGTCGCGCGCATTCAGGAACAACTCATCAAGGCCTGGGAAGTCCTCGTCACCCTGACCCCGGCGGACTACCTGAGTTTCCGCGACGAACTGGGCCAGAGCTCCGGCTTCCAGTCATACCAGTACCGGGAACTGGAATTCCTGCTCGGCAACAAGAACGCGCGCATGGTCGAGGCCCACCGTGCCCATCCCCACCACCATGAGCGATTGCTCGCGGTGCTGCACGCGCCGAGTCTCTACGACATCACCCTGCAACTACTGGGGCGGCGCGGCTTCGACATCCCCGACGACCGGCTCGAGCGAGACTGGTCCGAGCCCTATAGCGCCTCATCGCTCGTCGAGGATGCCTGGCGCGAGATCTATCGCGACACCGAGACCCACTGGGACCTGTACGAACTGGCCGAAAAGCTGGTCGACCTGGAGTACAACTTCCAGAAATGGCGCTTCAGCCACATGAAGACCGTCGAGCGCATCATCGGCTATCGTCGCGGTACCGGTGGCACCGGAGGTGTCAGCTATCTGGTCAAGGCCCTCGACCTGCAGTTCTTCCCCGAACTCTGGTCGGTGAGAACCACTATCTGAGCGCTGCCGAAAGCGTTGACCGGGCACCAAGTGGCGGCCATGCTCACAACAGGCCCAGTCATCGGAGTTTGCCATGCAGGAATACGCGCCGCGTGCCCGGTTGGCCACCCATGAGGTGACCAACCAGCCTCCTCCCTCCGAGGATCGCCACCTACTCGACGATGACCTGCCGATGCGCGAAGCATTAGCCCGCGAGGCCCCCGACTGGGTAGCCGAACGCCTGGCGCCGCTGGGGCGCGACGTCGGCAGCGAACGCGTCCGTGCCCTGGGCGAGGCCGCCAACCATCACCCGCCCGAACTGCGACTGTTCGACCGCTACGGGCGACGCCTGGATGCCGTCGACTACCACCCGGCCTACCATGAGCTGATGCACTTGGCCATGGACCATGGCTGGCACGCGGTTGCCTGGCAGGAAGAAGGCCGCGGCGGGCACCAGGCCCATGTGGCAGCCCTGTACCTGCTCACCCAAGCCGAGCCCGGCTTCTGCTGCCCGGTGACCATGACCCATGCCGCCATGCCGGCGCTGCGCCACTCGCCAAGCCTGCATGAACACTGGTCTCCCGGCCTGCTGCACTGGGATTACGATCCCCGGGCACTGCCCGCCGAACGCAAGACGGCGCTGACCTTTGGCATGGCGATGACCGAGAAACAGGGCGGCAGCGACGTTCGCGCCAACACCACCCAAGCCACTCCCGTCGCCGACGGCTGGCGGTTGAACGGCCACAAGTGGTTCTGTAGCGCGCCCATGTCGGATGCCTTCCTGACCCTGGCGCAGACCGACGAGGGCCTCGGCTGTTTCCTGGTGCCTCGCTTCACCCCGGATGGCGAGCGCAACGCCATCGAACTGCAACGACTCAAGGACAAGTGCGGCAACCGGGCCAATGCCTCGGCGGAGATCGAATACCGCGATGCCTGGGCCGAACCGCTGGGCGAACCAGGACGCGGCATCGCCACCATCCTTTCGATGGTTCAGCAGACCCGGCTCGATGCCGCTACCGCTCCGGTGGCGATGATGCGTCAGGCACTGAGCGAGGCGTGGCGGCACGTTCGAGCCCGCCACGCCTTCGGCCGGTGCCTGGCCGAACAGCCCTTGATGCGCACCCTGCTCGCCGACATGGCCCTCGAAGTCGAGGCCGGCGTCGCCCTGACCCTGCGCACCGCCCGTGCCTTCGACGGCGCCGCCCGTGGTGACGCCCACGAGACCGCCCTGGCACGCCTGTTGCCGGCCCTGGCCAAGTACTGGCACAACAAGCGCGCCCCCGGCTTTTTGGCCGAGGCCATGGAATGCCTGGGCGGCATCGGCTATGTGGAAGAATCGCCGCTGGCGCGGCTCTATCGCGAAGCGCCGGTGAATTCCATCTGGGAAGGCTCGGGCAACGTCATCTGCCTCGACGTGTTGCGGGTTTTCGGTCGCCATCCCGAAGCACTGACGGCACTCCGCCAGGAACTCGACGCCGCTCGCGGCGCATCACCAGCGCTGGATGCCGCCATGCAGGAACTCGTCACGCGTCTCGAAGCGCCGCCGGACACCCTGGAGCGACAGGCACGCTGGCTGACACAACGCCTGGCCCAATGCCTGCAGGGCGCCCTGCTGCTGCAACACGCTCCTGCCGAGATCGGCGAGACCTTCTGTCGCTCGCGGCTCATCGATGCCAGCCCCGTTTTCGGGACCTTGCCCGCGGATGCGCCGGAAGCGGCGATCCTGAACCGTATCCAGGCCTGAGCTTCCCAGGGTTTTGCGTGTAGAGTGTGGGGCCGGAGCCCTTATGTCGCGGAGCCTCTCATGGAAGACTGGACGCTCAGGTGGATGCTGGGGCAGGCGGTCAGCCTTGTCGCCCTGGCGCTTTGCGTCGTCGCCTTTGCCAGCAAGCGCGACGACCGGCTGTTCGTGATTCTGGTGTTTGCCAATGTTGCCTTCGCCGCACAGTTCGCTCTCTTCCAGAGCTGGGTGGCGGCCGGCATCTCCGCACTGATCGTGCTGCGCATCGCCCTGGCACGCCGTTATCCGCGCAATACCGGCATCATGCTCGCGATGCTGGTCGCCACCCTCGCGATCGCCGCCCTGACCTGGGGCGGACCACAGGATATTCCGGCCTTGGCGGCGGGGTTGCTGGGTACCTATGGCATGTTCATGCTGCATGGCGCCCTGTGACGCCTTGCCGGCTTCAGCCGCCAATAGGCTCCAAGGCTACCCGCAGCGCCAACGCCAGCAGCAGCACCCCGGTGGCGCGGTTGATCCAGTGGGCACGCGCCTGCAACCAGGGCAACACTCGGGAATGGGATAGCCCGACGGCGACCAGCACATACCAGCCGCCATCAATGATCATGGCCGTGAACACGATGATCGCACGTGCCGCCAGACTCATGTCCGGCGTCACGAACTGACTGAGCAGAGCGACGAAAAACAGGATGAGCTTGGGATTGCCGAGTGCCACCAGCATCCCTTCACGCGCCGCTTGCATGCCAGAGGTTGCCATGGCATCCGCGTTGAGCGCTCCTGCTCGCCCGGCACGCAGAGCCTTGATGCCCAACCAGGCCAGATAGGCCGCCCCAGCCCAGGTGATCATCTGGAACAGCTCCGGGAACCGCACGATCAGCGCTCCCAGCCCCCAAACAGTCAGCAGCGCATAAAACCCCACCCCCAGGGCATGGGACAAGGCCGCCGCCACGCCCGGCATGCGACCGCCCCCGAGGGTATGGCGTAACACCAGCGCCAGGCTCGGCCCGGGCGACATGGCCCCCATGGCACAGACAGCCGCCAACGACAACCAGAGGGAAAGTGGCATGAGCATTCTCCGTAAACATGACCGACAAGGCGTCTCCCGGCCTGTCGGCGAGAACAGATGCGTTGTGAAATGACCGCCTGACGATGGGGAGACGATGACAGTACCGGCTCCATCGCCTCCTAGGTCTTGTACGAAAAGTCGACGAGCGAAGGTGAGGCAAGGCGAAATCGGTCGAGAAAGCGCAGTTTACAAGGGTAAATGAGCATTTTGATCGGACTCGCGCACGAGATCGGTTTCAACACTGCATCACCGATTGCAGGCACTTTTCATACAGACCCTAGCGGTGAAACTGCCCTTCCCGCTCCGGCTGCCAGAGAATGGCATCGACGCGCAGTGACGTCCGTTTCCCTCCGGGCAGCGGCCACTCGATGACATCGCCGACATGCAGACCGAGCAAGGCCGCGCCGACCGGCGCCATTACCGAAACGCCATCTTCGGTGGCATCCAGCGCATGAGGATAAACCAGGGTCTTGATGATCTCACGCTCGCGCGTCAGGTCGGTAAAGCGCACCCGGCTGTTCATGCTGATCACATCCGCCGGAATCTGCTCCGGCTCAAGCACCTCGCCACGCTCCAGTTCCTCCTCCAGGGAAAGCGCCACGACATCCTCGCCGGCCGCATCAATGAGTTGCTGCAGTCGCTCGGCATCGAGCCGATTGATGATCAAGGGGGGACGCGCCACCACATGAGCCTCCTTGCCAGACATGGCGTACGGAAATAACCAATAAAAACAGCCCTCCACCCGTTAGCGGGAGAAGGACTGTCCACGAAGCCACCATACGACATCACCACGAGGAAAGACAGGCCGCATGATCCCCCGTGCTTCCGCCTTGTCGATATCCAGCCGCCTGGCGCACATGTTCCCTAGGCGAGGGGGCATGACACATCATCGGCAACAGGCGATAACAAAACCTCACAACAACGCTACCCACACCCCTCGATGTGGGCATCTATACTCACGCCAAGCTCCCAAGGCACCTGTTTCTCAAGGAATCATCGACTTTCCTTGAGACGACGCCTCCAATTGGCAGGCATCACTTGGAAGCCGGCAAGAGATTGCGTACCAGGAGACACAGGAGAGCATACCAATGGTCGACAAGCATCATGCCACCACAAGCCTCCCATCCCCCAAAGGCATCAGACCCCTACAAGAGAACGAATACGTATTCGTGAACGGTGGCGTAAACGATCAGAGCGCCATGCTTTCACTCGACGAGCTCGGCGGAGGATGGGCTACGACCATGGCAGTCGGTGAGGAAGAGCCCTGGCATAACGCCCCGGTGGCACTCGATATCGAACTGCACATTGGTGCATCAGCCAAGTCCGAATAGATGCGCCAGGTCACCAGGGCACGACGCGCCCTCTTTCAGCCCTGGTGACCTCCCTAGCCTGGCTTGACAACCCGAATGCTTCTTCTCCTGGCCACTACACCGCCATCCGATACACAACAATCGCTGTCAACACAGGTCTCCAGACGTCATGATTTTGATCGCCGGCGGTCAGTTCGACGTCAATCTTAGAGCGCTGCATGAACGACTAACCTATCGAGACATTCCATTCTACAGTCTCCTGGTTGGCCCGAATCAGACACCGAATTTACGCATCGACATTCAGGGCAACCGCCTTGAAGTGAATGATAGCGAAATATCGCCCACGGCCTGTTTCATCAGACACGATGTCTTCCTGCACCAGGCTTCCGATAGAAAAAGGGCGCAAACCAGTGCTCTTAATTGGTTCCAGGCCGTTCGTGGCTGGGCCGTCAGCCAGCCAAGTGTCCAAGTATTCAACCGACACTCCTACCTTTGTGAGAACAACAAGGTACAGAACCTGCTCCTTGCACAGGCGCATGGGCTCTCGATTCCCGACACGATTGTCGTCAACGACCTCTCCAACCTTGATACCTCAGCAGAGGCCAAGGTGCACAAGCCGGTTGCCGGAGGAGAATACACGGGGCTGGTCAGTGAGTTACATCAATCACCCACCCTCGACTACCCTCGCTTCATCCAGCCACGCCTGCAGCGCCCCGAGATGAGGATTTACCGTATTGGACCCGCCCTGATGGCGTTCTGGCTGTATTCCTCCGAACTCGACTACCGTCGCACGCAGGATGTCAAGATCGTCCACACTGCGGTCCCACACACCCTCGGCAATGACCTGATGCGGCTGCTGGATCACCTAGAGCTCGACTTTGCGGCAGCAGATTTCATGGCAGACGAGGAAGGAACCCTGCATTTCCTCGAGGTCAACACGCAGCCGATGTTTGCCGCCTTTGATCGCGCAACCCACGGGAAGCTCTGTGATGCCATCATCGATGGCTTGTTCTACTGAGGAGAGTGCTGCAAAAAGAAGGGAAATGCCGCTAACCACTTGATGTAAAAGTGGTGCCGGTGGTCGGACTCGAACCGACACACCCGTGAAGGCGGCGGATTTTGAATCCGCTGCGTCTACCAATTCCGCCACACCGGCAACGGCGTTGCATTATACGGAGCCAGCGTGGCAGGTCAATCACCATCCTGACTTCGTGGCCAGGAAGCGGTATCCTATGCGGCTTGCCGCCGTGCTGGCGGCTCCGTTCTGCTTTATCCTGATCAACTGAGTCACGCCATGCAGCGCGCCGATTTCCATTACGAGCTTCCCGAGGCGCTGATCGCCCGCTATCCCTCCGAGCAACGCAGCGACTGTCGCCTGCTGTGCGTCGACGGTGCCAGCGGCGCCCTCGACCACTGCCGCTTTCCCGAGCTCATCGACAAGCTCGCGCCGGGCGATCTGCTGGTGTTCAACGACACCCGCGTGATTCCGGCGCGGCTGCATGGGCACAAGGCCAGCGGCGGTCGCGTGGAGATGTTGCTGGAGCGTCCGCTGGATGCGCACCGCGGTCTTGCCCACCTGCGTTCCAGCAAGTCCCCGAAGATCGGCACCGAGTTGACCTTCGAGGGCGGCATCCAGGCCGTGGTCGAGGGACGCCGCGAGGCACTGTTCGAGCTGCGTTTTCTCGGCGAGACGCCACTGATCGCGCTGCTCGAGCGCCACGGCCACATGCCGTTGCCGCCTTATATCACCCGCGACGACGAGCTCTCCGACCGGGAGCGCTATCAGACGGTCTATGCCAAGCGCGATGGCGCCGTGGCCGCACCCACCGCCGGCCTGCACTTCGATGAGCCACTGCTGGAGCGCCTCGCGGCCAAGGGCGTGGAAAGCGCCTTCGTTACCCTCCACGTGGGGGCCGGCACCTTCCAGCCGGTACGCGTCGACGACATCCGCGAACACGAGATGCACAGCGAGTGGATCGAGGTCTCGGCGTCGGTATGCGAGCAAGTCCGCGCCACACGTGCGCGGGGCAATCGCGTCATCGCCGTGGGCACCACCAGCGTACGTTGCCTGGAGTCGGCCAGCCTGAAAAGCTCCGATGGCGACATCGCGCCCTACAGCGGCGAGACCGATATTTTCATTTATCCGGGCTATGAATGGCGCGTGGTCGACGCCCTGGTCACCAACTTCCACCTCCCTGAGTCGACCCTGTTGATGCTGGTGTCCTCATTCGCCGGTTACGATACGGTCATGGCGGCGTATCGGGAGGCGGTTCAGGAGGGCTATGCCTTCTTCAGCTATGGCGACGCCATGTTATTGACCCGTCACAATTCTTCACCCACTAGACACGCTGATGTCGAGACTCCCGATGCGTAACGAGTGCTTCATGACTTTCGAGCGCCTGGCCACCGATGGCCGGGCGCGCCGCGGCAGACTGACCTTCCCCCGGGGCACGGTCGAGACGCCTGCCTTCATGCCGGTCGGGACCTACGGCACCGTCAAGGGCATGACGCCCCAGTCAGTGGAGGAGATCGGCGCCGACATCATTCTCGGCAACACCTTTCACCTGTGGCTGCGCCCGGGAACCGAGGTCATCGAGGGCCACGGCGACCTCCACGACTTCGCCCAGTGGGACAAGCCGATTCTCACCGACTCGGGTGGATTCCAGGTCTTCTCGCTTGGCGAGATGCGCAAGATCACCGAGCAAGGCGTGCATTTCCGTTCGCCGGTGGATGGTGCCAAGGTCTTCATGGGTCCCGAGGAATCCATGGCGGTACAGCGTTCGCTGGGCTCCGACATCGTGATGATCTTCGATGAGTGCACCCCCTACCCGGCAAGCTTCGACGAAGCCAAGCGCTCCATGGAAATGTCGCTGCGCTGGGCACAACGTTCGCGCGATGCGCACGGTGACTCGCCCTCGGCACTGTTCGGCATCATTCAGGGCGGCATGTATCCGGCGCTACGCGAAGCCTCCCTGAAAGGGCTCGATGCGATCGGTTTCGACGGCTATGCCATCGGCGGCCTGTCGGTAGGCGAGCCCAAGGAAGAGATGATCGAAGTGCTCGATTATCTGCCCGAATGGATGCCGGCCGACAAGCCGCGCTACCTGATGGGCGTGGGCAAGCCGGAAGACCTGGTGGAAGGTGTGCGCCGGGGCGTCGACATGTTCGACTGCGTGATGCCAACCCGCAACGCCCGCAACGGTCATCTCTTCACGGCTGAAGGTACCGTCAAGATCCGCAACGCCAAGCACCGCCACGATACCGGGCCGCTGGAAGAAGGATGCGATTGCTACACCTGCCAGCACTTCTCGCGCGCCTATCTGCATCATCTGGATCGCTGCGGTGAAATGCTCGGCTCGATGCTTAATACTGTCCACAACCTGCGCCATTATCAGCGCCTGATGGCTGGTTTGCGCGGTGCCATCGAAGCGGGTACATTGGCCAACTTCGTGGAAGGGTTCTACGCGCAGCGCGGTCTGCCGGTACCTCCCGCACCGAATTGACGGTTGGCCGGCCCGAGGGGCCCGCCGACGAGCGCCGTCAGGCGCCACTTTGTTTACCACGACTCAGGAGACTGTCGTAAATGCTGGACTTCTTCATTTCCCCGGCCCTGGCCCAGGACGCCGGCGGCGCAGCGGGCGGTGGCATCGCCCAGATCGTGATGCTGGTCGGCTTCGTGCTGATCTTCTACTTCCTGCTGTGGCGCCCTCAGGCCAAGCGGGCCAAGCAGCACAAGAAGCTGATCACCAGCCTTTCCAAGGGCGATGAAATCGTCATCGGCGGCGGCATGCTGGGCCGTGTCACCAAGGTCAGCGATGACAGCGAGTTCCTCACCATGGAAATCGCCGAGGGCACCGAGGTCAGCGTGCAGAAGAATGCCGTGGCCACTGTCCTGCCCAAGGGCACGCTCAAGTCCATCTAACTGGACACGCTCGCGCTGCCATGCGGCGCGAGCTGCCCTGCGACCACCGAGGCGGGGCCCGGCCAACCGGCTTCCGCCCGGTGCTCGTGATGACGCAACGCCCGTCTCCATCATCAGCAACCTGAGGGCAGGGCCCCCATGCTCAACCGTTATCCCCTGTGGAAGTATCTGCTGATACTCCTCGTCCTCGTCGTCGGCCTGATCTACGCCCTTCCCAACCTCTTCCCCGAGGATCCGGCGGTACAGATCAGCAGTGACCGCGGCGAATTTACCCTCGACGAACGACGGCTCGACCGCCTCGAGGATTCTCTCGATGAAGCGGGCATCGCCACGCAGTCCATCGAGCGTCAACCCCAGAGCGTCCTGATCCGGCTTCGCCACGCCGACGACCAGATCAGAGCACGCGACCTGCTCGGCGACTCGCTCGGCGACGACTATGTCGTGGCACTGAACCTGGCCGAATCCACGCCTTCCTGGCTGGAATCGCTGGCAGCCTCGCCCATGACGCTTGGCCTCGACCTGCGCGGCGGCGTGCACTTCCTGCTCGAAGTCGATATGGATGCTGCGCTCTCCCAGCGCCTGGAATCGGACGCCAGCGCCATGCGCAACGTCCTGCGCGACGAGCGGCTACGCTATCGCAATACCGAGATCGACGAACGCTCGATCAGCATGGGCTTCATGAATGCCGAGGATCGTGACCAGGCTCGGCAACTGATCGCTCCCGAATATCCCGAGTTCGACTACAGCAACGTCGAACAGGCGCGCGGCGCCGGCCTGGAAATGACCCTGACCGACACCGCCGTCAACGAGATCCAGGATTATGCGGTCAACCAGAACCTGACCACGCTGCGTAACCGCGTCAACGAACTGGGCGTCTCCGAGCCGTTGGTGCAACGCCAGGGGCCGAATCGCATCGTTGTCGAGCTGCCCGGCGTTCAGGATACCGCCGCTGCCAAGCGCATCATCGGCGCCACGGCCAACCTGGAATTCCGCCTCGAGGCGCGCTCCGACACGCCGGACGCCGAAACCGAGACCTTCTCGTTCCGTAACGAAGAGGCGCGTACCGCGACCTTGATGCGCGACGTGATCATTACAGGCGACCGGGTCTCGAACGCCAACCGCAGCTTCGATGAAAATGGCCGCCCTCAGGTCAACATCGATCTCGACGGCACCGGCGGCACCCTGATGAACCGTGCCACCCGCACCAACATCGGGCGCAACATGGCGGTGCTGTTCATCGAGCACAATTCCCGTGAGCGCACGGTGATGCAGGACGGCGAGCCCACCACTGTGCGTACACAGGACACCGAGCGCGGCATCATCAGCCTGGCCACCATCCAGAGCGCGCTGGGCAACAGCTTCCGCATCACCGGCCTGGAGTCGCCCACCGAGGCGGCCGACCTGGCACTGTTGCTGCGCTCTGGCTCGCTGGCCGCGCCGATGTACTTCGCGCAGGAACGCACCATCGGGCCGAGCCTTGGCGCCAAGAACGTCGAGCGCGGCATTCTGTCCGTTCAGGTCGGGCTGCTGCTGGTGGTGCTGTTCATGCTGGTGCGCTACCGGGTGTTCGGGGTGTTCGCCAACATTGCCCTGGCGCTCAACCTGACCCTGCTTGTCGCTGTCATGTCGATGCTGGGCGCCACCCTGACCCTCCCGGGCATCGCCGGTATTGTGCTGACCCTGGGGATGGCAGTGGACGCCAATGTGTTGATCTTCGAGCGCATCCGCGAGGAACTACGCAACGGGCTATCGGTCCAGCAAGCCATTCACGCCGGTTACGAGCGCGCCTTCTCGTCGATCGTCGACGCCAACATCACCACCCTACTGGTGGCGTTGATTCTGTTCTCGATCGGCAGCGGGCCGGTCAAGGGCTTCGCCGTGACGCTGTCACTGGGCATTTTGACCTCGCTGTTCACCGCACTGATGGTGACTCGTGCGATGGTCAATCTGCGCTACGGCGGCAAGCCGGTCAAGAAGCTCTGGATATAAGAGGTGGCCATGCAATCCCTCATCAATCGACAATTCGACTTCATGGGCAAGCGCCGCTATGCCTTCATCATCTCGGTGGCAACGCTGCTGATATCGGTGGTCGCGATACTGGTCCTGGGGCTCAACCTGGGACTCGATTTCACCGGCGGCACCCTGGTCGAAGTTCGTTATGCCACGGCGCCGGCGCTCAGTGCAGTCCGCGAAACCCTGGAGGCCGCCGGCTTCAAGGACGTGGCGGTGCAAACCTTCGGTGCCTCCACCGAGGTGCTGATTCGTCTGCAGCAAGCCTTCGATGCCGGTGTTGGCGACCAGGTCGTCGACCTGCTCCGCCAGGGCGGCAACAGCGTGGATCTGGTGCGTGCCGAGTTCGTCGGCGCCCAAGTCGGCGACCAACTGCGTGACCAGAGCGGTATGGGCATGCTGGTGGCGCTTGGCGTCGTCGTGCTCTACGTGGCCTTCCGCTTCCAGTACAAGTTCGCCATCGGTGCCCTGCTGGCCTTGGGCCATGATGTCTTCATCGTGCTGGGTGTCTTTGCGCTGTTCGGCTTCGAGTTCGACCTGACAGTGCTGGCAGCGGTACTCGCGGTGATCGGTTATTCGCTCAACGACACCATCGTGGTCTATGACCGCATCCGCGAGAACATCCGCAAATCGCGTATCGACGACATGCCCGCCATCTTCAACGAATCCATCAACCAGACCCTGTCGCGGACACTCGCGACATCCGGCACCACCCTGCTGGTAGTACTGGCCCTGATGATTCTTGGTGGCGACATGATCCACTACTTCGCCGTGGCACTGTTCATCGGCATCACGGTCGGGACCTTCTCGTCCATCTATGTCTCCGCCGCCCTGCTGCTACCGCTCAAGCTACAGCGCGCGGATCTGATGCCGGCGAAGAAGGAAGACGCGGAAGCCGAAGAAGAACTGCCCTAACGGTCGCGCGAAGACGACCCAACCAAAAAGCGCCACCCGGCATGCCGGGTGGCGCTTTTTCATCTAGCGGCATTTGGCGGTGTCGCTTCAGGCACCACCACCTGCTCACCGCCCTCCTCAGGCGACGCCTTGCGCGTCGGGACAAAAGACTTCACGGGCGTGGTGGTAAAGCACGCCGGCATAACCGTTGCGCTGCATCACCTTGAGGATCTTGGCGGGGTTCTCGTCATCGAGGGCACGTCGCAGCTTGTCCTGCTGCTCGTCATCGAGGGCCTCGTGCCAATGATACGGCTCGCCATTCGCGCTGGCTGCTTCGGCACGGCGCATCAAGTCCATCTCGACGCGTCCACCGTAGCGGTACAGAAGATCATAGCCTTCCTGGAGATGCAGGGCGGGCACATCGCAGGGTTTTTCCAGGCTTTCCAGCACGTTGTAGTAATAATAGCTGAGCGGTTGCATCGTCACTCCTCTCGCGGGTGGTGTTCATGGTCCGGCGAGGCCGGGGGCATGAAACCGGCGCCCGAACAGGCCGCCGGATACCTTCAACGTACACCGACTCATCGATCTAGAACAGTCTCGAGAGCGTTACGAGATGTTGTCACGACGCCCTGATGGGTCAGAGGCCGATCAGAAGTGAGGCTTGAGCTGCTTCACCAGCGCCTTGTACAGGCGCGGCCCGGCGGCCATCAGCGGCTGACTGGCCGACACCGACGGCTGGCCGTCCAGTGCTCCCATCAGGGCGCCGGATTCCTTGAGCAGCAACGAGCCGACATGCAGATCCTGATCCTCGAGCCCGAGAACGAAGGCGGCATCGACACGTCCCGACGCCAGCTCGGCCATATCCAGCAAACCGCTGCCGGATGCCCGCATCAGCTCGACCCGAGGTGCCAATTGCTGGGTCAAGGTCAAGTGCGCGGGCAGCAGCCGGGAGCGCAACTCGCTCTCGGGCAGTCCCATGGCGATGCGCGCACCGTCGATCGTGTAATGCTTGGGGACACGAATACGCTTGCCGTTGAGCTGGGCACCACGCCCACGGCTCGCCAGGTATTCGTCATCACTGAAGGGGCAGATCACCACCGCATGCTCCGGACGGCCCTTGACCATGCAGCCCACCGACAGTGCGAAGCCAGGAGCGGCAACGGTGAGGTTGGAGTAGCCATGAACGGGTTCGATGCGCCACAGGACATCGCGGCCTTCGCCCTCGCCTTCGCGATGCGGCGTATAGCGGCCAACGACACCGTGTTGCGGATAGCCTCGCGCCAGTTGACGCTGGATCAGCGTCTCGGCGTTGCGGGCAGTATCCTCGAGCAGCTTGTCGAGGCTGTGTTCTTCATGAGCATTTTCGATGCGCTCGCGAATGCGCAGGAATTGCTCGCCGGCACTGCGCGCGGCGCGCAGAGCAAATTGGACCATCGGATGCATGATCGGGCCTTGGGGAGTCTCGGTGATGTTAAAGAACGGATCGGCGCGCATCCTAGCAGATGCATGGACCCTGCGCCACGCGCTCGAAACCCAAAGCATACGAGCGGCGAGACGCGAGACCCGAACCCCGACAACCGCCTCCAGAGCTGCAGCTCCCTGCTCGAAGCTCGAAGCTCGAAGCTCGAAGCTCGAAGCTCGAAGCTCGAAGCCAGCATGCTAGACTGCGCCTTCCCCGACCTTCAACAGCCTCAACCGGAAGTTCCTCATGCTCGAACGTATTCGCATCGTTCTGATCGGCACCAGCCACCCCGGCAACATCGGCGGCACCGCCCGAGCCATGCACAACATGGGGCTCGAGGACCTGGCGCTGGTTGCGCCACGCTGCGAACCAATCACCGCAGACACCGTCTCGCGCGCCTCCGGCGCCGACGCCCTGGTGCACAACGCCAAAGTGGTCGACAGCCTGGAAGACGCGGTCGGCGACTGCAGCCTGGTGGTAGGTGCCAGCGCCCGCTCACGCACCCTGCCCTGGCCGATGGTCACGCCACGCGAACTGGGCGAGCGCTTGCCGACCGAGCTGACCGCGGCACAGGGGCGGGTTGCGCTGGTCTTCGGCCGCGAGGACAGCGGCCTGACCAACACCGAAATGCAACGTTGCCATGCCCATGTGCACATTCCCACCAACCCGGATTTCAGCTCCCTGAACCTGGCGGCCGCCGTTCAGGTGCTGGCCTATGAGTGCCGCCTGGCCTGCCAGGCCGAGCTCCCCGACACGCAGGAGCCGGATGCCGAGCCGCTGGCCAGCCACGAAGAGCTCGAGCATTACTTCGCGCATCTGGAACGCACCCTGA
Organism: Halomonas eurihalina; assembly: GCF_008274785.1. Lineage (GTDB taxonomy): Bacteria > Pseudomonadota > Gammaproteobacteria > Pseudomonadales > Halomonadaceae > Halomonas > Halomonas eurihalina. The sequence continues at coordinate 20,377 of NZ_VTPU01000018.1, forward strand.
TCGACATTGGCTTTCACGATCCGGACATGCCCCGCCAGTTGATGGCCCGGCTGCGCCGCTTCATCTTGCGGGCTCGTCCGGAGCGCATGGAGCTCAACATCCTGCGCGGCATACTCTCCGCCACGCAGCGCCAGGCCGAGCATCGCAAGGACAAATGAGCTACTGCTTGAACCCCGCTCGAGCGGCCCCCAATATGAAAGGCAACGACTCGCCCCCTATCCAAGGATCGCCGCATGTTTCAACGTCTGCGCGAGGACATCAATAGCGTATTCGCCCGCGACCCGGCGGCACGCAACTTCCTGGAAGTGCTGACCAACTATCCTGGCCTGCATGCGCTGCTGCTCCATCGCCTCGGCCACTGGCTCTGGCAACGCAATCTCAAGTGGCTGGCTCGCACTCTCTCGACCCTGGGGCGCTGGCTGACCGGCATAGAGATCCACCCGGGCGCCAGCATCGGCCGGCGCTTCTTCATCGACCACGGCATGGGCGTGGTGATCGGCGAAACCGCCAGCGTCGGCGACGATGTCACCCTCTACCAGGGCGTGACGCTGGGGGGCACCAGCTGGAATCACGGCAAGCGCCACCCGACCCTGGGTGACGGCGTAATCGTCGGCGCCGGCGCCAAGATCCTCGGCCCCTTCACCGTGGGTGCCGGTGCCAAGATCGGCTCCAACGCCGTGATCACCAAGGAGGTGCCGGCCGGCGCCACCGTGGTTGGCATTCCCGGCAAGGTGGTGCAGCGTAGCGACCCCGACAAGGAAGAAGCCCTCCAGGTCGACCCCGAACGCCGCGAGGCCATGTGCCGCAAGTTCGGCTTCGACGCCTACGGCGTCAGCCAGGACATGCCCGACCCCGTGGCCCGTTCCATGCAGGCAATGCTCGACCACATGCATGCTGTCGACGAGCGCATCGAGCGCATGTGCTCCACGCTGCACCAGATCGACGCCAGCTTCCGCGACGGCCAGCTACCGGAATTGCGTGACGAGGACTTTGCCAACATTCTCGAGGACGTCGACAGCTGCTGCCCCCCGCCCGAGGAGAACACAAGCTCCGGGGATACGGAGCCCGGCAAGCCTCGCCGCGAGCAAGACGCCGTGAGCGACCGCCACGGCAAAGGTTGACCGTCACACTGGGTCTTTACCATAATGGCTCATCCACCCGACGCCCACTTGGGCGTCGGGCCGATCAACGACCACCGACGTCCGCACCGGTGCCGAGGTGAATGCCCCATGCGCCTGACCACCAAGGGACGCTACGCCGTCACCGCCATGCTCGACCTGGCGATGCATGCCGACGAGGGGCCGATCTGCCTCGCCGATATCGCCAAGCGCCAGGAAATCTCGCTTTCCTATCTCGAGCAGCTGTTCGCGCGCCTGCGGCGCGGCGGCCTGGTGGACAGCGTGCGCGGCCCCGGCGGCGGTTATCTGCTGACCCTCTCGCCGGAGGCCATCTCGGTGGCACAGGTGATCGACGCCGTGGACGAGTCGGTGGATGCCACGCGCTGCGGCGGCATGTCGGACTGCCAGCAGGGTGACACCTGCCTCACCCACCACCTGTGGAACGAGCTGTCCGAACAGATCCACGGCTTTCTCGACGGCGTCACCCTGGGCCAACTGGCCCGCCGCGACGAGTTCCGGGCCATTGCCACGCGGCAACATCGCGCGGCCGATAACCAGATCCCGGCTTCATCGCCCTGAGCCGACGGCCCGACCGTCTCCGATTCGCTTTCACCGTTCCGAGCCCATGAGCGCACCCATTTATCTCGATTACGCCGCCACTACCCCCGTCGACCCCAGGGTCGCCGAGGTCATGAGTCGCCACCTCACGCTCGACGGGGTCTTCGCCAACCCTGCCTCGCGCAGCCATATGCCTGGCTGGCAGGCCGAACAGGCCGTCGAGAGCGCGCGTCGTCAGGTCGCCGACCAGATCGGCGCCGATCCCCGCGAGATCGTCTGGACCAGCGGTGCCACCGAGGCCGACAACCTGGCGCTGACCGGCATCATGCGCGCCAACCGCGAGAAGGGCCGCCACCTGGTGACCTCGACCATCGAGCACAAGGCGGTGATCGACACGGTCCTGGCGCTGGAGCGCGAAGGTTTCGAGGTTTCCTGGCTGACACCCGGCGAGGATGGTCGCATCGCGCCCTCGTCACTGCGTGACGCCCTGCGCGACGACACCGTGCTCGTCTCGCTGATGGCGGTGAACAACGAGCTGGGCTCGATCAACGACCTGGCCGACCTGGCCGAGGTGGCCCACGCCGGTGGAGCGCTCTTCCACACCGATGCCGCCCAGGCGATGGGCCGCCTGCCGCTGGACGTGGCGCAGAGCGGTATCGACCTGATGTCGCTCTCCGGGCACAAGGTCTACGGCCCCAAGGGCATTGGCGCGCTCTATGTGAAGCGCGATCCGGACATCCGCGTGGAAGCCCTGATTCACGGCGGCGGGCACGAGCGCGGCATGCGCTCGGGCACGCTGCCGACCCATCAGATTGCCGGCATGGGCGAAGCCTTCGCCATTGCCGGGCGCGAGGGCGAGGCCGATCAGGCCCGTATCCAGGCGCTGCACGATCGCCTGCTCGCGGGCCTCGATGACCTCGACGGCATCCAGCTCAACGGTGCTGTAGAGGTCTCGGTACCCAACATCCTCAACCTGGCCTTCACCGGGGTCGACGGCGAATCACTGCTGATGGCACTGCGCAATATCGCCGTGTCCACCGGTTCGGCCTGCAACTCTGCCAGCGTCGAGCCATCCTATGTATTGAAGGAGATCGGCGTCCCCCGACCGCTGGCGCTGGCCTCGTTGCGTTTCAGCCTCGGCCGCTTCACTACCGAGGACGACATCGACCGCACCATCGCCACTCTGCGGAATGCCCTGACCGGGCTACGCCGCTAACTCATCGAGCAGGAGGCCACCATGGCGAACCTTTCCATCACCACCGCCGCCGCCGAGCAGATCAATCGCGTGCTCGACGAGCGCGGACACGGCCTGGGTCTGCGGGTCACCGTCAAGCCCAGCGGCTGCTCGGGCTACAGCTACGTCCTCGACTTCGCCGACGAGGCATCGAACGACGACGTGGCCTTCGAGGAACACGGCGTCAAGGTCTTCGTCGCGCCAGATGCCTTGGAAATGCTCGATGGCAGTGAGGTCGACTATGTTTCGGAAGGGCTCAACCGCTTCTTCCGCTTCAACAACCCCAACGTCAAGGACGAGTGCGGCTGCGGCGAAAGCTTCAGCGTCTGACGCCCACGAGGCGCGCCGTCAATTGTTCAACACCGCCGCGGGCGGTATACTCTGCGCCCATTCGGCGCGAGGCGCCGAGCCGCACGAATCACATGCCCAGCGCCGCCCTGGTTTCCCCGGGGCGGCGCTGGGTTATCACTGCTTTATACCAAGACTGGAGAGCACGCCACATGGCCACTGAACGCACCCTGTCCATCATCAAGCCCGACGCCGTCGCCAAGAACGTCATCGGCGAGATCGAAAGCCGTTTCGAGAAGGCCGGCCTGAAGATCGTCGCCGCCAAGATGCTGCACCTCTCCCAGGAGCAGGCCGAGGGCTTCTACGCCGAGCACAAGGAGCGCCCCTTCTTCGGTGACCTGGTCGGCTTCATGACCTCCGGTCCGGTCGTGGTCCAGGTGCTCGAAGGTGAGAACGCCATCGCCGCCAACCGCGACCTGATGGGCGCCACCAACCCCAAGGAAGCCGAGGCCGGCACCATTCGCGCCGACTATGCTCAGTCCATCGACGCCAACGCCGTCCATGGCTCCGACTCTCCGGAGTCCGCAGCGCGCGAAATCGCCTACTTCTTCGAAGAAAGCGAGATCTGCTCGCGCTGAGGAAACGCTGATTCATCGCCGCGCGCGACATCAATCAGTAGCTCCCTGGTGGCAGGTTTCCTGCCGAGCGGGGGCCACACGGCCCCCGCACCTTGCCCCAACGACCCACGATGCCCGCCATGACCGCTGATACTGCCCCACAACGCCCCAACCTGCTCGGCATGACGCGCGAGGAAATGGAGGCTTTCTTCCTTTCCATCGGCGAGAAGAAGTTTCGCGCCGCCCAGGTGATGAAATGGATTCACCAGGAAGGCTGCAGCGACTTCGCGTCCATGACCAACCTGTCCAAGGCCTTGCGGGCACAGCTCTCCGAGGTCGCCGAGATACGCGGGCCCAGCGTGGTCTACGAAGGCACCTCCAGCGACGGCACCCGCAAGTGGGTACTGGAAGTGGAAGATGGCAGCTACGTCGAGACGGTGCTGATCCCGGCCGACAACGGCAAGCGCCGCACGCTGTGCGTCTCGTCCCAGGTCGGCTGCTCGCTGGACTGCAGTTTCTGCTCCACGGGCAAGCAGGGCTTCCAGCGCAACCTCACCGCCGCCGAGATCATCGGCCAGGTGTGGGTCGCCAGCAACAGCTTCGGGCCGCGCCACGATACGGCCAACCGTCCCGTCACCAATGTGGTGATGATGGGCATGGGCGAGCCGCTGCTGAATTACGACAATGTCGTGCCGGCGATGAAGCTGATGCTCGACGACAACGGCTACAGCCTCTCCAAACGCCGCGTCACCCTCTCCACATCCGGCGTGGTGCCGATGCTCGACCGCCTCGGCGACGAGCTCGACGTGAGCCTGGCCATCTCGCTGCATGCCGCCAACGATGAGCTGCGCAGCGAACTGGTGCCACTCAACCGCAAGTACAACATTCGTACCCTGCTCGATGCCTGCCAGCGTTACCTGGCCAAGTGCGCTGACACACGCATGGTCACCATCGAGTACACCCTGATCAAGGACGTCAACGATCAGCAGGAGCATGCCCGCCAGCTCGCCGAGTTGCTGCAGGAGCTGCCCAGCAAGATCAACCTGATCCCGTTCAATCCGTTTCCCCATTCGGGATACGAGACACCGTCGCGCAACCAGGTGAAGCGCTTCCAGCAGTGGCTCGCCGATCTCGGTTACACGGCGCCGATCCGCTCCACCCGCGGCGACGACATCGATGCTGCCTGCGGCCAGCTGGTGGGCCGCGTCAAGGACCGCACGCGACGCCACGAGCGCTACATCCAGTCGATCCAGCTCGACGCCGACTGAACCCGGTCACGTCTTGACTTCAATCGGGCACGACGCTTTGATGGTCAAGCTTTTTTCACCATCGGCCAGGTGTCGTGCCACCACGACACCCCAATCGAGGATGCCATGACGGGTCGCCCGAGTCTCGACGGCTACCGACAGTACCGCATCGCGGCCCTTCTGGCCGGCGCTCTCTGGCTGAGCGGCTGCGCCACGCGTGCCGACCAGCCGCCACAAGACGCCGACCCCGCCGAGGCCTACACACGCCTCGGCACGGCCTACCTGGCGCGTGACGACCTGTCGCGTGCCTCGCAGGCCCTGGGCCACGCCCTGGAGCTAGCCCCCGATGACGCCGAAGCGCGACAGACCATGGCCGTGGTGCATTACCGCCGAGGCGACAACGCCCTGGCTGAAGAGAACTTTCGTGCGGCGCTACGTGACGCTCCCGATCTCACTCGGGCACGCAACAACTACGCCGCCTTCCTGTATGATCAGGGACGTATTCGAGAGGCGTGCCATCAGTTGCAACGCGCGAGCGAGGACACTCACTACACCAACCGGGCTCAGTTGCTCGTCAATCTGGGGCGTTGCCACCGCGCAACCGGCAACGAAGCGGCGGCGCGAGCCAGCTTCGAACGTGCCTTGCGCATCGCCCCAGATCAGCCCGGCAGTCATCTGCGCCTCGCCGAGCTCGATGTCGCGCAAGGGCAACTCGCCAGCGCCGAGCGGCACCTGGAACGCTATCGGCGCCAAGCGGGCCCGGATGCGCTATCGGCTCGCCTGGCCGACGACATCGCCCGCGCCCGTGACGACCATGATCGGCCGGCAACCTCGCGAGGCACGCCCTGAGCCCTGTTTTCCAATGAAGGATGCCACGCCATGAGCGACACACCCCTCCAGGAACCCGACGCCGTCACGCCCCAGGCCTCGCCTGGCGAGCTGTTGCGTCGGGAACGGAATGCCCTGGAACTATCGCGCGAGGAGGTCGCCGCGGCCCTCAACCTTCGCCCGGCCGTGATCGACGGCCTGGAACGCGACAGCTACGAGGAGATCCCGGTCGCCACTTACCGGCGCGGATACCTGCGTAGCTACGCCAATCTGCTCGGCCTCGACGAGAATCGAGTGCTGGCGGCTTACAAGGCGCACTTCGGCCAGGACGACGAGCACAAGGTCACCCCTGTGCACATCGTCAGCAAGCCGCCCTCACGGCTCGGTGCCTGGCTGTTCCGCCTCGCCACCCTGGTCGTCATCGCCGGCCTGATCGGCCTGACGCTGATGTGGTGGCAAAGTCGTGGCGGCAGCCAGCCGCCGTCACCCAGCGACAACGCTCCGGTTGCAGTCGACGGCCTCGATGGCAGCACCACCGTCGCCGAAGATGCCTCCTCCACAGGCGATGCCACGCCGGCCCCCGAGGAGACCAGCGAAACCACCGAGAACGTGGCCAGCGACGCCGAAGCCTCGGCACCCACGGACGGCGAACCGGAGCTGCTACCGACGGCCGACGATGCCCCGGTCGCCGCGACACCGGAAGCGCCGGGGGACGCTTCGACGGCAGAAGACACCGCCACGGCGGAAGGCGACGACGCCTCCGCCGACGCTGACAATGCAGACGCTGACAATACAGGCGCTGACAATGCAGACGCCGCCGAGTCCGAGCAGGCAGCACAGGCCGACCCTCGGGTAATGAACCTGACCTTCAACGAACAGTCCTGGACCGAGATCTTCGACGCCAACAACCAGCGCGTCTTCGTCGGTCTGCAGGAACCTGGCACCACGGCACGTGTCGAGGGAGATCCGCCCTTTCGACTGACCGTGGGCAACGCGACCGGCGTCGAACTCAACTGGGGCGGCGAAAGCGTCGACCTCAGCGAGCACGCCGGTGCCAACAATGTCGCTCGCTTCACCTTGGGAGAGTGAGTCTCATGCACGCACCATCGCCCATCCAACGACGCCAATCTCGCCGCATTCATGTCGGCGACGTCCCGGTCGGAGGCGGCGCCCCCATCTCCGTGCAGAGCATGACCAACACCGACACGCTCGATGTGGATGCTACCGTCGCGCAGATCCAGCAACTGGAGAACGCCGGTGCCGACATCGTGCGCGTCTCGGTGCCGACCATGGACGCCGCCGAAACCTTCGGCCGCATCAAGCGTGCCGTGAATGTCCCTCTGGTCGCCGATATCCACTTCGACTACCGCATCGCCCTGCGTGTCGCCGAACTCGGTGTCGACTGCCTGCGCATCAACCCCGGCAACATCGGCCGCGAGGACCGCGTCGCCGCGGTGGTCAGCGCCGCGCGTGACAACGGCATCCCGATCCGCATCGGCGTCAACGCCGGTTCGCTGGAAAAGGACCTGCAGAAGAAGTACGGCGAGCCGACCCCGGCGGCCCTGGTCGAATCTGCCATGCGCCACATCGACCATCTCGACCGCCTCGACTTCCCCGACTTCAAGGTCAGCGTCAAGGCCTCCGATGTGTTCATGGCCGTCGCCGCCTACCGGGAGCTCGCCTCGCGCATCGAGCAGCCGCTGCACCTCGGCATCACCGAAGCCGGCGGCCTGCGCTCGGGCACCGTCAAGTCCTCCATCGGGCTTGGCATGTTGCTGATGGACGGCATCGGCGACACCATTCGCGTCTCGCTGGCCGCCGACCCGGTCGAGGAGATCAAGGTCGGCTTCGACATGCTCAAGAGCCTGAGCCTGCGCTCCAAGGGCATCAATTTCATCGCCTGCCCGAGCTGCTCGCGACAGAACTTCGATGTCATCGGTACCATGAACGCCCTCGAGGAGCGTCTGGAAGACGTGCTCACGCCGCTCGACGTCTCGGTCATCGGCTGCGTGGTCAATGGTCCGGGCGAGGCCAAGGAGAGCGACATCGGCCTGACCGGCGGCAGCCCTGCCAATCTCGTTTATATCGACGGCAAACCGGCCAGCAAGTTACGCAACGACCATCTGGTCGACGATCTCGAACGACTGATTCGTGACAAGGTCCGCGAGAAGCAGCAGGCCGAACAGGACGTGATCGCCCGGGACGCCTGATCCCGGCACGTGAAGGAGTCATCATTGAGCAAGAAGATCCAGGCCATTCGAGGCATGAACGACCTGCTGCCGGCGCAAGCGCCCCTGTGGCAGTACTTCGAGCAACAGGTTCGCGCGCTGATGGGGCGCTACGGATATGACGAGATCCGTACCCCCATCCTCGAGCAGACCGCGCTGTTCAAGCGCTCCATCGGCGAAGTCACCGATATCGTCGAAAAGGAAATGTACACCTTCGAGGACCGCAACGGCGACAGTCTGACCCTGCGGCCCGAGGGTACGGCAAGCTGTGTGCGCGCCGCCATGGAGAACGGCCTGCTGCACAACCAGACCCAGCGTCTCTGGTACCAGGGCCCGATGTTCCGCCACGAGCGCCCCCAGAAGGGCCGCTATCGCCAGTTCCACCAGGTCGGCGTGGAAACCTTCGGCCTCGAGGGGCCGGACATCGACGCCGAAGTGATCCTGCTGTCGGCCCGCCTGTGGAAGCAACTCGGCCTGTTCGAGCACGTCACCCTGGAACTCAACTCCTTGGGGTCGCCGGAAGCTCGTGCCGCCTATCGCGACAAGCTGGTGAGCTACTTCGAGACGCATATCGATGTGCTCGACGAGGACTCGCGCCGCCGTCTGTCCACCAATCCGCTGCGCATCCTTGATTCCAAGAATCCGGCCATGGCGGACATGCTGGCCGACGCCCCGCGCCTGATGGATCACCTGGACGACGCGTCCCGGGAACACTTCGAACGCCTCACCGCCATCCTCGACGCCGCCGGTATCGAGTACGTCATCAATCCGCGCCTGGTGCGCGGGCTGGACTATTACTCGCGGACCGTCTTCGAATGGACCACCGAGGCGCTGGGCAGTCAGGGAACGGTATGCGCCGGAGGACGCTACGACGGCCTGGTCGAGCAGCTCGGCGGCAAGCCGGTACCAGCAGTCGGCTTCGCCATGGGCATCGAGCGGCTGATCCTGCTGCTCGAGACGCTGGAGCTCGTGCCCGATGCCGTCCACGACACCCTGGATGTCTACCTCTTGCCGATGGGCGAGGCCGCCGAAGCCGCGGCCCTGGAACTGGCCGAACGGCTGCGCGATGAGCTGCCGACGCTGCGCCTGCAGCTCCACTGCGGCGGTGGCGGCTTCAAGAGCCGCATTCGCAAGGCCGACAAGAGTGGCGCTCGTCTGGCGCTCTTGCTCGGCGAAGAGGAACTCGCCGAGAACGCCGTCACTCTCAAGTTCCTGCGCGAGGAGCGTGAGCAGCGCCGTCTCTCACGCAGCGAGCTCGCCCCGGCCCTCGCCGACCTCTTGTCGGAAGCCTGACGGACCCTATATCGAACAAGGAGGCCGCCCGTGGCGGAACTGAGAACCGAAGAAGAACAGATGGAAGCCATCAAACGCTGGTGGAAGGAAAACGGCGTTTCACTGCTGGTCGGCGCGGCAATCGCCGTCGCCGGCGTCTTCGGCTGGAAAACCTGGCAGGATTACCAGGCCGGCCAGTCCGAGGCCGCCTCTCAGCGTTACCAGCAACTGCTGACCCTGAGCAGCCAGGAACAACTGGATGACGCGGCCCGTGGCCGTGCAGAGGAATTGGCCACCACCCTCAGCGAAGAGCACGGCGGCACCCTCTACGCTGACATGGCCCAACTGCTGTCGGCTCGACTGTCTGTGGAAGGCGGCGACCAGCCCGCGGCGCGCGAGGCCCTGGAAGGAGTGATCGCCAACAGCGAGCACGCCTATCTCAGCGGCCTGGCACGCCTTCGTCTGGCGCGCCTGCAGGTCGCTGCCGATGAGGCCGAAGCGGCCCTGGACACTCTCGACGGCGAGATCCCCGCCACCCTGGCCGCCCAGCAGTCAGACATTCGCGGCGATGCCTACTTCGCCCTGGAGCAGACCGACCAGGCGAGCGATGCCTGGCGTGAAGCCTTGCGGCTGGCCGAAGAAGGCGAACGCCCGCTCTACGGCGTACAACTCAAGCTCGACAACCTGGGCGTTCAGGAGACCACGTCATGAAATCGACCCTGGCGATCACCGCAATCGCGGCACTAGGACTGCTGGCAGGCTGTGCCGGCCAGGTGGATTCACAGAATCCGCCGCGCGAACTGCAGGACATCTCCCACAGCACATCCGTGAACACCCGCTGGGACGAACAGGTCGGCGATGGCCTCGGGCTGGGCGGCTACAGCCTATCTCCCGCCCAGGACGGCGATGCCCTGTTCGCCGCCGACCAGCACGGCCTGGTGATGGCACTGAACGCCAGCACTGGCCAGATCCGCTGGGAGCAGAAGCTCGACAACGGTGTTTCCAGTAGCCTGACCGCCGTGGCCGGCCAGGTCTATCTCGGCACCCGTAACGGCGAAGTCGTGGCCCTGGATCAGTCCAGCGGCGAGGAAGTCTGGCGCTCGCGCGTCAGCAGCGAAGTCCTCTCCGCTCCCCAGGTCAACAGCCAGCTGGTGGTGGTGCAGAGCATCGACGGCAACGTCACCGCCCTGGATCGCAGCAGCGGCGCGGAGCGTTGGGTCCATACGACGTCACGTCCCTCGCTGACCCTGCGTACCACCGGTACACCACGGGTCATCGACGCGGTTACCTTCGCCGGCCTGGCCAATGGCCGTCTGGTAACCATCGAGAACGGCAGCGGCCGACCCCTGTGGGAGCGACGCATCGCCACGCCCGAGGGGCGCAGCGACATCGAACGCCTGGTCGACCTGGCCGGCCAGCCGGTGCTGACTCCCGACGGACGCCTCTATGTCACCAGCTACAGTGGTCGCCTGGTCGCCCTTCAGGCCACCAGTGGCCAGGAGCTGTGGTCGCGGGACATCGCCAGCTACCAGACGCCGCTTCTGATCGGCGAGACGCTCTACATCGTTGACGCCGACAGCCACCTGCTCGCCCTGTCGGCCAGCCGCGGCGACGAGCTCTGGCACCTCGACGACCTCGAGGGCCGCAAACTGACGGCCCCCGCCTTCGCCGATGGCCGCTTGGTGGTCGGCGACTACGCCGGCTACCTGCACGTTATCGACGCCGAGAACGGCAGCCTGGTCGGCCGCACCAAGGTCGATAGCTCCGGCATCAGCGTGCGCCCGCTCACCGATGGCAAGCGTATCTATGCGCTGGCCAACGACGGTAGCCTGGAGGCTCTGGAACTCAACCCATGAATCCCGTGATCGCTCTGGTCGGGCGCCCCAATGTGGGCAAGTCGACCCTGTTCAACCGCCTTACTCGCTCGCGCGATGCGCTGGTGGCCGACTTTCCCGGTCTGACCCGGGATCGCAAGTACGGCAACGGCATACTCGGCGGCAAGACCTATACGGTCATCGACACCGGCGGCATCAGCGGCGACGAGGAAGGCATCGACGCCGCCATGGCCGAGCAGTCGCTGCAGGCCATCGATGAGGCCGACATCGTGCTGTTCATGGTCGATGGGCGCAGCGGCTTGAACGTTGCCGACGAAGCCATCGCCAACCACCTGCGCGTCAACCAGAAGAAGACCTGGCTGGTCGTCAACAAGACCGACGGCCTCGAGGAACATTCGGCCATGGCCGACTTCTGGCAGCTCGGCATCGGCGAGCCGCGCTCCATTGCCGCCGCCCATGGCCGCAACGTCACCTCGCTGATCGAGGAAGTGCTCGAGCCCTTCCCCGAGCGCGACCCGGACCTCCCCGCCGACACCGGCGCCTCGGGCATCCACATCGGGGTGATCGGTCGCCCCAACGTGGGCAAGTCGACCCTGGTCAACCGGTTGCTCGGCGAGGATCGCGTGGTGGTCTTCGACGAGGCGGGAACCACCCGCGATGCCATCGAGATCCCTTTCGAGCGTCGCGGCAAGCCCTATGTCCTGGTCGATACCGCCGGTGTCCGGCGCCGCAAGAATGTCCGCGAGGTGGCCGAGAAGTTCTCCATCATCAAGACACTGGAGGCCATCAAGGAGTGCCACGTCGCCGTCATGGTGCTGGATGCCCGAAGCGGCCTGGTCGAACAGGATTTGCACCTGCTCGACTATGTGCTGACCAGCGGCCGTGCCCTGGTGCTGGCGGTCAACAAGTGGGACGGCCTGGAGCACGAAGCCAAGGAGAAGATGCGCGCCGAGATCAAGCGTCGCCTGGGATTCGCCGACTACGCCGAGCTGCACTTTATCTCGGCGCTGCACGGCACCGCAGTGGGCGATCTCTATCCCTCGATCGAGCGCGCCTTCGAATCGGCCAACAGCCATTGGTCGACCAACCGGCTCACCAACATCCTCCGGGATGCCGTGGAGCAGCATCAGCCACCGATGATCCACGGTCGCCGCATCAAGCTGCGCATGGCCCACCAGGGCGGCACCAATCCGCCGATCATCGTGGTGCACGGCAACCAGACGGACTCGTTGCCCGAGGCCTACAAGCGCTACCTGACCAACACCTTCCGCAAGGTGCTCAAGGTGCGCGGCACGCCGATGCGCTTCGAGTTCCGCTCGGGCAAGAACCCCTATGACAACATGGCAGGGGCCAACGACCGCGAGAAGGCCAAGAAACGCGAGCTCGACCGCACCCGCTCGGCGCGCCGCGACCGACGCTGAGCGCTCCGACGTCTCGCACTCGATGCGCTGCCTGCCCTGGCTCGCAGCAACAAGCGCCGCCCACTCGGGCGGCGCTTTGCGTTCCGGCCAGCGGCTCTCGACGCCTCACGCCTCGAGGCGCAAACGCCCGACCCACTGGCAGGCGAATTGCCACGCCACCCGACCGCTGCGCCCTCCGCGCAGGGTCGCATAGCGAATCGCCTCGCCGCGGGCTTCGTCGTTCCAGTCGCCGTCATCACCCAGCCAACTCACCCAGTGGGCGCAGGCTTCCAGATAGGTCGCCTGGTCGAAGGGCCGGAAGCCCAGCCAGAGCCCGAAGCGGTCCGAGAGCGAGATCTTCTCTTCCACGGCATCGCCGTGATGCAGTTCCTCGCCCACCAGCCGGGAGGCGTCATTGTCGTTCATCGACTCCGGCAGCAGGTGGCGACGGTTCGAGGTGGCATACAGCAGAACATTCTCGGGCGGCCCGGTCAGGGTACCGTCGAGCACGCTCTTCAGCGCCTTGTAAGCGTCGTCATGTCCCTCGAAGGACAGGTCGTCGCAATAGACCACGAAGCGCTGGGGCTCGCGACGCAACCGCTCGACCAGCACCGGCAGACCGGCCAGGTCATGGCGATCCACCTGCACCAGCCGCAGCCCTTCCCCGGCCAGATCATTGAGCAGCGCCCGCACCAGCGACGACTTGCCGCCGCCCCGAGCGCCCCACAGCAAGGCATGATTGGCGGGATAGCCTCGCAGGAAGGCCCGGGTATTGTCGACCAGGGCCTTCTTCTGCCGCTCGATGCCCAGCAGATCGTCCAGGCGCAGCGCATCCCGGGGCGGCACCGGCGTCAAATGGCCACCCAGCATGTGCCGCTGCCAGAGAGCCGCCACATCGCGATTCCAATCGACTTCCACCGGCGTCGGCGGCAGCCAGGGTTCCACACGTTCCAGCACGCCGAGCAGACGCCTGGCCAGTTCATCATCCATCACTCCGTTCTCTCCTTCTTGCTATCGTGGTTCCTGGTGCCACGTGCCCTTGGTCGCCCCTATCGTAGGCAACACTCCCTGCCCTGGTTGACCCGCAAGACAGTCGCGGTATCTTGTCATCCAACAAAGCCCCGCCCCGGGGTCGATCCACGGAGGAAACCATCATGCGCTGGATGCATTATCTCGCCGTGGGCGCGCTCGGCGTGTCCCTGGCGGCTTGCACCACCTCACCGACCGGCCGCTCACAGATGCTGCTGATGAGTGAGAACGACCTCAGTCAGATGGGAGCCCAGGCCTTTTCCCAGTATCAACAGCAATTGCCGACGGCTGGCGGTGCCCAACTGAATTATGTGCAGTGCGTCACCAACGACATCGTGGCGATATTGCCTCCCGAACAACGTGACCAGAATTGGCAGGTCAAGGTCTTCGAGTCTGAAGAGGCCAATGCCTTCGCCCTGCCGGGCGGCTATGTCGGAGTGAATACCGGCCTGCTCGAGATCGCCACCAATCAGGACCAACTGGCCAGTGTCATCGGCCACGAGATCGGCCATGTGCTGGCCCACCACGCCAACGAGCGCGCCTCCACCCAGAGCGCCACCCAGCTCGGCATGTCGGTTGTCGGCACGGCACTGGGGGCCAATGGCGTGGCCGGTAGCGACCAGATCATGGCGGCACTCGGCATGGGGGCCCAGTATGGCATTCAACTGCCCTTCTCGCGCAGCCACGAGAGCGAAGCCGACAAGATCGGCCTGCAGTTGATGGCCGAGGCCGGCTTCGACCCCCGCGCCAGCATCGAGCTATGGCACAACATGAACGCCACCGGCGGCGGCCAGCCACCCGAGTGGATGTCCACCCACCCCAGCCATGGCCACCGCATCGACGGCCTGCAGGCCAACATGGACGCGGCCCTGGCCCAGTACCAACAGGCCCGGCAGGCCGGTCGCCGTCCCAATTGCCAATAGGCCACCACCCGCTCGCCCTAGGGCCGGGCGGGTGGCTCAGCGCAGGCGCACCACACGCTTGCCGACGCCCCTAGCACCGCCATCGCCGAAGAGCCCGCAGAAGGCCCGGGGCCAGTCATCGAAGCCATCCACCACATCCAGGGGCGCGACCACCGCGTCCCATTGGGCCATGTCCTGCTGGAAGCGCGCCCAGTGGGCACTTTCATGCCCCGGCACCACGAACGGCTGCAGATGCCCGCCCACCGCCGTCAAACGTGACAGGTTGCGCGGCGAGCGCCGTGGCTCGGGCGAATTGTACTGGCCGACCAACCCGCACAGCACCACGCGACCGCCCGGCACCAGGGCGTCGATGGCCGCCTCGAAGACACCAGCGCCCACGTTCTCGATGCTCAGATCGATGCCCTCCGGCGCCACCTCGGCCAGTCGCGACGCGATGTCACTGTCATGATGATCCAGCGCCGCCGCCACACCCAGCCGCTCGGTCAGCCAGTCTCGCCTGGCGGAATCACCGGCCGTGGCAACGACCCGGGCCCCGGCCCGCTGCGCCCACTGGATGGCCAGGCTGCCCACCGCACCGGCCCCGGCGGACACCAGCACGGTCTCGCCGGCTCGGGGGCGCCCATAGAGGCGCATGGCGAGCCAGGCGGTGAAGCCCGTCATGCCCCGGGCATGGAGCCAGCGCTCAGGAAAGGGCGTCGCGGCAGGGAGCACCAGGGGCGGCAGCTGCGGCGACTCGCTCGGCCCCAGCCGGCAACGTTCGGCCACGGGCATGTGACCCACCACCCAATCGCCTTCGCGCCAGGGGCCACGCGAGGCAACGACGCGCGCCAGCCCCCAGGCAGACAGGGCATCGCCGGGCCGCCAGCGCGTCAGGTAGTCATATCCCGCAGGCTGCATGCGCGTGCGCATGTAAGGATCCACCGACAGCCAGTGAGGCTCCAGCCAGGCCTCACCCGGAGCGGGCGGCTCGAGAGGAATGGAGTGGCAGACGAAGTCCTCGGGTTCGGGGCGACCCCGTGGCGTCCGCGCCAGATGCCAGGCGCGGACGGTCGTATCCCGGCAGGTCGTCACAGCAAGCGGCGCAGCATGTCCAGCACCGGGGCCACATCGGGATACTTGCCGCGCCACAGCCGGAAGGACTCGGCAGCCTGCCCGACCAGCATGCCCAGCCCGTCGATGATGCGAGCACCGCGCTCGCCGGCCCAGTGCAGGAAAACGGTCGGCTCGCTGCCGTACATCATGTCGTAGGCAACGCCGCCCTCGGCGAAGAGGTCGTCGGGCAGAGGCGGCAGGTCGCCGGCCAGGCTGGCGCTGGTGCCATTGATGACCAGATCGAAGGGACCGCGCACGGCGTCGAAGCCGCCACCGGCCACCTCGCCGAGATCCGCGAAATCGGCGGCCAGGGCCTCGGCCTTGGCCGCCGTGCGATTGGCGATGAACAGGCTGGCCGGTGCCGCCTCGAGCAGCGGCTCCAGCACGCCCCGCACCGCGCCCCCGGCGCCCAGCACCAGCACGCGGGCACCGGTCAGCTCGACATGGTGTCGATGCAGATCGCCGACCAGCCCCAGACCATCGGTAGTATCACCGCGCGTCTGGCCATCCGCATCCAGCACCAGGGTATTCACCGCCCCGGCCCGCCGGGCACGATGACTGAGGGTATCGCAGAGCCGATGCGCCTGTTCCTTGAACGGCACCGTGACATTGGCTCCCCGGCCACCCTCGGCGGTGAAGGCTCGCCAGGCACCGGCGAAGTCGTCCAGGGGCGCCTCGATGGCGACGTATTCGAGCGCCTCCCCGGTCTGGGCGGCGAAGGCGGCATGGATCGCCGGCGACTTCGAGTGACCGACGGGATGGCCGAAGACACAGTAGCGATCATTCATTGGGCTTGCTCCTCCCGCTCCGCCTCACCGAGCCAGTCCCGGGGACGGAGGTAGTCGTTCAACTCGGCCTCGGGGCTGCCCGACTCGGGCTCCCAGCCATATTCCCAGCGCGCCAGGGGCGGCATCGACATCAGGATCGACTCGGTACGCCCGCCACTCTGCAAGCCGAACAGGGTGCCGCGATCCCAGACCAGGTTGAATTCCACGTAGCGCCCTCGGCGATACAACTGGAAATCGCGCGCGCGCTGGCCCCAGGGGGTGTCGCGGCGTCGCTGCACGATGGGCAGGTAGGCGTCGAGGAAGCTGTCACCCACCGCACGCTGGAAATCGAAGCAACGCTCGAAGCCTCCCTCGTTCAGGTCGTCGAAGAACAGGCCGCCGACCCCGCGGGTCTCGTCGCGATGCTTGAGCGTGAAATAGTCGTCACACCAGGCCTTGTAGCGCGGATAGACGTCCTCGCCGAAGGGCGCACAGGCGTCCCGGGCAACACGATGCCAATGACGCACATCATCGAGCACGGGATAGAAGGGCGTCAGATCATAACCGCCCCCGAACCACCAGACCGGCGCCTCGCCCTCCTTCTCGGCGATGAGAAAGCGCACGTTGCCATGGCTGGTGGGTACATGAGGGTTCTCCGGATGCAGCACCCAGGAGACGCCCACCGCATGAAAGCTCCGCCCCGCCAGTTCCGGCCGCGCAGCCGAAGCGGAAGCCGGCAGCGTCGCCCCGTGCACGTGGGAGAAGTTGACGCCGCCCTTCTCGAACACCGCACCGTTCTCGATCACCCGGGAGCGGCCGCCCCCGCCTCCTTCGCGACGCCAGCTATCCTCGCGAAAGCCAGCCTCGCCGTCCTCGGCAGCCAGGCCTTCGCACAGGCGGTCCTGCAGATCGAGCAGGTACGTCTTGACGTCATCGAGATGCGCTTGGGCCATGGGATCTCCTCGGGAAGCGGATTGGGGTAAACGGATTGGGGAAGCACCGAGTGCTTGCAGATAAAGCCCAGAGTCAGGCCCGCAAGACCCGGCCGCTCGCCAGATCGCGGATGGTACTGGGGCGGGTATGGCCCCCCAGCGGGCCATCGAGCAGGGCATCCAGCTCATCGCCGAAGACACGACGCACCTCTTCGGCATTCATCGCCGAAGGCTCACCGGCACGGTTGGCCGAGGTCGACACCAGCGGACCGCCGAAGGCGCGGCACAGCTCGCCGACCAGCGGATGATCGCTGACGCGCAGTGCCACCTTGTCGTGCTCGCCCCGGACCAGTTCGGCGGCGCGTCCGTTGTCGGGCACCAGCCAGGTCGTGGGTTGCGGCTGCGGTTCGGCCAGCACTGCGCGGCGATCGTCCGGCAGCCCCTCCAGCCAGGGCGCGAACTGGTCGAGGTCGGCGGCCACCAAGATCACGCCCTTGGCGGGATCGCGGCGCTTGATGCGCAGCAGGCGAGTCAGTGCCGAGGTGTCGTCGGGGTCGCACCCCAGCCCCCAGACGGCTTCGGTGGGATAGGCGATCACGCCACCTTCGTGCAAGGCGGCCACGGCAGTGTCGAGGGAACTGGCCTGAAGCATGGTGGTATATCCGAACGAACGATTAACCGGCAAGCGAAGCGCTCGACCCGGCATCTTGCCGAATCGATCACGACGCCAGCCGATTCTAGCATGGCCCCGGCGAGGTCGGCAGGCGTACCCAGCCGCCCGCCGCCTGGCTCGCCCGTCCCTCCAGTTCCAGCGCCAGCAAGCGACGCTGGCAGTCCGACACCGCCAGCCCGGACAAATCGACCAGAGCATCCACCGGCGTGGGCGTGTCGCTGAGCCAGGCCAGCACGGGATCCGCGTCCGGCGCCGCCTGCGGTGCGCAACGATTCATCACGGGAGCCGCACTCCATTGGGTGAGCTCGGCGAGGATGTCATCCAGGTCTCTGACCAGGGCGGCCCCCTCCCGAATCAGGTGCAGACAGCCGCGTGCCTGGGGATTGTGGATCGAACCTGGCAGAGCGAAGACTTCACGTCCCTGCTCGACTGCCAGCCGGGCGCTGACCAGCGAGCCACTGCGCTCGGCAGCCTCCACCACCAGCACGCCCCGCGACAAGCCGGTAATGAGGCGATTGCGACGCGGAAAGAATCCCGCTCTTGCCCGAGTGCCCGGCGGATGCTCGGAGAGCAGCAGGCCACCAGGCCCGCACAACCGCTCGTGGAGGCGTCGATGGCGGGCCGGATAGATCACATCCACACCGCAGCCCAGTACCGCGACACTGCGGCCCTCGGCATCCAGGGCGGCTTGCTGGGCAATGCCATCGATGCCGAGGGCCATGCCGCTGACCACGCACCAGCCCCGCTCGGCAAGGCGGCGAGCGAAACCCGCGGCGTTGCCCGTGCCTTCGCGCGTCGGGCGCCGGGTGCCGACCATCGCCAGCCGTGGCGCTTCCAGGGCATCGAGATCCCCCTGGGCCCAGAGCACCGGTGGCGGGTCGGCAATCTGGCTCAGCGCCTCCGGCCAGGCCGGGTGATCGGGATGCAGCAGGTGGCGATCGGGCGAGGCATCAAGCCATTCCCGCTCAGTAGCGAGTCGCGCCGCCAGCGGGCTCTGCGCAGGATGTTCGAGACACAACCGCAGGGCCTGAGCGGCCGATCGCGGCAAGGCGGCCAACCAGCCATGCGGCCAGGGCGGATCGCTGGCCGCCAGCTCAGCGATCCGTGCGGCCCCCACGCCCGGTAAGAGAGACAAAGCCAGCCAGTCCGTGGCGCTGTGTTGCATGGGCGAATCTCCTTGCCCGAGTCGGCGACGGTCCCCGGAACATCGCCAAGATGGTATAGTCCAATTCTATCGAGACGATGCATGCCGAGCGGTTTTCCCCTCGCCTCTCGCCTCCTAGAATAGACGTATATTTCGCATGACTGCACAACGGTGACCTGACGCCATGGCCAAACTCCCTATCCTCGAATTCCCCGACGAACGGCTGCGCACCGAGGCCGCTGCGGTCGAGACGGTCGACGACGAGGTACGCCAACTGGTCGACGACATGCTCGAGACCATGTATGACGCCCGTGGCATCGGCCTGGCCGCCACCCAGGTGGACGTGCACCGCCGGGTCATCGTCATGGACGTCAGCGATGACCAAAGCACTCCCCTGGTGCTGATCAACCCCGAATTCACCCCGATCGGCGACGAACGCGAGCCGATGCAGGAAGGTTGCCTGTCGATCCCCGAGTACTACGCCGAAGTGCCGCGCGCTCTCAAGGTCCATCTCAAGGCGCTGGATCGCCAGGGCGAACCCTACGAGCTCGAGGCCGAGGGGCTGCTGGCCCATTGCATCCAGCATGAGTGCGACCACCTGCGTGGCGTGCTCTTCGTCGACTACCTGTCGCCGCTCAAGCGCGACCGGGTGATGAAAAAGATGCAGAAGCGCCACAAGCTCGCCCAGGACGCTTGAGCGCTCTCCGACGCCAAGGCCAAGAACCGCGGCAAGGCGTCACAGTAGCAGTAGCAACCCCAGAAGGAAGGCCGACGCCATTATTGGCGTCGGCCTTCGTTGTTAACGGCCGGCTCCGTTATCATAAGGGGCATCCATTTCGGCAAGGCTGCTCGACATGTCCCAATCCCTGCGCGTCATCTTCGCCGGCACGCCCGATTTCGCCGCCGTGAACCTGCGAGCGCTGCTGGCGAGCCATCACCGCGTCGTCGGCGTCTATACCCAGCCCGACCGGGCCGCCGGTCGCGGCCGCAAGCTGACCGCGAGTCCCGTCAAGGTGCTGGCCCAGTCCCACGATATCTCCGTCTATCAGCCGGAATCGCTGCGGACACCGGAAGCCCAGGCGCAACTCGCAGCCCTGGACGCCGACCTGATGGTGGTGGTCGCCTATGGCCTGATCCTGCCACGCGAGATCCTCGACACCCCCAGGCTGGGCTGCATCAATGTGCATGCCTCGCTGCTACCACGCTGGCGCGGGGCCGCCCCGATCCAGCGCGCCATCGAAGCCGGCGACAGCGAGAGCGGCGTGACGCTGATGCAGATGGACGAGGGGCTGGATACCGGCGACATGTTGCTCACCCGGCGCACGCCCATCGAATCCGACACCACCGGGGGCTCGCTCCACGATACCCTGGCCGAGCTGGGCGGCGAGGCACTGATCGAGACCCTCGACGCTCTCGCCGGCCCCGGCCTCACAGCGCATCCCCAGCCCGAGGATGGCGTCACCTACGCCGCCAAGCTCTCCAAGGCCGAAGCCGAACTGGATTTCCGCGACCCCACCGCGACCCTCGCCGCGAGGATTCGCGCCTTCAACCCCTGGCCGGTCGCCTGGTGCTCGCTCGGCGACGAACGCCTCCGCCTGTGGCTGGCCGAACCCGGCGAACCCGCGCACCACGAGACGAACGCCATGCCGGGCACCCTGCTCGAGCCTGATGCCGACGCGCTGCGCATCGCCTGTGGCGATGGCGTGCTACGCGTGACCCGAGCGCAACTGCCCGGCGGCAAGCCCCTGGACGTCACCGAGCTACTGCGGGCCCGAGCGGACCGCTTCACCGTCGGCACACGACTCGCTACACCTGATCGGGAGAGATCCGCATGAACCAGCAGCGACGCGACGCCGGACGCGGCAAGCCCCTCGACAATGGCCAAGCCGTGCGCGCCGCCGCCGCCCGGGCGATCGCGCCGGTAATCACCGGCAAGAAAGCGCTGAATGACCTTGACGAGCACCAGGTCGTGGCCCGGGACCGAGGACTCTTCAAGGAGCTCTGCTTCGGCACCTGCCGGGCCCTGCCCCGCCTGGAGGCTCTGGCGGGAAAACTGCTTGAAAAGCCCTTCAAGACCCGCGATGCCGATATTCAGGCCCTGCTGCTGGTCGGCATCTACCAGTTGCTGTATCTGCGCGTACCCGCACATGCCGCCGTGGGCGAGACCGCTGGCGCGGCGCGCCTACTGAGCAAGGCCTGGGCCACCCGAGTGCTCAATGGCTGCCTGCGGCGCCTGCAACGAGAGAGCGAGGCACTACAGGCCGACGTGGATAGCGACCCGGCGGTGGCCCTGCTGCACCCGCGCTGGTGGGTGAAGGCATTCCGCCAGGCCTGGCCCGATGACTGGCGGGCGATCTGCGACGCCAACAACCAGCCCGGCCCCATGACGCTACGGGTCAACCGCCGTCATGGCGACCGCGAGATGTACCTGGAGCGACTCGATTCGCCCGGCGCGCGACTCTGCCCTCATGCCCCCGATGGCCTGACCCTGGAGTCGCCCTGCGATATCGCCGATCTGCCGGGCTTCCGGGAAGGCCATGTCAGTGTCCAGGACGAAGCCGCCCAACTCTCCGCTGTGTTGCTGGGGCCAGTGATCGCTCCTCGGCCCGGCGCCCGGGTGCTGGACGCCTGCTGCGCCCCGGGCGGCAAGAGCGCGCACCTGCTGGAGCTGTTCGATATCGACCTGCAGGCAATCGACAGCGATGACGCCCGCCTGGCGCGGGTCGAAGACACCCTGGCGCGGCTCGGCCTGAGCGCTTCGCTGGTCCATGGCGACGCCACCGATCGGGACTGGTGGGACGGCACCACCTTTGACGCCATCCTGCTCGACGCCCCCTGCTCCGGCAGCGGCGTGATCCGGCGCCACCCGGACATCAAGCGCCTGCGCCGTCCGTCGGATATCGCCAAGCTCGCCGAGCTGCAGGCACGTCTGCTGGACAATCTCTGGCCGCTGCTGGCGCCGGGCGGCACCCTGCTCTATGCCACCTGTTCGGTACTGCCGGAGGAAAACGCCGACCAGGTCCAGGCCTTCCTCGAACGTACCCCGGGCGTCGAGGTCACCACGCCGCACGGCCTGGCATGGGGGCGCCCCGCCGGCGCCGGACGCCAGCTTTTGCCGAGTCCCGACAGCCACGACGGCTTCTTCTATGCCAGACTGAGGAAAGGGACCGCCTGACGAGTCCTCGTCATCTTTCCAATGCCAACCGAAGGATCGTCATCATGAACCATACCTACAAGCACATCGAGCTGACCGGCTCCTCCGACAAAGGCGTCGAGGATGCCATCCAAGGTGCGCTGAGCAAGGCCTCGGAGAGCCTGCATGGCATGCGCTGGTTCGAGGTCATCGACACGCGCGGCCATATCGAGCATGGCCGGGTGGCCCATTGGCAGGTGACGATCAAGGTCGGGTTTACCCTCGACTGAGCTCGTGTCTGTTCTTCCTCCAGCGACTGGTTTAGGCTTTGCGCCACCTAGGCACTGTCTGAAAGTCGACGCGCGAAGGTTAGACAAGGCGAAAATCTTCGAAAACGCAGAGTTTACAAAGCGTAAATGAGCATTTTGAGAAGATTTTCAACGTCGTATAACCGAGCGCAGGCAGTTTTCAGACAATGCCTAACAGATGGTGGTGGCCATGGCGCCCCCCTCTCATCCCTGCGGACAGTGATACACGATGAAGATCATCATCCTCGGTGCCGGCCAGGTCGGCGGCACCCTGGCCGAGCACCTGGCTCGCGAAGAAAATGACATCACGGTAGTGGACACCGATGCCGACCGTCTGCGCGAGCTGCATACTCGCCTGGACATTCGCACCGTGACCGGTGCCGGCTCCTACCCCATAGTGCTTCGCCAGGCAGGCTGCGAGGACGCCGACATGCTGATCGCGGTGACCAACACCGACGAGGTCAACATGATCGCCTGCCAGGTGGCGCACACCCTGTTCCGCACGCCGACCAAGATCGCCCGGGTGCGCGCCACCGCCTACCTGACCCGCAAGGGGTTGTTCGCCCATGAAGCAGTGCCCATCGATGTCCTGATCAGCCCGGAGCAGGTGGTTACCGACCACATCCGCCGCCTGATCGAGCATCCCGGCGCCCTGCAGGTACTGGAGTTCACCGGCGGCCTGGTGCAGCTGGTGGCGGTCAAGGCCTACTACGGCGGCCCCCTGGTCGGCCAGGAGCTCGGCTTCCTACGTCGCCACATGCCCAGCGTCGACACCCGGGTCGCGGCCATCTACCGCCGCAACCGCCCCATCATTCCGCGCGGCGACACCGTCATCGAGGCCGACGACGAAGTCTTCTTCATCGCCGCTCGGCGTGATATCCGCGCCGTGATGAGCGAGCTGCGCCGCCTGGAGCGCGACTTCCGCCGCGTGGTCATCGTCGGCGGCGGCAACATCGGTGAGCGCCTCGCCGAGCACCTGGAGCACAGCCATCAGGTCAAGATCGTCGAGCGCAGCCTGGAGCGCTGCACCCAGCTCTCCGAGCGTCTCGACCGCACCGTGGTGCTGCACGGCAGTGCTACCAGCAAGCGCCTGCTGGAAGAAGAGAACATCGAGGACTGTGATATCTTCTGCGCGCTGACCAACGACGACGAGGTCAACATCATGTCGTCGATGCTGGCCAAGCGCATGGGCGCCAAGAAGGTCCTGACACTGATCAACAACGCCGCCTACGTGGACCTGGTCCAGGGCGGCGAGATCGACATCGCCATCTCTCCCCAGCAGGCCACCATCGGCAGCCTGCTGACCCATGTGCGTCGCGGCGACATCGTCAATGTCCACTCGCTGCGGCGCGGTGCCGCCGAGGCCATCGAGGCCATCGCCCACGGCGATACTCAGTCCTCCAAGGTCGTGGGACGCGCCATCGGCGACATCGACCTGCCCAGCGGCACCACCATCGGGGCCGTGGTTCGAGGCAAGGAGGTACTGATCGCCCACGACGACGTAGTCGTCGAATCCGGCGACCATGTCATTTTGTTCGTCATCGACAAGCGCCGCATTCGCGATGTCGAGCGACTCTTCCAGGTAGGGCTGACCTTCTTCTGATGGAGTTCACCATGTCGACAGGGACGACGAGGGGGCTCATCGCATGAGTTTGCGCATGATCCTGCGCATCCTGGGACTGCTGCTGATGATGTTCAGCCTGACCATGGTGCCGCCGATCTTGATCTCGCTGCTGTTCGCCGATGGCATGTGGCAAGCCTTTGTGGTGGCCCTGGGGATCACCGTGGCCACCGGCGCCCTGATGTATCTGCCCAATCGCCATGCCCGCAAGGAGCTGCGCACCCGCGACGGCTTTCTGATCGCGGCCCTGTTCTGGAGCGTGTTGGGGCTGTTCGGTTCCCTGCCCCTGATGCTCACCGGCGCCTCCGCGCTCTCGCCCACCGATGCGGTCTTCGAGTCGTTCTCCGGCCTGACCACCACCGGGGCGACAGTGATCACCGGCATCGACCTGCTGCCAAAGGCGATTCTCTACTACCGCCAGCAGCTCCAGTGGCTCGGCGGCATGGGGATCGTGGTGCTGGCGGTGGCGATCCTGCCAACACTCGGCGTCGGCGGCATGGCCCTGTATCGCACCGAGATCCCCGGGCCGCTCAAGGATTCCAAGCTGACACCGCGCATCACCGAAACAGCCAAGGCACTGTGGTACATCTACGCCACCCTGACGGTCACCTGCGCCCTGGCCTACATGGCCGCCGGCATGAACTGGTTCGATGCCCTGGGACACAGCTTCTCCACCGTGGCCATCGGTGGCTTCTCCACGCATGACGCCAGCATCGGCTACTTCGACAGCGCCGCCATCGAGCTGATCTGCTCCGCCTTCCTGCTGATTTCGGCCTTCAGCTTCAGCCTGCACTTCGTGGCCTGGCGAGAGCGCCGCCTGACCCACTACTTCCAGGACCCGGAAGCACGCTTTTTGATGCTGTTCCTGGCCGGCTTGATTACCATCACCACGGTGTCGCTATGGCTCACCAGCGACTACGAGACCGTCGAAGGCCTGCGCCACGCCATCTTCGAGGTCATCTCGGTGGCCACTACCGCCGGCTTCTCGGTGGCAGACTTCTCCACCTGGCCCGGCGCGCTGCCCTTCCTGCTGTTCGTGGCCGCCTTCGTCGGCGGCTGCTCCGGCTCCACCGGTGGTGGCATGAAGGTGATTCGCATCATCCTGATTCTCAAGCAGGGCATGCGCGAAGTGATGCGCCTGATCCACCCCAGCGCGGTGTTCGCCGTGAAGATCGGCAAGGTCAGTGTGCCGGATGGCATCGCCCAGGCAGTGTGGGGGTTCTTCTCGGCCTATGTGATGCTGTTCTTCCTGATGCTGGTAGGTGTGATGGCCACCGGCGTCGACCAGGTCACCGCCTGGTCCACGGTGGGCGCGACCCTGAACAACCTGGGCCCGGCGCTCGGCGAGGCTTCGGCCCACTACGGCGACCTCCCCAGCCTGGCCAAGTGGATCCTGGTCGTCGCCATGCTGCTCGGTCGCCTGGAGATCTTCACGGTGGTGGTGCTGTTTACCCCGGCCTTCTGGCGCAAGTAGCAAAGTCAATGCAAGTGCCGCGTCGGGTTTGGCCCGCCGCTGAGCTTCGTGGATAATCGACCCTTCACATTTTCAAGGCCCGAGCGCCCATGACCGACACTCAGGACTGCGCCATCGCCGAACCGGCCGCCGAAACTCTCGGCCCGCGCCGGACCCTGCAAGTAGGCGAGACCCGCTATACCCTGCTGGGCACTGCCCACGTCTCCGCCCAGAGCGCCGCCGAAGTGCGCGACTTGATCGCTTCCGGCGAATTCGATGCCGTGGCCATCGAGCTGTGCGATTCGCGCCACCAGAACCTCGCCAACCCGGATGCCCTCGGCGAGCAGGATCTCTTTCAGATCTTTCGCCAGGGCAAGGCCGGCATGGTGGCCGCCAGCCTGGCGCTGGGTGCCTTTCAACAGCGTGTGGCAGAGCAGTCCGGCATCGAGCCCGGTGCTGAGATGCGTGCAGCTCTGGAGGGCGCGCGCGCCCATGCACTGCCGCTGGAGCTGATCGACCGCGATATCGGCATTACCCTCAAGCGCATCTACCATAACGTGCCCTGGTGGCAGCGCTTCTCGCTGTTCTCCGGGCTGCTCGGCGGCGTGCTCTCCCGCCAGGACGTCTCCGCCGAGGATATCGAGCGCCTCAAGGAAGGCGACGTGCTGGAATCCACCTTCAGCGAGTTCGCCACCCAGTCCGAATCGCTCTATACCCCGTTGATCAGCGAACGTGACCGCTACATGGCCCTGCGACTGGCCGAGCGCTGCCCGCCGGGGCGTTATCGGCACGTGCTGGTGGTGATCGGCGCCGGCCACCTGCAGGGCATGGCCGAGCACCTGGAGGCACCGCTGCCCGAAGTCCCCAGCGAGGAACGGGAGCGCCTGGAAGCCACCCCACCACGTTCCAGGGTCTGGAAGGCCATCCCCTGGCTGATCACCGCGCTGGTGCTCACCGGCTTCGCCATCGGCTTCTCGCGCAACACCGGCCTCGGCTGGCAACTGGTCGGCGAATGGTTCCTGATCAACGGTTTGCTGTCCGGTGCGGCGACCCTAGTGGCCTTGGCGCATCCGCTGACGGTGCTCGCCACCGTCGTCGCCGCCCCGCTGACCTCGTTGAACCCCACCATCGGCGCCGGCTTCGTCGCCGCCGGGGTCGAGCTGGCCCTGCGCAAGCCCAAGGTCCGGGACTTCTCGACCCTGCGCCATGACGTTACCGACTGGAAAGGCTGGTGGCGCAACCGAGTGGCCCGCACCCTGCTGGTGTTCTTGACCGCAACGCTCGGCTCCGCCGCCGGCACCTGGATCGCCGGGCTGCGCATCGCCGGCACCCTGTTTGGCTAAGAGGCAGCTCAGACTACCGCAGGCGTTCGGCAAGAAACTCGATAAGCACCCTGAGCTTGTGGGGTAAATGTCGGGTCGGTGGATAGAGGGCCCAGGCATCACCACAGTAATTCGTCTTGAAGGCCCAGTCGGGTAGGACCTGGATGACAAGGCCCTGTTGAAGGGCCTCTTTGGCCGTAAAATAGGGAAGGCTCCCGATACCTATATGATGCAATACGGCGTCCAGGCGGGCGCCGGTGTGGTTGACTGCATAGCGGCCCTGGACATTCACCGTGAAAACCTTGCTGCCCTGGCGGAACTTCCACCTGGAATCCCCGGGCTCCTCCCCGAGGTAGATGCAACTGTGATGCTTCAGGTCACGGGGATGCGTGGGCGTACCGTGCTCGGCCAGGTAGTGAGGCGTTGCACACAGCAGATGGTCGATGTTCAGCAGCCGGCGTCCCATCAGCCCGGGAGGCGGCTGATCGGTGATGCGAATCGCCACATCGATCTGGTCGTCGATGAGATCGATATAGCGATCATCCAGTCTCATCTCCAGATTGACCTTGGGATAGAGCGCAAGAAATTCCGGGATGTGCGGATGGATCACGAAGCGCCCTACGGCCTTTGGGACACTGAGCCTTACCAAGCCCTGAGGTTCATGGCTGAACCGCCCGGAAACCTCCATCACCGCTTGTGCCGCATTGACGATGTCCCGACTACGTTCGTAGACCTCCTTGCCACTGTCACTCAGCCGCAGCTTGCGGGTCGTTCTCTGTAACAACCGGGTCCCCAGCGCCTTCTCCAGCCGGGCAACGGAACGGCTGACGGCCGACGGGGTGGAAGCAAGCTGCCGGCCAGCTTCAGAGAAACTGCCAGCCTCGACGACCTTCACGAATACGGCCATCTCGCTCAGCAAGGCCGTGGCTTCATTTTTGCTCATGGGGAATAAATCTTTTGATCCGATAAGGGATTATCGCCTTGCGACTCCATTCATACAATGAAAGCACTATCGGAGGAAGAGCCAAGGAATCGAGAAAATGTCGGAGCGGTTGTATTTGGCCGAGGAAGTACTGACATGCGCTGTCGAGATCATCGACTGCCGTCCCTGCGACAATGAGCGGTTTGCCGTTCGCATGCTGTCGACCCCCTTTCATCCCCAGGGCGGCGGACAGCCGAGTGATACCGGCTGGATCGATGAGGCAAAGGTGTTACATGTCGAATCAACAGCGGAGAGCGACGTGCTCCATTACACCGATGTCGCGGTGCCTGTGGGTATTGCCCAGGCTCGCGTCGATCAAGAACAGCGCCGACTTCACTCCATGCTGCATTCGGCCGGGCATTTGATCGGCCACGTTCTGGAGCAAAGGGGGTGGGTGCCGATCAAGGCGCACCACTGGCCCGGAGAGGCTCGCGTCGTCTTCAAGCCGGAGGCCCAAGCACAGCAACCGACATCCGACAGCATTCAGGCGGCATGCGCCCAACTCATTGCTGCGGATCTACCTCTGCGTATCACCGTAGATGAAAGCGGGACTAGAAAAGTTGGCTTCGGCGAACTGGCACCCTACCCCTGCGGCGGCACCCACGTGCATTCACTGGGGAAGATTCCAAGCATAGATATTCAGGGCATGAAAATGAAGAAGGGCAACCTGATTATCCGATACGACATATCTTCACTGAAGACCGCGCTGCCATCATGGAACGCCCTTCTATCCTGAGCAGGCCGCTCGGGACGAGAGCCATTACTAGCTGGAGTGTTGCTTTACGTTGTTTTACGACTAAACTGATAAATTATTAGAATCAAGATAAAAGTTGATAAAGTCGTGATCTACTTCCCAAGACATCAGCTGGCTGCTGACATGGCAGACGCCCTGAGAGGGCTCATCCTCTTCAGCGACGCGCCCAATGGCCTATTCCTTGCCGCTCCTCGAAGGACCGGCAAGACCACATTCCTGCGCAACGATCTGCTGCCCACGCTGGAGGCGCAAGGCGTCGAGGTGGTCTATGTCGACCTCTGGTCGGATCAACAGCGCGACCCCGCCCAACTGATCCAGGCTGCAATCCAGGAAGCCATGGCTCCCCACCGCACCGCCATCGAGAAGATGGCAGCACGGTGGGGCATCAGCAAGGTGGGGCTCGGGCAATGGATTCAGTTCGATGCCAATCCCACAGAAGATGAGGCCGCCTCCCTCCCCGAGGCACTACGTCTGCTCATCGAGGCCGGCGGCAAACCGATTGCCCTGGTGATTGATGAGGCCCAACAAGCGGTAACCACCGAAGCCGGCAACACCCTCATGGCCGCCCTAAAGTCGGCGCGGGACCAGCTCAACACGCCCGACCACATCCAGCTGATGCTGGTCATGTCTGGGTCCGATCGTGACAAGCTGCTCCGGCTGGTCAACAGCCATGCCGCCCCATTCTACGGATCGCAAATCCAGCAGATGCCGCTGCTTGGCAAGGACTTTATCGAGCACATCGCCGATCTGATCGAACGCCAGCAGCCGGCGCAGGCCCCAGTGGACACAGAAATGCTGTTGCAGGCATTCACTGCCTATGGGTTTCGCCCCCAGTTGTTCATGGAGGCTCTTGGGCAAGCGATGAGCCCCCTGGCCACGGATGGAGGCCGGTTCGAGCAGCGGCTTTTATCCCTTGCACAGGCGCGACAGCGAGATGTCGAGCAGGACATGACGAGTGATTACCTCGGCCTGGATCCCCTCCAGCAGGCGGTATTGTGGCGAATGCTTGAGATGGGAGAAGGGTTTCGTCCGTACAATGCCGAGTCACGGGCCTTCTATCGGCGCATCACCGGTAAGCCCATTTCTGCTCAGCAAGCTCAACGGGCCCTGGAAAGTCTGCGGGAACGAACCCCACCCCTAGCATGGAAATCGAGCCGGGGTGAATACGCCGTAGAGGATGCCAGCATGACCAAATGGTTCCGAGCCCTGGTCGACGAAGGCCGCTGGCCACCCGGAGCCAACGAGTAATCCTCACCGTTGGTGGCCAACGCCGAACATCACGAGCTCCTCAGTTTGCTTGCTGTTCATCACGCTCT
Organism: Halomonas eurihalina; assembly: GCF_008274785.1. Lineage (GTDB taxonomy): Bacteria > Pseudomonadota > Gammaproteobacteria > Pseudomonadales > Halomonadaceae > Halomonas > Halomonas eurihalina. The sequence goes on from NZ_VTPU01000018.1 coordinate 50,451, forward strand.
GACAAGGTGATGTGCTCACCGACTTCTTCAGCTTCCTCCCCTCGCGCCGCCAACAGGCGGCGCATCGCCGGTGTCGGTTCCGCCGGTTTGGCGTCGCGGCGGCTGGCGGCGTAGTTGTCATTGAAGACGTCGCAATAGTCGTCGAGTACATCGGCTGCCCGAGTGTCGCCGGCCTGACGCAGCAACTCCGCCGCCACCTCGGCGGTGCACAGGTGGTCGCTGGACGCCGCCTTGCGCAGTCGATAGCGGCTCTGCCGGTCGGTGACCAGCGGCAGTACCGGCAGGGTCGCCAGATAAGGGCTGCGGCGGAAGATACGACGCGCCTGCCGCCAGGTGCCGTCGAGGAGAATGAAGACGGGAATCCGGCCGGTCTTTTGACGCTCGATCACGCGGTCCATGCCGACCACGCGCTCGGCGTATCCCTCCTGATCGTCGGGGAAGACCACGAAGGGCGCATAGCGCGAATCCTCCAGCAGGGCGAGCAGCCGCTCGTCCGGTGCCGTGCGATACCAGGTGAAGACCTCGGTGTCCGGCAGGACATCGCGGATCAGACGGCCGGTGTTGGTAGGCTTGTACTGCTCGATCGGATGCGTCAGCAGCCACACTCGGGTCTGGCTTTCGGCACGCACCCGGTAGGGACACAGGCAGTTGAGGCGTGGCAGGTTGCACGCTTCACAGCGCACCACGAAACTGCCGCGCGCCTTGAACTCACGCCGGGGTGGCGAGGCGGGGTCAGTATCGGAGGAAGGTGATGTCGGGGATTCGTCTTGCATGCTTCACTGGCGTGTCGAAAAAGGGGCGGCATTCTAGCATGCTCGCCAACTTCGTCCGCTCAGCCGAACACGGTCTCCGGCAGCCACAGGCGCCCCTCGCGTCGCCAGTGGCGAGCCAGCAAGGGCACGCCTTCGCCGGCGGGTAGCGCCAGGCCATGAACCCCGGCAGTCGCCAGTTCATGGGCCTCGGGGTCAACCAGCACTCGAGAGGCCGCCAGGGGCGTCTCATCGATCAGCGAGGCCGCCGGCATCACCGCCAGCGAGGTTCCCACGACCAGCAGCAGATCAGCCTCGGCGACGAGCTCGAGGGCATCGTCGAAACGGGGCACCGCCTCGCCGAACCACACCACGTCGGGGCGCAACTGGCTGCCCTTGTCGCAGACATCGCCCAGGGCGATTCCGCCGCGAGGTAGCGGATAGCGCATACGCGCATCCACCGAGGAGCGCGCCTTGAGGATCTCGCCATGCAAGTGCACGACCTGCCGGGAGCCAGCCCGTTCGTGCAGGTCATCGATGTTCTGAGTGATGATGCTGACCCGAAAGCCTTCGCGCTCGAGCAGTGCCAGGGCCTTGTGGGCGGCATTGGGGCGTGCACGGCGCACCTGATCGCGACGGGCATCGTAGAAGCGCAGGACGCGCTCGGGATCCCGGGCCCAGCCCTCCGGAGTCGCGACCTCCTCGATGGGATGGTCGGCCCAGAGCCCGTCGGCGGCACGAAAGGTCTGGATACCGCTCTCGGCGCTGATGCCGGCGCCGGTCAGTACTACCAGGTGGGGGCGCGAAGTCTCGTCCATGGCGTTCGGGTCGTCGTCTCGAGGTGTTGCAAACAGGAAAGGGCCGGATTCCTCTGGAAAAATATCACTGGGCCCCACCGAGTACCAGAGCGCCTCGGCCGGCCCTTTTCGAAGCACCAGCAACGACGATGGATGACATCCGCGCGAGCGGCGGCGACAATGTCGCCCTCGTTGCGACCTCGATGCCGACATGATCGAAGCACTGCCCATTCTCCATCACGATGACCACCTGATCGCTGTGCACAAGCCGGCGGGCATGCTCGTGCACCGCAGCGCCCTGGCGCGGGGTGAACGGCACTTCCTGTTGCAGACGCTGCGCGACCAGATCGGCCAGCGCGTCTACCCGGTCCATCGCCTCGATCGCCCCACCTCGGGCTTGATGGTGTTTGCTCTCGACCCGGAGACAGCCAGCCAACTGGCAGACGCCTTCGCCGCGCAGAGGGTCGCCAAGCGTTATCTGGCCGTCGTGCGCGGCCAGGGGCCCGAGGCTGAACGGCTGGACTATGCCTTGCGGGAGGAAGACGGGCGGCGCCCCAAGGCCGAGATGCCGGCACGCGAGGCGCGCACCGAGGTACAGCGCCTGGACAGCGTGGAGCTGCCGGTGCGGGTCGACCGCTACCCAAGCGCACGTTATTCGCTGATGGAGGCCCGCCCGCTCACCGGCCGGCGCCACCAGATCCGCCGCCACCTGTCGCGCCGCGGCTACCCGATCATCGGCGACGCCAAGCACGGCAAGGGGGTGCACAACCGCTTCTTCGCCGAGCAACTGGACTGCCCTCGCCTGCTGCTCGCCGCCGTGGGCCTGGAGTTCGAGCACCCGGTCGATGGCCGCCGCTTCACGCTCGGCTGTGCCCTCGATGCCCCCATGACCGCGCTTTTCCAGCGCTTCGGCTGGTCGGCTCATTTGCCCGCCAATCGCCGAGGCATCTCCACCTCAGCCCCCTCGATGACGACTTCATGAACGACCCCCTCATGCCCCCCACGCCCACACAGGACGACGACTACGAGCTGCGCTTCGGCGGCATCCGGCGTCTCTACGGTGCGCGCGCCGCAGAACGCTTTCGGCAGGCTCACGTAGTGGTAGCCGGGGTCGGCGGCGTGGGTAGCTGGGCGGTGGAGGCCCTGGCGCGCTCCGGCATCGGCCGGCTGACCTTGATCGATCTGGACGACGTCTGCGTCTCCAACGTCAATCGCCAGTTGCACGCCCTGGATGGCACCATCGGCCGCCCCAAGGTCGAAGTGCTGGCCGAGCGCTGCCGCGCGATCCAGCCCGGCATCGAGGTCATCGCCGACACCGCTTTCGTCACGCCAGGCAACCTGGCCGACCGTCTGCCCGGGGACGCCGATCATGTGGTCGATGCCATCGACAGCGTGGTCGCCAAGGCGGCGCTGATCGCCTGGTGCAAGCGACGCAAACTGCCGATCACCGTCACTGGCGCGGCCGGAGGCCAGACCGACCCCACGCGCATTCGCACGGCGGATCTCACCCGCACCGAGCACGACCCGCTGCTCGCCAAGGTGCGCGCCCGCCTGCGCCGCGACCATGGCTTCTCGCGCAACCCCCGGCGACGCTTCTCGGTGGAGTGCGTCTATTCCGACGAGCAACTGGTCTACCCCGGCGCCGACGGCGAGGTCTGCCACACCAAGCCGGGTACCGGCGAGTCGACTCGGCTCGACTGTGCCTCGGGCTTCGGCGCCGCCACCTTCGTCACCGGCAGCTTCGGCTTCACGGCCGCCAGCCGCGTCCTCGCGCGATTGGCCCGCGATACCTCCCCTGCTCATTGACCACGGAGATCCACGATGGAAGCGCAGCATCCCGTTCCCGGTATCTATCGCCACTACAAGGGCGCGCTCTACGAGGTGATCGGCGTGGCCCATCACAGCGAAACCGAAGAGCCGCTGGTAGCCTATCGCGCCCTGTACGGCGACTACGGCCTCTGGGTCCGTCCCCTGTCGATGTTCATGGAAGAAGTCGTGATGCAGGGTGAGCCGCTACCGCGTTTCGCCCTGGAGAAGGCTTTTTAAGAGGGGAAGAGGGAAGAAAGGCTAGCCCCGGGAATTTGGACATCAAGCGTTTTCTTCTCTCTTAAAGGCGCACAGCGCCGTTCTTCCTTCTTCCAGCGGCGTCTGCCGCGCTCTTCTTATTTCTTTATTCAGCTTCCTGCATTTGCTTCTGCAGGTAGTTCTGGATACCCACCTTGTCGATCAGGCCAAGTTCGGTTTCCAGGTGGTCGATGTGCTCTTCCTCGTCATCGAGGATGCACTTGAACAGGTCCCGGCTGACGTAGTCCTTGACCTGCTCGCAGTGAGTGATGGCGTCGATCAGGTCGGCGCGAGCCTTCTGCTCGAGCTTGAGGTCACACTCGAGCATCTCCTTGGTGTTCTCGCCGATCAGTAGCTTGCCGTAATCCTGCAGGTTGGGGATGCCTTCAAGGAAGAGAATGCGCTCGATCAGAGTATCAGCGTGCTGCATTTCCTCGATGGATTCCTTGTACTCCCACTTGCCCAGGGCGGCGAGCCCCCAATCCTGATACATCTTGGCATGCAGGTAGTACTGGTTGATGGCTACCAGTTCGTTGCCGAGTACCGTATTGAGGTACTGGATGACCTTGCTGTCGCCTTTCATGACGTTACCTCGATTGCTGTCAGGGTCCATTTCACATTGGCACGGGACTCTCCGCCCTGCCAGGCATACCCAACAGTCTAGACCACGTCACAAAAAATTCAATGAAATCAATTATTTGCTAATGACAACACAAACAATATCGATTGTCATCACACCGCATAGGCCAGCGCTTCGGCGGGAGCGGTCAGCGTCTCGCGAATGGCTTCGCGGGTAATGCCCTTGCCCATGCAGGCGCACTTGCCGCATTGGGTACCACAGCCCGTCTCGAGCTGGACCTCGCGCCAACTGCGCGCACCTTCCTCCACGCTCTGGCGGATGGCCTTGTCGCTGACACCCTTGCATAGACACACGTACATGACATCACCTCGTGCTGACCTCGAGGCAAATGTAAATGATTCGCATAGTCTATCGCAACCATAGGCTGCCACTTTTTTGTCTGGAGAGGCTGGAACTTTCGTATCAGGCGTGTCAGGTGGCCGCCTTGGGCACCACCACCACCTGCGTACCGGAGACGATATCGGCCCAGCTACGGCGTTCGGCGTCGAACAGCACCCACAGATGCCCAAGGCCGAAAGCCGCCCAGGAAAGAGCGCCCACCAGATAGCGCACCAGACTCTGGCGCAGGTTGATCGCCCGCCCATCCGTCGTCTGCACGCGCAGTCGCCAAGCCTGCATGCCCAGCGTCATGCCGCCGCGCATCCAGAAAAAAGCGAAGAATACGTAAGCGCCGAACAGCAATAAGGCGCGCAGCGAAGCCACCTGGGCGACACCGGCGCCCAGGTGCGCCGCCGGCAGATCCAGCAACAGGCGGCTGACCAGCACATGGCCAGCGGCCAGCGCGATCCAGATAGCCAGGACCAGCAGGCCGTCGTAAAGCATGGCGCCAAGACGACGCCCCAGCCCGGCAGGCCAGACGTCGTCGAGACGATCGAAATGCTGCGCCATGCAACCTCCGGCTCAGCCGCTGCGACGCAGCATATAGATTCCCAGGACGGCGCAGATCAGGGTCGGCGCCAGCACCGCCCAGGCCGGCGAGAAGCCGAACACCGTGGATGCCGGCCCCAGCAGATCCTGCAGGTACTTGAAGATCAGCCCGGTGACCACGCCATAGAACACCCGGGTACCAGCCGCCACACTACGCAGCGGCCCGAACACGAAGGAGGCGGCCACCAGCATCAGCGAAGCCATGGTCAAGGGCATCAGCATTTTCTGCCAGAAGTAGAGCAACGGTTGGGCCGCGTCTTGCCCCTGGGATTGCAGATAACTCGCATGGGCCCAGAGTTCGCTGGGCGCCTGGGTCTCCATCTTGCGCAGCAAGCGATCCAGCTCAGCGGGCGTCAGCTCGGTCTCCCAGGGTAGGGTGGCCTGATGGATCGCCTCGGTGCGACCTTCCGCAAAGCGGGTGATGTCCACGTCCTCCAGCACCCAACCACCATCACGCCATACCGCCCGACGCGCATTCATCGCCTCGCGCAACTCACGCCCCTCGAATCGGTAGCGGGTCAGGTCGAGCACGACATTGTCGATGCGGATAGCGCCGAAGCGATAGAAGCTGTCGTCCTCTCGCTGCCAGCCACCGCGCTCGGTGAGCACAGCGCCCTCGCCCTGCATCTGCTCCAGGCGCCAGGCGCTGGCGTACTGCTCGGTGCGAGGGCTGACGAATTCGGCGATGAACAGCACCACGGCGATCACCAGGATGACCGGCTTCATCACGCCCCAGAGAATGCGCGCCAGCGACCGGCCCGCAGCTCTCATCACTGTCAGCTCGTTGCTCGAGGCCATGCCGCCCAGGCCGATCAGTGCGCCAATCAGCACGCCCACCGGGGCATACTGGTAGAAGCGCCAGGGCAGGCGCATCACCAGGTAGAAGAAAACCTGGAGGGCACCGTAGTCCCCTTCCACATCGCCCAGGTCGTTGATGTAGGTGATGACCAGATCCAGGCCCAGCAGCACAACCTGCACCACCAGGATGGCCCCCAGCACGTTGCGCGCGATATAACGATCCAGACGATCGGCGATCATCCGCTCATCCCCTTGCGCTGGGCACGCAGCGTCATCAGCAGGCCGACAGCCAGGAAAGCAGCGTGGATCGGCCACATGCCCAGCGTGGCCGGCCAGGCTCCCCTGGCGATGGCATCCAGCGCCGCCAGCAGCAGGCTGAGATAGGCCACATAAAGAAAGATCGCCGGCAGCAGCTTGGCGAAACGCCCCTGGCGAGGATTCACACGAGACAACGGCATGGCCAGCAGCGTCAGAATGAACACCATCGGCGGCAGGCCGAGCCGCCACTGCAACTGCGCCATGGCGGGTGCCGACCCGTCGGCGAACAAGGCGGGCGTGGCGGCATATTCGGGATCGTCCAGGTCCTGGCGTTCGGCAGCGCCGGAGAGGCGCACTGCATAAGTGCCGAACGACAGGCGTTCGGCCACAGCCTGCCCCGGTTCGACGCTGTAGCGTTCGCCATCGGAGAGCACCAGAAAGCGGCTACCGGTTTCCGCATCGACAGTCTGATAGCCTTCCGCGGCGCGCGTCACCACCGTCTCGGGCGATCCATCGTCGCGGCGCTGGCGTTCGCTGATGAAGACCCCCTCCAGGCGTCGCTCCTGCTCGCTCAACGCCTCGGTATAGGCCACTCGGCCATCGCCGAAATCCTGGAAGCGCCCCGGTGCCAGGACACCGAAATCGAGCTGACTGCGCTGCTCCTCGATGATCATCTCGTTCTGCAGGGCACCGGCCGGCGTCAGCCAGAGACTGCACAACCCCACCAGGATAGCCACCACGGTGGCCGGCAACAGGCTAACCCACAGCAGCCGATTGGGGCTCGTGCCGCAGGCCACCAGCACGGTGATCTCGCTGTTGAGGTAGAGCTGCCCCAGCGCCAGCAGGATGCCGAGGAAAAACGCCAGCGGCAGGATCAGCTCGAGAAACCCCGGCAGATGGAACAGCATCAGGGTTCCGAGGATATCGACGGGAATCTCGCCCTCCGCCGCATTGGAGAAGTAGCGGATGAAACGACTCCCCATGATCACCAGCAGCAGCACGCCGGCGACGGCGGCCATCGTCTGCAGGATCTCGCGGGTCAGGTAACGAAATATGATCAATACTGCCTCCCGGTCCGGGTTGTCGGCACCCGGCCAACTTCCATGCAATGACGCCCGGCCTTGGGTACACTGGGACGACTCGGCAATGTGCCGGCATTATCCAGAATCCCCCACCGCTTGTCTTGTGGAGACACCATGGAATTCCCAGTTCAGACGGCCAATCCCGCCAAGATCGAGACGGCCTGCCTTGTGGTACCGGTGTTCAAGGATGGCGATCTACTGCCCGCTGCCGCCAAGCTCGACGATGCCAGCGAGCGGCTGATCGGCCAACTGATCGAGCGCGGCGACTTCGACGCGCGCCTGGGCAACGTCCAGTTGATTCCCTTCGCTCCCGGCCTCAATGCCGACCGCCTGATGCTGGTTGGCCTGGGCAGCCGCGAGAAGTGCCAGGAAGGCGCCTTCCGCAAGGCCGTCGATGCTGCCTTCGGCGCCCTGGCCGCGCTGCCCGCCGATGACGCCACCGTCGCCTTCAACGACGTCCCGGTTCCCGACCGCGCCTGCGACTGGAAGGCTCGCATGGTGGCCGAAGCGGCCCATCGCGCCGTCTACCGCTTCAACGACTTCAAGTCCGAACCGGCCCCCGTGCCGCCGCTCGAGCGCGTGACCCTGCTGGTCAGCGAGGGTGGCAATTCCGACGCCGCTCGCGAGGGTGGCCGCATCGGCGATGGCATCGGCCAGGGCATCAACGTCGCTCGCACTCTCGGCAACCTGCCCGGTAACGTCTGCACGCCAAGCTACCTGGCCGAACGAGCCGAGCAGATGGCTGCCAACGCCAAGGGCGCGCTGACCACCGAGGTTCTCGACGAACAGGCCCTGGAAGAACTCGGCGCCCACAGCCTGCTCAGCGTGGGCCGCGGTAGTGCTGAACCATCGCGCCTCATCGTGATGAAATACCAGGGCGCGGACGACCCTGACGAGGCCCCCCACGTGCTGGTCGGCAAGGGCATCACCTTCGATTCCGGCGGCATCTCGCTCAAGCCGGGCGAAGGCATGGACGAGATGAAGTTCGACATGTGTGGCGCGGCCAGCGTATTCGGTGCCGTCACCTCCGTGCTCGCCATCCGTCCGAAGATCAACCTGGTAGCCGTCGTCGCCAGCGCCGAAAACATGCCCGACGGCCTGGCCACCAAGCCCGGCGACATCATCAAGACGCTCAAGGGCCTGTCGGTGGAAGTCCTCAACACCGACGCCGAAGGCCGTCTGGTGCTGTGCGATGCGCTGACCTATGCCGAACGTTTCGAGCCTGCCAGCGTGGTCGACATTGCCACCCTGACCGGTGCCGCCATCATCGCGCTGGGCCATCATGCCACCGGTCTGATGTCCAACGACGACGACCTGGCGCTGGACCTGCTCGACGCCGGCGAGACCGCCTGGGATCGCGCCTGGCACATGCCGCTGTGGGACGAGTACCAGGAGCAACTGGACTCCAACTTCGCCGACCTGGCCAACATCGGCGGCCGCCCGGCGGGCACCATCACCGCGGGCTGCTTCCTGTCACGCTTTGCCGACAAATATCCCTGGGCACACCTGGATATCGCCGGCACCGCCTGGCATTCCGGCAAGCAGAAAGGCGCCACGGGCCGGCCGGTGAGCCTGCTCACCCAGTACCTGCTGGACCGCTCTTCCGATAGCCAGGTCGAGGTCGGCGAGGACTGATCCGTCACCGCGGGTCTTGCCTTTTCCGCGCGGCGACTTTTTCATGAAAGGAGCCGACCATCATGCACCGGGCCGGCACCGCCGGTCCGGTGTTTCAGTATCGCCCCGAGGCGCCAACCGCACCTCGGGCACAGCGGAGATTCATTGCCGTGCCCACAGAACGCTTTTCCGTGCTGCCGTCCACCGACGCCAAGGCAGCCCATATCCGTGACGACATCCTCGCCAACCCCGGTTTCGGTCGCTACTTCACCGACCACATGGCCCATGTGCGCTGGACCGCTGACGCCGGCTGGCATGGCCATGAGGTGCGCCCTTACGGCCCGCTGACCCTCGATCCCGCCGCCGCCGTACTGCACTATGCCCAGGAAATCTTCGAGGGCATCAAGGCCTATCGTCACGACGACGGCTCGGTCTGGGCCTTCCGTCCGGAAAAGAATGCCGAGCGTTTCCGTCGCTCGGCGCGCCGCCTGGCCCTGCCGGAGCTGTCCGACGAGGACTTCATCGGCTCGCTCAAGGCACTGCTGTCCCAGGACCACGCCTGGGTGCCGACGCCGGCCAGTGCCACCGAGGAATCCAGCCTCTACCTGCGCCCCTTCATGATCGCCAGCGAGACCTTCCTCGGCGTACGCCCCGCCCATGAAGTCGACTACTACGTGATCGCCTCGCCGGCGGCCGCCTACTTCAAGGGTGGCGTGGCACCGGTGTCGATCTGGCTTTCGTCCCAGTACAAGCGCGCCGCCGCCGGGGGCACCGGCTTCGCCAAGTGCGGCGGCAACTACGCCGCCTCCCTGGCCGCCCAGAAGGAGGCCGAGGCGCACGACTGCAGCCAGGTGGCCTTCCTCGACGCCGCCGAGAACAAGTGGATCGAGGAACTCGGCGGCATGAACCTGTTCTTCGTCTACCGCGACGGCCGCCTGGTCACCCCGCGACTCACCGACACCATCCTCGAGGGCGTGACTCGCGACTCGGTGCTGACCCTGGCACGCGACGAGGGGCTGACCCCCGAGGAACGCCCGATCAGTATCGACGAATGGCGCGAGGGTGCGGCCAACGGCGAGATCACCGAAGTCTTCGCCTGCGGCACCGCCGCGGTGATCACCCCGGTGGGCGAGCTGGTCACCGAGGAAGGCTCGATCCGCCTCAGTGCGGGCGGTGACAACGAGGTCGCCAAGCGCCTGCGCAGCCACCTGCTCGACCTGCAGTACGGACGTCGCGAAGACACCCGTGGCTGGCTGACGCGTCTGGCCTGATCCCCATGCACACCATGGCACGGTCGCCTCTCTCGCAGGCCGTGCCCTGCACATTTTCTCGTCAAGTTTCTCCGTCAAGAGGCCAAAATGTCGAAAGTGATGCTGATTACCGGTGCCGGCCGCGGAATCGGCGCCGCCACCGCCCGACTCGCCGCCCAGCGCGGCTATGCGGTGGCCGTCAACTACCGTAGTGACAAGGCCGCGGCCGAGGGCGTCGTCGCGGACATCGAAGCCGCAGGCGGGCGCGCCATCGCCATACGGGCCGATGTCGCCGTCGAGGCCGATATCCTTGCCATGTTCGAGACCGTGGACCGGGAGCTGGGCCGCCTCGACGTACTGGTCAACAACGCCGGCGTGGTCGACCAGGTCTGCCGCGTCGAGGACATGGACGCCGAGCGCATCGATCGCATGATGCGCATCAACGTGACCGGACCGTTCATCTGCGCCCGCGAGGCCATCAAGCGCATGGCCAAGCGTCACGGCGGCCAGGGCGGCGCCATCGTCAATGTCGGCTCGGCGGCGTCTCACCTGGGCGGTGCCGACGAATACGTCGACTACGCCGCCTCGAAGGGCGCCATCGATACCATGACCGAAGGACTGTCCAAGGAAGTCGCCGGCGACGGCATTCGTGTCAACACCGTACGTCCCGGCGTGGTTCGCACCACCATCCACGCCAGTGGCGGCAACCCGGAAAAAACCGACGTTGCCGGCTCGGTCATCCCCATGGGGCGCATCGGCGAACCCGAGGAAATCGCCGAGGGCGTGCTGTGGCTCGCCGACGCCGGCTTCACCACCGGTGCCCTGGTCGATATCGACGGAGGGGTATAAACAAGTACGCCGCTGCGCGGCTTGAAGAAGGAAGAACGGTGCTACGCCCCTTGAAGAAATCAGATGAATTTCTCTTCCTGCTTCCCTCTTATTTCTGATAACTCCCGGCGCAGCCGGGGCGGGAACCCATGACCCAAGTCGATTTCTACATCCTGCCCGACACCACCCTCGATGCGCGTCTCGAGTTCGCCTGCCGGCTGGCCGAGACTATCGTCAACAAGGGCTATCGGCTGCACCTGCATGCGGAAGACGAGGCCATGGCCCGAGTCCTCGACGAGCGCCTGTGGGACTTCCGGCCCGACGCCTACCTGCCCCACGCCCTGCTGGACAGCGAGCAGGCCGACAGCGTCCCGGCGACCATCGGCTGGGGGGAACCACCCGCGCCCGGCGAACCAGGCACCCAGGCGATGCTCAACCTGCACCCCGGCATCCCGGAGTGGTTCTCGCGTTTCGAGCGGGTCGCCGAGATCATCAACCAGCATCAGGAAGTGCTGACCGCCAAGCGCGACTGCTGGCAGACCTACAAGAAGCGCGGTTATCCAGTAAAAGCCCATCAGCTGCCCGGTCAGGGCAACCACGGCTAACTCCCCCTGGCGCTCCATCGGTGGCCAGGCTGACGCCCGGGCACTCATCAGGCTATAATCGAGCCCATTTTTCGACGATTCCCGCCACCCGGCCACCACGCCGGTGGCGACCATTTCTGGATCCGGAACCGCCCATGGACAAGACCTACCAACCCGAGCAGATCGAGAACCGCTGGTATCAGCGTTGGGAAGAGGATGGCCACTTCGCCCCTTCCGGCGAGGGAGAGCCCTACTCCATCATGATCCCGCCGCCCAATGTCACCGGCAGTCTGCACATGGGCCACGCCTTCCAGGACACCATCATGGATACCCTGACGCGCTGGCGGCGCATGCAGGGCCGCAACACCCTCTGGCAGGTGGGCACCGACCACGCCGGCATCGCCACCCAGATGCTGGTGGAGCGCAAGGTCGCCGCCGAGGAAGGCAAGAGCCGCCATGACCTGGGACGCGAGGCCTTCACCGACAAGATCTGGGAATGGAAGCACGAGTCCGGTGGGCACATCACTCGCCAGCTACGCCGCATGGGCGCCAGCGTCGACTGGTCCCGCGAGCGCTTCACCATGGACGACGGCTTCTACAAGGCGGTCCAGGAAGTCTTCGTGCAGCTGTTCGACAAGGGCCTGATCTATCGCGGCAAGCGGCTGGTCAACTGGGATCCCACCCTGCATACCGCCATCTCCGATCTCGAGGTGGAAAATCGCGATCAGCAGGGTCAGTTCTGGCACTTCCGCTACCCGCTGGCCGACGGCGTCACCACCGAGGCGGGACTCGATCATCTGGTCGTCGCCACCACCCGTCCCGAAACCCTGCTCGGCGACAGTGCCGTGGCGGTCAACCCGGAGGATCCGCGCTACGCCTCGCTGATCGGCAAGTTCGTCGACCTTCCTCTGGTCGGCCGCCGCATTCCCATCGTCGCCGACGAACACGCCGACATGGAGAAGGGTTCGGGCTGCGTGAAGATCACCCCGGCCCACGACTTCAACGACTATGAGGTCGGCAAGCGCTGCGAGCTGCCGCTGATCAACGTCTTTTCCCGGGACGCGGTCATCCTCGAGCGTGCCGAGACCTTCGATCTCCAGGGCCGTCCGCTGAGCGACATCGATACCAGCCTGCCGTCCGCCTATGCCGGCCTCTCGCGCTTCGAGGCCCGCGAGCGCATCGTCGCCGACATGGAGGCCGCCGGCCTGCTCGAACGCACCGAAACGGTCAACAATACCCTGCCCTTCGGCGATCGTTCCGGCGATGTCATCGAGCCCTATCTCACCGATCAGTGGTTCGTGGCCGTGGAAAACCTCGCCAAGCCGGCCATCGCCGCGGTCGAGAACGGCGACATCGAGTTCGTGCCGAAGAATTACGAGAACATGTACTTCTCCTGGATGCGCGACCTCCAGGACTGGTGCATCTCGCGCCAGCTATGGTGGGGCCACCGCATCCCGGCCTGGTACGACGCCGACGGCAACGTCTACGTAGCCCGCACCGAGGCCGAGGCCCGCGACAAGCATGGTCTGCCCGCCGACATGCCCCTGACCCAGGACGAGGATGTCCTCGACACCTGGTTCAGCTCCGGGCTGTGGACCTTCGGCACCCTCGGCTGGCCCGAGAAGACCGAGGCTCTGGAGACCTTCCACCCCACCAGCGTGCTGGTCACCGGCTTCGACATCATCTTCTTCTGGGTTGCCCGGATGATCATGCTGACTCTGGAGTTCACCGGCGAGGTGCCCTTCAAGCAGGTCTATGTGCATGGCCTGGTGCGCGACGGCCAGGGCAACAAGATGTCCAAATCCAAGGGCAACGTCCTCGACCCCATCGACCTGATCGACGGCATCGGCCTGGAGAGCCTGGTCGAGAAGCGCACCGGCAACATGATGCAGCCACAGAAGGCCAAGGCCATCGCCAAGGCCACGCGTCAGGAGTTCCCCGAGGGCATCGAGTCCCACGGCACCGATGCTCTGCGCTTCACCTTCCTCTCCCAGGCCACCACCGGTCGCGACATCAAGTTCGACATGGGCCGCCTGGACGGCTACCGCAACTTCTGCAACAAGCTGTGGAACGCCTCGCGCTATGTGCTGATGAATGCCGAAGGCCAGGATTGCGGTGCCGATGGCAGCGAGGTCGAGCTGTCGCTGGCCGATCGCTGGATCATCTCGCGCCTGCAGCAGACCGAAGCCCAGGTGACCCGGGCCATGGAAGAATATCGTTTTGACCATGCCTCCCAGGCGCTGTACGAGTTCATCTGGAACGAGTACTGCGATTGGTACCTGGAGCTCTCCAAACCGGTGCTCTGGGACGACGACGCCACGCCTGCATCGCAGCGCGGCACCCGCCGCACCCTGGTGCGGGTGCTGGAGGCCATCCTGCGCCTGGCGCATCCGATGATGCCCTACATCAGCGAGGAGATCTGGCAGCGCGTCGCGCCCCTGGCCGGCACCTATCGCGGCGAAGGCGATTCCTTGATGGTCCATGCCTGGCCGGAGGCCGACGAAGCCCGCGTCGACGAGGCCGCCACCCGCAACATCGAGTGGCTCAAGGGCGTGATCGTGGCGATCCGCAACATCCGTGCCGAGCTGAACATCGCGCCCGGCAAGCCGCTGGCGGCCCTGCTGACCAAGGGAGACGCCAGCGACCGCGAACGGCTGGAAGCCAATCGGCCGTTCCTCGCCAAACTGGCCAAGCTTGAGCGCCTGGACTGGCTCGACGATCCCGCAGAGGCGCCCCTGGCGGCCACGCAACTGGTGGGCGACATGGAAGTGCTGGTACCCATGGCCGGGCTGATCGACAAGGAGGCCGAACTGGCTCGCCTGGCCAAGGAGATCGACAAGCAGGACAAGCTGATCGGCGGCATCGAGAAGAAGCTCGGCAACGAGAGTTTCGTCGCCAAGGCCCCCGAAGCGGTGGTGCAAAAGGAACGCGACAAGCTCGACGACCTCAGCGCCAACCGGCGGCTACTGGTCGAACAGCACGACAAGATCGCCGCGCTCTGAATCGCTGTACTCCGCTGGCAGCGCACGGCACAAGGCATCACGCGCCGTGCGCTGCCCCTCGCCTTTCAGCCTTTCAATAGCGTGTCCATGCGTTCCAGCGCCGCCTCCAACTGCTCGGCGGTGGTGCCGAAGTTGAGCCGGGCGAAGCCGGGCCAGCCGAAGTCGGCGCCATCCGAGAGCGCCACCCCGGCGCGCTCCAGCAGGGCGCGCTGGGGCGAGTCGGCGTCCTGTAGCGTCGGGGCCTCGCGCAGGTCCAGCCAGGCCAGATAGGTCGACTGCGGCGCGGCCATCCTCACGCCGGGCCAACTCGCGACGTGTTCCGCCAGCCGGCGACGATGGCCGCGCAGGGTCTCGAGCAGCGCCTGCCGCCAGGGCTCGCCATGGCGATAGGCGGCCTCGGCAGCCACCAGGCCCAGCACGTTGCCGTCGGGCTGGAGCCCCTTGGCCTGCTCGGCGAAGCGCCGGCGCAGGCCGGCATCGGGAATCACCGCACAGGCCGTGGTCAGCCCCGCCAGGTTGAAGGTCTTGGAAGGCGCCCAGAGCGTCAGGGTGCGCTCGGCAAGCGCCGGGAACATCGCCGCCAGCGGACGATGCCGGGCGCCGTCGTCGAGCAGCAGGTCGCAATGCAGCTCGTCGGAGACGACCAGCAGGTCGTGGCGTTCGACCAGTGCCGCCAGCCCTTCCAGTTCGGCAGCGCTCCAGACGCGCCCGGTGGGGTTGTGGGGATGGCACCACAGCAGCAACCGGGTACAAGGTGTGATGGCCGCCTCCAGGGCCTCGAGATCGAGCCGCCAGTCGCCGTCGGGCGTCTCGGGTGGCCGCATGGCGGCCTGCTGGGGCTCGCGGCCGGTACGCCGCGCCACCTGCAGGAAAGGTGGATAGATCGGCGTCACCGTGAGCACGCCGTCACCGGGCTCGGTAAGCGCCAGGCTGGCCATGTGCAGGGCCGGCACGACACCCGGCAGCCATAGTTGCCAGTCGGGCTCGATGGACCAGCCGTAATGTTCGGCGCTCCATTCGCACAGCGTCTCGCGCAGGCTGTTCGGCACCAGACCATAGCCATAGACGCCATGATCGACCCGGGCCCGCAGCGCCTCGATCACCGCCGGCGGCGAACGAAAGTCCATGTCGGCCACCCATAACGGCAGCACGTCAGCGCCGAAGCGGTGCCACTTCTGCGACGGCCAGTCGCCATCGCTGGGATGCCGCCGATCGATGGGCGTGGCAAAATCGAATGTCGAGGTCATGCAGAGGCCATCCTTGTACCTGATCGGGCGCCGAATGACGCCCTAGAGAATGAATGAAACCATGCCCCAAAGCAGCTTCTATGCCAAGGTTCGCCGCGGCCTGCCAGCGGTCATCGCCCAGTGGCTGGCACTCGGCCAGGGTGATACCGATCGCCTGGCCCTGATCCTCGCCGAGACCGCCCGGGTCGCCAAGCTCGGCGAACCCGAGGCAACGCCCAGCGGCGCCACCCTCGAAGCCTGGTGCGACGCCGAGCGACACGACGAGATACCGCTCTGGGCGGGACGCACGGCGGTATTCCTGCTGGTCCAGATGCCGGCACGGCCGCAGCCCGCCGATGACGACGAGGCCTGTGCCTGGGCCTACTGCTGGCTGCGCAATCGCCAGGTCGACGATTACGATGCGGCCATGGCCGGCCTGCCGGATCACTTGCGCGCGCCCCTGGACGCCGCCCTCAAGGCCGCCTGGGTGGATCAGCAAGGATTGCGTCTCGTTTGACGCGCTTCACAGGGAAAAGGATAACGTCATGGATGTTCCGTTCGGTTGGCAACTGGCCAAGCTGCTGGTCTCGATCGGCGTCGTGCTGGGGCTTTCCGTCGTCGCCGAACGCCTCAGCACCCGGGCTGCCGGCCTGCTTTCGGGCTATCCCCTGGGCACGGCCATTGCCCTGTTCTTCATCGGCCTGGAGATCTCACCGAGCTTCGCCGCCGAAAGTGCCGTGCATACCTTGGCCGGCTTTTCGGCCACCCTGGCCCTGGGCGGCGGCTATCTGCTGTGTGCCCGCCGTAACGGCCTGCCAGGCGTTCTCGCCGGCACCGCTGGCGGCCTCGTCGCCTGGGCCGTCGCCGGCCTGCTGCTGACCCGGTTCGACGTCAACCGTCTCGGCGGCACCCTGATCACCCTGGCGGCGATCCTGATCTTCATGCGCCTGTATCGTCATGTCCCGGAAACCGCCGCCCCGCCTCGCGGCGGCTTCTCCTGGCCGGCGCTCGCGCTGCGTGCCGGCCTCGCCGCCGGCATCATCTTCCTGATCACCGGTCTCGCCCATGTGGTGCCCTCGGCCTGGGCCGGCGTGATGGCTGCCTTTCCGGTGACCATGTATCCCTTTCTGGTGATTCTGCACCTGACCCACGGCGCCGCACCAGTCGCCACGGTCATCAAACACTATCCCGCCGGTCTCGGCTCGTTGCTGTGCTATGCCCTCTGCGTCTCGCTGACCTATGTTCCGCTAGGGCTCGCCTGGGGCACCCTGGCCGGCTTCGCCGCGGCCACGCTCTGGCTGCTGGCATGGACCCGTGGCCAAGCCTGGTGGCGGCATCGACGTGAAGCATGACTTGACCGAGCGCTTGCTCGACTCAATGCTATAGTCTTCGCTCACGCCTGTGGAACGCATTCCCCGAGCCCCCGACGAGGAACCTCCATGTTCGTACGCACCATCGAGCCGGCCTTCTACGACACCGATGCCCTGGGCCACGTCAACAACACCCGACTGCCCGCCTGGTTCGAACTGGCCCGCAACGATCTCTTCAAGCTGTTCACCCCGGACCTCGATCCACGCCGTTGGCGACTGATTATGGCCCGCATGGAGATCGACTATCGCGCCGAGCTGCACTATGGCACCGACATCGAGATCCGCACCTATCTTTCGCGCCTCGGCAACAGCTCCTTCACCGTGACCCAGGAGGCGCATCAATCGGGTACACTGACCAATGTGGGACATATCGTATTGGTCCACTTCGATCATGAGACCAAGCGCGCCGTGCCCCTCGAGGGCTCGCTGCGCGAAGCCCTGGCGGAACACCTGCAGCAGACGGAGAGCGAAGACGCATGACCCCGGCGGTGAAGGCCCTGGAAAAGGCCGATGTGGATTTCTCGCTGGCGACCTACGAGCACGATCCGCGCAGCCCTGCCTACGGCGAGGAAGCCGCGCGCGCCCTGGGGCTGCCTGCCGAGGAAGTCTTCAAGACATTGCTGGCCTGTCTCGATGACGGCCGGCTGGTCATGGCCATCGTCCCGGTGCCCACGCAGCTCGATCTCAAGGCCCTGGCCCGGGCCGCCGGCGCCCGCAAGGCGAAGATGGCCGAGGCCGACGCGGCCGAACGCGCCACCGGTTACGTGGTGGGCGGCATCAGCCCGCTGGGGCAGAAGAAACGACTGCCCGCCTTCGTCGATGCCAGTGCCGAACCCCTGGAGGCCATCCATGTCAGCGGCGGGCGCCGCGGCCTGGAAATCCGCCTCGCGCCGAACGACCTCGTGGCACTGCTGAACGCACGCTTCGCGCCGCTGTCACGTTCTCGAGCGACCCCATAAGCCAAGGCTCGAGCCGAATCGACCGCCCCATGGTCTCAACCGTACGGCCTCTCGATGACATCGAGCCCATTCACCCACAAGGGAGCCGATGATGGCCATCCGCTACGATCTCTGGCTCGACCCGGAAAACGTCGCCCGCCACCATGCCGTGGAAGCCGACCTGGAGCGTTACTTCATGGAACGCTTCGCCGACTACCCGCACATTCGCTTGTTCGGGGAAGACCCTTACGATTATGATGCGCCGTTCAATCGCCTCTACGACGTGCTGATGGCACGGGCCGTCGATTACTGTGACCGCAACTGGCGCTATGCGCCCACGCCGGAACAGCTCAACCGGACCTTCTTCCGCGCCGTGGGCCGCTCGAACAAGTTCATACGAGACGACAACGATGGTGATCCGACCCGACACGATGCCTGACGACCGGCAACTGGCCATCATCACCGAGCAGCTCGGCCGCCCTCCCCGAGGCATCGAAGCGCTGGCCGCCACCGATGGCGAAGGCACGCCGCTGGTCCTGCGCATGGCTCCCATCGTCGATGGTGCCCCCTTTCCGACCCTCTACTGGCTGTGCTCGGAACGCCTCAAGGCCGAGCTGTCACGCATCGAGGCGGCTGGCGTCATCAAGCATCTCGAAGCTCGCCTGCGCGAGGAACCGGCCTTCCTGCACGCCTACCACCGCAGCCATGCCGATTACGTCGAGGCCCGCTGGCGCTACATGAGCGCGGCGCAACGCGACGAAGTCCAGCGCCTCGGCTACGAGAGCGTGCTGCGCGAACGCGGTATCGGCGGCATCGCCAACTGGGATCAGGTGCGCTGCTTGCACACCCAGTATGCCCACCATCTGTGCGGCGACAATGTCATCGGTCGCTGGCTGGACGACGAATACGCCGTGGCCGACTGCCTGCCCTGAACGGCTCCGACCTGGGCAGGCTCGATCAAGGAGAAATGGATGTCGACATTCTGTGTCTATCTCGGCTCGCGGACCGGCAACGACACGGCCTTCCTCGATGCCGCCCGACAGTTGGGCGACGAACTGGTCGCTCGTGGCCATTCACTGGTCTATGGTGGCGCCCGGGTCGGCATGATGGGCGCCCTGGCCGACCAGGTGATGGCCGCTGGCGGCGAGGTCACCGGCGTGATGCCCGATCACCTGGTCGAGCGCGAACAGGCCCACCGGGGCCTGACGCGGCTGCTTAGGGTGCGCAACATGCATGAACGCAAGGCCAGCATGGCCGCCCACAGCGATGCCTTCATCGCCCTTCCCGGCGGTATCGGCACGCTCGAGGAACTCTTCGAGGCCTGGACCTGGCAGTACCTGGGCCTGCATGACAAGCCCATCGGCTTGCTCGACACCCAGGGCTTCTACACGCCCCTGCTGACGTTTCTCGACGGCACCGTGGAACATGGTTTCCTCGATCGCGCCACCCGCGCCAACCTGCTCGATGCCACCACGCCGGCCGGTCTTCTCGATGCGCTGGAGCAGCGCCTGATACCTGCCCATGCCAACTGAAGGAGGTCATATGCGAGCCATACGACACGACGATGCACGACTCGTCTGGGACGAGACTTCCGCCATTCCCGGCCCCGGCGCCCATGAAGTCCGCCTGAAGGTGGCCTGGGCCGGCATCAATCGCGCCGACCTGATGCAACGTGCCGGTCATTATCCGCCGCCGCCCGGCGCCTCCCCCGTACTCGGCCTGGAAGTCAGCGGCACGATCACCGAGCTCGGCGATGACGTCCGCGGGCTGAGCGTCGGCCAGCCCGTCTGCGCCTTGCTGGCCGGCGGAGGCTATGCCGAGGAGGTCGTGGTCGATGCCCATCAGGTCCTGCCGTTGCCAGAGGGTTTCACCCTGCGCGAAGCGGCGGCCTTGCCCGAGGTCTTCGCCACCGCCTGGCTCAACCTGTTCATGGAGGGTGCCTTGGGCGCTGGCGACCGGGTGCTGCTCCATGCCGGCGCCAGTGGCGTGGGTACGGCCGCCATCCAGCTATGCCGCGCCTTTGGTTATCCGTGCTTCGTCACGGTAGGCAGTGACGCCAAGCTGGCCGCCTGCCGCGAGCTTGGCGCCGACGCTGGCTGGAATCGCCATGAGGGCAGCTTCGTCGACGCCGTGCAGCGCTGGGGCGGTGCCGACATGATCCTCGATCCGGTGGGCGCCAGTTACCTGGCCGACAACCAACGCGTGCTCAACGAGGATGGCCGGCTGGTGGTCATCGGCATGATGGGCGGTCGCCAGGCGGAATTGGACATGGGCCGCATGCTGATGAAACGTCAGCGCTTGATCGGCTCGACACTGCGCGCCCGTCCGCCGGAAGCCAAGGGCCGGATCCTCGCCGCGCTGGCCGAGCATGTCTGGCCACGCCTGGTCTCGGGCGAGTTGCGTCCGCTCATCGACCGCACCTGGCCCATCGAAGACGCCGAGACGGCGCACGACCATGTGCGCGCCGATGCCAATACCGGCAAGGTGCTGCTGGAAGTGAGTGGTGCCTAGAGCGAGAGCGTGCGCTGATAGGTCTGCTGCAGCAACTGGGCATCCTCGCCGGCGCGATGCCGAAGGATGCCCTGCTCGTGGATGATCGTCTCCTTGGTATCGCTCCAGCGCTCGAGCTGGGTTTCGCTGAGCAGCCGACGCAACGCCTCGAGACGAAAGGCCGGCAGCATGCCGGCATGGTGGAACAGCAGCGACAGCCAGGTATTGTCGTAACCCCAGCTATCGCTATAAGCGATACCGATATCGGCAAGCTCGTCGTTGAGCCAACGGGCCACCTCGCGGACCGGATAACCTTCACGCTGCAACCGTGCGCGCGAGATACCGTGCAATAGCTCCGCCTTGGGATCCCAGTGGGTCCACTCATCGAGAGGCTGGATAAGAAAGGCACAGACACTACCATCGGTCCGTGCCAGACCAATCTCGATGGGGTAACTACCGCGTCCGAAACCGGACGCTTCGATATCCAGCAATGTCGGTAGCGTCACGGGAAGGTGAGTCCTTGCTGAGGGCCGCCGCGCTGGCGTGCCGGCCAGTGGTCACAGTCTCGTCAATGAGACACATGCTCCCAGGGTAACACTGCTTAAATGCCTGCGCGTGCAAATCACTGTGTCGCGCGGTGCTCGAAAGCTCGCCTAACTAACTGTTATGTCTCGCTTTCTGTGCTCCGTGCGCCTTGCGCTTCACTACGCTCGACGATTTATTCAGCGTTCCCTCTAGTGTCGCGCCCCGGCTTCATACATGTCCAGTGACTCAAGCGAGCCGGAGGGCTGATCGGCCAGGCGCTGCCAGTAGGCCGTGCGTTCGGCATCGAGCGGCAAGCCCAGCTCACCACAACGGTAGGCACGGGCCAGACGTGCGGCGGCCTCTGGATGGCCTGCCTCGCCGGCACGGGCATACCAGGTCACGGCATGATCTTCGCGGCGCGGGTACTGGGCACACCCATGCTCATGGATCTGCCCGGCGCGAAACTGGGCACGGGTATCCCCACCATGCGCGGCCTCGATCACGTAACGTGCGCCACGGGCCTTGTCCTGAGGCGACACACCACGATGAAACAGCATGTGACCATACTGTGCGAGGGCAGCGGGATGGCCGGCATCGGCACATCGCTGGAAGAGATGCATGGTCAGCTTCTGGGTCCGCGGCGAGCGCGGTAACCAGCGAGTATGTACCAGCTGTTGTGCCAGACGGTACTCGAGCCGAGTAAACAGTGACGATGCCTGCGGCATGGCAAACAATCCTGCTTCCTGAGGTTCGATGCAAAAGTGACGTCGAGCACCACCTTGTGTCCGGCGTCGTTCCCAATATCTCGCTGGCCATTCGGACTCCGCCGGGCCAACGGGAGGGCAAGCATACGCCTGGCTCCGCAGCGACTCAACCCCTCGACGTTTACGCTCTCGCCTCCCCCGGCTACCATGCCTGTCGAACCGATTTCCAACCGCTGTGTGAGGAGTGACGGATGCAGACGCGCCCCCTGGGCAACACCGGCATCGAGGTCAGCCGGCTATGTCTCGGTACCATGACTTTCGGCGAGCAGAACAGCGAAGCCGAAGCCCACGAACAACTCGACCGGGCGGTGTCCTTCGGCATCGACTTCATCGATACCGCCGAGATGTACCCTGTGCCCCCCGACGCTGCGACACAGGGACGCACCGAGAGCTACATCGGCAGTTGGCTCGCCTCGCGCGGCTCCCGGGACGACATCATCCTTGCCACCAAGGCAGTTGGACCGGGCGTCGCCCATCTGCGTGGTGGGTCACGGCTGACCCGGGATCAGATCCATCAGGCCATCGACGACAGCCTGACGCGTCTGCGTACGGATTATGTCGACCTCTATCAGTTGCACTGGCCTGACCGGCGCAGCAACTTCTTCGGTCGCCTCGGCTACGAGCCCGATGAAGAAGAAGATGCCGTCGCACTGGAAGAGAGCCTCTCGGCACTTCAGGAACTCGTGCAGGCCGGCAAGGTGCGTGCCATCGGGCTCTCCAACGAGACGCCCTGGGGAGTGATGCATGCCCTGCACCTGGCCGACCGCATGGGACTGCCTCGTGTCGCCTCGGTGCAGAACCCCTACAGCCTGCTCAACCGTACCTTCGAGGTCGGCCTGGCCGAGATCGCCCATCGCGAAAACGTCGGTCTGCTGGCCTATTCACCCCTGGGATTCGGCGTACTGTCCGGCAAGTATCTTGACGGCGCACGTCCCGAGGGTGCCCGCCTGACCCTCTATGAGCGCTTCCAGCGCTATACGTCACCACAGGCCGAACAGGCGGTCCGGGCCTATGTGGACATCGCCCGAGAGCACGACCTCGACCCGGCACAGATGGCCCTGGCCTTCGTGAACTCCCGCCCCTTCCTGACCAGCAACATCATCGGTGCCACCACCATGGCTCAGCTCGAAAGCAACCTGGCCAGCGAATCGCTGCACTTGAGTGACGAGGTTCTGAACGCCATCGAAGACGTGCATCAACGTCTGCCCAACCCCTGCCCTTGACCGATACGCCTGGGGCTATCAGCACGATAGCCCCGCCCTCGGCGTGGCCTTGATATAATTCCCCGACTTCACCAGGTACAGGAGCGCCCATGCTGAGCGTGATTTCCCCGGCCAAGAAGCTGGACTTCGAGACACCGGCCACCACCTCCCGGCACTCTCAGCCGGACTACCTCGAACGTAGCCAGGCACTGATCGACATTCTGCGGGACCTGTCGCCTCAGCAGATCAGCGAATTGATGGGGGTCAGCGACAAGATTGCCGGACTCAACGCGGCACGCTTCGCGGAATGGCACACGCCCTTCACCCCGGACAACGCCAAGCCAGCTGCCCAGGCCTTCCAGGGCGATGTCTATGTCGGGCTGGAAGCCGAGCGTTTTGACGACGCCGACAATACCTTCGCTCAGGACCACCTCCGGATCCTCTCCGGCCTGTACGGCCTGCTGCGGCCTCTGGATCTCATCCAGCCCTACCGCCTGGAGATGGGCACCAAGCTGGCGAATCCCGCCGGCAAGGACCTGTATGCCTTCTGGCGCGACGAGCTGACCAGTGCTCTCGAGCATGCCGTGGCCGACAGCGGCAGCGCTGTCCTTATCAACCTCGCCTCCAACGAATATTTCAAGTCCATCGACGCCAAGCGCTTGAATGCCCGGGTCATCACGCCAGTCTTCAAGGATGAGAAGAACGGTCAGTACAAGATGATCAGCTTCTACGCCAAGAAGGCCCGAGGCTTGATGGCCGCCTGGATGATCCGGCAACGCGTGGATGATCCCGAGGCGCTCAAGGATTTCGATGTCGCCGGCTATCGCTTCAATGCCGCCATGTCGGAAGGCGATACCTTGGTCTTCTGCCGGGACGAGCGGGACCGCGCCTAGTCGAAACGCAGGGGACGCGACGCGCGTTCCTTGAGAAAGCGTCGATGGATGTCCTTGAAGCGGGCATCGTCGCAGCGCTCCAGCCATTCATAGGCCACCATGTCGGCGCTTACCGCCTGGGCGCCGGCACGCTCCATCCGGCGCCTCGCCAGGCCCACCTCTTCCGAGCGCCGGCTACTTGTGGCCTCCGCCAGCCAGGCGACACGATACCCCGCCTCGAGCAGCGCCAGACCGGTCTGCAAGACACAGATATGCGCCTCGGCACCGCACAGCACGATCTGCCGGCGCCCGGTGTCGCCCAGGGCATGGGCGAAATCTGGCTCGGCGTAGGCATTGAAATGCGTCTTCCGCCACACTCGGGGATTCTCGAGCGACGCCAACAGGGACGGCACACTCTCCCCCAGCCCTTCTGGATACTGCTCGGTCAGCCACACCGGGACGCCCAGCGCCTCGGCTACACCACCCATCCATGATGCCTCCTCGACCGCCTGTCCGCCGGTGTCGAGCACCGGCAGCAGGCCAGCCTGCAGATCGACGATCAGCAACAGACTCGTATCCTGGTGCATGCGCATGACGGTCTCCAAAACGAAGGATATAAGCGGTGCTCGACACCAGCTTAATCGCTAGAATGTCAGCTCCGAAAGACAACCAGCCCCACGGCTACCACGGAGATCCTCGATGCGTCACTTCCTCGTCATGCTCATCGTCGGCATGTTCGGCTTCGGCCTCGCCGTCGACCATGCCGATGCGCGCCGCCTGGGGGGCGGCAAGAGCGTCGGCAGCTATTCTCGAACTATCAGTTCCCAGAACACCAGCGCGCCCCGCTCCACCGCAGCGCCTCAGCGCAAGCCTTCCAGCGGCCTGTCGCGCTTCGCCGGACCCTTCGCCGGCCTGTTGGCGGGCGGGCTACTGGCCTCGCTGTTCTTCGGTGGTGCCTTCGATGAATTGCGCCTGCTGGATATCCTGCTGATCGCCGGCGCCGCCTTCCTGCTTTTCCGCCTGCTGGCCCGTCGCCGTACCGCCATGGCGAGCGCGAATGGCACCACCTCCCAGGCCCCTCGGGAAGCCGACGCTCAGGCATTCCAGTCCTCCGCGCCCTGTGGCAGTGCAACTCACCTGGGCGGCGAGCCCGCATGGTTCGACAAGGAACGTTTCCTGGGAGGAGCCAAGGAGCACTTCATGACGCTACAGCGCGCCTGGGACAATAACGACTTCACCCTGATCCAGGACTACGTTACCCCGGAGCTCTACAACTTGCTGCGCCAGGAGCGTGAGCAACATCCTGCCAACAACCACACCGAGATCGTGCGCCTCGTCGCGGAGCTCGGCAGTGTGCACGAAGCCGACCAGCAAGCCGAGGCGACGGTGCTGTTCCACGGCATCCTCGACGAGAACGGCGCACGCAACGAATTCAACGAGACCTGGCACCTGAAGCGCGATCTCCGTGATGGCGCTCCTTGGTATGTGCAGGGGATCGAACAGAACCCCGCTACCTGATCCCGTTGCAGTCGCCTCACCAGCAGCGAAGGGTACCTATCAACGCGAAAGACCGGGCAAATGCCCGGCCTTTTCTGTACAGCTACAGCACACGCTAGAGGCAGCTTATTGCTGTTCCTCGTCGGCGGCTTCCTGAGTCTGCTCTCCGGCATCCTCCATCGCTTCACCGGTGCTGTCCATGGCGCTGTCGGCTGCTTCATCGATGCTCTCACCGGCATCTTCCACAGCTTGATCCACGCTCTCGGCAGCCGAATCCATTGCCTCGCCGGCATCGTTAGCGGCTTCTTCGGTGCTTTCCGCTGCTGAATCCATGGCGGATTCCGCGTCATCAGCCGCACCTTCTGTGGCGTCGCCGGCTTCATCCATGGTCTGGTCGGCACTTTCTGCCGCCTCGTCAGCCGCCTGCTCGGTCTCCTCGGCAGCCTCATCCACCGCCGACTCGGCGCTCTGCGCGGCATCATCCGCCGCTTGCTCGGTGTTCTCACCCGCTGACTCCGAGCTTGCATCCTCGTCGCTGCAGGCCGCCAATCCCGCCGTGGCCGTACCGACCAGCAGCATCAAGGCCAGCTTGCGCAGAATTTGCTGTTTCATTGTACTCCTCCTGAGATCACCGTTGATTTCCATCGGGTTATTACCTTGTTCACCCTAGCCGTCCTTGCCGCAACTTGCCAACCAATTCAGACCTTTGCGAGCCCGCTCCATGATCCTTCAACATTTTGAGCAGCGCGTCGCCAAGCAGCGTCACCATGTATTCCTCGACACATACTCCAACACATGGGTAGAACGGCCAGTTCATCATCATCTTTTTTAGCTCGTTCTTCCAGACATGAAAAAACCCCGACTTCAGTGAAGTCGGGGTTTTCTCGGGATAGATGCCTGACGATGACCTACTCTCGCATGGGAACTCCCACACTACCATCGGCGCTGAGCGGTTTCACTGCTGAGTTCGG
>NZ_VTPU01000019.1 GCF_008274785.1 Halomonas eurihalina
CTGTTGCCGTTCATCGCCTTGCAGCTGTGTGTGCTGTTCGCGCTGTTGTTCTGGCCGAACCTGGCGATGTGGCTGGTGAACTAACTGGCTGTGAACCAGCCCCTCATGACCATTCAACACATCATTCAACAAACCATTCAATACGCCATCCAACAACGCCAAGGAAGCAAAGTAATGACGACGCGACGCCTGACCTACCTGGAAAAAGTGGGATTCGGCAGCGGGGACATGGCGATCAACATCGTGATTTCCTCGATGTTTCTGATCATCTCGTTCTTCTACACGGACATCTTTGGCCTGAAGCCGAGCCACATGGGTATTCTCTTTCTCGTGGCTCGCCTGGTGGATGCCATCACCGATCCTTTGATGGGCATCATCACCGATAAATTCAACAGCAAGCGCGGACGATATCGCCCCTATTTCCTGATCTTTTCGGTCCCTTTCGGTATTTCCGTGCTGCTGCTTTTCACCACGCCGGACTGGAGCTATAACGCCAAGCTGGTGTGGGCCTATTCCACCTACCTGTTCGTCACCCTGATGTTCACGTCCGTGACGATTCCTTACATTTCGTTGATCGGTGTGCTGACGCCCGATCCTCAGGATCGGCTCTCCGCCAACGGTTATCGACTCTTCTTCGCCAAGATTGCAGCCTTTCTCGTTACCATCATCGTGCCCAAGCTGGCCGAATACGTGGGTGGTGAAAACCTCCAGTTCGGCTACCAGTTTTCCATGGGATTGATGGGCGGGCTGGCCACCCTGCTCTTCCTTTTTTGCTATGCCAACACCACTGAACGGGTACAGCACACCATCGAGGACAAACCACTGCGTTCGCAGTTGCGCATCCTGAAGAAGAACGATCAATGGCTGGTGCTATGCGCTGTCTGCTTCACCGGCACCCTGGGCTATGTGATACGCAGCTCGGTGGCCGCCTACTATGCCAAATATTACCTGGGCGCCGATGCCACCATGCTGTCGGCCTTCCTCACCACGGGCGTCAGCGCGGCAATACTGGCCATGATCGCCTCGACATGGTTGACCAAGCGCCACTGCAAGATCCAGCTATTCCGCTGGAGCCAGCTGGCGGTGGGTGCCTTGAGCGTGCTGATGTTCGTCGCTGTAGGCCCGGGAGATATCGCCCTCGCCTTCGTGTTGTACTTTCTCATTTCCTTCATCGTCGACCTGCACGCTCCCGTTTTCTGGTCGGCGATCGCCGAATCCGTCGACTATGGCGAGGCCAAGACCGGGCAGCGTGTCTCGGGGCTCGCCTTTGGCGGCATTTCCTTCTGCCAGAAGGCTGGCATGGGGGCGGCAGGCTTTCTCGTCGGCCAACTGCTGACCTTTTTCAACTATGAAGCCAACGTCGAACAGAGCGCCTTTACCCTGACCGGCATCGCGCTGATGCTCTCGATCATTCCAGGTGTGTTCCACACCCTGATGGGTAGTCTCATGTTCAAGTACCGCATCACCAACCGCTACTACAACGCCATGCAAGACGGCGAGCTGGACGATACGACCCCAGCAGCCGTTAGCGTCAGGACATCATCATGACACCGACACGGCAACAGGAGAACGCAATGGACAAGCCTCTTGCCCCCTTGATCGAACAACGGGCGGACCCTTTCATCCACCGGCACGACAACGGCTACTATTTCATCGCTTCGGTACCCGCCTATGACAGGCTGGAACTGCGTCACGCCACCACCATCGCCGGCCTCGCCGAGGCCGAGCCGGTCACCGTCTGGGAAAAGGAAGACAACGGCCCGCTCAGCGAGCTGATCTGGGCGCCGGAACTTCACTATCATCAGGGCCGCTGGACCATCTATTTCGCCGCCGCTCCCAGCCGCGAGATTCGGGACGGTCTCTTCCAGCACCGCATGTATTGCATCGCCACCAGCGCCAGCGATCCCATGCAGGGTGAGTGGAGCCATCCCCGACAGATCGATACCAGTATCGACAGCTTCTGTCTCGATGGCACCGCCTTCCAGCATGACGGCGAGCTCTACTATGTCTGGGCGCAGAAGGAAGCCAGCATCCCGGGCAACACCAACCTCTACATCGCCCGGATGGCCACGCCGGAGACCCTCGACAGTGCGCCAGTGCGGCTTTCCATCCCCGAGTTCGACTGGGAAACGCGCGGCTTCATGGTCAATGAAGGCCCCGCCGTGCTGATTCGACACGGCCGCGTGCTGCTGACCTACTCGGCCAGCGCCACCGACGAGAACTATTGCATGGGACTGCTGTGGGCCGACCAATCCGCCGACCTGCTGAATCCGGCCAGCTGGACGAAATCGGCCAGCCCCGTGTTCACCAGCGACTCGCAGCGCTCGGTATTCGGCCCCGGACACAACAGCTTCACCGTCGCCGAGGATGGCATTACCGACATGCTGGTGTATCACGCCCGCACCTATACCGAGATCGTCGGCGATCCGCTCTGGGATCCCAATCGCCACACCTACGTCAAACCCATTGCCTGGGACGCCGATGGGTTCCCTCGCTTCGGCCGGCCATCGCTGGTGGAAACCCCGGGAGACGAGGATGTGCTTGCGGGGTGATAGCGCCGAGCCCATCCATATGTACAACATTTGGAATTATTTATTGAACATGCCATCCTGTCCCGCATGCAGCAGCGGCGACACGCCGAGGAGAATGAACCGATGCGCCTGATCCAGTGCCTGCACGAAGACCGCCTGCACGCCGCCCTGGTGGAAACCGAAACGACGGTGCGGCTCGCCGACACCGATACCTATCATCTCGCCCGCGACGCCATGGCATCGGGCCGGTCGCTTGCCGAAGTCATCGAAGCGCGCCTGACCGACACGCGCCTGGACTATGCCAAGCTCATCGACGCAGGACGCCTGATGCCGCCGCTCACGCACCCGGATCCGGCGCATTGCCTGGTCACCGGCACCGGCCTGACCCACCTGGGCAGCGCCGACGCCCGTTCGGCCATGCATGCCAAGACCCAGGCCAACGAGGAAGATTTGACCGACTCCATGCGCATGTTCAAGCTCGGCGTGGAGAACGGCAAACCCGCCGCCGGCGAGGTGGGTGCCCAGCCCGAATGGTTCTACAAGGGCGACGGCGACTGCGTGGTGCCGCCCGAAGCGCCGCTGCCCTCGCCGGCCTTCGCCCAGGATGGCGGTGAGGAACCGGAACTGGCCGGCCTGTATCTCATCGATGACAAGGGTCGTCCACGCCGTCTGGGCTTCGCCGTCGGCAACGAGTTCTCCGACCATGTCACCGAGCGCTTCAACTACCTGTGGCTGGCGCATTCCAAGCTGCGCGCCTGCAGCTTCGGACCGGAACTGCTCATCGGTTCGCTGCCCGGCCACCTCGAGGGAGTCAGCCGCATCACTCGCGATGGCGAGACGCTGTGGCAAAAACCCTTCCTGACCGGCGAGGACAACATGGCCCACAGCCTGGCCAACCTCGAGCATCACCACTTCAAGTATCCGGGCTTCCGCCGTCCCGGCGACGTGCATGTGCACTTCTTCGGCACTGCCACGCTCAGCTTCGCCGACGGCATTCAGCCGCGCGAGGGCGATCGCTTCGAGATCGAGATTCCGGCCTTCGGCCGCGCCCTGCGCAATCCGCTGACCCAGGAAACAACCCACAACGACACGGACGTTTCACCGCTGACGGATGTTTCACCGCTGTAGGTACCACCCAGCTGTAGATACCATCCAGGCACTTATCCAGCCAGGTCGCTGCAGGCACCTGCGAATGTCTGAACAGCGTCCCATCGTTACCCATGAAAGGAGTGACCATGACACTAGAAGGCACGCAACTCATCGGACGTGAAACCGTTCTGGCCACGGGCGAGGCCTTCCACGCCATCGACCCGTCCACCGGCGAGACACTCCAGCCGGCCTTTCCCACTGGTGGCCAGGCCGAGGTCGAGCGCGCCAGCGAACTGGCTCGGGCGGCCTTCGACAGCTACCGCGAAACGGGGCTCGAGGCCCGGGCCCGCTTTCTCGAGACGATCGCCGACAAGATCGAGGGCATCGGCGATGAACTGATCGAGCGCGCCATGGCCGAGTCCGGCCTGCCCCGCGCACGCCTCGAGAGCGAGCGCGGCCGCACCTGCGGTCAACTGCGCCTGTTCGCCAAGGTCGTACGCGACGGTGAATGGCTCGACGTGCGCATCGACCCCGCGCTGCCCGAGCGCCAGCCCATGCCGCGAGTCGACCTGCGCCAGCGTCACGTGGCCCTGGGGCCGGTGGCCGTATTCGGCGCCAGCAACTTCCCGCTGGCCTTCTCGGTCGCCGGCGGCGATACCGCCTCGGCCCTGGCCGCCGGCTGCCCGGTGGTAGTCAAGGGACACCCCGCCCATCCCGGCACCTCGGAGCTGGTGGGCCGCGCCGTTCAGGCAGCGGTCGCCGAATGCCAGCTACCCGAAGGGGTCTTCTCCCTGCTCCAGGGCGCCGGCAACGAGATCGGCCAGGCGCTGGTCACGAACCCGAGCATCAAGGCCGTGGGCTTCACCGGTTCGCGGGCTGGCGGCACCGCCCTGGCGCGCCTGGCGCAGAACCGCCCGGAGCCGATCCCGGTCTACGCCGAGATGAGCAGCATCAACCCGGTCTTCCTGCTGCCCGAGGCCCTAGAGGCACGTGGCGAAGCACTCGCCGAAGGCTTCGTCGGCTCGCTCAACATGGGCGCCGGCCAGTTCTGCACCAACCCGGGGCTGATGATCGGCATTCAGGGTGAAGCGCTTGACGCCTTCCTGGCCACCGCCGCCAAGGCCGTCGAAGCCAGCGGCACCCAGACCATGCTGACGCCGGGCATCCGGGATGCCTATGACCGCGGCGTGGCGGCCCTGGCGTCCAGCGACAAGGCGCGCGAAGTGGCGCGTGGGCAATCCAGTGACGCCCCCAATCAGTGCCAGACAGGCCTGTTCGTGACCAAGGCCAAGGACTTCCTCGCCGACGAGACGCTCCAGGCAGAAGTCTTCGGTGCCACCTCGCTGGTAGTGAGCTGCGCCGACCAGGACGAGGTCAAGCGTGTCGCCGAACATCTCGAGGGGCAGCTCACCGCGACCCTGCAGATGGACGATGCCGACGTCGACTTTGCCCGTGACCTGCTGCCGACCCTGGAGCGTCGCGCCGGTCGCGTGATGGTCAACGGCTGGCCCACCGGGGTCGAGGTATGCCATGCCATGGTGCATGGCGGCCCCTATCCGGCCACGTCCGACTCGCGCACCACCTCGGTGGGCAGCGCGGCGATCCACCGCTTCCTGCGTCCGGTGTGCTACCAGAACCTGCCCCAGGCGCTATTGCCCGAAGCCCTGCGCGACGGCAACCCGCATGGCGTCAGCCGACTGGTGGACGGCCAGCGCGAGCACTGAGCCGACGACAGAAACAGGCGGACTATCGGATCGGCGGCACCATCGGGGCCGCCGATCCCGTCACGTCGTTTTTCACAGGATGACACTCCCATGTCTCAGGACAATCGACTCCCCGACGATCACCACCAGGCTTTGCTGGTCGGCCGGGTCTGGCGCGATACGCCGGAAGGTCCCGCACTGGTGATCGTGCGCGGCGGCCAAGTCATTGATATCTCCCACTCGATCGGCAACATGGCCGATCTGCTCGACCGCAGCGACGCCGCGCGCTGGGCCAGCTCCGCCACAGGCCCTGTACTGTGCGATGTCACGACCTTGCTCGACAACTCCGAGCGTTCGCCGCAAGTCGCCCCGCACCTGCTGGCGCCTTGCGATATCCAGGCCATCAAGGCCTGCGGCGTCACTTTCGCCGTCAGCCTGCTCGAGCGCGTCATCGAGGAACAGGCCGGCGGCGATCCGGGCCGGGCCGCCGAGTTACGTAAGGAGATGCAGCGGTTGATCGGCGGAGATCTGTCGCGGATCGCCCCGGGCTCCGACGAGGCCATGGCCCTGCGTGACGAACTCAAGGCCCGTGGTGCCTGGTCGCAATACATGGAAGTCGGTATCGGCCCGGACGCCGAGGTATTCACCAAGGCCCAGCCGCTCTCCTCGGTGGGTTTCGGCGCCTGGGTGGGCCTGCATCCGGCCTCGCGCTGGAACAACCCCGAACCCGAGATCGTGCTGGCCGTGAACGCGGCGGGCATACCGGTCGGCGCCACCCTGGGCAACGACGTCAACCTTCGCGACATCG
The DNA here is from genome assembly GCF_008274785.1 of Halomonas eurihalina. Taxonomy (GTDB): domain Bacteria; phylum Pseudomonadota; class Gammaproteobacteria; order Pseudomonadales; family Halomonadaceae; genus Halomonas; species Halomonas eurihalina. Next base: position 6,132 of record NZ_VTPU01000019.1, read on the forward strand.
AAGGGCGCAGCGCCCTGCTGCTGGGCAAGGCCAAGGACAACAACGCCTCATGCGCCATCGGCCCCTTCATTCGCCTGTTCGACGATCACTTCACCATGGACGACGTGCGCAGCGCCATGGTCGAACTGCGCATCGACGGCGAGGATGACGGCTTCAGGCTCGAGGACACGAGCGACATGCGCGAGATCAGCCGCTCACCGGAGGACTTGGTCGGCCAGACCATCGGCGCCCATCACCAATATCCGGATGGCTTCATGCTGTTCCTTGGCACCATGTTCTCGCCGATCCAGGATCGCGACGGGCCGGGCCAGGGGTTTACCCACCACCCAGGCGACACCGTGACCATCGCAACACCACGTCTTGGTACCCTGGTCAATCGCGTGGGACGAAGCGACCGCTTGCCGCCCTGGAGCTATGGCATTCGGCGCTGGCTGGCCGATCAGCAACGTTCGTCCACCAACCGGACGTGACGCCAGTGGCGTAGCCGCAACTTCTGTGCCCACCCGGATTGCGGCTATGTTTAAACATAGGCTAGGATCATCGCCATTTCTGCGGAGCCCGTCAGTGCCAGCAACTTCCCGCCCCTCGCGTGTACGCCCTTCCATCGCCGAGCATCTCGCCGAAGCCATCTTCTCCGGCCGCTATCGACCCGGCGATTTCGTCCCCAAGGAAGTCGACCTGGCCCAGCAATTCGAGCTCAACCGCTCAGCGGTGCGCAGCGATCTTCGCATGCTGGTCGATGTCGGCATCATTGAACGCATCTCGGGCCATGGTTCCAAGGTTCGTGACTACGAAGCCTGGAACATCCTTGACCCGCAGGTCACCGACTGGATGACGCGCTATGCCGCGCCCAACCCGAGAATCCAGCGGGAGATTCTCGCCTTTCGCCTCGACGTCGAGCCCTATGTGGCAATGACCGCCGCCCGACGCGCCACCGCCCGCGATCTGGTCGCCATCGAGGAAGCCTTCGACGGCATGGGCAAGCACCTGAACGATACCTCCGGCGAGGAACAGCGCCGCCTGCATACCGAGCATGATGTCGCCTTTCACGTTGCCATCTTCAAGGCAACCCACAACATCGTCTGGGCCCAGCTTTCGCACATACTAAGGCCCTCGATCCATCTGCTGATCGAGACGTCGAACATCAGTGCCACCGACCCTGAAGCCAGTCTCGAACGTCACCGTCAGGTCATGGAGAGCATTCGCGCACGGCGCCCCGCCGAGGCCTTTCGCGCCGCCCAGGCAGTCCTGGCAGGCACTGCCTCGGCGCTGGGCATCGAGCCGGGAGAAGGCACCCTGGGCGGCCAGGCCATACCGCCCAACGATTGAGCCACCGCCACCTCTCATGACGCCCGAGGCGAGCCACTGGCACCGTCGGGCCGTCATCATTGTTCATCCGACCAGCCACGAAAAAGCCGCCTGATGCATTGCACCAGGCGGCTGATTCTCGAAAACTGTTGGTGGAGCCTAGCGGGATCGAACCGCTGACCTCAACACTGCCAGTGTTGCGCTCTCCCAGCTGAGCTAAGGCCCCACATGTACTCGCCGTTGCGAGAACGAGGCGTATGTTATTCATTGAAGCGCGACTCGTCAACCCAAGGATCAGCAAAATGATAAAAAACGTTACCGAGACGCCATCACCAATTCCACTTAACCCCGTGTTATGCCAAGGTATGCGCAATTCAACGGAGGCTGCTCAGCCAGTCTCGCGCCCCTCTCGGCGCGAGCCATGTCCCTGCATTTTGTCCACCGCACAGTTAGGAGTTCCTTCTTGATCAGGGTTCTCGTCGCCGATGACCATCACTTGGTGAGGACCAGCATCGCCCATCTGCTGAATGACGAACCAGGCATCAGCGTGATCGGTGAAGCTGCCGATGGCGAACAAGCCATTGGTCAGGCCCGCCAACTCAAGCCGGATGTCATCCTGATGGATATCCGCATGCCCGGCATAGGCGGTCTGGAGGCCACCCGCAAGATCACCCGCCTGACCAGCGACGTGCGCATCCTGGTATTGACCGCCTTCATCGAGGAAGCCTTTGCCCAGCGCCTGCTCGAGGCCGGCGCCCACGGTTTTATCAGCAAGGGATCGCAGCACGACGAGATGGTCAAGGCAATCCACAGCGTGTTTGGCGGGAAGCGCTATATCAGCCCCGACATCGCCCAACGCCTGGTACTGTTTAGCATCGACTCCAACGACAACCCCTTCGACCTGCTTTCCCAGCGTGAACTCCAGGTCGCCATGATGATCGTCAACTGCCAGAAGGTCGCCGACATCGCCGACCGCATGTTCCTGAGCCCCAAGACCGTCAACACCTACCGCTACCGCATTTTCGAAAAGCTCGACGTGCATTCCGATGTGGAGCTGACCCACCTGGCACTACGATACGGGCTGGTGGACGGCTTCAGCGAGGCAGACTAACCCAAGCCGGTAACGGGTCTGATAGGATGAATGCCGTTTCATCCGTTACCGGCATCCCGATGAGCTTCGATTCTCGCCAGTTTCTCGACACCATCACCGAATCCCCCGGGGTCTATCGCATGCTCGACGAGCAAGGCGATACGCTTTATGTCGGCAAGGCCCGGCGCCTCAAGGCGCGCCTGGCCAGCTATTTTCGCGGTACGCTCAACACCAAGACCCAGGCCTTGGTCTCGCGCATCGCCGACATCCAGGTCACGGTCACCAACAGCGAAACCGAGGCCCTGCTGCTCGAACAAACCCTGATCAAGGAGCAGCGTCCGCCCTATAACATCCTGCTGCGCGACGACAAGTCCTACCCGTTCGTCTTCGTCACCGACCGCCACCCGTACCCGGCGCTGGAATACAAGCGGGCCCGCACTCGGCATGGCGATGGCCGCTATCTCGGCCCCTACCCCAGCAGCGGCGCAGTGCGTGAAAGCCTGTCACTGATGCAGAAGATCTTTCGCATCCGCAATTGCGAGGACAGTGTCTTCGCCCACCGCAGCCGCCCGTGCCTGCAGTATCAGATCGGCCGCTGCAGCGCCCCGTGCGTGGGTTATATCGACGAGGACGATTACCGCCGCGACCTGGAACATGCCGTGCAATGCCTGGAAGGCAAGAGCGAGATGGTGACCCAGGAACTCACCCGGGACATGGAAGCCGCCAGCCAGGCGCTCGACTTCGAAGAAGCGGCGCGCCTGCGGGACCAGATCCAGCAATTGCGCCAGCTTCAGCAGCGCCAGTTCGTCGATACCGGCAGCGGCGACGCCGACATCTTCGCCCTGGCGAGTCGCCCCGGCGCCCTGTGCATCTCGGTGCTCTCGGTGCGCGGCGGCCGGTTGCTGGGCGCACGCCACCACACGCCAAGCAATGGCCTCGACCTGACGCCCGACACACTGCTTGGCGATTTCATCAGCCAGTACTATCTCGGCCAGGCACGCGAGATTCCTGCCGAGATCATCACCAGTCATGCGCTGTCCGATACCGACCTGATTGCCCGAGCCCTGGAGACGTTTGCCGGGAAACGCGTGCGCCTCACCGCACGGGTGCGCGGCCATCGAGCTCAATGGCAGGAACTCGCACGTACCAACGCCGAACAGCAGCTTGCCTCCCAACTGGCCAGTCAGGCTCAGCTCGCTCAGCGCTTCGCCTCCCTGAGCGATGCCCTGTCGCTCGAACAGGTACCGGCCCGCCTCGAGTGCTTCGATATCAGCCACAGCCACGGCGAAGCTACGGTGGCATCCTGTGTGGTCTTCGACGTCAACGGTCCTCGCAAGTCCGACTACCGGCGCTTCAACATCAAGAATATCGAAGCCGGTGACGACTACGCCGCCATGCGCCAGGCCCTGACGCGACGTTTCAAGCGGCTCAAGGACGGCGAGGGAGAAGCGCCCGACCTGCTGATCGTCGATGGCGGCAAGGGCCAGCTCAACATGGCCCGGGAGGTCTTCGCCGAACTCGGCGTCGAGGGTGTGAGGCTCATCGGCGTGGCCAAGGGCACGACCCGCAAGGCAGGGCTCGAGACACTGTTCATCGAGACCCCTGACCGTACTCTGGATCTCGACACCTCCTCGCCCGCCCTGCACCTGCTGCAGCATATCCGTGATGAGTCACACCGCTTCGCCATCACCGGACATCGTACTCGGCGCGACAAGGCCCGACGCACGTCGACGCTTCAGGACATTCCCGGGGTCGGGCCTCGTCGACGGCGCGAGTTGTTGCGCTTCTTCGGCGGCTTGCAGGGCGTCAAGCAAGCGAGCCGCGAGGAACTCGCACGGGTTCCCGGCATCAGCACAACGCTCGCCGAGTCGATTCATCGCGCCCTGCATGGATGAGTGGCCACAAGGCGGATAGAATAGATGGGCTTTTTCCGGCATCCCCCCTTCAAGGCAAGGATCGCAGCTCCGATGAACATACCCAATCTCCTGACGTTGGCCAGAATCATCTTTATTCCGCTGCTGGTGGTGTTCTTCTACCTGCCCTTCTCATGGAGCATGCCACTGGCCGCCGCCCTCTTTGCTCTGGCCTCGGTGACGGATTGGCTGGATGGTTTTCTGGCACGCCGCTGGGATCAGTCGACACCGTTCGGCGCCTTCCTCGACCCGGTCGCCGACAAGCTGATGGTCGCGGTGGCCCTGGCACTGCTGATCGAACGCTATGACGCCATCTGGCTGACCCTGCCGGCGCTGGTGATCATCGGTCGCGAAATCGTCATTTCGGCATTGCGGGAATGGATGGCTGAAATGGGCAAACGCGGCACGGTGGCGGTCTCCTGGATCGGCAAGCTCAAGACCACGCTCCAGATGGTCGCCCTGCTGCTGCTGCTGGCCTTCTCGCCGGGTGCCCCCATCGCCGTGTTGGGCGTCGTCACGCTTTATTTCTCCGCACTGCTGACACTCTGGTCGATGGTCCAGTATCTGCGTGCCGCCTGGCCACACCTGGCCCGCTCGATGTAACGACATCACGGAAAAGCGTTTGACAGTCACCGACTTATCCGTATAATGCGTCCTCGAGTCGAGCGGGAATAGCTCAGTGGTAGAGCATCGCCTTGCCAAGGCGAGGGTCGCGAGTTCGAATCTCGTTTCCCGCTCCATTCCTCGAGAATGGCAAGACTCCAAGAGGCTGGATGGCAGAGTGGTTATGCAGCGGACTGCAACTCCGTGTACGCCGGTTCGATTCCGACTCCAGCCTCCATTTTTCCCCTCCCGTATCATCTATCCAATCTGATCGAATCCCGCCCGGATGGCGAAATTGGTAGACGCAAGGGACTTAAAATCCCTCGGTGGCAACACCGTGCCGGTTCGAGCCCGGCTCCGGGCACCATCTTAAAATCAATATGTTATGTTGATTTCCTCTCTTTGTGATTGCTGATTTTCCTTCGATTAGCCACCCAAAAGTGTCCACCATGACACGTCAGGGCTCTACCTCCCACTATCAGTATTAACCGGTCGCCCGCCTTGGTTGGTGACTCTCTGGTCAGCGACTAGCGGCTCACATTCACCTTCGATGGCGAGGATGCCATCCTGGTTGACTATCAGGATTACCATCAGAAGGTCGCATGAACCGCATGCATAACCCCGCGCCCATGCTCGGCCTTCCCGTCGGTCAGATGGTGCGCGAGAACCTCTGCTGCCCGCCATCCAGATAAGCGTCGAAGGCCATCGCCAGGTTGCGCATCATCAAGCGACCGGCCGGGAGTACCGCCAGCGCGTCATCGCGTAGCTCGATCAGCCCGTCGGCGGCAGGCTCCACCAATCGTTCCAGGGCTTCGGCGAAGTAGTCGCCAAAGTCGATTCCATGACGCGCTTCCAAACCAGGGATATCGACGAGTCCCTGACACATCAGGCCATGAATGACATCGCCACGCAGCCGGTCATCGTCACTCAAGCGATAACCGCGCTTCACTGGTAACCGACCGTCCTCCAGACGTTGCCGATACTGGGCAATGTCCTTGGCGTTCTGGCTGTAGGTGTCGCCAACTCTGCCGATGGCGGTAATGCCCAGCCCCACCAGGTCGCAGTCGGCATGGGTCGAGTAACCCTGGAAGTTGCGTTGCAAGGTGCCATTCTGACCTGCCAGGCAGAGCTCATCCTCGGGCAAGGCGAAGTGATCCATGCCGATATAGTCGTAGCCCGCACCGCAAAGCCGCTCGATGGTCAGCTCCAACAGTTCCAGCTTGCGCTCCGGCGGAGGCATGTCAGCGGGGCGAATCAGCCGCTGGGCCTTGAAGTGCCCCGGAAGGTGCGCATAGCTGTAGGCGGCGATACGGTCCGGACGCAGCGCAATGAGCTTGGCCAGGGTGGCGTCGAAGCTGGAAAGGGTCTGCCGTGGCAGGCCGTAGATCAAATCGACACTGAGCGAATCGAAACCCGCCTCACGGGCCGCCGCCATCAAGGCTGCCACCTGCTCCTCCCCCTGCACGCGATTCACCGCGCGCTGCACCTCGATATCGAAGTCCTGTACGCCGAGGCTGAGTCGGTTGAAGCCCAGGCCACGCAGTGCGCTGACCTGCTCCGGCGTCACGGTGCGAGGATCCAATTCGATCGAGAATTCGCGCTCGCCTTCCGGGGCGAAATGAAAGGCATTGTCCAGCGCCTCCAGCAATGCCCTCAACTGAGCATGACTCAAATAGGTCGGCGTGCCGCCTCCCAGATGCAACTGCGTCATGCGCCGCTCGTCGTCGAACAAGGCGCCCTGCACTTCGATCTCGCGAATCAACCAGCCCAGATATTCGGCGGCACGCTGGGTATTGTGGGTAATGATCTTGTTGCAGGCACAGTAATAGCAAAGGCTCTTGCAGAACGGGATGTGCACATAAGCCGACAACGGCTTGGGCGACACGGCCCGGTTGCTGCGCGCAGCGGCACCACGGTAGTCGTCCTCGACGAAAACCTCGCTGAACTGCGGCGCGGTAGGATATGACGTATAGCGCGGCCCCGGCCGGTCATACTTTTCCACCAGACGGCGATCGAACAGTAAATCGTGCGGCATGACAGACAACGCCTTGTGAGTGGGAGTGATGGACAACATGCGCCCTACTGCATCAATACACGATCGACATCCTCATCGAGCTCGATGCCCTTCACGCCGATCTCGGCCACCAGCGCCAGCAGGTAGTGGCGCAGGGCACGCCGCGAGGCCTGTTCGCGCAGGCAGTGACGCACTCGATCGACGACCCGTTCGAAGGCTGGCTCGCGGCCCTCGACGCGCCGATCGATGACCACCACGTGCCAACCATAGCGCGAGGCCAGCGGCCGGTCGTGGAGCCCCTCGGGCAAGTGCTGCAGGGCGCGGTCGAGTTCGGGCACCGTCTGGCCGGGCTGCAGCCAGCCCAGCTCACCGCCCTGATCCTTCGAGGGGCAGGCGGAGTGGCGCTGGGCGAGTTCGGTAAAGCGCTCCGGGTGCTCGGTCAACTGCTCGATGAGCCGCCTTCCCTGCCGATAGCCGGCGTCACGCGCTTCGGCATCGTCCGGCGCCGCTGCCAACAGCACATGGCGCACCTCGAGGCGGGTCGGCTCGCGGAACCGCTCGGGATGGGCCGCGTGAAAGCGTCGGCAGTCCGCCTCGGTGGGCTCGGGCACCTCGAGTTCACGATCCAGCAAGGCGGCGATGGCCGCTTCGCTGTCGTCCTGCGAGTCCCCCGCCAGCCCCAGATGCTCGGCCCGCTGGCACAGCAGCTCGCGCACCACCAGCGCCCGGGCAGCCTTGAAGTGAGCGTCTCCGGCGCTGTCGGCCGGGTGATATTGCATCTCGCGGGCGATCTCGTCCTCCTCGATCAGCGTCTCGCCGACCCAAATGGAGGACGCCGTCGCGCCTCCGGGAAGCTGCTCGATAGCGATCTCTTGCATGGTCGTGTCTCCCGGAAATATCGGTCAGGCCCGGCGGCGAACGATCTGGTAGCGCCGGGCGATGTAGCCCAGCGGTGCGCTCCAGACGTGCACCAGGCGGGTGAAGGGGAAGACCAGGACGATGGTCAGGCCGACGAAGATATGCAGCTTGTAGATCCAGCCGATACCCACCAGATAATCCGCGGCACCACCCTGGAAGAAGACGATGGCCTGCGCCCAGTGGGCAAGCCGGAGCATCACGCCGCCATCCAGGTGGCCCAGCGCCGGGATGATGGTGAGCAGTCCAAGAGTCACCTGCACCACCAGCAGCAGGATGATGACGGTGTCCATGGGGCTCGACGAGGCCTTGACCCGTGCATTGGTCAGGCGGCGCCAGGCCAGCATGGCGCCGCCGACCAGGCACATCACCCCGGCGATGCCGCCGATCAGGATGGCGATCACCTGCTTGGTGCCGGCACTCATGAAGGGTGCATAGACCCAATGCGGGGTCAGCAGGCCGACCAGGTGACCGAAGAAGATCACCAGGATGCCAATGTGGAAGAGGTTGCTGGCCAGGCGCATGCGGCTCGACGACAGCATCTGGCTGGAGCCGGTCTTCCAGGTGTACTGGCCGTGATCGAAACGCAGCAGGCTGCCGATGAGGAAAACACTGCCGGCGAGATAGGGGTAGAGCCCGAACAGCAGGGTGTGGAAATAACTCATGACGGATCTCCTTGTGGCCGTGCGGTCGGGTCGAGAACCCGCACCGCCTCGCTGTGCGCCGCCCGCTTGCGCTCGGCGAGCCGCCGCCCCTCGGCGGACTGCAGGGCGCAGTCCTGGTCGGATTCGGCGGAGAAACGCACTGCCTCCTCTTCCCAGACCGCATCCAGCGCCTCGGGGGTGTTATCGGGTGCTTCCTGCTTCACCGTTTCGCGATGCGCATCGACATCGCCCTCGGCGCCGATCAGCCCCAGCAGCGCCAGGGGCACCAGAGCGTGATCGGCCTCGCGCTCCTCCAAACGAGCGGTGAGCCGTGCCAGAATATGGCGGATCTCGCCCAGCCAGCGGCCGATCTCGGCCTCCGAGCGGGTGGAGAGATACTCCAGAAACAATGGCAGATAGTCCGGCAGCTCGCGGGCATCGAGCTCGAAGCCCGCGGCGCGATACTCGCCCAGCAGGTCGACCATGGCCTGGCCTCGGGCACGGGATTCGCCGTGGACATGCTCGAACAACAACAGCGAGGTGTTGCGACCGCGGTCGAACAGCGCCACGTACTCGACCTGCAGGTCGAGGAGATTGGCGTCCCGCAATCGCCGGCACCAGTCCATCAGGGCGGTACGCAGCGCCGGTCGCCAGCGCCGTTCGGCATCGAGAATCGCGATCATCTCCGGCGCGGCGGCCTGAAGCGCCTCGGTGGGGTAATCGAGCAGCCTGGCCAGCACGCGCAGGCTGCGCATGCCGCCTGCCGGACCGGGGTATGACATCGCCGCTTCAGCCATGACGACTCTCCTCGGTCTGCGCATGGGGATCAAAGACCTCCACCGGCTGGACCAGGGTGGTCGTCTGCCGGCGGCCGCCGAACAGGCCAGCGTCACTGTCGCCACCCTGGCAGCCATCGCCGAAGCTGAAGCCACAGCCACCACGTTCGCCGAAGGCGTCGGTGGCCAGCTCGCGGTGGCTGGTGGGAATCACGAAGCGATCCTCGTAGTTGGCGATGGCCAGGTAGCGGTACATCTCCTCCACCTGGGCCTCGGTCAACCCGACCTCGTCGAGCACCTCGTTTCTCGCCTCGCCTTCCACATGCTTGCCGCGCATGTAGACGCGCATTGCCATCAGCCGCTTGAGGGCCAGCACCACAGGCTCCTCCTCGCCGGCGGAAAGCATGTTGGCCAGGTACTGCACCGGGATGCGCAGCGACTCGATCTTCGGCAACACGCCGTCGTACTCGACCTTGCCCGCCTCGGCGGCGGACTGGATCGGCGACAGCGGCGGCACGTACCAGACCATCGGCAAAGTGCGGTACTCGGGGTGCAACGGCAGTGCCAGGCCCCAGTCCATGGCCAGCTTGTAGACCGGCGAGGCCTGGGCGGCGGCGATGACATTGTCGGCGATGCCGTCCTTCTTCGCCTGGGCGATCACTTCCGGGTCGTGGGGGTCGAGGAAGATCTGGCGCTGGCGATGGTAGAGATCGCGCTCGTCGACGGCACTGGCCACTTCCTCGATGCAGTCGGCATCGTAGAGCAGCACGCCCAGGTAGCGGATGCGCCCCACGCAGGTTTCGGAACAGACCGTGGGCTGGCCGGCCTCGATGCGCGGATAGCAGAAGATGCATTTCTCGGACTTGCCGCTCTTCCAGTTGTAATAGATCTTCTTGTAGGGACAGCCGGAGATGCACATCCGCCAGCCACGGCACTTGTCCTGATCGATCAGCACGATGCCGTCCTCCTCGCGCTTGTAGATCGCCCCGCTCGGGCAACTCGCCACGCAAGTGGGGTTCAGGCAGTGCTCGCAAAGCCGCGGCAGATACATCATGAAAGTGTTTTCGAACTGGCCGTAGATATCGGCCTGCACCTGTTCGAAGTTGGCATCACGGCGACGCTTGGTAAATTCGGTGCCGAGAATCTCCTCCCAGTTGGGCCCCCACTCAATCTTGTTCATGCGCTGGCCCGAGATCAGCGAGCGTGGCCGCGCGGTGGGCTGGTGCTCACCTTGCTTGGCATTGTGCAGACGCTCGTAATCGAAGGTGAAAGGCTCGTAATAGTCGTCGATCTCCGGCAGGTCGGGATTGGCGAAGATGTTCGCCAGCACCCGCCACTTGCCGCCGATGCGCGGTTCGATGCGGCCATCCTGACGACGCAACCAGCCGCCCTTCCACTTGTCCTGGTTCTCCCATTCCTTGGGATAGCCGATGCCGGGCTTGGTCTCGACGTTGTTGAACCAGGCGTACTCCATGCCCTCGCGGCTGGTCCAGACGTTCTTGCAGGTCACCGAGCAGGTGTGACATCCGATGCACTTGTCGAGGTTGAGCACCATGCCGACTTGCGAGCGAATCTTCATTTCACGGCCTCCTGCTGGTAGTCGTTGCCTTCGCCATCCAGCCAGTCGACGTGCTTCATCTTGCGTACCAGTACGAACTCGTCGCGGTTGGATCCGACGGTGCCGTAGTAGTTGAAGCCGTAGGCAAGCTGCGCATAGCCACCGATCATGTGGGTCGGCTTGGGACACACCCGGGTGACCGAGTTGTGGATGCCGCCGCGGGTGCCGGAGATCTCGGAGCCCGGCACGTTCACGTTGCGCTCCTGGGCGTGGTACATCATCACCATGCCGTTCTTGACCCGCTGGCTGACCACCGCCCGGGCGGCGATGGAACCGTTGACGTTGTACAGCTCGATCCAGTCGTTGTCCTCGATGCCTATCTCGGCGGCGTCGTCCTCGGAGAGCCAGACCACCGGCCCGCCGCGGTTCAGCGTCAGCATCAGCAGGTTGTCGGAGTAGGTGGAGTGGATCCCCCACTTCTGGTGAGGCGTGATGAAGTTCAACGCCTTGCTCGGGAAGCCGTTGTCGGCCGGCGGTTCGACGTACTTCGCCGCCTTGGTATTGATCGGCGGGCGATAGACCAACAGGCTCTCGCCGAAGGCGCGCATCCAGGCGTGATCCTGGTAGAACTGCTGGCGACCGCTGACGGTACGCCACGGAATCAGTTCATGAACGTTGGTGTAGCCGGCGTTGTAGGAAACGTGCTCGTCCTCGAGCCCCGACCAGGTGGGGCTGGAGATGATCTTGCGCGGCTGGGCGACGATGTCGCGGAAGCGGATCTTCTCCTCTTCCTTGTTGACGGCCAGATGGCTGTGGTCGCGTCCGGTGATCTTCGACAGCGCGCCCCAGGCCTTCACCGCCACCTGACCGTTGGTCTCCGGGGCGAGCGTCAGCACGGTCTCGGCGGCATCGATGGCACTCTCGATACAGGGGCGCCCCTTGGCCGGACCCTCGAGCTTGCGCCGGTTCAGTTTTCCGAGCAGTTCGACTTCCTTGTCGGTGTTCCAGTTGATGCCCTTGCCGCCGTTGCCGAGCGCTTCCAGTGCCGGGCCAAGCGAGGTGAAGCGCTCATAGGTGGCCGGGTAGTCGCGCTTGACCTCGATCAACGCCGGCAGGGTCTTGCCGGGTACCGGCTCGCACTCGCCGCGCTTCCAGTCACGCACCTCGATCTGACCAAGCTCCCCGGGGGAATCATGCTGCAACGGCAGGGTGACCAGATCGGTCTCCTTGCCCAGATGCCCCACGCAGACCCGGGAAAAGGCCTTGGCGATACCCTTGTAGATCTCCCAGTCGCTGCGCGACTCCCAGGCCGGGTCGGTGGCCGCGGTCAGAGGGTGGATGAAGGGATGCATGTCGGAGGTGTTGAGATCGTCCTTCTCGTACCAGGTCGCCGTGGGCAGCACGATGTCCGAGTAGAGACAGGTGGTCGACATCCGGAAGTCCAGGGTCACCAGCAGGTCGAGCTTGCCCTCGGGTGCCGCATCGTGCCACTTCACCTCTTCTGGCTTGGTACCGCCCTCCTCGCCCAGATCCTTGCCCTGGAGGCCATTGCGGGTGCCCAACAGATACTTGAGCATGTACTCGTGGCCCTTGCCCGAACTGCCCAGCAGATTGGAGCGCCAGATGAACATGTTGCGCGGGAAGTTCTGGGGGGCGTCGGGATCCTCGGCGGCGAATGCCAGCTCGCCGCTCTTCAAGCGCTCGACGACATAGTCGGCGGTGGACTGCCCCGCCTCGGCGGCGGATTTGGCCAGGTGCAGCGGATTGGTCGCGAGCTGCGGCGCGGATGGCAGCCAGCCCATGCGCTCGGCGCGCACGTTGAAGTCGATCAGGCTGCCCTGGTAATCGGCCGGGTTGGCCAGCGGCGAGAGAATCTCCTTGATCTCGAGCTTCTCGTAACGCCACTGCGAGGAATGGTTGTAGAAGAAGGAGGTGGAGTTCATGTGCCGCGGCGGGCGGGTCCAGTCCAGGCCGAAGGCCAGCGGCAGCCAGCCAGTCTGCGGGCGCAGCTTCTCCTGACCCACGTAGTGGGCCCAGCCACCGCCACTCTGACCGATGCAGCCACACATCACCAACATGTTGATCAGGCCGCGGTAGTTCATGTCCATGTGGTACCAGTGGTTCATGCCGGCACCGACGATGATCATCGAACGCCCACGGGTCTTGTCGGCATTGTCGGCAAACTCACGGGCGATGCGCGCGGCCTGCTCGGCGGGCACGCCGGTAATCTTCTCCTGCCAGGCCGGCGTATAGGGGCGAACCTGATCGTAGGCGGTGGCGCCGTCGTCGTCGCCCTCCTGACCGAAACCACGATCAATACCGTAGTTGGCGCACATCAGGTCGAACACGGTGACCGCCAGCACCTCGCTACCGTCGGCCTTCTTGAGGCGCTTGGTGGGCAGGCAATGGAACAGCAGCTCGTCGCTGCCGCCTTCGTTGGCGACGTGCGTGAAGTGCTCGTGGGCGATGCCGCCGAAGTAGGGAAAGGCCACCTGGGCCACCTCGTCATGGTGCTCGGCCAAGGTCAGCAGCGGCTTGATCTCCGCGCCGTCGGCATCGCGCGACTCGAGGTTCCACTTGCCCTTTTCATGTGCGTTCTCGCCGTTCTTCTCGCCCCAGCGGAAGCCGATGGAACCGTGCGGCACCACCAACTGATCGCGGGTCTCGTCCCAGGCCAGGGTCTTCCACTCGGGATTGTTGTCCTGCCCCAGGCTGGCCTCGAAGTCGCTGGCACGCATCTGGCGCCCCGGCGCATAGCTGCCGTCTTCGCGAGGCTCGAGCTCGACCAGCAAGGGCATGTCGGTGTAGCGCCGCACATAGTCGGTGAAGTAGGCACTCGGCTTGTCGAGGTGAAATTCCTTGAGGATGACATGGCCCATGGCCATGGCCAGGGCGGCATCGGTGCCCTGCTTGGCAGAGAGCCACTCGTCGGTGAGCTTGGAGACCTCGGCATAGTCCGGCGTGATGGAAACGGTCTTGGTGCCCTTGTAGCGCACCTCGGTGAAGAAGTGCGCATCCGGGGTACGTGTCTGGGGCACATTGGAGCCCCAGGCGATGATATAGCCCGAGTTGTACCAGTCAGCGGACTCCGGCACATCGGTCTGCTCGCCCCAGGTCTGGGGGCTGGCCGGCGGCAGGTCGCAGTACCAGTCGTAGAAGCTCATGCACACGCCACCGATCAGCGATAGATAGCGGCTGCCGGCGGCATAGCTGACCATCGACATGGCAGGAATCGGCGAAAAACCGATGATGCGATCCGGGCCGTACTGCTTGGCGGTGTAGACGTTGGAGGCGGCGATCAGTTCGTTGAGCTCGTCCCAGTCGGCACGCACGAATCCCCCCATGCCGCGGGCCTGCTTGTAGCGCCGGGCGCGCTGCGGATCCTCGACGATCGTCGCCCAGGCCTCGACCGGGTCACGCTGTTCGGCCAACGCCTCGCGCCACAGCTCGAGCAGCGGCTTGCGGATCAACGGGTGCTTCAGGCGATTGGCGCTGTACAGGTACCAGGAGTAGCTGGCCCCACGCGGGCAGCCACGTGGCTCATGATTGGGCAGGTCGGGCCGGGTGCGCGGATAATCGGTCTGCTGGGTCTCCCAGGTGACCAGACCGTTCTTGACGTAAATTTTCCAACTGCATGAGCCGGTACAGTTCACTCCATGGGTCGAGCGCACAATCTTGTCGTGCTGCCAGCGCTGACGATAGCCGTTCTCCCAGCCCCGATCCTCTTCACGAAGCTCTCCGTGGCCATGGGAGAAAGGAACTCGGGCCTTGCGAAAGAAGTTCAGCCGATCAATGAAATGACTCATGGTGGCTCTCCAGGCTCCTCGAAATCTGCATGACCACCGGGTCCCGCCCGTAATGAATGGGCCGGTCATCCCAGCGTGGTCATCGTGGGTAAGGATTCTGGGCGATCAAAGCGCCGATTACTGCCTGGTTACCCCTATATCGTCCGCTTCTACCTCCAAGGTGATACACGACACTTCCTCCATGGGCACATCGGCGATATCGAGGGGCATGCCTGATGGGGAAGCGCCGGTCAGCTAGGGTATAGTGACGCCCATCGCTCACGCCTCCTCCGGAGCCCCGATGAAACTGCTACAACGCTCTCTGGCAGCCCGTATTACGGCTTCGTTGCTGGCAATCAGCACCATGGCGTTGATCAGTATCGCCGTGACCACCTGGGTCGCCGACGGCAGTCGAGGGGATGCCGCCACCATCAACTGGGCCGGGTCGTTGCGCATGAACACCTACCAGGTGATCACCGCCCTGCAGCGCTACCAGCAGGAACCGGGTGCTGCACAGCGCCAGCAGGTCGCAGAGATGGCGGAGCGTTTCACCGACCGACTGGGCAATCCACAGCCGATCGACTCCCTGCGGATATCCGACAAGCATCCAATACGCACTCACTACCAGCAACTCGAGCGCCACTGGCAGAACCAGCTAGCCCCACGAGTCGTCGCCGCCATCGACGACGATACCCAAATTGCCCCGCTTATCCATGAGCTGGAAAGGCAGGTCAACGACGTCGACCAGATGGTTTCGCTGCTCGAGCGACACAGCAACACCAAGCTTCAGCGCCTCGGTACACTACAGCTTTTCTTCCTGGCACTGACGATGATCGTCGTTGCCATCGCCCTCTACGAAATCCGCCACAACCTGGTGCGACCACTGCGCCAACTGGTGGTCCTGGCGCGCGAAGCCAGCCGGCACAATTTCAAGCATCGCAGTCAATTGCAGGGCGATGACGAACTGGCCCTGCTCGGTCGAACCCTGGACAGCATGGCCACCGAGCTGGGTACCAGTTACGCCGAGCTACAGGACCGGGTATCACGCAAGAAACAGGAGCTGGCCCGTAGCAACGCCGCCATGCAGATCCTGCATGATGGTAGCCGGGCCCTCTATGGAGGTGGCAACGACCTGTGTACCAGCGCCGCCCCCATGCTGCGCCGCCTGGAGGAACTGCTCGAGATCGGCCCGATCGGGTTATCGCTGCATGATCCTTTCGATCATCGCGAAGTGCCCATTCTCGTCACCCATTCGCCATCCCGGCCGGCCTACTGCCGCGATCACGACTGCAATGCCTGTTTGATCGATCCCAGCCCCGAGGTATTCACCGACGAGGGCAGCGAGGGGCTCGAGCGTCTACTGCTGCCCGTGAGCGTCAGTACCACGCTGCTCGGTACTCTCGAAGTTTACTATCCCGCCGAGCTTGGGCTCACCGACAGCACTCGACGCCTGCTCAATGCCCTCACCGATCAACTGGCCACGGCGGTCTATCTGCAGCGACGCATCGAACAGCAACAACAGGTATCACTGATGCACGAACGGACCATCATTGCCCGTGAACTGCATGATTCCCTCGCCCAGTCGCTGTCCTACCTGAAGATTCAGGTCGCCCGTCTGGAGCGCATGCAATCCAAAGGTCTGTCCCGAGAGGATCAGGCGCCGGTGTTCGACGAGCTGCGCACCGGGCTGGACAGCGCCTACCGCCAGCTGCGCGAACTGCTCACGACCTTCCGGCTGCGCTTCGACGGCCCGGGCCTGCAGAGCAGCCTGAGCCAGACCGTCTCAGAGTTCAGCGAACGCCTGGACTTTGCGGTGGAGTTCGATTTCGACGTACCGCCGCAACTGCTCAACCCCAACGAAGAAATCCACGTGCTGCAGATCGTCCGCGAGGCCCTGGCCAACATCCTCAAGCATGCCCATGCCCATTGGGCCCGCGTCAGTGTACGTTTCGTCGAGGCTCACCTGAGGGTCATCATCGAGGACAATGGCGTCGGCCTGGAAAGCGATGTTTCGCCGCCGATGCACCATGGCTTGGTGATCATGCGTGATCGTGCCGATACCCTGGGAGGCAATCTCCAGGTGCGCAGGCGCGATGTCGGCGGTACCCTCGTAGCCCTCGATTTCACCCCACAGACGGCTCGGCTGATTGCCCAGCAGACAGCCTGAGCGTCGCCGGCCAGCCAGAGATCCGCCAGATGACTCAGTCTCACGACACCGCCAGCATCCTGATCATCGACGACCACCCGTTGCTGCGACGCGGCGTGCTCCAGCTACTCGAGCTCGAGGACGACCTGGTCCTCGTCGGCGAGGCGGGTACGCCCGCAGAAGGCCTGCGTCTGGCCGATGAACGCGATCCCGACCTGATCCTGCTCGATCTCAACATGCCCGACATGGACGGCATCGAGACCCTCAAGCGACTGCGCGCCAACGAGTTCGCCGGGCGCATCGTAATCTTCACCGTTTCCGATCACGAGGAAGACGTGGTCGCCGCCCTGCATGCCGGCGCCGATGGCTATCTACTCAAGGACATGGATCCGGACGACATGGTCCACCAGCTACGCCAGGCAGCGCTGGGCCGCATGGTGATCAGCGACAGTCTGGCCTCGTTGCTCGCCGAAGCATTGCGCAATCAGAAAGGCCAGCCTGCCGCCCCGGACATTCATAGCCTGACCCAGCGCGAGCGGGAGATCCTGCGTGAACTGGCCATGGGACTGTCCAACAAGTTGATCGCCCGCCGACTCGACATCACCGAAGGTACGGTCAAGGTGCACGTCAAGCATCTGCTCAAGAAGCTCAACCTGCGCTCACGGGTCGAAGCTGCCGTATGGGCCGTACAGGAAGGCATGGGGAGATAAGGGGAAATACCTCCGATGATCCGGCCCGCTCTTCCGGCCTGTCCCGTAGCACCGACATGTCATCCAACTCCTTGATCCAGCAGAAAACTGGTGTTTTCCACCTCTACCTCAAAGGAGGTATTCGGCTGATTTCACGGCGTTTTTGACGCATTTCTCCATCGCCATCCCCGGCGTATCTTTCCCGACACAGCCCCTCATGGGGCCCATCGTGAATATCAGGGGGAAATGCGCCATGGACCGAGAGCGTGTCGACGCTGTACGCCGTGCAGACGAGCACGGCCTCCCACCGAAGGGTGGCAGACCCAACGCCGATATCGAGCACTGGGATGTCGAGGATACGGCTTTCTGGGAGACCCACGGGGGCCGGGTCGCCAATCGCAATCTGTGGATTTCCATACCCAGCCTGGCGATGGGATTCGCCATCTGGATGATGTGGGGCATGATCACCACGCAGATGCAGAACCTGGGCTTCCCTTTCACGGTGGACCAGCTCTTCACCTTGACCGCCATCAGCGGCCTTTCCGGCGCCACCCTGAGAATCCCCGCTTCTTTCATGATCCGCATCGCCGGCGGCCGCAACACCATCTTCCTGACCACCGCCCTGCTGATGATTCCAGCCCTGGGCACCGGTCTCGCCCTGATGAACCCGCAGACGCCCTTCTGGGTCTTTCAGGCCCTGGCCCTGCTCTCGGGTATCGGCGGCGGCAACTTCGCCTGCTCCATGAGCAACATCTCGACCTTCTTCCCGAAAGCACAGCAAGGCTATGCGCTGGGCATGAATGCCGGACTGGGCAACTTCGGCGTCACCACCATGCAGATCCTGGTTCCGCTGGTGATGACCGTGGGCCTGTTCGGCGTCCTCGCCGGCGCCCCCATGCCACTGCAAAGCACCAGCGGAACGCTCATCGGTCGTATCGAAGCCGGTACCGATGCCTGGATACAGAACGCCGCCCTGATCTGGCTGGTGTTTCTGATTCCCCTGGCCCTCGCCTGCTGGTTCGGCATGAATAACCTGCGCACCATCACCCCGCAGCCAGGCAGCCCCGCCTCGGCCTTCGGCAAGATACTCGGCTTCTATGGCGTGGGCATCGTCACCTCGGTGGTGGGCGTACTGACCCTGGGCTGGATCAGCATGTGGGTCGCCTTACCGGTCACCATCCTGCTGACGCTCGCCGCACTGCGTTCGCTGCCCGGTAATATCAAGCCGGCCATCCAGCAGCAGTTCTCCATCTTCTCGAACAAACACACCTGGTCGATGACGGTGCTCTACATTCTCACCTTCGGCTCTTTCATCGGCTTTTCCGCCGCCTTGCCGCTCTCCATCAACGTCATCTTCGGCAACATGATGGACGTGGCCGCCGATGGCAGCCTGATCCGGGTCCCCAACCCGGATGCCCCCAGCGCCCTGACCTGGTCCTGGATGGGTGCCTTCGTGGGCGCCCTGATTCGCCCGGTGGGCGGCTGGATCTCCGACAAGGTCGGCGGTTCCATCGTCACCCAGATCATCTCCGCCATCATGGTGGTGGCCTCCATCGCAACCGGCTACGTGATGATGCTCGCCTACAACGCCGCCGACCCAAACCAGTATTTCTGGATTTTCCTGGCACTGTTCATCGTGATGTTCGCGGCCAGCGGCATCGGCAACGGTTCCACCTTCCGCAGCATCGGCGTGATCTTCGATACCCAGCAGAAAGGCCCGGTGCTGGGCTGGAGCTCGGCGATTGCCGCCTATGGGGCCTTCATCGCCCCACAAGTGATCGGCGGGCAGATCAAGGCTGGCACTCCGGAACTCGCCATGTACGGTTTCGCCGTTTTCTATGCGCTCTGTCTGGTAGTGAACTGGTGGTTCTATCTGCGCAGCAACGCCTACGTGAAAAACCCCTGACATCGACGTCGTGACGACAACGGCAGATCGCAGCACCCAACGCTCAGGTAGGAGAAACAAAAAATGGCCTCCCATCGCTTCAAGCAGAATTCGATTCTGGTGGCCAATACATTCGCCTTCACCATGTGCTTCATGGTGTGGACGATGTTCGGCGAAATCGGCGTACCCATCGCCGAGCAGCTCGATCTCAATGGCACCCAGTTCGGTATCCTCACCGCGATCCCCATCCTGACGGGGTCGCTGAGCCGTCTACCCTTGGGCGCCATGACCGACCGCTACGGCGGCCGCCCGGTATTCCTCGGCGTACTGATCGCCGTGGTGCCCGCCATCTGGTTGACCCAGTTCGCCACGCAGTATTGGCAACTGCTGGCCTTGGGCGCCTGCATCGGCCTGGTCGGCGGCAACTTCTCGGTAGGCATCACCTACACCGCCAAGTGGTTCGAGAAAGAATGCCAGGGCCTGGCCATGGGCATCTTCGGTGCCGGCAACGCCGGCGCCGCCGTCACCAAGTACATCGCGCCCACGGTGATCATCATGCTGGGCTGGCAATCGGTGCCCAATCTCTATGCAGCGATCATGCTGATCACCATCCTGCTGTTCTGGTTCTTCACCTATAGCGACCCGACTCATCGGCGCCCCCAGGGGACATCGCTACGCGCACAGTTGAAGGTGCTCAACGATCCCAGGGTATGGAAATACTGCCAATATTACTCAGTGGTGTTCGGTGGCTACGTGGGAGTCTCGCTGTGGCTGACCCGTTACTACATGAACGAGTACGGCCTGGGCATCCAGTTGGCGGCGGTGATCGCCACCGTCTTCGTGCTGCCCTCCGGCGTGATTCGCGCCTTCGGCGGCTGGCTTTCCGATCGCTTCGGAGCGCATACCGTCACCTGGACCTGCATGTGGGCCAGCCTGATCGCCCTGTTCATCATGTCCTACCCGGCCACCCATTACAGCGTACAGGCCGCCGGTGGCCAGGGTACCGTGGAATTCAGCTTCGGCATTCCGGTATGGCTGTTCACGGCGGCGCTGTTCGTGGTGGGTATCGCCTGGGGCATCGGCAAGGCCTCGGTGTTCAAGTACCTATCCAACGAGTACGACGAGAACCTGGGCCTCGTCTCCGGCATCGTCGGGCTGGCTGGCGGGCTGGGCGGCTTTCTCCTTCCGATCATGTTCGGCGCCCTGGTCGATCTCACCGGCGTGGCCACCACAGTATGGATGCTCTGCTTCGGCGTAACCCTGGTCTCCATCATCTGGATGTGGTGGACCGAACGCCGGGCCCCGATCCTGACCCGTGAAAAAAAGCCCACACCCTCAGCCACTCGCTAACGGGAGCCCGAACATGAAGATAACCTCAATCATCCTCCTGCCCATCACGCGCACCGCTGGCTGGAAGGACCTGCAGCGGCGCAGGCCGTCCATCCCCACGCTGGCCTGGTGTCTGGTACTGCCCATGTCGTTGCTGCCGCCGATACTGCTCTACTACGCCGGCACCCATTATGGCGATGATTTCATGGCCGGCTTCGGCGACCGCCAGTGGCGCTTCATCACCACCATTCTGTTCCTGGCCGAACTGCTGACCTTCTTCGTCATGGGCTGGCTGATCCACGCCGTGGTCAATGCAACACGCGAGCTATCGATCGACTACCAGAACGCCTACTTGCTGGCCGCCCTGGCACCGCTGCCGATGTGGTCCGCCTCGATACTGCTGCTGATTCCCAGCCTGCTGCTCAATATCTTGGCGGAGCTGGTTGCCCTGGCCCTTTCCTGCAGCCTGATCTATCACGGCCTGCAGGCACTCTGCGAGCGACGCAGCAACGATGTGGTCACCATGTCAGCCACCTACACGGTGATGGCCGCAGGTGTCCTCGCCTGGGGGTTATTGCTGGGCATCATCCTGGCCTTTTAGAACGACCAACGTTACGCAAAGACGAATGATAGACAAAAACACCGGCCAGACATGCATGTCTGGCCGGTGCCTTGGCGCGTTTTGCTTTCCGCTCGCTCAATCTGTGTAATTCATAAAGAATCTTTCCGACTACCCTACCTACCCACACTGACCATTCCACATCTAATATTTTCTCGACATACATCTTTCTCCAGGAAAGCACACCCTACATACAGGGCTACTAAAAAAACATCTCACTTACCAGAAAACACAAACATTAAAAACACACAACATTTCCTTTCAGTCATTTATTGACACACCCACAGGACAAATATAAATTACCAAAAAATAAAGACAACCTTATTCATAAGCAATCATCTAACCCGAAAAACAATCATTCACAAACAAACCTCTCATAAACAACCAAACATCTTAAAAACAAAATACGACATGAAAGACGCATCACGAATCTATAGAGGACGACATGACAAATCACAATCTCAAGCACGATGAGCAAGAAAGCGAGATACATGGCAAAGGATACCCATTCCATATCACGCAGGAGGAAAATCAAGAACTCCGCCAGAAAGCGGCATCCGCTATTCCGTCACCGGTCATCAGCCAAGCGTCATCCTTCGACGAATACGTCCAGCAACTGATGATTCCCCCGGTAGTCATGGATATGGCCCGAAAGGCCGAAAACATGCGGCTGTCGCCCTGGGAGATAGCGGCAATGCGCAAGCATCTCGCGCCTGCCAAGCATCACGACAAAAAGATTGGTCTACTACGTAAAATTCTACACAAGAAAGCCAAGGCTGACCCGAGCCACCCACCCTATATCCGTGTTGCCTGTACTGGAAAAAGTCATTACGACTATCTCGCAGAAGCTGATGGCCATATACATAAACCCTTGCACAAGAAGAAGGGTGATGTTGGTTCCCCTGTAGTGCTTGAGATCTGGCCGGCCCAGCACTATTCTCCGATCCACTCCCACGGGGAAACGACCGGCATCGTCTTCTGCCTTGCAGGTCAACTGGATGTCATGCTTTATGGCTCCCTGGACGGGAACGCTGAAAAACTCGGCCTGACCACTCTTACCCCTGGCCAATGTGCATGGCTATCGAAAGATACCTACCCGGTTCACCGCGTCTTTTGCCCGCTTGACGGAGGAGAAGGAAAAACCGGCCCTGGCTTCATCAACTCCACCGAGGAGTTTGGTGCCAGCTTTCATGTTTACCTCAATGAAGACGAAACACCCATGATGCCCCATGACGAAGAGGAGCATCATGACGACAACGAGCAACATCACTCCCATTCCAGGAATGCCTTCGACTTCATAAAAGAAGAAGACAGTAAGAAAGGGACGTTCAAGACACATTCCGACTTGTCCTGGCATGTCCTGCGTCGCGTCCTGGCAGAAACTGACCTCACCTGAGGTGGACACATGCATGCTCGTCGGCGGATCGAATGAGCCCTGGTGGCTCGATCCGTTATGATCCCAGCGCGACCCGAGACGCCTAATTGAAAAACACCGGCCAGACATCCATGTCTGGCCGGTGTTTCGGGAGGGGGAAGCTATACGTTCAGTAACTGGCTCAGGCGGTCTTGGCAACCGACATCACGTCCTCGATACCCAGGCGCTCACGCAGGGCCAGGGGTAACAGGCGACGCGACGAGATACGGTGGCGGGGCATCTCGACGACGCGCGTCTCGATACCGTAGAGCGCCACGTACTCGGCATAGTTGTCGAATGCCTGACGGTCGACATAGTCGACGTAGGTCTCGGCCTCGGTGCCGTTGGCGAGAATCACCTCGTGATTATCCGTCTCGATGTGGTAGTAGGTCACCGCGTCGGGCAGTTCAGAGCCCGGCACGTAATCGATGGTGTCGTGGTTGATCAGCGCACCGGCGTTGATCACCAGGTCATCGAGAATGACACCGTGGCTGGCGGTGAGAACCAGATCCTGATTGGGGATGCCGGCGGCCAGGGCGCCTTCACGGATCCGCACGGGGGAGTAATTCCCAGCCGCGGCCAGCCGACGGATGGTTTGGCGGCCGATCCACTTCACCGGCACCTGCTTGCCACTGGCCGTCATCACCAGATCGCCGATCGACAGCGTCTCCACGGCAGCTTCGCCGTCAGGCGTGCTAATCATCGTGCCTGCCGCGAAGCAGACCGGATAGGTAAACTTACCCCCGGAGAGATAGGCGTCAGGATCTTTCAGGAACTCTTGATATTGTTCCTCCGTCATATCGACCCTGGCGACGACCTTACCGCCGATCAAGTCATTGCCCTGTACCAGATTCAACTGGCCATCCCGATAAGCATCCTGCCAACCGAGGAAGCCTTCATCCAGTGACCAGTCACCACCACCGAGATTGAGCTGATCGCCTTCTTGCATTCCCTTGACGTTGAAGGTGTAGTTGTCGAGCAAGCTGACAGTGGGTTTTTCGAAGGTGAAGGAGCCGGTACCGTCGCCGGAAAACTCGACCTCATACGAGCTCAGCATGTTTCCTACGCTCAAAGCCCCCGCATCAAACGTAATGCCACTGTTGTCTCCAACGCCAAACTTCATGCTATTGAGAACGCCTAACTTCCCAATGCCTTGATCAATTAACAGATTCCCGCCATTGATGGCATTGAAAGTAGCAGACGATCCAGCCGTAACGGAGGCAATCCCGTCGACTCGAGTGTCGACACCATCGACGGTCAGCTCCGATGAGCCAAGAGCGGAGATCGCGAAGGAGCTACCGGCCGCTTCATCGCCTTCGCCAATCGTAACCGTCTGGTTTCCTCCGAGGTCTATCTGGATTCCCGAGGCCATAATCAGTTCCCCCAAATGTGAAATATAGTTAATAAAACACCACCTGAGAAAGTGATAACTCAGGAGCGGGGAGAATGACCCAGCCTTCAAACGCTTTCAACTGAGTTAACAATTCTTCATCTTGATACAAGAACCTATCTTTAAAAACCAATCAAACAACAAACAAACCACTAAGACCACGTAAAAATCTTCGCACATCCATATTCGATTGTACGAAATCTCCTCTTTCCAGATTCAAAAAAACATGTATTAGCCCAACAAACAACCAACCAACAACACCCAAACCACTATTCCCCTTACCCTCTTTCAGACCCTAAAAAACTAAATCATATAAATCATATAAATCACGCTAATATTTATTGGGATTAAATATCTGCGCATGAAATATGCTGCAGTGCATAGATGGAGAACTGTCCACTCGACATCGAATTGGAGCAATCTCGATACCCCACCCGAACCATGCGGGATCTGGGGTCGCGTACTCCTATGACCCATGATTAGCGAAGCAGTAACGCACCGGGCTATGTCCCTTCCCTGCTCGGCGATCCGGGGCGGCTTCCGTGCTATAATAAGGCGCAGTTCGCCACCGCGATCCTATAACCCCATGATTTCCAAGAGAGTTGCATGACAAGTCAAGCCCAACTCCTCCTCGGGTCAGGGCATCGGAGGGTCTCGACGATCGAGATCGCACGCTCAGCGCCCATTTCTCATCACCTGGCGCCTTGCGTCGAGCAACATAACGGGTTGGCCTCACCATGATTCTGGCGCGACTGCGCGACCCCTATTTCACGCATCGCCACCGCCGTACCCTCCACGTCATGCGTGTCGCCCTGGCACTCAGCGTCACGTTCGGCATCATCCAGCTCTTCACCATTCCGCATAGTGGCTGGGCCCTGGTCAGCACCGTGATGGTGATGGGTAACCTGCCGCACATTGGCGGCGTGCTCGACAAGGGACGACAGCGCCTGCTCGGCACCATCTTCGGCGCCCTGTGGGGGCT
Organism: Halomonas eurihalina; assembly: GCF_008274785.1. GTDB lineage: Bacteria > Pseudomonadota > Gammaproteobacteria > Pseudomonadales > Halomonadaceae > Halomonas > Halomonas eurihalina. Next base: position 31,192 of record NZ_VTPU01000019.1, read on the forward strand.
ATTGCTCATCCTGTTCCCCGAGCGCATTGCCACCCTGGTGCCACTCGGCAGCCTGCTCGGCATCGCCTTCGTCACTTGGTTCACCTTCAGCAAACGCTACGGTTATGGCGGTTTGATGTTCGCCATCACTCTGTTGCTGGTAGTCGGAGATGGCACCCATGACCTCAGCGTTGCACTGTGGCGCAGTTTTGATGTTCTGCTGGGCACCCTGGTCGGCATTGTCGTGACCATGCTGGTCATGCCGCACAAGGCCACCGACATGCTGCGTTTCATGCTTGCCGACAATCTGGATCGCATGGCCCGGCTATATCATGCCCATACCTCGGCGACCTCGGCGCCGGACCTGGATACCCGCGAGTTGCTCAAGCACTGCAGCGGGCTTTTGGTCAAGCAGCGTGGTCTGGTCGACGCCATCCATCGCGAACGGCGTCTGCGGCGTGGCGAGCTCGATGACCTCATCTCTCTGCAGCGCCGAATGCTCTCCACCATCGAGTTGCTGCTGGAAACCCACTGGAATACCCGGGCCGGCCATGACCGCATCGACGCCATGCATGGCCTGCGGGATCAGCAACATACGCTGGCTCGCAATCTCGGCACCCTGGCCTTCCAGGTCCGCACCGGTCATCCGGTCGAGGTCGACATCCCCCCTTTCGACCTGCAACGCCACGCGGAGCTCGCTGGCAACGCCTATGGAGAAGATGGCCGCAAGCTCTTCAGCCCAAGTGGGTATCTGTGGCTCAATCGCGAACTGGCCCGCCTCAGCGGTGCATTGATCGAACGCCTCGGCGGCCTGGAACGCCTTCCCAGCCGCCGACTACGCAAGCGTGCCCAGCGCCATGGCCTAAAGGCCCCGTATCGGGGCCAGACCCGCACGCCCCATCAAGGAGAGTCGGATGACCGAGAGCCATCATGACGTGCTGATCATCGGCGGCGGCGCCGCCGGCCTGGCACTGGCGCTAGAGATCGCCGATTGCCGCCCCGTGACCCTCTTGCAACCCAGCCCGGATTCCCGGGGTGCCAGCCGCTGGGCCCAGGGTGGCATCGCCGCCGTCCTCTCTCCCAGCGACGATGTCGATGCCCATGTCGCCGACACTCTGGTGGCCGGAGATGGCCTCTGTGACGAAGCCGCTGTGCGCTTCACCGTGGATCAGGGCCCGGCCGCCATCGAATGGCTACTATCGCTCGGCGTGCCCTTCACCCCCGATCCCGACCCGAACGCCGGCTATCCTTACCACCTCACCCAGGAAGGTGGCCACGGCGCCCGCCGCATCATTCATGCCGACGATGCCACCGGCCGAGCGGTGATCGAGACCCTGGAAAACCATGTCGGCGCACATCCTGGCATCACAATACGCCACGACCTGAGTGCCATCGAACTGATCACCGATACCGCCGGCCATTGCCGGGGCGCTCGCTGTCTCGACGAGGCCGGCCACTTATATGCACTGATGGCGCGGGACACCGTGCTTGCCACCGGCGGCGCCAGCGGGCTGTATCGCCACACCACCAGCCCGCATCCCGCCAGCGGCGAGGGCATGATGATGGCCGCCGAGCTCGGCGCAGAACTGATGAACCTCGAGTTCCAGCAGTTCCACCCCACCTGCCTCTATGATCCCGAAGGCACGCCCTTCCTGATCAGTGAAGCCGTCCGCGGTGAAGGCGGCTATCTGCTCGGGGCCGATGGCCAACGCTTCATGCCGAACATCGATCCCCGGGCCGAGCTTGCACCACGGGATATCGTTGCCCGAGCCATCGATAGCGAAATGCAGCGCAGTGGCATGGACCACGTCTGGCTGGACATCCGCCATCTGGGCGAGGAAGCGATTCGTCACCACTTCCCCACCATTCATGCCCATTGCGCCTCGCGCGGGCTAGACCTTGCCCGCTCGCCGATCCCGGTGGTGCCCGCCGCGCACTACAGTTGCGGCGGCGTCAGTACCGATCTCGCGGGAGCCTCCACGGTACCTCGCCTCTACGCCATCGGTGAGGTCGCCTGCACGGGCTTGCACGGTGCCAACCGCATGGCCAGCAACTCCTTGCTGGAATGTCTGGCCTTCGCTCGCGGCTGCGCACGGCACCTGGCCGAGGAAACGGCCGGCAGTACGGCTCCTCTGATCGAGCGCGCTCAGGGAACACAGCCAGTTAGCCGCGAACTGATCGCCGAACTGCGTGAAGCCATGCGCGGTGTGATGAGCGCCAGGGTCGCCATCGTGCGCCGCGACGCTGGCCTGGACGAAGCCGCCAGCACGCTGGCCGAACTCAGTGAACGCCTCGCCCCTCACCTGGCCGAATCAACGCCCGACACCGATGCCACCAGCCTCTGGCATGCACTGCGTCTGGCCAGGCTGACCGTCGCCTGCGCGCGCGCGCGACGCGAATCACGTGGTTTGCACCATAATCCCGACTGCCCACTGCATGCCGATACCACGCCGATGCCCTCACGCATTCACCTGAGTGCGCTACAGGCGCCGTGAAATCACGACCCGCCAGTCGACAATAGGGCGCGGCGCAACTCCCGCAACCTGGCCGGATCGGCGCTGTCCGGCCATAGCCAGAGACGCCGCCGGCCAATACGCAGCCCGATCAGCCACGGGCCGAGGTAATCGCAACGCAGCTCGATATCACGCCAATCATCATGCCCGCCGTCACGCCAGCTCCAGCGGGGCGGCGCATTATCCCGTGGTGCGAATCGAAGCTCGCCGCGAGGGGCACATTGCGCGACACGTACCAGCACGCCGGTGACCACCAGCGCCCCCGATACGGCCAGCCAGGCCGGTGCCCACCAACCCAACACCCCGACCACGCCGCTCCCCAGGCCGGCGTGGAGTCCCACCGACAGCCTAGAGGCCGCGAGAGGAATGGTTATCGGTGTTCTCGGCATGCTCGACGATCATCTTCACGATACGCCGGCGCTCGGGCTCCTCGGGCCAGTCACGACGCATCAGCCAGAAGAACAGATCCTGATCCTCTTCGCTGATCAAGGTCCGATACGCCGCCTGATCCCGCTCATCGAGGTCGTCATAGCGTTGTTCGAGGAAAGGAACCAGCAGCAGATCGAGTTCCCACATACCGCGCCGGGAATGCCAATATAGACGCTTGCGCTGGGCGCTTGCGGCGGACGCATCATCGTTCAAGGTCGGCCTCGTTGCATCAAATGAGTGTCTCGGCAGTATACCCGAGACGCGCCAGCACGAGCAGTGGAGTGCAGCGGAACATGGAACGTCCGTGCCGCCGGGATATCAGCCGTGAGACATATCGCCTCTCAGACTCCCCCTTGTGGCTAAGGTTGTAGTGCGTTGTTTTCTCGAGAATTGCACAGTATGCTGAAGCAAACAATTGACTCGGCACAGGTCGACCCCGCCGGGCATCACGGAGAGAGCCGATGACCAAGTCCGAACTGATCGAGCAGATTGCCATGCGACAGCCGGAGCTGTCGGTCAAGGATGTGGAAACCGCCGTTCGCATGATACTCGACGATATTACCGGCACCCTGGCCGATGGCGGTCGGGTGGAAATTCGTGGTTTCGGCAGCTTCTCGCTGCATTACCGCGAGCCGCGCACCGGCCGTAACCCCAAGACCGGCGACCCGGTCGCGCTGAGCGGCAAGTTCGTGCCACACTTCAAACCCGGCAAGGAGCTGCGCGAGCAGGTCGACGCCAGTCGCGCCCTTGGCTACTGAACACCGGCCACTGCCCGGCTGACCACTCTCAACCATACGATACGGGAACTCGCACATGCGTTGGCTAAAAGGCCTGATCATGGCCATCATCCTGCTGGTGGTATTGCTGGTCGGCATTCTGTTTGCCGTCAACAACCAACAGGCCCTGCCCCTCAACCTGATCTGGGTCGAACTGCCCGCGGCCTCGCTGTCCGTCTGGCTGCTGGCCTCACTGGCCATCGGCGTGCTGCTTGGCATGCTGGCCATGAGCGGCGTCTACCTGCGTCTGCGAGCCCTGCTGACCCGCGCACAACGTCACAATCAGCAGCAGCGCAAGGAACTCGACCGGCTACGCATCCAGGAGATGAAGGAACTCCCCTGAGATGCCCGACGTTCTGCTGCTAGCCCTGTTGTTGGCGGCGGTCGCCATCGGATGGTGGCTGGGCCGCCGTGAACGCCGAGGCACCAGAGTGACGGGGACGTCGCCCACCCTGGCCCGCGATTACTTCGTGGGGCTCAACTACCTGCTCAACGATCAGCAGGACCGAGCCATCGAGACCTTCATCGGTGCCCTCGAAGTCAACAGCGACACCATCGAGACTCACATCGCCCTCGGCAACCTGTTCCGCAGCCGTGGCGAAGCCGACCGCGCCGTGAAGATTCACCAGAACCTTCTCGCTCGCCCGAGCCTGTCCGGTGATCAGGGAGATCGCGTCCAGTTGGAGCTTTCCCGCGATTTCCTCCACCTGGGGCTACTGGATCGCGCCGAGCGCCTGCTGCTGGGGCTCGTCAAGGACGCCCATGACGACGAACTATGCCGGTCGGCCAAGCGCCTGCTGGTCGATCTGTTGGAACGCGAGGGGGAATGGCAGGCCGCTCTGGACGTCGCCCTGCCGACTCTGGTCCGGCAACATGAGGATATTCGCCGCGCCGCCGCGCATTGGTTGTGCGAACTGGCCAACCAGGAACGTCATTCGGCAAGTCCCGTGCTGGCCCGGCGCCACCTGAAGCAGGCCTTGTCGACCGACGGACGTTGCGTACGCGCCAATCTGCTGCTCGCCGACATGGCCTTGGACACCGGCCAGTACCGGCAGGCCATTCGCCTGTTGAGCCGTATACCGGATCAGGACAAGGCCTTCGTGCCGACCATGCTGGAACCACTGAGCCACGCCTACCGACTGCTCGACGACGAAACCGGCCTCATCCGGCAACTCGAATCGCTACTGGAGCAGGCCCCCTACACCAGCGTGATCATCCTGCTGGCCGAAAGCCTGCGCCGCCATCACGGCGATGCGCATGCCGCCCTCGAGCTGGTAGGGCAGCAACTCAACCGCGAGCCCAGCCTGGGCGCCGTCGATTACCTGATGCGGCTCTATCGCCAGGACACCGCTGCCGACGACGAGCGCATCGAGCTCTTGCAACACCATACCGACACCCTGCTCAAGGCCTTGCCCCGCCATCGCTGCCGCCGCTGTGGCTTCAGCGGCGAGCAGCTCCACTGGCAATGCCCGCGCTGCCGGAGTTGGGGGACCACCAAGCCGATTACCGGCATCGAAGGCGAGTAGGCTTCATCAACCGAGGGCAAGTTCGCGCTCGATATCCGTCAAGGCGGCCATGGGATCACTAGCCTGGGTGACCGGCCGCCCCACCACCAGATGCGTACTTCCCGCCGCCATGGCGGATGCCGGCGTCATGATGCGGCGCTGGTCGTCTGCGGCGGCCGAGGCCGGCCGAATGCCCGGCGTCACCTTGAGGAAGGAGGCGCCGCATGTCTCGCGCAACCGCTCGGCCTCCATGGACGAGCAAACCACGCCATCCAGACCACAGTCCTTGGCCAGCGTCGCCAGGCGCATCACCTGCTGTTCGGCCGAGGCCGTGATACCCACCTCGGCCAGGTCCCGCTCTTCCATGCTGGTCAGTACCGTCACCGCGATCAGCTGAGTCGACAGCGCATGCTGCTCGAGGCGTTCACGGGCGGCCTCCATCATCCGACGACCGCCGGCAGCATGCACATTGACCATCCACACACCCTGCTCGGCGGCGGCCTGCACGGCACCCGCCACAGTGTTGGGAATGTCGTGAAACTTGAGGTCGAGGAACACCTCGAAGCCACGCCCGTGCAATGCCTCCAGCACATCGGGACCACTGCGGGTGAACAGCTCCTTGCCCACCTTGAGCCGGCAACGCGCCGGATCGAGTCGATCGGCCATGCACAGGGCAGCATCCAGCGAGGTGTAATCGAGCGCGATGATCAGAGGAGAGGCGGTTGACACGAACGAACTCCTGGGCGGTTGAGTGATTCGAGCCAGTATATCAGTCATCCACCTCACCGCACTTGGCCGATCTCGCGCACCGAGTGTCCTCGATCACCGCATTGCCTTTCCCGCATTTGCCTACACCCGCATCGGGCTGACGGCACTAGCTTGAAGATGGGCATATCACCTTGCCCACGCCAACAACTCAACGTTTCGATCAGCAAATTCCAATAAGGAGGTCGGCATGCATACCGACATCAAGGGACTGACCACCGGCCTTGGCCTGGCGCTGCTCCTGGGCATGGCACAGCCCGTACTGGCCGAGGACACCACCGACGCATCCGCCGCCGATTCCACGTCGGCATCCGACAACATGGCCCAGATCGCCCCCATCGACATCAATACCGCGGATGCCGCCCTGCTCTCTGAACTACCAGGCATCGGCGACGTCAAGGCCTCCGCCATCGTCGAGGAACGCGAGGCCAATGGCCCCTACGAGAACGCCGACGACCTGACCCGGGTCAGTGGAATCGGCACGGCGACCGTCGAGGCCCTCGAAGATGACGTGACCTATTAACCAAACGATCATTGATAGCCGAACGATTTCCTCCTGCGCACAACGCCACCGGCACGGCCGGTGGCGTCAGCACGACATTTACAGCCGCAGCCCTCCATCACACTCCATGATCCGGCCGGTAAAGTAGTCATTCTCGAAGATGAAGGCCACGCTTTCGGCGATATCCTCCGGCTGCCCCAGGCGCTTCAAGGGCACCCCCGAGGTAATGCGCTCCAGCATGTCTTCGCGGATCGAGGCTGTCATCTCGGTCTCGATGAAACCCGGCGCCACGCCGCCAACACGAATGCCATGACGTGCCAGCTCACCAGCCCAGGTAACGGTCAATGCCGCCACACCGGCCTTGGCTGCCGAATAGTTGCTTTGCCCCTTGTTGCCCGCCCGGGAAATACTCGAAATATTGACGATCACGCCTTCCCGTCCTGCCTCGATCATGCGCGCCGCTGCTTCACGGCCGCACAGAAAGACGCCGGTCAGGTTCACATCGATGACGCTCTGCCATTGCGACAGCGACATGGTGCTCTCCACCCGGCCATCCCGGGCCTTGACCAACATGCCATCACGAACGATGCCGGCATTGTTGACCAAACCATCGATGTGGCCAAGCGAGGACTCGATGGCAGAAAACGCCTCGCGAACCGAGCCTTCTTCAGCCACATCGGCCACGAACCCATGCACCTTGATACCGGCGTGCGCCAAGCCACCAATGGCCTCATCGAGACGCTCGCCGTCCCTGTCGAGCAATGCCAGAGTCGCGCCACGGCGTCCCAGCCGTTCGGCCATTGCCAGGCCCAGTCCCTGGGCACCACCGGTAATGGCGATGACCCTGTTGTCGAGTAGCATGCATGCCCTCCCAATATTGTCCCGATAGCAAATGAATGAAGGCTGGACACCGAGTCTACGCTGCCAACCGAGCTGCGCCATCCTCCCTTGGCATCAGGCTTGGCCATCTTGATTTTTCCTCTCTCGCCCCCATGTCGTGGTCAACCGTCACACTGGAGTCATCATGCCTTTTCTTGTCATCTTCACCGTTTTCGCCTTACTGGACTTCATCCTGCTGTTTTCGATCGGCAGCCAGATCGGGCTGCTGACCACTCTGGCCCTGGTACTCGGCACAGGCTTCATCGGCCTGCATCTAATCCGCCGCGAGGGCGTGGCCACCTTCGCCCGGGCACAGGAACGCATGGCTCGCGGCGAAGTGCCATCCGGCGAGCTATTGACTGGCGCCGCCCTGATCTTCGGCGGTGCTCTGCTGATGGCGCCGGGCTTCCTCTCCGACGCCCTGGGCTTCATGTGCCTGATTCCCGACGCACGACGCCTGCTGGGCAAGCTGCTCGGCTGGCTCGGCCTGCGCATGGGCGGCGTTCACGTCCAGGGCGCCAGCTATCGGTCACACGCCAATAGCAGTGCCAATACCCGCGCCAACGCCGATGCCGACTGGCAACAGGCCGATGCACAGCGCGAAGCAGGTGACACCCATCGTCAGGACGATACCAACGGCCCACTCGAAGGGGATTTCATCGGTCGCGACGAGCATCGCCGGCGTTGAGAAATTTTTTATCGACGAGGGCTTGAAAGGCGCCCAGCCAGCCCCACTTATCCGACAGCATCGAGTTTCGACTCCGGTTTTGCCGGAGTCATTCACACGGAAGGCGAAGGTCGCCTTCAGCCTGCGGGGCAACCGTGGGTGGATGATGTCAACCGCCGTGGCAGCGACGCCCGGCACAGCAACTATCAGGAGAACGTGAGCAATGAACATCCGTCCCTTGCACGATCGCGTCGTCATTCGTCGCGTTGAAGAAGAGCAAAAGACCGCAGGCGGCATCGTGCTCCCGGGCAGTGCCCAGGAAAAGCCGACACGGGGCGAAGTGCTCGCCGTCGGTAACGGCCGGATTCTGGAAAGCGGCGATGTCCGTCCGCTCGACGTCAAGGTCGGCGATACCGTGATCTTCAAGGAAGGCTTCGGCGTCGAGAAGCAGAAAATCGACGGCGAAGAAGTGTTGATCATGAGCGAATCCGACATCCTGGCCGTCGTCGAAGGCTGAGCCACGACGCCGTACACGCTCGAATTCTGACGTTCACGAACTCACAGGAAGCATACGAAAATGGCAGCGAAACAAGTCAAGTTCTCCAGTGATGCACGCACTCGCATGGCGAAGGGTGTCGACACCCTGGCCAATGCCGTCAAGGCGACCCTGGGTCCGAAGGGCCGCAACGTGGTGCTGGAAAAATCTTTCGGCGCGCCGACCGTAACCAAGGACGGCGTTTCCGTCGCCAAGGAGATCGAACTCAAGGACAGGTTCGAGAACATGGGCGCCCAGATGGTCAAGGAAGTCGCTTCCAAGACCTCCGATGTCGCCGGTGACGGCACCACCACCGCCACTGTGCTGGCCCAGTCCATCGTCACCGAAGGCCTGAAAGGCGTCATCGCCGGCATGAACCCGATGGACCTGAAGCGCGGCATCGACCAGGCTGTCGAGGCCGCCGTCAAGGAAATCGGCGAGCTGTCCGTGCCGTGCACCGACTCCAGCGCCATCGCCCAGGTCGGCACCATCTCCGCCAACGGCGACAAGCGCATCGGCCAGATCATCGCCGACGCCATGGAGAAGGTCGGCAAGGAAGGCGTCATCACCGTCGATGAAGGTCGTGGCTTCGACGACGAGTTGGATGTCGTGGAAGGCATGCAGTTCGACCGCGGCTACCTCTCGCCGTACTTCGTGACCAACCAGGACACCATGGCGGTGGAACTGGAAGACCCGTTCATCCTGCTGGTGGACAAGAAGGTCTCCAACATCCGCGAACTGCTGCCGACCCTGGAAGCCGTCGCCAAGGCCGGCAAGCCGCTGGTCATCATCGCCGAGGACATCGAGGGCGAAGCCCTGGCGACGCTGGTGGTGAACAACATGCGCGGTATCGTCAAGGTCGCCGCCGCCAAGGCGCCCGGCTTCGGCGATCGTCGCAAGGCCATGCTGCAGGACATCGCCATCCTCACCGGCGGCACTGTGATCTCCGAGGAAGTGGGCCTGGATCTCGAGCAGACCACCCTGGACCACCTGGGCACCGCCAAGCGCGTGACCATGTCCAAGGAAAACACCACCATCATCGATGGCGCCGGCAAGGATGGTGACATCGAAGCACGCGTCAGCCAGATCCGCGCCCAGATCGAAGAGACGTCCTCCGACTACGATCGCGAGAAGCTCCAGGAGCGTGTCGCCAAGCTGGCCGGCGGTGTCGCCGTGATCCGCGTCGGTGCCGCGACCGAGTTCGAGATGAAGGAGAAAAAGGCTCGCGTCGAAGACGCCCTGCACTCCACTCGCGCCGCTGTCGAGGAAGGCGTGGTGCCCGGTGGTGGTACCGCCCTGATCCGCGTGCTGACCAAGATCGCTGGCCTCAAGGGCGAGAACGAGGACCAGACCCACGGCATCGCCATCGCCGTGCGCGCCATGGAAGCCCCGCTGCGTCAGATCGTCACCAACGCCGGTCAGGAAGCTTCCGTAATCCTGAACCGCGTCAAGGACGGTGAAGGCAACTTCGGCTACAACGCCCAGACCGGCGAGTTCGGCGACCTGTTCGAAATGGGCGTGCTGGACCCGGCCAAGGTCACGCGCAGCGCCGTGCAGTCCGCTGGCTCCATCGCCGGCCTGATGATCACCACCGAGTGCATGATCGCCGACGACCCGGACGAGAAAGAATCCGGTGGCGGCGACATGGGTGGCATGGGCGGTATGGGAGGCATGGGCGGCATGATGTAAGCCGACCTCCTTCCAGGCCCCGCCTGAGACAAACCCCCGCCGGGAAACCGGTGGGGGTTTCTTTATGCGAAAAGGAAGAAGGAAGAGAGAAGACAGACAATGTAGAATCTCCGCCAATATGGAACACGCTGGCGTCTCTTCCCTCTTACGTCTTACGTCTTAGCCCTTACATCTTTTATCTATGTTGTCGAACATCCGCATCGTTCTCGTCCAGACCTATCACCCCGGTAACATCGGCGCCTCGGCGCGGGCCATGAAGACCATGGGACTCACCGATCTGGTACTGGTCAATCCCCGCTGTTTCCCCGATCCCGAGGCCTCCAGGCTCGCCGCCGGGGCAGAAGATGTCGTCGACCAGGCCCGCGTCGTCACCTCGCTGAGCGAAGCGGTAGCCGACTGCGTGCAGGTGGTAGGCGCCAGCGCGCGGCTGCGCAGTTATCCTTTGCCTCACTACGACGAACCCTCGGAGATGGCCGCCAGCCTGGTCGACAATGCCCGGGAAGCGCCCGTGGCACTGGTCTTCGGTCGCGAGCGATTCGGCCTGACCAACGACGAGATTCGTGACTGCAGCCACCAGGTCAGCATTCCCGCCAACCCAGACTACGGCGTGCTTAACCTGTCCCAGGCCGTACAAGTCCTGGCCTACGAGACCTTCGGCGCCTGGCGTCGCCTCCCCGACAGCGATTACCAGGCCCCCCGCCATACCTCGATGCCCTTGCCCACTCGCCAGCAACTCGGTCATTTTCATGACCACCTCTCGCGGGTCATGCATGCCAGCGGCTTCATCACCCAGCCTCATGCCCGCACCGAGGAACAGTTGCGTGCCTTGTTCGATCGCGCCCAGCCCACCAGGCGTGACATCTCGCTGTTGCGCGGCCTGTTGAGCTCCCTGGAAGAAGGCATTGGCGACCAGTGAGCGACCGTCAACGAACCGTCATCCCAGCGACACAGGAATGTCATCGCATTACGCGATAGTGAGCCTGTCCGAGGATGGGACGCGGCAAGGGACACTGCCAATATCGTTGCCAGGGACGCCAAGGGGCAGGATGCCCCTCAAGGAGAATCGGCATCAGGACGATGCCCAGGGAGGACGAGAATAGCTCGCCACGATGATTGTCATCGTGGCGTTTTTCTTGCGCGCTGATCCATCAATCAGCATTTCTCCGCCTCTCCCAGACCTCGATGGCGGCGGCCAGGTCCTCCAGCGATGCCCCTACCGACTTGAAGACCGTGATCGCCTCGGGTCCGCTGCGCCCAGCCTTGCGCCCTGCAAGCAGCTCGGCGAGCTCGGCACGGATATCCTCGAACGCAAAAGCCCCCTCGTCGACGGCCTGATGGATGTCTCCGGCCTCGCCACGCGCCCCGTCATAGGTATCCACGAAGACTTCCCCGCGTCTCAGGCATTCGCCATCGGTCTCGCGCATGCTGGGCTTGAAGGCGCCAATCAGGTCGAGATGCGTACCCGGCGTCAGCCAGTCGCCATGCACCAGCGGTTCGCTGGAAAGCGTCACGCAACTGATCAGGTCAGCGTTGCCGCATGCCGCCTGCAGATTGCTCACCGCCCCCGTGTCGAAGCGATCGGCATACGCCTCGGCCAGCCGGCGCGCCTTGTCGGGCTGGCGCCCCCAGATGCGAACGCGGCGGATGGGCCGTACCGAGGCATGCGCCTCGATGACCATCGGCGCCAGCTTGCCGGTGCCTACCACCAGCAGCGTTTCGGCGTCTTCACGGGCCAGTTCGCGGGCGGCCAATGCCGAAGCGGCAGCGGTGCGCCGGCGCGTCAGCTCGCTGCCATCGATACAGGCCAGCGGCTGCCCATGGTCGCCCTCGCTGAGCAGGTAGACGCCGGCGATCGCCGGCAGGCCGTGCGAGGCGTTCTGGGGGAAGACATTGACCATCTTCACCCCGATGTAGCCGTCCTGCTCCCAGGCCGGCATCAGCAACAGCGTGGCCTCGCCGTCGCGACGCTGCATGGCATGGTGATGGCGCGGCGGCGATTCCACGCCGCGGCGGAACGTTTCGGCCAGCCGCTCCACCAGCGCCGGCCATGCCAGGCTGGAAGCGACTTCCCCGGCGTCGATGATGCGCATATCACTCCTCCGGCAGTGCCGCCACGACCATGATCTCGACCCTCCATTCGGGCCTGGCCAACCGAGCCTCCACCGCCGCACGCACCGGCGGGCGACCCGGGGTCACCCAGGCATCCCAGGCGGCGTTCATCTCGGCGAACTCGGCCATGTCGTTGACCCAGATCTGCGCCGACACTAGATGCTCCTTCGAGGTACCGGCCCGGCCGAGAAGCTCGTCGATGCGCGCCAGAACCTGCTCGGTCTGGCCGCGCATGTCGGCGCTGGCATCCGCGGGTACCTGGCCGGCCAGGTAGACGGTACCGTTGTGAATGGCGATCTGGCTCATGCGGGCATTGCTGTCGTAATGGGTCAGGCTCATGTGATGTCTCTCGCAATAGAAAAAGGTACCGATCAGGCACCGGTGAAGCCGGCCATGAAGGCGGCCAGATTGTGACTCAGATAAGCGGTGGGATAGCCCCCCTCCTGCACCAGCACCGTGGGCAGGTCGAGCGCAGCAAGCCGACGGCCCACCGCCGTGAAATCCTCGCGCTCCAGGGCCAGGCCCGCCAGGGGATCGGCCTTGTGGGCATCGAGCCCGAGCGCCACCACCACGGCCTGGGGCGCGTAGTCGGCGAGCCGCTCGAGCAGCGTCTCCAGGCCATCGAGAAAGACCGCGCCGTCACTGCCCAGGGGCAGCGGCAGGTTGACGTTGGCGCCCTCGCCCTCTCCCTCGCCGGTCTCATCGGCTCCGCCCCAGAAGAACGGATAGAAGTCCGCCGGGTCGGCATGCAGCGAGCCGGTCCAGACATCGTGGCGCGCATAGAAGATGTCCTGGGTACCGTTGCCGTGGTGCAGGTCCACGTCGACGATGGCCACCCGCGCGAAACTCTCGCGTAGCACCGTGGCAGCCAGAGCGGCGTTATTGAGATAACAGAAGCCCCCGGCGCGCTCCGGACCGGCGTGATGTCCCGGCGGCCGGCACAGGGCATAGGCATGGTGCTCGCTGCCGTTGACCGCCTCGGCCGCGGCTTGGGCGGTGACCGCGCTGGCCAGGATGCCGGCGAAGCTGTCGGCGGTGATCGGGCAGGCCATGTCATGCAAGTGCCAGCCTGCCTGGCCGACCGGATGACGTGGGTAATGATGACCGCCACCACAGGGATGCACATTGGGAGCGACGATCTCGGCGGCATCCGGCAACGCCTGCCAGCGGGCATGAATGGTCGCCAGGAAGTCGAGATAGCGTGGCGCATGAATCTTCGCCAGGCGCGCTTTCAGCCGCTCGCTATCGACGCCGCCAGGCGCGGTCAATGAAAGCCCGACCTCGGCCAGGCCCTGCGCCAGCAATTCGGCGCGCACCGGCCCTTCCGGGGAAGGCGCCGGACGCCCCCGCAGCAGGAAGAGCTCCGGCGCGTGACGTTCCTGGTCGGGATGATAGTAAAGCCTCATGCGTAGCGTCCTTGTAGCGACCCTCAGCCAAGCAGCGAGGGAATCCAGGTGGAAAGGAATGGGAAAGCGGCCAGCAGCAGCACCACGCCAATGAAGGCGCAGTAGAACGGCAGCGAGGCCAGGATCGCCCGCTCGTAGGGCACCTCGGCGATGCGCGCCGCCGTCATCAACGTCATGCCCACCGGTGGCGTGACATTGGCGATGTTCAGCGTGACGATCATGACGATGGCGAAATGCAGCGGATCGAACCCCAGCGACACCATGGCCGGCACCACCACCGGACCGATCACCACCAATGCCGGCAGCACGTCCATCACCGTGCCGAGCACAATCAACAACAAGCACACCAGCATGATCTGCACGAAGGGCACGTCGCTCAGCGTGGTGATGAGCGTCGCCGCCTCCCGGGCAATGCCGGAGCGCGTCACGAACCAGCCAAGTACCGCCGAGGTCGCCAGCAGAAAGAACACCACTCCGGAGAACTTCACCGTGGTCACCAGGGCGTTCCAGATCTTCTCGAGCGTCAGGTTGCGGTAGAAGACCACGCCGATGAAGATCGCATAGACGGCAGCGAATCCGGAGGCCTCGGTGATGGTCGTCATGCCCGAGAGGATGCCGCCGAGGATGATCAAGGGCACCAGCATGGCCGGCAGCGCCGAGAAGAACGCCAGGACGGCTACCCGGATCGGCGTGCCGGCCTGCTTGGGATACCCCCGCAGCCAGGCCAGCACGATACTGGTCAACAGCAGCGCCAGGGTCATGAGCACACCGGGCAGGATGCCGCCGGCAAACAGGTCGATCACCGAGATGTCGCGCAGCAGGGTCGCATAGACCACCATCACCACACTGGGCGGAATGATCGGCCCGATGATCGACGAACAGGCCGTGATGGCGGCGGCATATTCAGCGTCGTATCCCTGCTTTTTCATCTCGGGGATCATGATCTTGCCGATCGCCACGGTGTCGGTGATAGCCGCTCCGGTCAGGCCGGCGAAGAACAGCGAGACCGTGACGTTGACATGCGACAAGGCCCCGCGAATGCGCCCGAACAAGGCATTGTTGAAGGCGATCAACTTATGGGTCAGCCCGCCCTGGTTCATCAGTTCGGCGGTGAAGATGAAGTACGGCACGGCGATCAGCATGTAGCCGGAGACACCGGAGAACATACGGTCGGCGATGATGCCGACCAGACGCTCTCCCCCCAGCGAGTAGACACCGGCGACGCCCGAGATCGCCATGACCACGGCGACCGGCGCACCAATCAGCAGAACGACGACAAAGGCGATGATGGCGGGCGTCATGAGCGGGACTCCTCGTCCTGGCCGTGGATCACCTCCTCGATCACCTCGGCCTCGTCGGTGAAATGCTCCAGCAAGCTGAAGCCATGCACCAGATGCAACAGGAAGATGACGCCGGCCAGCGGCACGGCAATGGCCGTCCACTTGCGCGAGATCTGTATGACATCCGACACCATGTAGATCTGGGTCGCATTGCGGAAGAAATCCCAGCCGTACCAGATCACCAGCAGCGCGAAGAAGGCGATCACCGCCAGGGTGAGCACGGCGGCGACCTTGACCAGCGCCTCGGGCAGCACCCGCATCAGCAGTGTCATGGCCACATGCTCGCCGGCATGCAGGGCGATGGTTGACGACAGCATGCCGATCCACGGCAGGAACAACCGGGCCAG
This sequence comes from Halomonas eurihalina, assembly GCF_008274785.1. Taxonomy (GTDB): domain Bacteria; phylum Pseudomonadota; class Gammaproteobacteria; order Pseudomonadales; family Halomonadaceae; genus Halomonas; species Halomonas eurihalina. The sequence continues at coordinate 46,633 of NZ_VTPU01000019.1, forward strand.
CGAATAGGTCCAGCTCAGGGCTCCACCGGTGAACAGCGTATACACAAAGCCCGTGAAGGAAATGGCCAGCATGCCGAGGATGCAGGCCACGCAGATCACGATGGCAACCTGGTTGACGGCATCGCTGAGACGGCGGACCTGGGTCAGTAGCGACATGATCGATATCCGAATGGGCGAGCAAGACACCAGCCGTGGCGGAAGCCAGCCCCACCACGGCTATCGCACAACGTATCGGGCCTTATTACTGGCCATAACGCTGGAAGGCCTCGTCCGGCAGCGAATCGCGCAGCGCATCGACCTTGGCCAGCATGTCCTCGACCAGTTGCTCATCGATGCCGAAGTCCTCGACGATCCATTGCTTCCAAGCCGGCCGAGCGATCTCGGCCATCCGCTGACGCTCTTCGGTGGGCATGATGTAGCACTCCTCGAACAGCTCGCAGGACGTCTGCCAACTGGCCGTGGCAAGCATCGCCGAGGCACCGTGGCTCAGCGCTACCGCTTCCCGGGCCGCCTCGGTAACGATGCGCTGGTACTCCTCGGGCAACGCCTGGAACCAGGTCTCGCTGACCACCCAGGACGCGCTGTTGTAAACATGGCCGGTCAGGGTGGTGTAATCGGTCACCTCGTCCAGCCCATAGGTGGTATTGATCACCGGCGCGTTGAACTGGCCATCGGCCAGGCCGGTTTCCAGCGCGGTGATCAGCTCGCCCCAGGGCAGCGGCGTGGCCGAGGCGCCCAGCGCCTTCATGGTGGCCACGTGAGCAGGATTCTCCTCGGTACGGATATTGAGCCCCTCGAGATCCTCGACGGTCTTGATCAGGCGCTCGTTGTTGGTGAAGGCCACGAAGCCGCCACCGTCATCGAAGGTTCCCAGGTAGCGCATATCGGCCGCCTCGATGGCGCCGGACATGAAGTCCGCGAACCACTGACTGTCGAAGAAGGCCCAGGCCTGACGCCAGTTGTCGAACAGGAAGGGGGCGGTGACCACCTGGTAATCCTCGTAGAAGGAGGACATCGCCCCGGAGGTAAGCACACTCGACTGCAGGGCGCGTCCGCCGGCTTGCACCTGAGAGCCGGTTTCCACCTCGGAGCCCATTTGGCCACCGCCGAAGATATTGACCGCCAGGTCGCCATCGGTGCGCGACTCGACCAACTCCTTGAAGTGCACCAGGGCCGGATAGATGCTGTTGTTCTCGAGGCTCTCGGGAATCAGGGTGGCAATGGCCATCTCGTGGGACTGGGCTTGCGCCTGGGCGCTGGCCATGGCCAGCGGCACGGCGGCGAGCGCCGCCAGGCGGGCAAGTGAATGGCTCGGCATCGTATCGTCCTCGCGTCTTTGCTGTTGTTATCGTCCGCCGCGAGCCGACACCCACGGCGAACCGCTATACAGCAATGTAGGAAGCGATACGACATCGCGCTTGCCTGCGAATGAGAAATCCTTGCCCCAGGCTCGCGTCTCTCAGCTCAAGCGCCGCTCGCTCGACGGCGATGCATCGAAGGCGCGTCGATAGGCGCGCGAGAAACTGCCCTGATCGCGGAACCCCACCAGTGCCGCGATCTGCCCGAGACTCAGGGCACTGTGATTGACCAATGTCCGGGCATGCTCAAGCCGTCGCTGCTGGACATACGCCAGGGGCGTCATGCCGATGCATTCGCGGAAACGAGCATGGAAATGCCCGACGCTCAGCGCGCATTGGGCGGCCAAGTGCTCGACGTGGATTGCCTCGGCCAGGTGACGGTCGATCCAGTCATCCAGCCTTGCCATGTCGAGCCGGCCATCGCGTCCCGCCACGTACGCCTCTCCTTGCGCGGACAACGCTTGCGACTCGAGGTGCAGATAGAGCGCCCGCAGCAGCAAGGCGGCGATCTCGCTGTGCAGGGCCGGACAGTGCTCGAGTTGCTGCATCAGGCTCTCGGCCAGCCGATTCAACTGCAGCGGCACACCGAAGAAGCGAGGGCGGTCGAACAAGCGCTCGATTTCACCGGCATCGCGCAGCACCGGCAGGCTCGCAACCGGGATGTCCAGCACGAAGGTGCGATTTCGCCCATCGCCCAGATACTCATGATGATGGGCACAGGGGATCAGGCAGCCCCGGCTGCCGGTGATTCGCTCGCCATTGCCTTCGATGGAAAGCTCGGTGGCGCCCCGGGTGGCCAGGATCAACTGATGATGCCCATGCACATGGGCCACATGTTCGCGTGCGAGATTGGTGGCGCGCAGATCGATCAGCGACATCGCGCAGACCTCGGCATGATGGTGGTGAGCACATGCTCACCATGACGCCGGGGCACAACCGGTGCAAGCGACCCAGGCCATCCCGAGTCAACGCTTGGCAGCCGGAATCATCGAAACCGGGCCGCACCGAAAAAACGCCCTTCCCGAGGCCTGCAAATCGGAAAAAAACCCCACTGGCCAATCCGCGGTTCTTTGCTATTGTCGGCGTTTTAATCCAATGCAAGGAGCACGCCGATGGGCTTTACCCCTCTGCCGGAGACGGTTCCCACCACCATGTCGGCCATGCTGCTGACCGGCCATGGCGACGTCGACAAGCTGGTCTATCACCAGGATGTGGCCACACCGCGGCCCGCCACCGGTGAGGTACTGGTCAAGGTGACCGCCACAGCCAAGAACAACACCGACCGCAAGGCACGCGAGGGGCTCTACCCCACCAAGGACAAGGGCGAGGTGGCTTCCTTCGCCATGGGCGGCTCACCGACCCTGACCTTTCCGCGCATCCAGGGCGCCGATGTGGTCGGCCAGGTGGTGGCCGTGGGCGACGGCGTCGACGCCTCGCGCCTTGGCGAGCGTGGCCTGCTGGACTTCAACCTCTATGCCGACGAGCGGCGCGACATCAACCTGACGCCGGACTACTACGGCCATGGCGCCGATGGCGGCTACGCCGAGTACATCGCCGTGCCGTCCGACCAGTTCCATCATGTCCCCAATCCCGCGCTGAGCGACGCCGAACTGGCCGCCATGGGCATGTGCTCGTACCAGACGGCCTATCACATGATGACCTCGGCAGGCATCAAGGCCGGAGAACGCGTTCTGGTCACCGGCGCCAGCGGTGGCGTGGGTACCGCCCTGATCCAGCTGTGCCGGATCGTCGGCGCCGTGCCCTATGCCCTGAGTCAGCGCGACAAGGCCGAGGCCCTGCTGAACCTAGGTGCCGAGGCGGTACTCGACCGCTCCGACATGAGCGACTTCACCGAGCAGGTCAAGGCCGTGACCGGCGGCGCCCCCATCGACGCCGTCATGGACCTGGTCGGCGGCGAGATGACCGACCGCTTCATCGACACCATGATCTTCGACATGAACGCCCGCGCCAGCTACCCTCGGCTCTCCATCGCCGGTGCCAGCGGCGGCAACGTCAGCGAGATCATGTGGACGCGCATCTATCTCTACCAGGTGCAGATCTTCGGCGTTTCCCACGGCACCCGCGAGGAAGCCGAACAACTGGTCGCCTGGATTCGCGACGGCCAGCTCAAGCCCGTACTGCATGCCGCCTTCAAGCTCTCCGAACTGCACGAGGCCGAGCGCTACTTCGTCAATCGCGGCAGCAACTATCTGGGCAAGATCGTCATCGTGCCGGACAGCGAATGGGCGCAGCACGGCGCCCCCCATGCCCTCGAGGGACACCAATGAGCCAGACACCCAGGCCCCAGGAACTCAGCATCCGCCTGATGGACACCCATGCCGGCGGTGACGTCAGCCGCATCGTGCTCGGCGGCATCACGCCCCTGCCGGGCGACACCGTGCGAGCGCAGATGGAATACCTGCGCGACGACGCCGACGGGCTGCGCAAGCTGCTTCTCGAGGAGCCCTACGGCATCCCCGAGATGTCGGTGGATCTGATCGTGCCGGCCAGCGACGCCCGGGCCGAAGCCGGCTACATCATCATGGAGGTGATGGGTTATCCCATCTACTCCGGCTCCAACACCATCTGCACCGCCACGGCGGTGCTCGAAGCCGGCCTGGTCCCCAAGCAGGAAGGACGACAACGCTTCATGCTGGAAGCCCCCGCCGGACTGGTCCAGATCGAGGCACTGGTCGAGAACGGTGTGGTCGAGGCCATCACCTGCGAGGGCCTGCCCAGTTACATCGACACCTACAAGGCCAGCATCCACGTGCCCTCGATCGGCGACGTAACCTACAGCGTGGCCTACAGTGGCGGCTTCTACGCCCTGGTCGATGCCACCGAGCTGGGCTTCATGCTGGTCGCGGAAGAAGAACGCCGCCTCGCCGAATGCGCCCACAAGATCGTCGAGGCGATCCAGGCCGAGCGCGGCTTCTCTCATTACACCCTGGGCGACGTCGGCCCTCTGCCCTTCCTGCACTTCATGGGGCCGGTGGAACAGGTCGCCGACGACTTCTACCGCTCGCGCTCGGCGACTTACGTCCATCCTGGCGTGATCTGCCGCAGTACCACCGGCACCGGCACCTCGGCCCGCCTGGCGCTCATGAACCATGAAGGTCGCATCCAGCCGGGCGACAAGCTCGAGACGGTCTCCCTGCGCGAAACCGGCTTCATCGGCGAGTTCACCGGCACCCACCAGGAAGGCACCCACCAGGTCGTGGACAACACCATCACCGGCAAGGCCCACGTCCTGGCGCGTTCCGATATCATCATCAACTGCGAGGATCCCCTGGTCGAGTGCTCCGGCCTCCACCACATTCTCAGCGCCGGCCAGGAATCAACCGGCGAGTCAGGTGCATAACGTATGAAGAAGGTACTCCTGCTGGCCGACATCCAGAACCTGTACTACACCGCCCGCCACACCTACCGTCGCAACGTCGACTACAACGCCCTGTGGGCCAGCGCCACCCGGAACCGCCAGGTGACCCACGCCTTCGCCTACGCCATCGACCGCGGTGATGAAAAGCAGCGCCAGTTCCAGAACATCCTGCGTGCCATCGGCTTCGAGGTGCGCCTCAAGCCCTTCATCCAGCGGGCCGATGGCTCGGCCAAGGGCGACTGGGACGTCGGTATCACTCTGGATGCCGTCGAGCATGCCGCCGAAGTCGATGTGGTCGTGCTGGCTTCCGGAGATGGCGACTTCGCCCTGCTGGCCGACAAACTGCGACGCCATCACGGTGTCGAGGTAGAGGTCTACGGCGTGCCAGCCCTCACCGCCGATGCCTTGATCCGCTCGGCCTCGCGCTTCATCCCCATCGAGGGCGAACTGTTGCTGGACTCGACAACGCGGTAGCAAGAAGCATCTCGTGCAGAAACCGGTCGGAAGCGTCTACACTGCACTGCAACATGCAGCGTTCGACCGGAGGGGACATGCCGCAGGAACGCAAACGCATCAACCTGGCCCTGCAGGGAGGCGGTTCTCACGGCGCCCTGACCTGGGGCGTGCTGGACCGCTTGCTGGAAGACGAACGCCTGGAGATCAACGGCATCAGCGGCACCAGTGCGGGCGCCATGAATGCCGTGGTACTGGCCGACGGCCTCCACCGCAACGGTCGGGACGGCGCCCGCAACGCCCTGCGCACCTTTTGGGAAGCGGTGAGTGCCGCGGCGCGCTTCTCCCCCTTCCAGCGGGGCTTTATGGACAGGCTGATGGGCCACGACAGCCTGGACCACTCGCCGAGCTACCTGCTCTTCGAAAGCCTGACCCGGCTGGTTTCGCCCTCGCACCTCAATCCCATGGGCCTCAACCCGCTGCGCGAGCTCGTCGAACGCCAGATCGACTTCGAGCGGGTCAATGCCTGTCGTCGCGTCAAGATCTTCGTCACCGCCACCAACGTGCGCACCGGGCGCGCCACGATCTTCCGCCAGCCCGGTCTTTCGGTCGATACCCTGATGGCCTCGGCCTGCCTGCCCACGCTATTTCCCGCCGTGGAGATCGACGGCGAGGCCTATTGGGACGGCGGATTCAGCGGCAACCCGGCGCTCTATCCCCTGGTCGACGACCAGGACTGCCGCGACCTGGTGGTGGTGCAGGTCAACCCGCTCGTGCGCCAGCAGCTGCCCGACTGCGCCCGGGACGTCATTAACCGCATCAACGAGATCACCTTCAACTCCAGCCTGATAAAGGAGCTGCGCAGCATCCAGCTATTGCACCGCCTCATCGAGGCCGAAGGCCTCGAGCTCGAAAACTATCGCGCCATGCGTCTGCACCTGATCCATACCGCGCAGGATATCGAATCGCTCGGTGCGTCGAGCAAGATGAACGCCGAATGGCACTTTATCTCGCAGCTTCACGAGTTGGGCCGGCACTGGGCCGACCAATGGCTGGACGAGAATCTCGAGGCCATCGGCCAGCACTCCACCTTCGACCTGGATGCCGTCTTCGACGACACCTTTCGTCCGCTCGGACGTTCCGATCAGGCGTTTCCGGAGACAGCGTCGCGCTCCTGACAACGTCATGCCTTCAGCCCCAGGCGCCGGGCCAGCCGGTGCAGATTGCCCGGATCCATGCCCAGCGACCGGGCCGTTGCCGCCCAGTTGCCATCGTGCTCGCTCAAGCTGGCCTGGATGTGGCGCCGCTGGAACGCCTCGGTCGCCTCTTTCAGCGGCAATGACGGTTCACCGGGGCACTCGGCATCGGCCGCCGCCTCCCCAAGCTCCACGGCCAGCGCCCTTCCAGCCTCATTGGGCAGGTCGAGATGTTCGCGAGTGATCAGGGCCACTGACTGACGGCGCTCACTGGTCGTCATCGAATCTCGCTCCCCCAAGGCACGCAATGCCGCCCTGGCCAGGGTGTGTTCGAGCTCACGAACATTGCCCGGCCAATGCCAGGCCAGCAGCGCCGCTTCGGCGTCCGACTCCAGCCGCAGATTGTTGAGTCCCAGGCGAACCCTGTTGATCTCGAGGAAATGACCGACCAGCAGCGGGATATCCTCGGGTCGTTCGCGCAAGGGCGGCACATACAGAGGGAAAGCACTCAGCCGATGATAGAGATCCGCGCGGAATCGGCCGGCGTCAGCCTCGGCATTGAGATCGCGGTTGGTGACCGCGATGACCCTCACATCGACCTTGCGCGGTGTCTCGCAACCCAGCGGCTGAATATCCCCTTCCTGCAGGACGCGCAGCAGCTTGGGCTGAAGCGCCAGGGGCAGCTCACCGATCTCGTCGAGCATCAGGGTGCCGCCATCCGCCATCTCGAAATGCCCGCGTCGATCCTCGGTCGCCCCGGAGAAGGCACCACGCCGGTGGCCGAACAGTTCGCTCTCGATCAGGCTCTCCGGCAACGCGGCGCAATTGACCTGCACCAATGGCCCTTGATGCCGACGCGAACGCCGATGCAGGGCGCGCACCGCCAATTCCTTGCCAACCCCCGTTTCCCCGTGCAGAAGCACGCTCATGTCAGTGGGCGCCACCAGGTCGATGGCATCGTCGAGCTGACGCATGGCGCGACTGTTCCAGCGCCAGTTGACCTCGGTGGGTCGATCCTGGGCCAGGGCCTCGTTGAGACGGGTACGCGTGGTCCGCAAGCGCTCGGCCAGGCACAGGCACGTCCCCAGCAGCCGCGCAATGCTCAACAGTTGTTCGTCATCGAGGCCGTCCAGACGCCCGGGCTCGAGCGCGTCCAGCGTCAATAGTCCGATCAGGCGGTCATCGTCGCGCAGCGCGACGCCAAGACAATCGTGAACCTCGCTGAGGTCCTCGTCGATCAAGCCATCGAAGGGATCCGGCAACGGGCTGTCATGAGGAAACCGGCACACGCCGGGATGGCTGGCGATCGCCGCGAGCCGGGGATGGTCCTGCAAGGCGAAGTGCCGTCCGCGGACCTCGTCATCGAGGCCCAGCAACGCCACCGGACGCAAGGCGTCCCCGTCCATCACCATCAAGGTGCTGGCATCGGCGGGAAAATCCCCCACCAGGGCCCGCAGCAGGTTGGCCCAGTGCGTATCGGAGGCCTCACCCTCCGACAGCCGAGCCAGGAGAGCTCGCAGCGCCTTGAGAAATTCCGTCATTCGTTACCTGACCTGGGCCACCGACAAAATGGATGTCATAACGACACTCATAGTGTCATATCGACTATTGTCATTGAAACAGCGCAGGGCGAAACCATGATCTCCCTCGATGTTTCTTTCTAACATCTTTCCAAAAAACACTATTAATAACAGATAGTTGTAAACATCATGCGGCGAAGTGTCGCAATGACAATAACATGGAACGCGCCTTGCTCATTCATGGTGTCATTCACCATATTCCGGAGAGAGGCTTACGGCCATGCTGACAAGCACCCAGGAACGCATCATCGAAGCGACTGCTCCCGTCGTTGCCGAACATCTCACCACCATCACCCAGCATTTCTATCCCTTGATGTTCGAGCGCTATCCCGAAGTCGCACCGCTCTTCAACCAGACCCACCAGGCCACTGGCGGCCAGCCTCGCGCCCTGGCCAACTCAGTGCTGGCGTATGTCCAACTACGCAAGAGCCCGGCCCAGGCTCGCCATGCCCTGGAAACCGTGGTCAACAAGCACGTATCACTGGATATCCAGCCCGAGCAGTATCCGATCGTCGGTGAATGTCTGATGGCCGCCATCGGTGAGGTCCTTGGCGAAGCCGTCACCGAAGAGGTCGCCGATGCCTGGGGCGCACTGTATCAGGAGTTGGCCGACCTGCTGATCGATCTCGAAGGCCAGCGCTATCGCGAATTCGCCGAGGCCCCCGGCGGCTGGCGCGGTGTCAGAGCCTTCCGAATCGCCGATATCCGTCAGGAAAGCGCCGTCATCCGCTCCTTCGTTCTGGAGCCCGAAGATGGCCAGCCCGTTGCCGACTTCAGCCCCGGTCAATTCATCGGCATTCGCCTGACGATCGACGGTAAACTGGTATACCGGCACTACAGCCTGTCGGACTCACCCAATGGCCGCAGCTACCGGATCTCCATCAAGCGCGAAGCCGACGGCGTCGTCAGCCGCCATTTCCATGACGTGCTGAATATCGGCGACCGCATCGAGCTGCTGCCACCCGCCGGCGATCTGACCCTGCCGGAAGAAGGACACGACCCGGTCATGCTGCTCAGCGGCGGGGTCGGCCAGACACCCATGCTGTCGCTGCTGCGCCAGGCCCTGGAACAGGGGCGGCAGGTCGTCTATCTGCATGCGGCACTGGACGAGGACCACCATGCATTCGGCGACGACGTGAAGGCCCTGGCTCGCGACTATCCCGACCACCTGCGGGTCGTCACCGTCTACGAGCAGGCGGACGATGCCAGCCATGTCGACCATATCGGGCGTGTGGACCGTGAGCTGATCGCCCGCTACCTACCCACCGGCGCACCGCACTGCTATTACGTCGGTCCGCAGGGCTTCATGGTCGCCGTCGACCAAATCCTGCAAGCCCTGGGGGTTCCCGCAGAGCACCGTCATTTCGAGCACTTCGGCCCCTCGCGCGCGCTCGAAGCCGCCTGACGCCCCGCTAGCCTCACCCGGATAGTCGCCGCCCGGCGGCTATCCGGCCCCCCCGCCCTCCTTCATGAGCCTCACGACACCTGCAACGAGTGCTCTTCCTTGCGATGCTGCAGCGGCGCCGTACCGAAGTAACGCTTATAGTCACGACTGAACTGCGAGACGCTGCGATAGCCCACCGCCAGGGCCGCCTGGTTCACGTTGCAGCTCTTCTGGGCCAGCAGTTGTTGCGCCTTGAGCAGTCGTAATCGCTTCAAGTACTGCAGCGGCGAGGCCTGCACGATTTCCTTGAAATGCTGATGGAAAGTCGACGGGCTCATGTTCGCCTGACGGGCCAACTCCTCCACCGACACTTCTTCCGCATAGTGGGCATGCAACCGCGACAGTACCTGGACGATGCGCGAGTAGTGTCCCTGATGCAGCACCAGGGCACGCAGTGCCGGCCCCTGCTGGCCTCGCAGGGCCTCGAACACCACGTCGCGCACGCGCGCCTCTCCCATGGCGGCCGTCTCGGCGGGGTCGTGCAGACTCCGCAACAAGCGCTCCACCGCCCCCTGCATGCCATCGGTCATCGATACCGACGCCATGGGCACCGGCGACGCTTCATTCTTGCCGCCTCCATCACGGTCGCCGATACCTTCACCGCTCGCTGTCACCAGCTCGCCGAGCAGCGCCGGCTCGAGATGTACCGCCACGCCCAGCAAGGGAGCCTCCGGGGAAGCGTGGGTCTCGCACTCGAACGGCAACGGCAGCGTCTGTACCAGGTATTGACCGGGACCATAGTGAATCTCCCGATCTCCCAGATAGCCGATCTTGTATCCCTGGGCCACGATGATCAGGCTCGGCTCGTAGATCATCGGTGCGCGATCACACGGCCGGTGCATGGCCATCAACGACACCGCCGGCAGCCGGGTCGGGGTATAGCCGTCCCCCTCGACCAGCGGTGCCAACAGGTCGACGAGTGAACTGGTGCAGGCTTGCGTGACATGCATTCTGACGTCCTTCCTCCATGCCGGGGCCGTCGGGCATTCCCCCGGGCGCCCATTCATCGAAGCGCGATGCGACTCGTAGAAAATAGCAAAAATGCGAGAGAAACACGCTTTCCTGACGAGACCGCGCCACACCCTGATGATGGCTCATCATTTCAGGACGATATGATGGCGGCAACAGCGTCGCCATGACATGGCACGACACCACCTTTCGGAGAAACGGACAAAAAATCCGGAGAAACGTCGGTCCCCAAGCTCCCTTGCCGCTTCCATAATGCTCCCAACCTCGCACCGCGCGGGGATCACTGACCGACAGGAGAGCCATTCATGAGTCAGACTCGTGCCTATGCGGCCCACGCGGCCGACCAACCTCTGGCCCCTTTCACCTTCGAACGCCGTCAGCCGCGACCGGACGACGTCGCCATCGAGATTCTCTACTGCGGCGTCTGCCACAGTGACCTGCACTTCGCCCGCAACGACTGGGGCATGACACGCTTCCCCATCGTGCCCGGCCACGAGATCGTCGGCCGCGTTACCGCCGTGGGCGACGAGGTCAGCCGCTTCCAGGTCGGCGACATGGTCGGCGTCGGCTGCATGGTCGACTCCTGCCGCCATTGCCAGCCCTGCCAGGATGGCGTCGAGCAGTTCTGCCTCGAAGGCTTCACCATGACCTACGGCAGCGACGACCGCCAGGACGGCACCATGACCCAGGGCGGCTATTCAGACAGCGTCGTGGTCAGCGAGCACTTCGTGCTGCGCATGCCCGAAGGGCTCGACCCGGCCGCCGCCGCCCCGATCCTCTGCGCCGGCATCACCACCTATTCGCCGCTCAAGCACTATGGCGTCAAGGCCGGCCACAAGATCGGCGTGATCGGCATGGGCGGCCTCGGCCACATGGGCGTCAAGCTGGCCAAGGCGCTGGGTGCCGAAGTCACCGTCTTCACCCGCTCCGACGCCAAGGTCGAGGAAGCCCGCCGTCACGGCGCCGACCACGTGGTGGTCTCCACCGATCAGGCGCAGATGGACGCGGTCGCCGAGACCTATGATTTCATGCTCGACACCGTACCGGTCCAGCATGACCTCAATCCCTATCTGGCCTCCCTGAAGTACGACGGCACCCACATCCTGGTCGGCCTGCTCGATCCCATCGAACCGGCCATCGAAGGCTTCAACCTGGTCTTCAAGCGTCGCGTGCTGGCCGGCTCGCTGATCGGCGGCATTCCCGAGACCCAGGAGCTGCTCGACTTCTGCGCCGAGCACGACATCACCTGCGATATCGAGACCATCGACATCCAGGACATCAACACTGCCTATGAGCGCATGGAAAAGGGTGACGTCCGCTACCGCTTCGTCATCGACATGGCCTCACTGAAGAACGCAAGCGCCGACTGACGGCTCACGCCCGCCGGGGAACTCCCCCGGCGGGCCATACCTTCCTGCCTCGAGCTCATCCTTCGCTTTTGCCCGCTTTCTGGTCGAGACCGAGAGAGAGAGCAATACTCCCAGCCCTTCCTCCACTGACGTCTCCTCGCACGAACCACCCTCCTGCACCAACGCGATCGCGGCAGGATACTGCCATACTGATCAAGCAACTCGACGGAATACTCCAGAGACGAAAATGGAGGTATCGATCATGAAGTACGAAGGAAGCTGCCATTGTGGTCAGGTATCGTTCGCGGCGGAAGGTGAACTGGAGAAGGTCATGGAGTGCAATTGCTCGCACTGCAGCCGCAAGGGTTATCTTCTCTGGTTCGTGCCACTCGCTGACTTCACGCTGACCAGCGCCGAGTCCGAGTTGTCCACGTATACCTTCAACAAGCACGTCATCAAACACCATTTCTGCCCGAAGTGCGGCTGTGCGCCGTTCGGGTTTGGTACCGACCGTTCAGGTGCCGAAACAGCGGCTATCAATGTGCGCTGTCTGGAAGACGTGGAACTGTCGAACCTGGAAAGAATCCCAGTCGATGGCCGTGCTTTGTAGTCACGTATGTCCCATTGCCTTCATGCTCCCAGCTCCTGAACCTCATCCAGATCCGCATGGACGACGACGCGATCCTGGTCGTCCAGCAGATGACGTGCACTGCGATTGAGCACATCCACGTTGAGCAGCAACTCGCCGCATGCCACTTCGTAGCGAACGACGTTGCCCAACAGCCGTCGGCGACGGATGACGCCGTGGCAGCCGGGCCCCGCATTGAGGGGCAATTCGGCCGACTTGACGGGATCGAGCCCGTGCGCGACGAGATAGAGCGCCTCGGGGCGCAGCGCCACCTGGCCTTGCTCGCCATGGTGCCCCAGCAGCGGCCTCGCCTGCCGGGCATCGAGCAGGTTGTAGTGCCCCATGAACCCTGCGGCATGTCGACCGACGGGACGGGTGTACAACTGCTCGGCATCGCCCTGCTGGAGGATCCGCCCCTGGTGCATCAGGAAGATGCGATCCGATAGCATCATCGCTTCCTCCTGGTCATGAGTCACGAACAGCGTCGTCAGTCCCAGCGTCTTCTGGATATCGCGAATCTGGTCGCGTAGATGCCGGCGAATGCGAGCATCTAGCGCCGACAACGGCTCGTCCATCAGCAGGATCTGCGGCTCCACCACCAGCGCCCTGGCCAACGCCACTCGCTGGCACTGCCCGCCGGAAAGCTGGTGAGGATACTTGTCGGCATGCGCCTCGAGCTCGACCAGTCTCAGTACCTCCTCGACCCGCTGCCGGCGGGCCTCGCGCTCCACCCGCTGCATGCGCAGCCCAAAGGCGACGTTATCGGCGACCCGCATGTTGGGAAACAGGGCATAGTGCTGGAAGACCATGCCGATGCCCCGCTTGCGGGGCGGGAGATGGCTGATGTCTTCCCCGGCGATTCGCACGCTGCCCCGATCCAGCGCGGTCAGCCCGGCGATGCTGCGCAGCAGGGTCGACTTGCCGCATCCGGAAGGCCCCAGCAAGGTGATGAACTCGCCCTGGGCGATATCCGCCTGGATATCCTGGAAGACCCGAGTGGCGCCGAACGCCTTGGCCAACCCCTCCAATTGCAGATAATCCGAGCGCGGAGGACTGACAGCATCCACGACGTCACGCGCCGACGTCGCCTCCCCGCTGCTCTGCGAGTTAAAGGGCATGGATGCAGGCCCTTCCTTGTAGACCGGGGAGCTCATGGCTGTTGACGGCATCATGAGGCAGACTCCTTGGCAAGGTCCTGGCCCGACTGACGATTGCCCAGCCAGGTCAACACGAGAGTGAAAGCAAACAGGGTGACCACCAGGGCACTGGTGAAATGGCCGCTGGCGCCACGCATATTGTTGAGATACACCTGCAGGGTCTCGAAGCGCGTCCCCACCAGCAGGTTGGCGAAGACGAACTCGCCGACCAGGAAGGAAAACGACAGGAAGATCGCGATTTGCACGCCGACCCGGATATTGGGCAACACCACCAGGAAGAAGGCCTGCAACGGGCCAGCTCCCAGCAAGCGGGCCGCATCCATCAGCGAGACCACATCGATGGCCCGCAGGCTGTTGGCAATGGCGCGATACATGAACGGCAGCACGATGGTGAAGTAGGTCGGAATCAGGATCCATGGCGTGCCCACCAGGGGTAGCGGCCCGCCGGCATAGAGTTGCAGCAGCCCCACCGACGAAACCACCGGCGGCACGGCAAAGGGCATCAGGATCAAGCCATTCATCCAGCTATCCAGCCGTGGGTAACGGGTCTGGGCCAGGAAGGCCACCGGCAGAATCAGCACCAGGGACAGGGCCAACGCACCCACGGCCACCAGCAGCGAGCGCACGAAGGCCGCCTGAAAGCGTGGCGTGGCCCACAGCTCGACGAACCACTTCAGGGTCAGCGAATCCGGCAACAGGCTGGCCCCCCAGTGCCCCGCCAGGGCGTAGCCCAGCGTCACCACCAACGGCAAGGCCAGGATGGTGAACACTCCCAGCACCACCAGTCTGTGGGGGTCGAGCCGCCAGCGGCGCCTCACGCTACCGGACGGCACCGAAGCCATCGTGACAGTATCAGCGCTCTGCGACATGGTAGCTCCTGCGAAGTAGCCACTGCTGGATCAGGGTGACCATGGCCAGCAGCAGCACGAGAATCAGCGCCAGCGCACTGGCCAGATTGGGCTGCAGGAAGAGATCCCCCGACACCAGGTTGGCGATACGAACAGTCATCAGGTTGTAGCTGGTGTTGACCAGGGCATAGACCGTCGCGTAGGCCCCCATGGCATTGGCGATCAGAATGGTCAGGGTGCCCAGCAGGGCCGGCCACAACACCGGCAGGCCGATATGCCGCCAGTAGGCAAGGCGCCCCGCGCCCAGCAGGCTGGCCGCTTCCTGCCACTCCGTGCGCAAGCCCGCCAGCGCCGGAAACAACAGCAACACCCCCAGCGGAATCTGGAACCAGGTGTAGATGATGATCAGCCCCGCCTTCGAGTAGAGGTTGAAATCCTCGATGATCCCCAGGCGCTGCAGGGCCAGGGTCAGCACGCCATTGGCCCCCATCAGGATGATGAAAGCAAAGGCCAGTGGTACGCCGGCGAAATTGCTGGTCATGTTGGTGAAGGCCACCATCCAGCGACGCAGGGGCCCTTGTGTATGAGCGAGGCTATGGCAGGTCAGAGCGGCAATGGCCAGGCCGAGCAGGCTGGAAACCAACGAGATTTCCAGGCTACGCCCGATGGCCTGGCGAAAGAAAGGTGACGCCGCTATCTCGTGGAAATGCCCCAGGCCCCAGCCCTCGTCCACGCGGAACGCGCTGACCGCGACCCACGCCAGCGGGGCCAACTGGAAGGCCGTGAATACCACCACGAAAGGCAGCAGCCACAACAAAGCCGGCGAGGCAGAACGAAGTCCTTTCATGAACCACCCTCCTCCTGAGTAAGCAATTCGCTCTGCAACGGCTTGCCATGATCCAGCCCCATCAAGGTGGCCAGAGTCCCGCACAGGCGCCCCTGCTCAATGAGGGAAACCGGACGGCAGGAGAACGCCTCGCCCAACGTCCATAGCGGCACACGACGCTCTTCTTCCAGCGTGCCCGAGTGGGAGCGGTCGGCATTCATGCCGTGATCGGCGGTCACCATCACCTGATAGCCTGCCTCCAGCCAGCGCGGCAGGTAGTCGGCCAGCGCGATATCGGCACGACGCGCCGCATTACGATACTGGGGCGAATCGCCACCATGGCGGTGCCCGGTATCATCGATGTTCATGCTGTGCACCAGCAGGAAATCCGGATCATTCAGTTGGCGAAGCACCTCGGCATCGCTGAACAGATGGTCGTCCGGATAGTGATCCTGCCAATAGAAGAGCCCGGCCTGGATGGCGGCATCCGGCGCATGCTGAAAGCGATGCCGTGTACGATCGAAGGGCGCCTCGAGGTAAAGCTCGCTCACCCAATGATAGGCCGCGGCCGCCGTGCGCTTGCCTTGCCGGGTAGCCAGATCAAACAGGCTGGTGCCATGGGAACGGCGCACCACATCGTTGTTGACCACACCGGAATCGACGGGGCGATCCCCGGTCAACAGGCACTCGTAAAGCGGCCGCGACATGGCCGGCAATTCGCAGTTCAGCGTGTAGTAACGGCCCCGACCCGCCTCGCAGAGCGCATTGAGATAGCCCATGGCATGGTGGCCGACGAGATGATTGAGGCCGTCGAGGACAATGAGTATCACGCGGTGTGACATGCTGACTCCAGGCCGCTACCCGGCTCGGGTAGCGGCAACGGTGACATGACGGATTACTGCTGATGGATCAGCACCTGGGACTGCCACTGGCGGGGCAACTCGCGAGCACTCTGCTCCCAGGCTGCGAAGTCCTGGATCGGCCGCGCATTGGCGTACTGCTCGTTGGGCAGCAGCTTGTCGGCGATCTCGTCGGGCATTTCCAGGTGCTCGGCGCGGATCGGGCGTGCATAGCCCTCGGCCAGATTGAGCTGCCCTTGATCGGAGAGGATGAACTCACGGGCCAGCTTGGCCGCATTGGGATGCGCCGCATGCCGATTGATGATGGTGGCATAGCCGGAAGTCACCGACGCATCGGAAGGAATCACCACCTCGAAGGCATCGCGGTCAATCTGGTCACGGTAGTTCAGGGCGTTGAAGTCCCACAACAAGCCGACCTCGATCTCGCCCTTCTCGAGATTGGCAATGCTGGGCTCGGCCAGCGAAAGCCGCCCCTGACGGGCCAGTTCGGCGAACATCTCATAACCGGGGGACAAATCCGCCTCGCTGCCACCGTTGGCGTAGGCCGCCGCCAGCAAGGCGTTATTGGCCTGGGACGCCTGGCCCACAGCGCCAGTCGAGACCCTGTAGTCGCCCTCGCGGAGATCAGCGAAGGAGCCGGGGCGCTGGTCTTCCGGCACCAGTTCCTTGTTGATCATGAAGGAGATGGTTCCGGTATAACCGAGCATCCAGTGTCCATCCTCATCCTTGGCCCAGTCGGGAATCTCTTCCCAGGTGCTCGGCTTGTACGGCTGAGTGACGCCCTGCTCCACCGCGATGGGACCGAACGCGAATCCCACATCCCCGATATCGGCCGTGGCATTCTCGCCCTCGGCCTTGAACTTGGCGACTTCCTGAGCCGAGCTCATGTCGGTATCCATGTGCTCCAGGCCATACTCGGTCTTCAGGTCCTGCCAGGTATCCTTCCAGTTGGCCCAGGAGTCCGGCATCCCGACACTGTCAACACGCCCTTCCTGCTGGGCGGCCTCGATGAGGGCCGTCAGATCCGACGGCTCGGCCTGGACACTACCGGCCATGAGAGTGGCACCCAGGGCACAGCCCAGAGCCAGACGAGGAAGAGGCAATCGACGCGGCAGCATGGTGTGGCTCCTTGCAAGAATCGTGAGAGGCAGATCTTCGCCTGGTCTAGTTCAGGCAGTGGCAAGGAGGACTTTAGAGACGCTTTATGACGCCATGGTGTCAGATACGTGGCAGCCACGTTGCGCATGACAACAGAGCATTTCATCCTGCTGAAACAGAAAGGCCGCTAGACTGTGATGAAAAGCTTCACGTCATGAACCATGCAAACTGAACTAGACCAAAAAACCATCTCGAGATCCCATGCCTTCAATGCCAGCAGCTTCCACAAACCCGCTTCGCTCATCAGACATGCCCGCCAGTCAGCAAGCCCATGACCTGCGGATGACATTGTGGGAACTGCTGACCCAGCACGCCCTGCGCCCCGGTGAGCGCTTGCCCTCCGAACGGCAACTGATGGAGTACCTGAACACGACGCGAATCACTCTGCGCGAGGCGCTTTCACAACTGGAAGCCGAGGGACGCATCTACCGGGAAAGCCGCCGCGGCTGGTTCCTCTCTCCCCCACGCCTGCGCTACGACCTGCTCGCCGGCCTGCCCTTCCACGAGATGGTCGAATCGCAACGGCGTCACGCCACCACCGAGCTGCTGGAAGCCAGTGAAACGGCCGCCTCGACGACGGTCGCCAGGCGCTTGGGCATGGCGGAAGGAACGCCGGTCTACCGGATCGTCAGAGCCAGAAGCATCGACGGCCGTCGAGTGCTCTATGTCGAACACCACCTCAGGGTCGACTGCTTTCCCGACATCCTTGCGTTCGACCTTGCCGCCTGCTCGCTGACCGAGCTCTATCGGCGGGAATACGCTATCCGGGTCAGCCGTGTCAGCTTCGAGCTGGGGTCCACGGTACTGGGCCATCAAGCCGCCGCCGCCCTGTACGCCGCGCCGGGCAGCCCGGTGCAACGCATCACCCGCATCAATCATGATCAGAACGGTCGTATGGTGGATTGCGACGACGAATACTGGCGACACGACGCCATCGAACTCACCCTGAGCGCCGCGCCGCAATCCTGAGCGATAACATCAGGCAGGCGCATTGCTCCCCTGCACCCTATCTACGCACCGGAACGTGCTGCGTAGATCGAGGCGATCCAGTCCAGGAAGACCCGCACACGGGGCGATAGCTGCCGTCGCTGAGGATAGACCGCGTGCAGCGGCAACGACGGTTTAGACCACTCAGGAAGGACCTCCACGAGCTCTCCCCGCTCGATCAGGGGCGCGACATGAAAGCGCGGCAGTTGAATCATGCCGCATCCCTGGCGACCACTCTCCACATAGGTCGAGGCATCGTTGACCGTGATCCAGCCACCGACCTCGAAAGCCCGGGAACGGCCATCCACGATCACATCCAGGGTGCTGTCCGTCGCATTGTTGCCAGAGAAGAAATTGACCACCTGGTGCTTGTGAAGCTCGCCGGGGTGACGCGGATACCCGGCGTTCTCCAGGTATGCCGGGCTGGCACAGATCGTCTGGGGCATTTCGGCCAGCTTGCGGGCGACCAGGCTGGAATCCGCCGGGGCTCCGGAGCGCAGCGCACAATCCACTCCCTCTCCCACCAGATCCACGAACCGGTCCCCGCTGGTCAGAATCAGCTCCAACCGCGGATAGCGGCGATGGAACTCCTGAATGCGCGGCAACACGATCAACCGGGCCTGGGCGCCATGCATCTCGACACGCAAGACACCGTCGGGATTATCGGCGGCCGGCTTCAAGGTCGCCTCGGCATCCTCCAGCTCCGCCAGGAGACGCACGCAACGCTCGTGGAACGCCTTTCCCTCGGGGGTGGGGCGTACCTGCCGCGTCGTGCGTTCCAGCAGGCGTACACCCAACCGGCTTTCCATCCGCTGAATGGCCAGGGTGGCGGTCGCTCGGGGAATATCGAGCCCGTTGGCGGCCTTGGTGAAGCTACCGCTCTCCACGATGCGCACGAAAAGGGTCATCGCCTCGAACCGGTCCATACGAATTGTTTTTCCTGGCTGAATAGTCTTTGCAGATTAGCTGATTTATTCGCGTGAATGGAATGCCAATACTGGGCACCGTCAACCCAACGAGGAACGGATCAATGACCGACACAACGCAGCAAGTCGCACTGGTGACCGGCGCTTCCCGTGGCATCGGCCGTGCCATCGCCCTCAAGCTCGCCGGGGATGGTTTCGCCGTCGTGGTGAACTATGCCGGCAATGCGGAACTGGCAAACCAGACCGTGGCCGAGATCGAGACGAACGGTGGCCGCGGAGTGGCACTACAGGCCGATATCGGCGATTCGGCGTCCGTCATTCGGCTTTTCGACCAAGCGCTGGAAGCGTTCGGACGCCTCGATGTCGTGGTCAACAATGCCGGCACCCTGCAGATGGCGAACATCACCACCGACAATGTCGAGGTCCTCGACCGTACGCTCGCCACTAACCTGCGCGGCAGTTGGCTGGTGATGGCCAAGGCCGCCGAGACACTGCGCGAGGGTGGGCGCATCATCGCCCTGTCATCGAGCGTGCTGGCGAAATCCTTCCCCGCCTACGGTGCCTACATCGCCAGCAAGGCCGGTGTCGAGGGGCTGATCAAGGTACTGGCCAATGAACTGCGCGGGCGCAACATCACCGTCAACGGCGTGGCACCCGGCCCCGTGGCCACCGAGCTGTTCTTCGAAGGCAAGAGCGACGAACAGGTCGCCTCGATCGCTGCCATGGCCCCGCTCGAGCGCCTGGGGCAACCGGAGGAAATTGCTGATGCCGTCGCCTTCCTGGCCGGGCCGCAAGGCGGCTGGATCAATGGGCAGGTGCTACGCGCCAACGGCGGTTTCTCCTGAGGCGGTCCGGGGCATGACCAGGGCCTCGGTACCACGAGCGATCCGAGGCTCTCGACGTTCAGCGCCGGGTATTTTGCTGGTCTGACGAGCTTTCCGACGAGGCAGCGTCGGGGCGCTCAACGAAACGAACGTTCTTGGTGGGCGCATGCGCGTATGCGTTGACGTCTTCGGGCTCGGCGGTGTAGCTGTCCTCATAGCCCGGCACCGACTGGGCCATCAGGATGGGGATGGGCAAGGAGCACTCACCGAAATGCATGGCGGGGCGGGGCAGGTCACGTGCATCAGCTATCCCCGAGTCGTCCAATCAGGACAGACGACTCGTTTCCAATCAAAAAGACCATTCATTTAATTTAAGCACCGCCCCTGCTGAAAACATAATTAATGCAGAGGGAATACATGTATACATAGGAAAAGCCGCCATAAACTTTATCTTCCCAGGAATCTCATCAATCTTAATGCTTTCACGAGCATTCGGGAATTTTTTTCGAACAAACCACGAGTTAGGAAAAACATAAAAAACTCCATAAGCCATTGCCCGCCCCATCCCCCAAGGCCAGACCCCTTTATATCCTCTGTTCGGAAAATCCGGGCTATCAAAACAGTCATCTATCTCATTCATAAATATCAAAAGGATAACACCCCAAACAACTAACGTTAAAAACCCGAACAAACCCGAACCTATAACAAAGACGGCCACCACCAGTTCAAAATCAATCACTTCCATTACCATATATATTCACCTAAAACTTCACCACCAGACCCTAATATTTCACCACCTACTTTTTCACCTATGAAACCTCCACCACCTACCAGAACAATGCCACATGCCAGCGTCGCTATACCACCTGTCGGGACGCCTAGAGCTAAATAAACTCCACCCGCCATAGAGCCAGCAGCAGTACCTCCCAAACCGTCCCCAGGGTTCCTCCTACAAAGCTTGCCCCTTCTCTCACTCGGGCAATGTTGCACTCATTCTCGCGCCCAGAAGCACAGGCTTCACGGGTTTTTTCATAGGCAGAAATCCCACTGAGACCAACCCCAACCCAACCAGCAGCTCCTATCCACTTACTTGCATTAGCAATATTCGTATAGTGATCGGCATAACCTGGTACTCCTCAAGCTGCCGATCCCGCCTGGCGCCATTGATGTACCGTACTTTTATTGGGGCATCAGAGCCTCGATGAATGGCAGCCAATGCCCTGATTGCGACGACAAGGTTTATCCCGAGTGAGCGGCGAAAGGCACGCTTCGATAGGCCGCCTTCGGCACTTCGCCGGCGCCTGACTGGCCGAAACGTTCCTCCACCGGCCCCAGGTCGAGGAAGGTCTCGCCGCGCTCGTAGGCGGCCTCCACCTGACGGCTCAGTTCGGTGAGCTCCTCAGACGGTTTGGCCCATTCGGCTTCGGGTAGCGGCTGTGACCATTCTGCCAGCCAGCCTTCGGGGGCTGCCTTGGGTAACACGTGATTGACTCGGTACTCGGTGTA